>NZ_JBITHE010000011.1:0-294560 GCF_044457665.1 Streptomyces sp. NPDC050535
CCCGCGGTCCGGTGCGGCCGCCTCCCGCCCGCCCTCTTGTTTTTGTGCTTTTGTGGGGGGGGGGGGGGGGGGCCCCCCCCCCCCCCCGCCCCTCCGCAGACGTACGGACTACGCGTCGCCGCCCGCGGCGCCCGGGTCGGCGGCCTGCACGTCGAGCAGCTGATAGCGGTCGATCGCCTGCTTCAGCACCGACCGGTCGACCTTGCCCTCGCGTGCCAGCTCGGTCAGCACCGCGACCACGATCGACTGCGCGTCGATGTGGAAGAAGCGCCGAGCCGCGCCGCGCGTGTCCGCGAATCCGAAGCCGTCCGCGCCGAGCGACTGGTAGGTCCCCGGCACCCACCGGGAGATCTGGTCCGGAACGGAACGCATCCAGTCCGAGACGGCGACGAACGGCCCCTGGGCCCCCGACAGCTTCTGCGTCACGTACGGGACGCGCTGCTCCTCCTCGGGGTGCAGCAGGTTGTGCCGCTCCACCTCGACGGCCTCCCGCCGCAGCTCGTTCCAGGAGGTCGCCGACCAGACGTCCGCCTTCACGTTCCAGTCGGACGCGAGGATCCCCTGCGCCTCGACCGCCCACGGCACCGCGACACCGGACGCCATGATCTGCGCCGGGATGGTGCCCTGGTCGCCGGATTTCAGGCGGTAGATGCCCTTGAGGATGCCGTCCACGTCAACGCTCTCCGGTTCGGCCGGATGCTGGATCGGCTCGTTGTAGACGGTCAGGTAGTAGAAGACGTCCTCGCTGTCGGGGCCGTACATCCGGCGCAGACCGTCCTTGACGATGTGCGCGATCTCGTACCCGTACGCCGGGTCGTACGAGACACAGCCCGGGTTCGTCGAGGCGAGCAGCTGCGAGTGGCCGTCCGCGTGCTGGAGACCCTCACCGGTCAGAGTCGTACGACCGGCGGTCGCGCCCAGGACGAATCCGCGCGCCAACTGGTCGGCCATCTGCCAGAACTGGTCACCGGTGCGCTGGAAACCGAACATCGAGTAGAAGACGTAGACGGGGATCAGCGGCTCGCCGTGGGTGGCGTACGCCGAACCCGCGGCGATGAGCGAGGCCGTACAGCCCGCCTCCGAGATGCCGTCGTGCAGCATCTGGCCCGTCGGCGACTCCTTGTACGCGAGGAGCAGCTCGCGGTCCACGGACTCGTACTGCTGGCCGAGCGGGTTGTAGATCTTGGCGCTCGGGAAGAACGAGTCCATGCCGAAGGTGCGGTACTCGTCGGGCGCGATCAGCACGAACCGCTTGCCGATCTCCTTGTCCCGCATGAGGTCCTTGAGCAGCCGCACGAACGCCATGGTCGTGGCGATCGACTGCTGGCCCGAGCCCTTCCTCACGCTCGCGTACGTCTTGTCCTCGGGGAGCGCGAGGGGCTTCGACCGCACGACACGGGTCGGGACATACCCGCCCAGGCCCTTGCGGCGGTCGTGCATGTACTGGATCTCCTCCGAGTCACGGCCCGGGTGGTAGTACGGCGGCGCGCCGCCCTCCAGCTGCTGGTCGGTGATCGGGATGTGCAGCCGGTCGCGGAAGCCCTTGAGGTCCGCGGTCGTCAGCTTCTTCATCTGGTGCGTCGCGTTGCGGCCCTCGAAGTTCGGGCCCAGCGTCCAGCCCTTGACGGTCTGCGCCAGCACCACCGTCGGCTGGCCCTTGTGCGCCTTGGCCGCCGCGAAGGCCGCGTACACCTTCTTGTGGTCGTGGCCGCCGCGCCCCAGGTGCAGGATCTGGTCGTCGGTCATGCCCTCGACCATCGCGCGCAGCCGGTGGTCGTGCCCGAAGAAGTGCTCGCGGATGTACGAGCCCGTCTCGGTGGCGTACGTCTGGAACTGGCCGTCGGGCGTGGTGTTCAGCTGGTTGACCAGCACGCCGTCGCGGTCCTGGGCGAGCAGCGGGTCCCAGGTGCGGTCCCAGACCAGCTTGATGACGTTCCAGCCGGCACCCCGGAACTGCGACTCCAGCTCCTGGATGATCTTGCCGTTGCCGCGCACCGGGCCGTCGAGGCGCTGGAGGTTGCAGTTGACGACGAAGGTCAGGTTGTCCAGGCCCTCACGCGCCGCGATCGAGAGCTGGCCCAGCGACTCCGGCTCGTCCATCTCGCCGTCGCCGAGGAACGCCCAGACGTGCGACTTGGAGGTGTCGGCGATGGAGCGCGCCTCCATGTAGCGGTTCATCCGCGCCTGGAAGATCGCGCCGAGCGGGCCCAGGCCCATGGAGACGGTCGGGAACTCCCAGAAGTCCGGCATCAGCCGCGGGTGCGGGTACGAGGACAGCCCGTACGGCGCCTTCGACTTCTCCTGCCGGAACGCGTCGAGCTGCTGCTCGCTCAGCCGGTCCAGGAGGAACGCGCGGGCGTAGATGCCCGGCGAGGCGTGCCCCTGGAAGAAGATCTGGTCGCCGCCGTCGCCCTCGTCCTTGCCGCGGAAGAAGTGGTTGAAGCCCACGTCGTACAGCGAGGCGGAGGACGCGAAGGTGGCGATGTGGCCGCCGACCCCGATGCCGGGGCGCTGGGCGCGCGACACCATCACCGCCGCGTTCCAGCGGGTCGCGTTGAGGACCTTGCGCTCGATCTCCTCGTTGCCGGGGAAGAACGGCTCGTCCTTGGTGGCGATCGTGTTGACGTAGTCCGTGCTGCGCATCTCGGGCACGGCCACGCGCTTCTCGCGGGCCCTCTCGATCAGCCGCAGCATCAGATAGCGGGCGCGCTCCCGGCCGCGCTCGTCGACGGCGGCGTCGAGGGAGTCGAGCCACTCCTGAGTCTCCTCAGGGTCGAAGTCCGGGACCTGGCTGGGAAGGCCGCCAATGATGATCGGGTTGCGATCGGATCCGGAAGCCACGCTGTTCCTTCGCTGTCAGAGGGGGCTGTACTTCTCTGTGTTCACACCGTTCCCCATCGTGTACCCGGCGAACGGAATCGTCACCTCTACTGAGAGGTAACCGGGACGTTCTCGCAGTACGTTGGGACGTGCCCGGCCAAAACGCAACGATACGCTCAGTCCGTGACGCGTTCCGCAAAGCCGTTCGGGCCTCGTACGCTCGGAGGGCGCCGAAATCCGCAAACCGGACAGAATGGTGTGGTCTGTGTCACCAAGTACCGCGATTCCATGACTGGAGTTGCGTCGACACCGCCAGGATCGTCACCGTTTCGGCGGTCTCGACGGCCGGGTACTTGCGCGATCCGCCCCGTCCGTGTGGACTACGGCCAATGCTTCGCGTACGCGCGTGGCGAGCAAGACTCCCCAGGCTCCGACAAAGCCGCGGGAGACCCCAACCAGAAACATGATCAGGAGGCAACCCGTGAGCGCGACCGCGGACCACGCGGAGGAGAGGACGAATCCTGCCGCAAGGCTGGGGTTCCAGCCCGAGCAGGTGGTCCAGGAGATCGGCTACGACGACGACGTCGACCAGGAGCTCCGCGAGGCCATTGAGGAAGTCATCGGCAGCGAGCTCGTGGACGAGGAGTACGACGACGTCGCCGATGCCGTGGTGCTGTGGTTCCGCGACGACGACGGCGACCTGACCGACGTACTGGTGGACGCCACCACGTACATCGAAGAGGGCGGCGCCATCCTTCTGCTGACGCCGAAGACGGGCCGTGACGGCTACGTGGAGCCGAGCGACATCGCCGAAGCGGCAACCACCGCGGGTCTGTCTGCGACCAAGAGCGCCAGCGTGGGCAAGGACTGGAGCGGCAGCCGGCTGGCCACCCCGAAGGCGGCCAAGTCCGGCAAGCGGTGACGCTCCGCCTGTCGGGCCGGTAGACCGGCTCCCGGGGCTCCCGTCCCCGGACCCCCGGACACACTCGGCCTGACGGCCTCGTCCTCGAACGCCGGACCCGCTGAGAAGTTCAGCCGGTCCGGCGTTCTGCCATGTCGGCCTCCCCGGAACCGGTGGTGACCGCTGCGTAGGGTGGACTCACCCGAACAGCCCCCTGGAAGGGAAGCGTGTGACGACCATGCCGATCGAGGCCGGCACCAAGGCCCCGGACTTCGAGCTCAAGGACAACCACGGCGCCACGGTGCGGCTGTCCGACTTCCGCGGCGAGAAGAACGTGGTGCTGCTCTTCTACCCGTTCGCCTTCACCGGGGTGTGCACCGGCGAGCTGTGCGCCCTGCGCGACAACCTGCCGCGGTTCGCCGACCGTGACACCGAGCTGCTGGCCGTCTCGAACGACTCCATCCACACCCTGCGCGTCTTCGGCGAGCAGGAGGGCCTGGACTACCCGCTGCTCTCCGACTTCTGGCCGCACGGCAACACTTCGCGAGCGTACGGCGTCTTCGACGAGGACAAGGGCTGCGCGGTGCGCGGCACGTTCGTCATCGACAAGGAGGGCGTCGTCCGCTGGACCGTCGTCAACGCCCTTCCGGACGCGCGCGACCTCAACGAGTACGTCAAGGCTCTCGACACCCTGTGATTGTTCGGTCCCAAGCCCTGCAGGGTGCGGGAACCCCTCACTAGGATCGAGACGTTGATCCGATACCGAACGCAGTCGGGGCATCCCCGCCCCCGGACACCAATGGAGGACTCGTGGGAGTCAGCCTCAGCAAGGGCGGCAACGTATCGCTGTCGAAGGAGGCCCCGGGACTGACCGCGGTCATCATCGGTCTGGGGTGGGACATCCGCACCACCACCGGCACCGACTTCGACCTCGACGCCAGCGCCATCCTGACGAACGCGGAGGGCAAGGTCAGCAGTGACGCCAACTTCGTGTTCTTCAACAACCTGAAGAGCCCGGACGGCTCGGTCGAGCACACCGGGGACAACACGACCGGTGAGGGCGAGGGCGACGACGAGCAGATCAAGGTCAACCTCGCCGGCGTCCCGGCCGACATCGAGAAGATCGTCTTCCCGGTCTCGATCTACGACGCCGAGAACCGCCAGCAGTCCTTCGGCCAGGTCCGCAACGCGTTCATCCGCGTGGTGAACCAGGCCGGCGAGGCGGAGATCGCCCGGTACGACCTGTCCGAGGACGCCTCGACGGAGACCGCCATGGTCTTCGGCGAGCTCTACCGGCACGGCGCGGAGTGGAAGTTCCGCGCCATCGGCCAGGGCTACGCCTCGGGCCTGCGCGGCATCGCGCAGGACTTCGGCGTCAACGTCTGAGCGACAAGGCCCTTCGGCTCACACCCGTCCGGCGCCGCACATCCCACGTGCGGCGCCGGACGCGCTCCGCAACTCAACGTATGACCTCGGGGAGGAAAAGGATCATGGGCGTCACGCTCGCCAAGGGGGGCAATGTCTCCCTCTCGAAGGCCGCACCCAACCTCACGCAGGTGTTGATCGGGCTCGGATGGGACGCACGCTCCACCACCGGAGCCGACTTCGACCTGGACGCCAGCGCTCTGCTGTGCAACTCCGGCCGGGTGCTCGGCGACGAGTACTTCGTTTTCTACAACCAGCTCAAGAGCCCGGAGGGCTCGGTGGAGCACACCGGTGACAACCTCACGGGTGAGGGCGAGGGCGACGACGAGTCGATCCTGATCGACCTCTCCAAGGTTCCGGCCAACGTGGACAAGATCGTCTTCCCGGTCTCGATCCATGACGCCGACAACCGCGGCCAGACCTTCGGCCAGGTCAGCAATGCCTTCATCCGCGTCGTCAACCAGGCCGACGGCCAGGAACTCGCCCGCTACGACCTCTCCGAGGACGCCTCCACGGAGACGGCGATGATCTTCGGCGAGGTTTACCGCTATGGAGCGGAATGGAAGTTCCGAGCGGTGGGGCAGGGGTACGCGTCGGGCTTGCGGGGCATCGCTCTAGACTTCGGAGTCAACGTTTCGTAAAGCCGGGTACGGCGGGGGGAAACCCCCTCCGGACTTCGTCCGGGGGTAGCCCCCCAACACACGATGGGGTAACCAGTGGTCCTGAAAACCTTCGGCTGGTCGTTCGCGGTCACCGCGCTCGGCTTGGTCGCGGCGGTGCTGATCGACGGATGGACGGCGTTCGGGATCGTCCTGATCCTTTCCATTCTCGAGATCTCGCTGTCCTTCGACAACGCGGTGGTCAACGCCGGAATCCTGAAGAAGATGAGCCCGTTCTGGCAGAAGATCTTCCTCACCATCGGTGTTCTGATCGCCGTCTTCGGAATGCGGCTGGTCTTCCCCATCCTGATCGTCGCGATCAGCGCCTCGCTCGGCCCCATCGAGGCGGTCGACCTGGCGCTGAACGACGCTGACCGCTACCAGGAACTGGTGACCGACGCCCACCCGTCGATCGCGGCCTTCGGCGGCATGTTCCTGCTGATGATCTTCCTCGACTTCATTTTCGAGGACCGTGACATCAAGTGGCTCGGCTGGCTCGAGCGCCCGCTGGCCAAGCTCGGCAAGGTCGACATGCTGTCGGTCTGCATCGCGCTGATCGTCCTGCTCGTCTCCGCGCTGTACTTCGCCCCGCAGGCACATCTGCACGCCGGACACGCCGACAAGGCGGAGACGGTACTGCTCTCCGGCGTCGGCGGTCTCATCACGTACCTGATCGTCGGCGGCCTCTCCAGCTTCTTCGAGAACCGCCTCGAAGAGTCGGAGGAGCGCGAACACGAGGCCGAGGAAGAGGCCAGGCGCACCGGCAAGCCGGTCTCCGCGGTGACCCTCGCCGGCAAGGCCGCGTTCTTCATGTTCCTCTACCTCGAGGTCCTGGACGCGTCCTTCTCCTTCGACGGCGTCATCGGCGCCTTCGCCATCACCAACGACATCATCCTGATGGCGCTCGGCCTCGGCATCGGCGCCATGTACGTCCGTTCGCTCACGGTCTACCTGGTCCGCCAGGGCACCCTCGACGACTACGTCTACCTGGAGCACGGCGCGCACTACGCGATCGGCGCCCTCGCGGCGATCCTGCTCATCACCATCCGTTTCGAGATCAACGAGGTCATCACCGGCCTCGTCGGTGTCGTCCTGATCGCCTGGTCCTTCTGGTCCTCCGTGCGCCGCAACAACGCGCTCGCGGCGGCCGAGGGCAAGGGTGAGGGCTCGGACGACAAGACCGAGATCTCGACCGGGGTCTGACGCCGGTCCGGGTTCCGGGGTGTGACCCGGGCTCCGGTGAGGAACGCTCTGAACGGGGCGGCCGTGAGGACGAGTCCTCGCGGCCGCCCCGCGGCATATCGAGTGAAGGTGGGGGCGGGAATGGGTATGTGGCAGGACCTGTGGCGCGGGCGCTCGGCGGACTTCGACTCGGGCAGCGCGGCCAGCAACTCCATCGAGCTGACCAAACGGAACCGCACGGTCTCGCTCACCAAGCAGGGCGCGGCGACCGGCAACCTGCGCATCAACCTGTCCTGGCGGATGCGCACCTCCGACATAGGCGGGCCGCAACGCGGCAGCCTGCTGCGCCACCCCTTCCGCACGTTCAAGCCGGAAGTGGTCCAGGCGCACACCCAGAGCATGGTCAACGTCGACCTCGACCTCGGCGTCATGTACGAGCTCAAGGACGGCTCCAAGGGCGTCGTCCAGCCGCTGGGCGGCTTCTTCGGCGAGATCAACGGCCCGCCGTACGTCAAGCTCAGCGGTGACGACCGCTTCGGCTCGGCGTCCGGCGAGACGATCTACGTCAACCTCGACCACCGCGACGACATCAAGCGGCTCCTGGTCTTCGTCTACATCTACGACCAGACCCCGGCCTTCGACCGTACGCACGCCATCGTCACGCTCTTCCCGAGCAACGGCCCACGCGTGGAGATCAGCCTCGACGAACGCCACCCGCAGGCCCGTTCCTGCGCGGTCGTGATGATCGAGAACGTCAAGGACGAGCTGATCGTGCGCCGCGAGGTGCGGTTCGTCTACGGCTTCCAGGCCGAACTCGACCGGCTGTACGGCTGGGGACTTCAGTGGGGACGGGGGTACAAGTCGAAGGCCGCCCGCTGAGCGCCGCGCCTCCGGGCGCGGCCGTCCGTCAGCCGCCGAGCGCCGCCCTTACAAGGCGGATGTCGGCACAAGGCTCTCTCAGCGTCCGATGAACTGCGGTCCCTGCGGCGGCAGTTTGAAGTCCGGGTCCGGCCGGCTGCCGACCGCCTGCGGGAAGCCGTACGCCGGTGCCGCGGCCGGCGCGGTCTGCGGCCCCGGATATCCGTAGGCGGGCTGACTGGACGGCTGTGGATAGCCGTACGCGGGCTGGGTGGGCGCGGGCGCGCTCTGCGGCCCGGGGTAGCCGTACGCGGGCTGCTGAGGCACCGGGGCGGGCTGCTCGGGCGGCAGTGGCATGGAGGTCTCGGGCGCCGGGGCGGGCGCGGACCAGGCGGGGGAGTCGGGGGCGGCCACCTCCGACTCGTCCACCGAGATCCCGAAGTCACCGGCCAGCCCCTGGAGACCGTTCGAATAGCCCTCGCCGAGCGCCCGGAACTTCCAGCCTCCGCCGCGCCGGTACAGCTCGCCGCAGATCAGGGCCGTCTCCGAGCCGGTCTCCGGCTTGATGTCGAAGTACGCGAGCGGCTCGGCATCCGTGACGGACGCGTCGTACAGCAGGATGCGCAGGCCCCGTACACGGTCGAAGGTGACGTCCTCCGCCGATGCGACCAGCAGAATCTGTCCGACCGCGGGCTCGACACCCGACAGATCCGTCTGGATCGTGTCGGTAAGACCCTCGGTTCCGCGTTTCTTCCCGAGCAGCCTGACCTTGCCCGAGGGGTGGCGTGGCTGGTTGTAGAAGACGAAGTCCTCGTCGGATCGCACACGACCGTCGGGGCCGAGGAGCAGCGCCGAGGCGTCCACGTCCGGGACTCCCTGTCCGGGCGTCCAGCGCAGCACGGCCCGCACCGCTGTGGCGTCCAGCGGGACGTTCGACCCCTTCAGCATCGCGTGCGTCATGCGGTCATCCTGCCCTCTGGGGCCTGGTCACGACAATGCGGGGCAGAAGATCCCCGCACGGAGACGAAGAACAGGTGACACCGCTGAGTTACCAGAACTTCATGCTCGGTGGGAACCCCTGACATGGATCCATACGTACTATTACCGGCCACATTCGATCAGGCCGACTAGCCGCGACGGGGAGTTTCATGCGTCATTTTGGTCATATCGCCCCGGAAGAGCGGCAGCGCCTCTTCTACCGGGAGCCGAGCTTCTTCACCGCCGAATCATCGGCGCGGGTGCTCTCCGCGGCCCTGGGAGCCACCCTCTACAGCCCCGCGACCAGGCCCCAGCTCGCCGACGACATCGTCAAGCAGGCCGGGCGCGGCGTGGTCTCCATGGTGCTGTGCCTGGAGGACTCGATCGACGACGCGGAGGTCGTCGGCGCCGAGGAGAACCTGGTCAGGCAGTTCACCGACCTCGCCGAGCGGCCCGGGACCCCCGAGCTCCCGCTGCTCTTCGTACGGGTCCGTGAGCCCGAGCAGATCCCCGACCTCGTCCGGCGGTTCGGCCCCGCGGTGCGGCTGCTGTCCGGATTCGTACTGCCGAAGTTCACCGAGGAGCGCGGCGTCCCCTTCCTGGAGGCGCTGACGGCGGCCGAGACCGCGAGCGGGCGGCGCCTGTTCGCCATGCCCGTCCTCGAGTCGCCGGACCTGCTCTACGTGGAGAGCCGCAGGGAGACCCTGGAGGGCGTCCACCGCACGGTCACCAAGTACCGCGACCGTGTCCTCGCGCTGCGCCTCGGCGTCACCGACTTCTGCTCGGCGTACGCGCTGCGCAGGGCACCCGACATGACCGCGTACGACGTCCAGATCGTCGCCTCCGTGATCGCCGACGTGGTGAACGTGTTCGGACGGGCCGACGGCACCGGCTTCACGGTGACCGGGCCGGTGTGGGAGTACTTCCGGGTCCAGGAGCGGATGTTCAAGCCGCAGCTGCGCCGCAGCCCCTTCACCCCCGAGGCCGAGGACCTGCGTGACTCGCTGATCGAGCACGACATGGACGGGCTGCTGCGCGAGATCGCCCTCGACCGCGCCAACGGCCTGCTCGGCAAGACCTGCATCCACCCCTCGCACGTCCTGCCCGTGCACGCGCTGTCCGTCGTCAGCCACGAGGAGTACAGCGACGCCGAGGACATCCTCAGGCCCGAGCGCGGCGGCGGGGGTGTGCTGAGGTCGGCTTACACGAACAAGATGAACGAGGTGAAGCCGCACCGCGCCTGGGCCGAGCGCACCCTTCAGCGCGGCGAGGTCTTCGGCGTCGCCAACGAGGACATCGGCTTCGTGGAGCTGCTGGCCGCCGGACTTCCCGACCAGCCCTAGCCACTGCTCCCGAGCAGTGACGTGTACCGGTACCGATAAGGAATTGATGAACAACGTGGTGTGGACGGGGGCCTGGGTCGCCGAGCGGCTCGGCGTCGAACTGGTCGGCGACGAGAAGCTGAGCGACCTGCTGGGGCTCGCGCTGCGGCGCAACCCCAAGCGGGCGCATCTGCTCGTGTCGAACGTGCTCGGCAAGCACGTGCCGCAGTCGCCGTCCGTGGTGTACGGCTACGGGTTCGCGCTCGGCCGGCGCGTGCGGGACCTGCTGGGCGCCGAGGAGTCCCGCGCCGCGGTGGTCCTCGGTTACGCGGAGACCGCCACCGGGCTCGGCCACTGCGTCGCGGACGGGGTGGGCCTCGCGCCCTACCTCCACTCCACCCGCAGGCCCGTTCCCGGCGTCGCCGGCGCGGGCGGCTTCGAAGAGGCCCACTCGCACGCCACCTCGCACCTGCTCCTCCCCGAGGACCCGGACCTCCTCGCCGGCTCCGGCCCGCTGGTCCTCGTCGACGACGAGTTCTCCACCGGCAACACGATCCTCAACACCATCCGCGACCTGCACTCCCGCTACCCGCGCGAGCGGTACGTGGTCGTCGCCCTCGTCGACATGCGGTCGGCCGCCGACACGGGGCGCCTGGACGAGTTCGCCCGGGAGATCGGCGCCCGGGTGGACCTGGTGACGGCGGCCTCGGGGACGGTGCGGCTTCCCGAGGGGGTGCTGGAGAAGGGGCAGGCGCTGGTCGCCGAGCACGAGACGGCGGGGTCCTCGGGGTCTTCGGTGTCCCCGGGGTTCTCTGGGTCCTCGGGGTCCTCTGGGTCCGACGCGCTCGCTCAGCCGCGGCCCGGGAGAGCCGGCCGTGTCGAGCTCGGCTGGCCGCGCGGAGTTCCGGACGGCGGGCGGCACGGGTTCACGCCCGGCCAGCGAATACGTCTCGACGGCGCTCTGCCCGCCCTGGCCGCGCGGATCGCCGACGCACTGCCCGACGAGGCCCGGCGCGTGCTCGTACTCGGCTTCGAGGAGCTGATGTACGCGCCGCTGCGGCTGGCCCGCGAACTGGAACAGGTCGTCGCCGCCGAGGTGCGCTACTCCACGACCACCCGCTCGCCGGTGCTCGCCCTGGACGATCCCGGCTACGCGATACGCAGCCGGCTCGTCTTCCCCGCCCACGACAACCCGGACGACGGCCCCGGCGAGCGCTACGCCTACAACGTCGCCGGTGCCGGCTTCGACGCCGTGGTCGCCGTCGTCGACTCCACCGCCGACACCCCCGAACTGCACGCCGAGGACGGCCTGTTGGCGCAGCTCGCCGCCCACACGCCGAACGTCCTGCTCGCCGTCGTCCCTTCGTACGTCCCCGGGCGCCCGTCCACCGAAAGGCCCTCCATGCTCTCCGAGCCCCTCCGCGGCCCAGCCTTCTCCAGTTACGCCCCGGAGGACGTCGGCTGGCTGCTCCAGGACCTCTCGGACGTGACGCTGGAGGCGCCGACCGAGGAGCGCGAGGAGGCCATCCAGAGCGGCGGCGCCCACTACGCGGAGTCGCTGCCGGTCGAGTACCAGCCGAGCGCCCACTACCAGGAGCTCTTCCACGCCGCCCTCGGCACCTCGGCCGCCCGTATCGCCCAGGCGGTCGGCGCGGTCACCGAACTCGTACTCGCCGAGAGATCGCCGCGCCCCGTCCTGGTGTCGCTGGCCCGCGCCGGTACCCCGGTCGGCGTCCTGATGCGCCGCTGGGCCAAGGACCGCCACGGCCTCGACCTTCCGCACTACGCCGTCTCCATCGTCCGCGGCCGCGGCATCGACGCCAACGCGCTGCGCTGGCTGGCCGCCCACCACGACCCCGCCGACATCGTGTTCGTCGACGGCTGGACCGGCAAGGGCGCGATCACCCGCGAACTCGCCGACGCGATCAGGGAGTTCGAGGAGGCCGAGGGTGTCACCGGCTTCGACCCGGAGATCGCGGTACTCGCCGACCCGGGCTCGTGCGTACGGACGTACGGCACCCGTGAGGACTTCCTGATCCCCTCCGCCTGCCTCAACTCGACGGTCTCCGGCCTGATTTCGCGCACCGTCCTGCGTGCCGACCTGGTCGGCGAACACGACTTCCACGGTGCGAAGTTCTACCGCGAACTCGCCGGCTCCGACGTCTCCGTGGACTTCCTGGACGCCGTCACCGCCCGGTTCCCCGACGTCGCCGACGCGGCGGGCGCCCAGGCCAAGGAGCTCCTCGCCGCCGACCGCACGCCCACCTGGGAGGGCTGGCGGGCGGTCGAGCGCATCAGCGAGGAGTACGGGATCCACGACGTGAACCTCGTCAAGCCGGGCGTCGGCGAGACCACCCGGGTACTGCTGCGCCGTGTCCCCTGGAAGATCCTGGCCCGCGCGGGAGCCGGCGCCGACCTCGACCACGTACGCCTGCTCGCCGAACAGCGTGGCGTGCCCGTCGAGGAGGTCGCCGAACTCCCTTACACCTGCGTGGGGTTGATCCACCCGCAGTACACGCGCGGTGCGACGGGTGCCGACGGCAGGGCGGTGAACGCCTGATGGCCGCCTCGCCCAGGGTGCTCGTCGCCAGCGACCTCGACCGCACGCTGATCTACTCCGCCGCCGCCCTCGCGCTGACCACGCCGGACGAGTCGGCGCCCCGGCTGCTCTGCGTCGAGGTGTACGAGGGCAAGCCGCTCTCGTACATGACGGAGACCGCGGCCGCTCTCCTGACCGAACTCGGCGAGGCCGCCGACTTCGTCCCCACCACGACCCGCACCCGCGCGCAGTACCAGCGGATCAGCCTGCCGGGTCCCGCCGCGAAGTACGCGATCTGCGCCAACGGCGGGCACCTGCTCGTCGACGGGGTGTCCGACCCCGGCTGGCATGAACAGGTGACCGCGCGGCTGGCCGGTGAGTGCGCCCCCCTCGCCGAGGTGCGCGCACACCTGGAGGCCACCGCCGACCCGGCCTGGGTCCGCAAACACCGGGTCGCCGAGGACCTGTTCGCCTATCTCGTCATCGAGCGCGAACTGCTTCCCGAGGACTGGGTCAAGGAACTCGCCGGCTGGGCCGACAGCCGCGGCTGGACCGTGTCCCTCCAGGGCCGCAAGATCTACGCCGTGCCGAAGCCGCTCACCAAGAGCGCGGCGATGCGTGAGGTCGCCCGGCGCACCGGCGCGCACCTCACCCTCGCCGCGGGTGACTCCCTCCTCGACGCCGACCTCCTCCTCGCGGCCGACCACGGCTGGCGGCCGGGACACGGGGAGCTGGCGGAGGAGGGCTGGACCGCACCGACGCTCACCGTGCTCGCTGAGCGGGGGGTTGTCGCGGGGGAGCGGATCCTTGGGGAGTTGCTGGCGAGGGCCCGGTAGGAGTTTCGCGCCATGGTCGTCCCCCGCGCCGGGGGATCAGCCGCAGCAGCCCCCGCCGCAGCAGCCGCCGCCTCCGCCACCGCCGCCAGGGGCCGGGGCCGGCGCTGAGGCCGAACCGCCCACCGCGACCGTGGACAGCAGCTTCACCGTGTCGTCGTGGCCGGCCGGGCAGGCCGCCGGGTCGGAGGACTCCGCCATCGGGCGGCTCTTTTCGAACGTGTCGCCGCAGGTCCGGCAGCGGTACTCATAGCGAGGCATGAGGCACAGGTTAGCGGGCGCCCGGTGCCGCCGACGAGGGCCGGCGGCGCCGGGCCCACAGGGTGGGCGGCGCGGGATTCATTCGCGCGGTTCGGCTCGCTTCGCCCGTTGAAGGGCGAGCGCGTGGGCCTTGGCCCGCAGGCGCTGCTCCTGTTCCTGCCGCTCGGGATGGCGGGACTTCCAGTACGGGTTGTCGTGGGGCAGGGCCGAGCCGACCCTGCCGTACATCCCGAAGAACATCAGCAGGACGCCCACGACAAAGCTGAACAGCACGTTCTGGATGCGGAACGCGAGGAAGTTCGAGCCGGTGTCGAGCAGCGCCAGGTTCACGAAGCCGCTGAGGATGAAGGCGACGCCGAGGACCATGTTCAGGGTGGAGGCGAAGTTACCGCCGATCACCATCCCCGCGAACAGGAGCAGTCCGGCGCAGATCGACAGCACGCTGAGCGCGCCGTTCGTGCTCAGCCCGGCGACCTGGTCCCCGCGGGTGTCGAAGAAGCCGACCTTGTCGATCAGGCCCAGGATGCCGAACGCGAGCAGCACGAGGCCCATCAGGCCCGCGCCGATCCGGTAGAAGGTGCTGAGACGGTGATCGACGGGCAGATGCTCGTCGAAGTCGATGCGCCGCCTGGTTCCCGGGCGGAGTACTTGCGTGGCCATTTCCGCCTCCTCCCGCTGTCCAGCGGAGGCCTACGTACTCCCAGCATCCGCCCGCGACACCCGGACCGCCAATCCCGGATACACCGGACTCGTACGAGCCGCGCCGTCGAGGCCGCTCAGGCCCCGCCGCCCCGCTCCTCGCGGATCTGCGAGACCACCCGCGTCACCGACTGCCGTACCGCCTCGGTCTCGGTCAGGAAGTGCCAGTAGTCGGGGTGGCGGCCCTCCAGCGAGGTGATGGCGCGCTCCAGGCGGGCCACCGCGTCGTCGAGGGGGCGGGCCTGGCGCGGATCGGGGGTGTTGCGGCCCGCCATCGCGAGGCGCTGGGCGTCCCGGATGGCGAAGCGGGTGCGGTCGATCTCCTGCTGCGGGTTCTTCGACACGGCGTTCAGCCGCCGCAGCCGTTCGCCCGCCGCCGAGACCGCCTCGTCGGTGTTGTTGAGCAGCGCCCGCACCGTCGACAACAGGGAGGTCGCGTCGGGCCAGCGCTGCTCGTCGCGCGCGGTCCGCGCCTCCTTCAGCTTCAGCTCGGCCTGCCGTACGCTCTCCGCGGCCTGGTCCGGCACGTGCTGGAGGTCCTGCCAGCACGCGGCCGAGAACCGGCGCCGCAGTTCGCTCAGAACCGGCTCCACCTGCCCGGAACGGGTGGTCAGCGCCTGCGCGCGGGTGCGCAGCGAGACGAGGCGGTGGTCGATCTCCGCGGCCCGCTCGGGCAGCCGGTCCGCCTCCGCCCGTACCGCCTCGGCCTCCCTGGAGACCCGCTCGGCGCGCTCCAGCGTCTCCGGTACGCCGTGGGTGCCCGCCCCCTGGTTCAGCTTGGTCAGCTCGGGGGCGAGGGCGGCCAGCCGGGCGGCGAGATCATCGGCCTTGAGGCCCGCTCCCCGTACGCCGTCCAGCGCGTTCGACGCGGCCAGCAGGGTCTGGCGGGCGCGCTCGACGGACGGGGCGAGCCGGGCGAGCTGGGTCTCGGCCTTGCCGAGCAGCGGGCCGAGGCCCTGCTCGAACCGGTCCAGATCCGCCTTGACCCGGCTCAGCTCGTCCTTGGCGGCGGTGAGCTCGGTGCGGGCCTGCGTGGCGACCGAGGCCTCCAGCTCGTCCCGGTCGAGATCGTGGGCGTCGACGGCGGTGATGTACTGCTGGCTGGCCTCGTCGATGCGCCGGCCCAGCGCCTCGAAGTCGGAGACGGCGCGGCGGCCCGCCGGGGAGGCGTCGACAGCCGTGATGGTCTCTATCGAGATCCGCAGGTCGCGCTGGGCGGTGTCGAGTTCGTAGAAGGCGGCGGCCGCGGCGTCCTTCGCGGCCTGTGCCTCGGCCCGCTGGCCCTCGGAGCGCCCGCCGAACCAGCGCCGGGTGCCGCCGCCCGCGAAGGCCGCGGGCAGCGCGAGGACGACGAGCAGGGGCATGGTCATGAGGGTCAGCGCGTCACGGGCGGCGTGGAAGAGGGCGTACCGAGCACCGGCGGCGCGGCCTTCCCGGGACCCCGGAGGGCGACCACCTTCTGTCTGCGCGCATGGCACAGACGGCGTGTACGGCTGTGAAGGTGTCGCCGTCACATCCCTCTCCCGTGCTGTGATTCGCCCTGCCAGGTGTCATTCTCCCACCCGTTAAGGACGAACACACGGGTCGGTTAGTTCGCGGTTCGCACGGTGATCTTCCCATCGCCGGTGCGGGCGGACACCACATGGGCGCTGGCGTCGTTCCGCGGCACCGACACATCCACCGAGCCGTCTCCCGTCTCGGCCGTCACCTTGTACGTCTCCCGGGGCAGCGCGATCGTGACGGAGCCGTCCTGGGTGCGGGACTCGACGAGGTCCGGTACGGCGTCCAGCTCGAGCCGTACGGAGCCGTCGCCGGTGCGGGCCTGGACGTGCCGCGAGTCGACGCCGGACGCGTGGATGGATCCGTCGGCGGTACGCAGGTCCAGCGGCCCGGCGGAGTCCTTCACCCGTACGGAACCGTCGGCCGTGCGGATGCTCAGCGCCTCCGTGAACCCCTGCGCGCGCACGCTTCCGTCCCCGTCCTTCACGTCGACGGCGACGCCGCGCGGGACCACGATCCGGTGCTTGGCCGAGCAGTCGGCGATCACGCCCGAGCACTTCATCCGCAGCACCAGCCGGTCGCCGTCCATCTTCCAGGTCACCCTGGGGTCCCCGCCGACGGCGACACTGCCCTGGAACCAGCGCGTGACCTCGACCTTCCTCGTGTCGTCCGAGTCCGCCACGACCAGCTCGAGCGCGGAGTCGTCGGAGTCGACGGTGAGTGTGCTGCCGCTCAGGGCGAAGGAGCGGTGCTCGGGGTCCTTGTCGTCCCCGGCGCTGGCCCCGCACCCGACGGCGAGCAGTGCGACGACGCCGACGGCACCGGTCACGGCCACCGCCCGGGTCCGGGTACGTGCGGTGCGACTACGTGCGGTCCGAGTACGACCTGTGCGAGCCATGCGGATCTCCCCCTGCGATACGGCGACGGGTGCCGGGCCCCTCTGGCACCTGCTCTTCCGACGCACTTCGAACCTACGGATCCGCGGACCGCGGGGGCATCCGGGCCGCTCCCGGATCAAGGGTGGGGAAAACCCCCGAACCGGCCACCGGATACGGGTTTGCGGGGCATACCCCCCGGCAATGTAGGCTGTCGACTCGTCCTGGGCGCGTAGCTCAGTGGTAGAGCGCCGCCCTTACAAGGCGGATGTCGGCGGTTCGAAACCGTCCGCGCCCACCAGTCCCAGGACACGACTAAGGCCCAGGTCAACCGGTGCGAGCCGGGGACCTGGGCCTTGATCTTTCCCGACAGGGATCCGCCGGAGGGCGCTCCTCTTCAGGCACCCCATGACCTGACGTTCTCGCGCAAGTAGTCGGCGAGTTCGATCGGTTGAAGTCCCAGCGCTGCCACGGCCGCCACGTCCAGCACGATTCGGACGGGTGAGAAGTCCCCGGTGTCGGGATCATCCAGCTCGGGACCTTGGCGGCGGTCCGGATCCATGTCCAGCACGTCCGCGCGGAAGTAGTGCTGTACGACAGTGACCCTCTCGCCCGGTTCGGTCACGGTCAGGAACTCGCCGACAGGACCGATCGTGGCACCGATCTCCTCCATGACCTCGCGGCGCAGGGCCGCTTCAAGATCCGCGTCCTCGGGTTCGACGCCTCCGCCGACGGTCGTGTAGTACGAACGCCCGCCCGGCCAACCCCGACGCAGGAACACCAGGTGACCCCCATCGAGCAGCACCGCGCGTACGTTGCGCCGGACCTTCATGCCCGCGACGATAGCGATCCTGGTGCTTCCGCCGCTCCGCTACGAGGGGATCGCTTTCCGGGCCATGCTGTCCGCGTAGTTGAGCAGGGCCGAGACGGTGTCGCGGGCGGTGCCGGCTCCGCGGATCGGTGGCGCGCCTTTCAGGCGTCGTACCCGGTCGGCCCGACCCGTTGAAAACCCGGTGTTCTCCGGCACCCCGGTTCGGGATCATGGTCGTACGGCGGCTGGTTGGTCGGCGGGGCTGGACGGAAGGACGGGCCATAGCGTGGCGATCGAGGTGACGAAGGCGATCGACGTGGCTGCGGGGGCCGCGGCGTACGACCACTCGCGTATCCCCGACACTCCGGTCGGCGGCACCGTCATTCTGCTCAACGGCACGTCCAGTTCGGGGAAGAGCAGCATCGCCCGGGAGCTTCTCGAGGTTCTCGACGGGACGTGGTTCCACATGCCGGTGGACGCGTTCCACTCCATGCGCGGGGGCGGTGAGATCGCCGACGAGGATCTTCAGGCGGAGATCGACCGGACGGCCAAGGGCTTCCACCGCGCCGTCGCGGGCATGGCGGCCGGTGGCAACAATCTCGTCGTCGATCATCCGCTGAGCCGTCGCTGGCGGCTGCTCGACCTGCTCGGTCTGCTGGTGCCCGAGGACGCGGTCCTCGTCGGAGTCCGGTGTCCGCTGCCAGAGTTGGAGCGCCGGGAGCGTGAACGCGGGGACCGCCAGCCGGGGTTGGCCGCCATGCAGTACGACGCGGTCCACTCCCACGGGCCGCACGACCTCGACGTCGACACCAGCCTGTTGAGCCCGGGGGAGTGCGCTCTTCGCGTACGGGACTTCCTGGTGGACCGCCCCCGTCCCAGCGCCTTCGAAACGCTCCGGCGGACGTTCCGTACGCCGCTGATCCCTCCGGCGATGGACTGACCCGCCGCGTTCACACCACCGGGTCCTCGGGCCGGGTGTGCTTGAGGCTCGCGCGGGCGTCGACCGTTTCCGCGGGGGTCACCGCCGACCAGAAGCGGTGGCAGGTCACGAACACGGCGAGCTCGCGCTCGCGGCGTCGGAGCTTCTCCACTTCGGCCTGTTCGTCGGAGGTCCAGCCGGGGGACGCGGGGCGTTCCACCTTGCGCCAGCCGTTGGTGTCGCTGAAGCCGTCCAGCGGTTCGACCGACCAGGGGAGCCGCTTCAGCAGGGCCAGCAGCTCGGCCCGGACCTGGTGCAGCTCCTCCTGACCGGCCAGGAGGTCACTCGGAAAGTCATAGGTCGCAGCCACGCGGCAATGGTACGCCTGTTCGAATTTGGGATGCGAGTTCCTTCCGGGACTTCACACGGCCTCGCGGGCATCTGTCCGGTGTCGTCGAAGTCTGATCGGTACGGAGTGCGGGTGGTCAGGGGTGACCCGGGTGCGGCTTGATCGTTTCTGTGGTGATGGCCGGCGTATGGAGTCCGGCCCAGGGATCGTCACCTTTCGCCCGTGGTATCTGCGACGTGAGAGGTGAGTCCTGGATCCGGATCGTGCGATACGACCCGCGTCGGGGTCGGGGGAGCTTCAACGATGTGTGGGCTGGTCGGTTATGCGGGTTTTGCGGGCCATGCGCCGCGGGGCACTGATGACACTTCGCTCAAGGAGATGACCGAGACTCTGGCGTGCCGAGGGCCTGACGCCTCCGCCGTGTGGGCCGAAGGGGCAGCGGGGCTGGGACACACGAGGCTGGCCACCGTGGACCTTGCCGGCGGCAGGCAGCCCCTGATCCTGGAGCGCGACGGACGCACGGTACTGGCCGTGGCCTTCACCGGCGAGGTGTACAACCACGCCCGGCTGCGGTCGGAACTGACCTCTCTCGGGCACCGGTTCACCACTCGTAGCGACAGCGAGGTCGTACTGCACGCGATCGACGCCTGGGGCGAGAGGGCTCCGGCCCGTCTGGAGGGCATGTTCGCGTACGCGGCGTGGGAGCCGGGCCCCAGGCGGCTGACGCTGGTACGGGACCGGTTCGGGATCAAGCCCCTGTGCTACACGCGGATCGGTGACGCGGTGGTTTTCGGCTCCGAGCCCAAGTCGCTGCTGGCGCACCCGGCGGTGACCGCCCGGCTGGACCTCGACGGGCTCCGGGAGCTGCTGTTGTCCGCCCACCCGATGATCAAAACGCCCGGACGCAGTGCCTTCGCGGGGGTGCACGAGGTCGTCCCGGGCACCGTGGTCACCCTGAACCCCGAGGGTGTACGCGCCCGCCGCTACTGGTCGTTGGCCCCGGCCGAGCACCGCGACGACCTGCCCGCAACGGTGGCGCGAGTACGGCAGCTGCTGGCGGAGGCCGTCACCGGGCAGCTGGTGGCCGACGTACCGGTGAGCGTCCTGTTGTCCGGTGGGCTGGACTCCAGCGCGATCGCCGCGCTGGCCCGCCCCGCTGCCGGGACCCTGCACACCCTGTCGGTGGACCTCGGTGGTCAGGCATCCGACCGGGACGCCATGGGGCGCGACCCGGACGGCCCCTACGTCGAGTTGATGGTGCGCCACCTGGGCAGTTCACACCGCCGGGTACGACTGGACGCCGGCGCGCTCGCCGACCCGCACCGACGCGCCCGGGTGGGTCACCTGCGCGACGGGCTGACGCTCGGGGACTTCGACACCTCGCTGCTCCAGCTCTACCGCGCGGTACGCGAGGACTTCCCGGTTACCCTGGCCGGGGACGGGGCCGACGAACTCTTCGGCGGCTACCGCTGGTTCACCCCCGAGGTCACGGCGGCGGCATCCTTTCCCTGGGACAGCGTGCTGGACCGCGCGGACCTGACCCGGCTGCTGGACCCGGCCCTGGCCGCTGCCCTGGACCTGCCCGCACACCGCGCCGCACTCCACCGGGCCGCCTGCGCCGAGATCGAGCACCTGCCGGGGGCCACTCCCGCGGAGGCCGCGCTGCGACGGGACAGCTACCTCAACCTGACCCGGTTCCTGCCCTGCCTGCTGGACCGCGCCGACCGCCTCAGCATGGGCGTCGGCCTGGAGGTCCGGGTGCCGTTCCTGGACCATCATCTGGTCGAGTACGTCTTCAACACCCCCTGGGACATGAAGACCTTCGACGGCCGCGAGAAGAGCCTGCTGCGCGCAGCCGTCGCCGACCTGCTGCCCGAACCGGTCCTGGCCCGCCGCAAGAGCCCCTACCCCATGGTCCGCGACCCCGCCTACCGCGCGGCCCTCACCGCACAGGTCGACCGCCTCCTGACCGAGGCCGGCCCCGCCACCGACCTTCTGGACACCGCCGCCGTACACAGCCTGCTCCTCGAACCCACCGGCGCGGACCGCTTCCCCCGCGAAGGACTCGAACTCGTCCTGGACCTGGACCACTGGCTGCGCACCCACCGCCCCGCCCTCCGGCTCTGACCCCTTCCGAACCACGCCGATCCGCCACCGAGAACCACAGGACACCGCCACCGCCATGCAGCACGCCGTGATCACCTCAGCCGTCCGCACCCCCATCGGCCGCGCCCACAAGGGCGTTCTGGCGACCGTCCGCCCCGACGACCTGCTCGCCCGCACCCTCGCCGAAGCCGTGGCCCGCACCCCCGGTCTGACCCCGGACCAGGTGACGGACCTGGTCGTGGGCTGCGCCCTGCCCGGCGGTGAACAGGGCTTCAACATCGCCCGGATCGCCGCTGTCCTGCTCGGCTGGGACCACGTGCCCGGGGTGACCGTCAACCGCTTCTGCACCTCCTCACTGCAGGCGATCCGTATCGCCGCGCAAGCCGTGCGCTGCGGGGACGCCGACGTCGTCGTCGCGGCCGGAGTCGAGTCGCAGTCCCGTCTCGCCCACGGCAGTTCCGACACCTGGCCCGGTACCGAGAACCCCGCCTTCCACACCGCCGGGCAACGCACGATCCGGCGCTCACAGGCCGACGCGGGCCCCTGGAACGACCCACGCGAACAGGGCGGGCAACCCGACCCGTACATCCCGGTGGGACTGGCCGCCGAGAACACCGCCGACCTGTACGGCATCACCCGCACCGACATGGACGCCTACGCCGCCCGCTCCCACCGGCTCACCCAGCAAGCCCTCGAACAGGGCTTCCACTTCGGCGACATCGTCCCGGTCAAGACCCCGGACGGCACCACCGCCACCGCCGACGACTGCCCCCGCACAGGAGTCACCCAGCAGAGCCTCGCCGCCCTGCCACCACGGTTCCGCCCCGACGGCAGGGTCACCGCGGGCAACAGCGCGCCACTGTCCGACGGAGCCGCGGCGGTCGTCGTCATGTCCGAGAGCTACGCCCACGCCCACGGCCACACCCCGCTCGCCCGCATCCTGGCCACCGCCGTCAGCGCGGGCACACCCGAGACCGAGGGCCCGGTCCCCGTCACCGCGACGCGCACCGTACTGACCAGAGCCGGCCTGACCCTGGCGGACGTCGGCACCGTCGCCGGCAACGAACCCTTCGCCGCCCAGATCCTGGCCTACTGCACCGAACTCGGACTGGAGCCCGAGCGCATGAACCCGCACGGCGGCTCGATCGCCCTCGGGGAGCCCTACGGCGCGGCCGGAGCCCGGCTGACCACAACCGCCCTTGCCGCCCTGCGCCACGACGACCTCAGCACCGCCCTGATCAGCGTCGTCGCCGCGGGCGGGCAGGGCATGGCCATGCTCCTGGAACGCACTTCGTAGACCCCTCACCGCACGACGCCCGTGATCCACAGTGATCCACGCTACTTAAACCTCGATGGCACACGCATCAACAAGTAAGGCTGCTCAGGTAAGACTGTCCAGTTGAAACTGGACAGTCTTACCTGAAGGAATTACCGTGCAGATATGGATCAAGACATCGACGGCGCCGACGGCATCTCCGAGTCCGCCGCCCGCGCCGCCCGTGATCTGCGCGTGGCGTTCAGCCGGCTGCGGCGGCGGATCCGGGAGGTCTCCGAGGCGACGGACCTCACGTCTTCGCAGGTGTCCGCGCTCACGCTGGTGAGCAAGAGCGGGGCCGCGACGGCCAGTGCGCTGGCCGCCGCCGAGGGGGTCCGCCCGCAGTCGATGGCCGCGACCCTCGCCGCGCTCGACGAGCAGGGGTTCGTCCAGCGCGACCCGGACCCGGGGGACGGCCGGCGTCAGCTCGTCACGCTGACCGACGCCGGGCGCGAGCGGGTCGAGGGCACCCGCCAGGCCCGTTCGGAGTGGCTGGCCCAGGCCTTCGAGGACCGCTGCACGGAGGCCGAGCGGCAGACCGTCATCGAGGCGATGGCCGTACTGGAACGGCTCACCCGGCCGTGACACCGAACCTTGCTCGGATACCCAACCTCGCCCGGATACCGAGCCTGGCCCGTTCCGCCCGCCCCGCCCGGCCGTCCCGCCCGGCCCCCACCGGCTTCGACCGGCGCCTCATCGCCCCGATGATCATCGGGTCCGTGCTCAACCCGGTCAATTCCTCGATGATCGCGGTGGCGTTGGTGCCGATCGGGGCCGCCTTCGGGGCGCCGCCCTCGCAGACGGCGTGGCTCGTCTCCGCGCTCTACCTCGCCACCGCCGTCGGTCAGCCCGTCGTCGGGCGGCTGGTCGACACGTACGGGCCCCGACGCCTCTACCTCATCGGTACGGCACTGGTGGGTGTCGCCGGGCTGCTGGGCGCCCTCGCCCCGTCCCTCGGCGCGCTGATCGGCGCCCGGGTACTGATCGGATTCGGTACGTCGGCCGCGTATCCCGCGTCGATGTACCTCACCCGGAGCGAGGCCGAACGCACCGGGCTCAAGAGCCCGGCCGGTGTCCTGACCGCGCTCTCGGTCGCCAACCAGACCGTCGTCGTCATCGGCCCCACCCTGGGCGGACTGCTCATCGGCGCGGGCGGATGGCGCCTCATCTTCACCGTCAACATCCCGCTGTCGCTGGCCTGTCTGGTGCTCGGCTCGCTACGGCTGCCGAAACACCCGTTCCGGGCACCGAGCGCACACCGCACACCGGACGCGGTCGGCACCCCGCCCACGAAGCGTGCCGTCGACATCCCGGGCATGCTCCTGTTCGCCGCGATGCTGGTCTCGCTGATGCTGTTCCTGATGGAACCGGGCGTCGCCGATCTGTATCTCCTCGGGCTGACGGCCGCGGCGGGGACGGGGCTGTTCCTGCGCGAACTGCGGGTGCGGGAGCCCTTCATCGACCTGCGGGTGCTCGGCGGCAACCCGCCCATGCTGGCCACCTTCCTGCGTCAGTTCCTCAGCTTCACCGCCGTCTACGGCTTCCTGTACGGCTTCACGCAGTGGCTGGAGCAGGGCCGCGGGCTGCACGCGTCCGCCGCCGGACTGCTGCTGCTCCCGCTGTCGTTGAGCGCGCTGATCGTCTCCAGCCTGACCGGGAGGCGTGAGGCGGTTCGCGCCAAGCTGGTCGTCGGCAGCGTCGTACAGATCGTCGCCTGTGCGTTGCTGCTGGTGGTGGGCTCCGGCAGCCCGGTATGGCTGCTCGCCGCCGTCGGCCTCCTGATGGGGATACCGCAGGGCCTCAACGGCCTCGCCAACCAGACCGCCCTCTACCGGCAGGCCGACGCCGACCGCATGGGTTCCGCCGCCGGACTGCTGCGCACCTTCACCTACCTCGGCGCGCTGGGCGCCTCCGCGGCCACCGCGACCTTCTTCGCCCACGGCGCCGACACCCACGGGCTGCACGAACTGGCCCTGTTCATGCTCGCCGGAGCCGTACTGCTCCTGGTGGCGACCCTCCTGGACCGCTCCCTCCGCGCCATCACCCCGACCACCCCCACCACCCCCGTTTCCGGAAAGGCCTGACCATGGCTCTCACCACCCTCGACCCCCGTACCGCACTCGTCCTCATCGACCTCCAGAACGGAATCGTCGGGAACCCGGGCCTCGCCCCGTACCCCGGTGCCGAGGTCGTGGAGCGCGCGGCCCGACTCGCCGACGCCTTCCGCGCGCACGGCCTCCCGGTCGTCCTCGTGCGGGTCACCGCCGCCGCCGACGGGGCGGACGCGGTGCCCGGCCGGATCGACGGCGGCAGCCGCTCCCGTACCTGGCCGGAGGGCTGGGACATCATCGTCGGCGACCTGACCGGGCACGCCGAGGACATCACCGTCACCAAGCGGAACTGGGGCGCCTTCCACGGCACGGACCTGGACGTGCAACTGCGCCGCCGGGGGATCACCCAGATCGTGCTGGGCGGCATCGCCACCAGCATCGGCGTGGAGTCCAGTGCCCGTGCCGCCCACGAACACGGCTACCACGTCACCCTCGCCACCGACGCCATGTCCGACATCACCGAGGAGACCCACCTCAACAGCGTCGAGCGGATCTTCCCCCGCCTCGGCGAAACGGGCACGACGGCCGAGATCGTCGAGCTGCTGGCGAAGACCCGCCCCTGACGAGCCCCGAAGGCGGCGGTCAGTGACCGGCCGCCGCCAGCTCCCGCACCAGCCCGCTCGCCACCGGCACGGCCACCCCGTGCCGCTCGGCCGCACGCAGCAACGCCCCGCCGATCGCGTCCAGTTCAAGCGGACGGCCCGCCTCGGCGTCGCGCTGCATGGAGGACTTCGTGGCGGCGGGGAAGGAGTGGTACGGCACGAGCGCGGCGACCGGGTCGGCCGGAGCGCCGCATGCGGTGCTGACGGCCGCGGTCTCCTCGACCAGTGCCGCCAGCTCCGCGCTGTGCAGGGTGCGTACGTCACCCAGGGGCAGCGCGTAGCGGGTGGTCAGCAGGGCGAGCGGCGCGAGGAAGGTCAGCTTCGCCCACAGCGTCGCGGCCTCGCTGTCCTGGACGCGCACGCCGAGCCCGGCACCCTCCAGGGCGGCGGAGAGCGCGTCCAGCCGCTCCTGTGGCACCGTCTCACCGGTCAGGTCGACGTCCGCGAACGGACTGCCGTGCTCGATCAGGCCCGGGGCCAGGCGGGTCGACTCCACCCGGATCACCGCGGGGGCCACCCGGTCGGCGCCGTAGCGCTCGCGCAGGGCCGCCGGGTGCTCGACACCGTTCAGGAACGGTACGAGGAGACCGTCGCCCGGCGCATTCACCGGGACGCGTTCCAGGGCCGAGTCGAGTGCGGTGGCCTTGACCGCGATCAGGATCGCGTCGACGGGTTCGCGCAGCTCGGTGTCGGCCTCGACCCGCGCCGTGAAGTCGCCGAAGTGCCCGCTGCGTACCCGGATGCCGTCCGCGCTCAGTGTCCGCGCGGTCTCGTCCCCCGCCAGGCAGATCACCCGGTGTCCGGCACGCGCCAGCAGCGCCGCGAGCAGGCCGCCGACACCGCCGGGGCCCAGTACCGCGACCGTCGTACGCGAAACTCGCTCTGTCCTCATGGCTGTTCTGTTCCTCTCGTCGGTCGGCCCCTGAAGAGGTGGCCGCCTCGGAACGGATCATCCCAGCTCGTACGGGCCCGCCGATACCCCGGTGCGACGGACGAGGGTCCGCGTACGCGCGACACTGGACGTATGTGCCGCAGCATCAAGACACTCCGTCCGCCCGTCATCCCCGAAGAGGCCACCGAGGAGGAGATCCGCGCCGCAGCCCTCCAGTACGTCCGCAAGGTGTCCGGCTTCCGCGCTCCCGCCGCCCACAACCGTGAGGTCTTCGACCACGCGGTCGAGGCGATCGCGGCGGCCACGGCCGAACTCCTGGACGGCCTGGAGGTACGCGGCGCGGCACCCCAGCGCGCGTGAGCCCTGTCCTGCCCTAGGTACGGTCCGGCTCCTCGGACACGGGAGGCCGCCGCATCAGGTACGCCGCGCCCGCGCCCGCGCCGAACAGCGCCACGAGCGAAACGCCTGTGGCGAGCCAGGTCGCGCCCAGCCACTGGCCGCCGAAGTAGCCCAGGGCAACGCTGTAGACCGCCCAGGACAGGCCCGCGAGGATCGACCAGGGCAGGAAGTCGCGGACCCGGCGGTGGGCGGCGCCGGCGCCGAGTGAGACGACCGAGCGGCCGGCCGGGGCGAAGCGGGCGATCACGACCAGCGCGCCGCCGCCCCGGGCGAGAGCCGCGCCGAGACGTTCCTGCGCGCTGGTCAGGCGGCGGGAACCGGCGATGGCCCGGTCGAGACGCTCACCGCCGCGCCAGGCGAGGCGGTACGCCACCAGGTCACCCAGCACCGAGGCCGTGGCCGCGGACAGGGTGAGGAACAGGATGTCCGGCACCGCGTCCGGGACGTCGCCGGTCGCGGAGCCCGCCGCGGCGGCCGTCGCGGCCATGATGACCAGCACCCCGCTCGGCAGCACCGGCAGAAAGACGTCCAGCAGGACCGATGTGGCCACCGCCACGTAGATCCATGGGCTGCCGGTCAGCAACCCCACACTCTCAAGCACCGAAACACTCCCCTGTGATTCCCCCGTCGGCACACCCACGCCGCGGCGTAGCGGGGAGCGGCAAGGCGGCCTGTGACAGCCATACAGCGTACGCGGCGGGTGTGACACGAGTTCCACGGGGGGCTCGTGGGTCTCTCGCACGACGTTCACCCGGCTGCCGCCTCCGCACGGCGCACCGCGCCGACTTCCCGTACCAACGAGAGGGGGATCGATTTCGCGGGGCGCGCACCAGCCCGACCGGGAGGGTGCGCGCGAGCCCAGGAGGAGTTGGACAGCGATGGTGGCAGGAATATTCGTCGGCGTTCTGGCGTCGGCCGTACTCGCGACGGGCGGTGGCGGTACGGCCGCACCCGACGGCTACTGGATGCGGACGGACGCGCGCTTCGCACCGCCCACCGCCTTCGTGCCGTCGGCGGCGCTGACGTACGACGCGTCACTCGTGCCGGCGGCCTCCCGGATCGAGGTGAGCCAGCACACCGAGGCGGGCGGCGCCACGACCGTACGGCTGAAGGTCGAGGGCCTGAAGCCCGGTTACGTCTACGGCGTGCATGTGCACCAGAAGCCGTGCGGCGCCGAGCCGGCCGCCGCGGGCGGGCACTACCAGCACCGCAAGGACCCCGTCCAGCCGTCGATGGACCCGGCTTACGCCAACGCCGACAACGAGGTCTGGCTGGACTTCACTCCCGATGGGAACGGCGCGGGCGACGCGAGCGCGCGGCACGGCTGGAACTTCAGGCCCGGCGAGGCCTCCTCCGTCGTCCTGCACGACAAGCCGGGCATGACCGGCTCCAGGATCGCCTGCTTCACGGTCCCGTTCGGATGGACGACCGGAAAGGCCGCGACGGACTGACCGGGCACGACGACGGCGCCTGCCCCCCCCCGCGCGTACGACGGCGCCCGCTCCCCGCGTACGACGGCGCCCGCCCTCTCCTGCTACAGCGTCCGCCCTCTCCTACGAGGGGACGGGCGCCGCCGTCCGAGGGATCGTCGCGGGCGGGGAAGCCGCTCCTGATGCCACCCCCGAGGCCACCCGAAGCGCGGCCCGCGCCACCGCGTCCGCGTCCGCGAGCGTGACCGAATCCACGCCGGGTCTGGCCCCGGCGGCGGTCACCCAGTGCACGCCTTCCGTGGGCACCCCGAACGCGAACCGCCTTGTGTGCGGCCGTCCTTGACGGTCGATCAGACGGTAGGGGCGGGGTGTCACGTCCAGCCCTCCGGTTTCGTAGCCGTCGACGGTGTGCGGGCGGCACCGGCCCGTCCTCAGCAGATGCCCGAGGAGTTCGTCGGCGGTCCGCCGCACGTCCGCTTCCGGCAGCCGCGCCTCGATGAGGGTCGTCGCGCGGACGGCGGAGCCCGGCACGTCGGGGGAGTGCGCCACCCAGGCCCCGTCCTCGGCCAGCACCTCGGCACGGGGGCCGAGAACGGTCAGCGCGCCCGCCTCGATGAGCGCCGTCATCTCCTCGACGCGCTGCCGGGGCGGCCCGATGGAGAGGAACGCGTTGAGCGGTGTGTACCAGCGGTCCAGGTGCTCCCGGCGCGAGTCGCCCGGGAGTCCTCCGTGGTCCACGATCCGCCGCAGTTCGTTGCGCAGGTCGCGCAGCACGTCCAGGGCGGCCTTGAGCGGGCCCTCGACGTTCCCGAGGGCGGCCTGTGCGGCGTCCTCGCGCAGATGGCTGAGCAGCCAGTCCCGCCAGGCGCCGGGGCCGGCGAAGACCTGCCCGGCGTACGGGCGCGAAATGCGCTCCCAGGACCAGCGGTTGGCCTCGTGGATGCCGAACTCGGCGAGAACAGAAGCCTCTTCGGGGCCGCGGTGCGCGGCGGCGAGGAAGCGGTCCCTGAACCTTCCGGACCCGGGGCGCCCCAACAGCCCCTCGTAGTAGACCGTTTCCACCTCCTTCGCCACCAGCGGCCATATCTCGCGCAGGAAGTCCGGCGCGTCACCGTTGTCCGCGCGCTTGCGGAAGGAGGCGATCACGTCGTCGGTGAGGACGATGGGGAGGTGCCTGCCGTAGGGGCCCTTCGCGTTGTCGCCGCGGGCCTGGTGCGGGATGCCGCGGCGCGAGCCGGCGTACAGGAGCGGCTCGTCGCCCGAGGGGAGGTAACGCAGGCCGCCCCGGCGGGTGCGGGTGAAGCGGCCGCCGCGGCCGGTGGTCAACAGGGCCATGTGGTCGAAGAAGTTGAGGCCGAGGCCGCGCAGCAGAACCGGCTGTCCCGGGGCGAGCGGGGCGAGGTCGACGTCGGCCGGATTGGCGGGCCGGACGCGGCGCAGACCGTGCCGTTCGGCGTACGCGGTGAGGTGCCGCTCCGCGGGGTCCGCGAGGACCGGCAGATGGCCCTGGGTGAGGATCACGGCGGCGAGGCCGGACAGGGTGCGGCCGGTGGAGAGGGCGAGCGTCTGACGGCCGTCGCGCGCGTCGTCGAGCCGGGTCGCGCGGGCGGCGTGCACCTCGACCCGCACCTCGGGCGGCGCCCCGCGCACCACCTCGCCGAACACCCACTCCAGATAACGGCCGTACCGGGCGCGGGTCGGGTACTCGTCCGGGCCGAGGGCGCCGCCCGCCCACGCGTGCAGGCTCGGCCCCGGGCGTATCGGCCCCGAGCAGTCCACGCTCTCGTCGGTGAAGAGGGTCACCTGCGAGGCCACGGTGTTCATGAGCAACTGCGGCGACTGCGCGGTGCGCCAGACCCGGCCGGGCCCCGGCGGGAAGGGATCGACGACGTGCACGGTCAGCCGTGCGCCGGGGGCGAGGAGCTCCGGCACGGAGGCGCAGAGGCGCTCCAGGACGCTGGTGCCGCGCGGCCCGGCGCCGACGAGGGCGACGCGGACATGGGGGGTCCCGGCGGGCGCGGCGGGTAGTGCGGACAAAGAGGTGACTCCCGGGCGTGGGGGGCGCAAGACGGCGGACCGCCCGCCGGAAGCGGACGGTCCGCATCATCATGCCGTCGCGCGGTGCGGGAGCCGAGACCCGGGGCGGATCATCGGCGCCGCATGTGGGATGCCTCACGAGCATCCGGGACAAGGCATCCCGCAACCGTGCGCAATGGGCTTATCAGGGGGTGAGTTCGGACTCTTCCACCGTCTCCAGGCGAGTGCCGCCGCCGCGCAGGGCCTTCGCCTGGTCGAGGTGCAGGGACGCGGAACGGCCGCGCAGCGTCAGGGTCATGAGCTGGTTGCCGAACCAGGGCCCGCCGGACCTGCCCCACTCGACGGGCGGGTGCGCGCACCGGCCGTGCCGGCGGAGCCGGTGTCCGATCACGCGCCCCAGCCGGCTCCAGCCGAAGCGGAAGCCGAACTTGACGTAGCTGGGGATGGAGTTGTGGACGGGCGAACAGGTCAACTGGAGCACCCGGGAGTCGGGTTGTACGCCGTCGACCCAGGACGGCTCGGCGACGTAGGCGTGGTGCACGTCCCCGGACAGCACGCACACCGTCGCCGGTGCGTCCTTCCCGGTCCCCACCTCGGCGATGAACTCGGTGAGTGAGTCGAACGACGCCGGGAACGCCGCCCAGTGCTCCAGGTCGGCCCCCCTGCGCACCTTCTCCCCGAACCGCGCCCACCGCTCGCCCCGTTCACCCACGCACAGCGCCGCGTTCCAGGCCTCGGCGTCGTGTATGAGCGGGGGGAGCAGCCAGGGCAGGGAGGTGCCGATGAGGAGATGGTCGTACGAGCCGGGCGTCTCCAGCGCCTGTTCGCGCAGCCACTGTGCCTCGCCGGGGTCGATCATCCGGCGGTTCTTCTCCTCCAGGACGCGGGCCGCGCGGGTGTCGAGCATGACGACGCGGACGCGGCCGAAGTCGCGGCGGTAGCTCCAGCGGACGGAGGCGGGGTCGGTGTCCGCCCGGTCGGCGAAGGCGCGCAGGACGTCGGTGCCGTCGGGTGTCTCGCGCACGGCGGCGTACAGGGGGTCCTCGGCCAGCTCGCGCGGGGAGAGGTTGCCGAGGTGCTGGTAGACCCAGTACGACGTCAGGCCGCTCAGGATTCGCTCGCGCCACCACGGCGTGTCGCGCATTTCCGCGACCCAGGAGTCGCTGGTGTTCCAGTCGTCGATGACGTCATGGTCGTCGAAGATCATGCAGCTGGGCACGGTGGACAGCAGCCAGCGGATCTCGGGGTCGAGCCAGGACTCGTAGTAGAGGCGGGTGTACTCCTCGTAGTCCGCGACCTGGTGGCCCGGCGGTTCGTCGAGGTCGCGACGGCCGGCGATCCAGCTGAGCGTGGCCTTGGAGACCTCGTCCGCGTACACCTGGTCGCCCAGCAGCAGGAGAACGTCCGGGCGCTCGTCCTCGGGTGCCGAGGCGATGCGGGCCGCCAGGGTGTCCAGCGCGTCCGGGCCCACCGGGTCCTTCTCGTGCTCGGGCGGCGCGGCCCAGCGGCAGGAGCCGAAGGTGACCCGGACGGCCTCGCCGTCGGAGGTGCTGACGACCGAGGGCGGGAAAGCGGAGTCCGGCAGTGGCCAGACGGGTTCGTCGTCGAGCCGCACCTCGTATGCCGTCTTCGTCCCCGGGGTCAGTCCGTTGACCGGCACCAGCGCGTAGTGGTGCCCGGCGATCTGGAATGTTCGGGCCTCGCCGCGAGTGCCGTCGGCGCAGCGCACCTCGGCGGTGCACGGACGGCTCGTCTCGACCCAGAAGGTCGCGGACGAGCCGTCGACGTACCTCAGCAGCGGTCCCAGGCGCAGTTCCGCCAAGTTGATCAGCCTCCTCCGTCGCCCCGTACGGTACGGAACGACGGAGGACGGCGGGGCGGTTCCGGAAACCGCGCCCTGAACAAAAGGGGTCGATTCAGCAGCCGCTGAGGACCGAGGTGAGCTTGGACTTCTCAGCGGTGTCGACCGAGAGGTCGTAGTAGTACTTCACCTGGACCCAGGCGCGGACGTAGGTGCAGGCGTACGCGGTGCGTGACGGCATCCAGGTGGCCGGGTCCTGGTCGCCCTTGGACTGGTTCACGTTGTCCGTGACCGCGATGAGCTGCGGACGGGTCAGGTCGTTGGCGAACGCCTGGCGGGTGGCGCTGCTCCAGCCGTCGGCGCCGGAGTCCCAGGCCTCGGCCAGCGGCACGAGGTGGTCGATGTCGAGGTCGGACGCGGCGGTCCAGGTGGCGCCGTCGTAGACGGAGTACCAACTGCCGCTGGTGGCGGTGCAGGCGGAGTTGGTGACGACGCTGGAACCGTCACGCTTGAGGACCGTCTCGCGGGTGTTGCAGGTGCCGGAGATGGTGATCCAGTGGTTGAACAGGTCACGGTCGTAGCCGGTACGGTCCTCCGTCGCGACGGTGAGGGAGGCGAGGTAGGTGCGGGCGGTGGCGGCGCTGACGGGCGTGGGGAGCGCTGCGGAGGCGGTCGGGCCGTTGAGAATCCCGGCCATGGCTATCAGTCCGGTGACGGCGGCGAGTATGCTCAGGCGTCGACGCGCGTAGACCTTGGGCATGCGAACTCCATTGGAGTGGGGGGCCGTTGGGGACGAGCGAGCACATGCTTGCGGCGGCGTGTTTCCAGGAGATGTGTGTCAGGTGAGAAGCTAGTGACGCGTACATGACACATCAAGACCTGGGGCTGACCAGAACGCCTACGCCCGTCGCCCTCCCTCGCGGGACCAAAGGCCCTACGAGGTCCGTCCCGCCGTCGCGTACCATGGATGGCGCAGAAGGGGAGTAGCTCTTCGCCGGACCGTCGACATACTGCTCAGCTCGCCTGAGCCGGCGCCCGGAGGCAGACCTCGTTCACGCGGGGCCGGCCAGCGAGACCTTCGGCCAGCAGTGCACTGCCCGTGCTTTCCGGCGCGGGCGCCCCTGTGTGCTGCCATGCCGAGGTGTCGCAGCGCAGCACGGACTCTCGGTGGGGCGGCCCGACCGATTGAGGAATTTTGATCAGCTTCAGCGTGATGGCGCTCGTCTTCGGAGTCGTCTTCCTCGCCGAGTTGCCGGACAAGACCGCGCTCGCCGGCCTCGTCCTCGGCACCCGCTACCGCGCCTCGTACGTCTTCGCGGGCGTCGCCGCCGCCTTCGCCCTCCACGTCGCCCTCGCCGTGGCCGCTGGCAGCGTCCTGACCCTGCTCCCGCAGCAGCTCCTGCACGCGCTCACCGGTGTGCTCTTCCTGGGCGGCGCCGCGGTGCTCCTGATGAAGAAGGACGAGGACGAGGCGGAGGTCCGCAAGCCCGAGAACCAGGGCTTCTGGAAGGTCTCCGGTGCGGGCTTCATGCTCATCCTGCTCGCCGAGTTCGGCGACCTCACCCAGATCATGACGGCGAACCTCGCGGCCCGCTACGACGATCCGCTCTCCGTGGGCCTCGGCGCGGTACTCGCCCTCTGGGCGGTGGCCGGCCTCGGTATCGTCGGCGGCAAGGCGCTGATGAAGCGCGTGCCCCTGCGGTTGGTGACCAAGGTGGCGGCGGTGCTGATGTTGGGGCTGGGGTTGTGGAGCCTGTTCGAGGCGGTTGCGGGGTAAGGCGGGGGTCGGTGGCGACGGTTGCCCGGGACGACTCCTTGCCGGCCCCGTCGGCCCCGTCGGCCCGTCGGCCGTCAGGCCTGCTAGCCCTGTCAGCCCTTCCGGTCCTGTCAGCCCTTCCGGTCCTGCCGGCCCGCCAAGTCCACTCCCGGTCCCGTCGATCCTCGATCCTCCAGATCCCCGCCTATCGCGCCCGTCTGTCTGTTCCGTCGGCTGTCTGTTCCGTCGGCCCGGGCGGACATTTCGTGCCCTTCTGGTGTCTTGATGCTGTCGGGGAGGTGTCCTTCCATGCCTGGGTGGCTGAATGCCTGGTCGGAGGCGGTGGCGCCGAAGCCCCTTCTTTTTGTATCGTTAAGGAACAAAGTGGTTCCCGTCCGCATACCCTGACCGGCGGGCGGGGCCACCTTGTTTCCCGGGTTTCCTACGCCTGCCAGGTTTCTCACGTCTCCCGCGCTCTGGAGCATGCCGATGACGACGGCCCCGACCGTTCTGACCGCCCGCGCCCTCCTGCTCGACATGGACGGCACCCTCGTCAACTCGGACGCGGTCGTCGAGCGCTGCTGGCGCCGCTGGGCCGACCGGCACGGGCTGGACGGGGGCGAGGTCATGAAGGTCGTCCACGGCAGGCAGGGGTACGCCTCCATGGCGGTCCTGCTGCCGAACCGGCCGATGGAGCTGAACCACGCGGACAACGCGCGGATGCTCGCGGAGGAGACCGCCGACATGGACGGCGTCGTCGCGATCCCGGGGGCCGCGGAGTTTCTGGCCGCGCTTACCGGCGCGGGGCTGGCGCATGCGCTCGTGACCTCCGCGGACGTCGGGCTGTCCACCGCCCGTATGGCTGCCGCCGGGCTCGCTCTTCCCGATGTACGGGTCACCGCGGAGTCCGTCGGGGCGAGCAAGCCGGATCCCGAGGGGTTTCTGAAGGGGGCGGCCGAGCTCGGGGTCGCGCCTGAGGACTGTGTCGTGTTCGAGGACTCCGGGGCCGGGATCTCGGCGGGTCGCTCCGCGGGGATGCGGGTCGTCGGGGTTGGTCCTCGGGCCGGCTTCCACCGTCCCGACGCGCTCGTCCGCGACCTCACCGAGGTGCGGGTCGAGGCGATGTGGGGCGGGGGGATCCGGCTCCACGTGGGCTGAGACCAGGCATTTTTCGCCCCCTCCGCCCCTGCCCGTCCCTTGCCTCCGGGGGCTCCGCCCCCAGACCCCCGAACGCCCGAAGGGCGCGTCCTCAAACGCCGGACGGGCTGAGATGCCCTGGCAGCCCGGTTGACGCCCACCGGCGGGAGGGGCCGGGGGCCGGTACATCACATGCCCGTCGCGTACGTTCGCGTCACCGGACGGTCCCCATGCTCGCCCGACGTCTGATCCGGCGGCGACGGGCGGATGTACCGGCCCCCGGCCCCGACCCACCCACGGACCGGACTCGGCGCGATCAGGGCTCGGTCGTCTCCTTCTCCAGGCTGGTGCGGGTGGTTCCGCCGTAGATTCCCATGCCGTCGGCCGTGAGCCCGCGGGCCCACTGGTAGCGGGCCACGGCGTCCTCGACCTGCTGGTCGTAGTCGCCGTCGGCCTCGCCGATGTAGAGGGACAACTGACGCAGGCGTAGCTGGAGTTCGGTGACCTCGGCCCCGCTGTCGCCGCGCCGCAGGGCCGGGGCGATCTCGAACTCGTCGTCCGGGTCGTCGCCGGTGGCCTCGGCCGGCCCGGTGGCGCGGTCGGTGGTGGCCGTCTGCGTCGGCGTGGCCGACGTGGACCGCGACGCCGAGGCGCTCGACGAGGGTGACGCCGAGGGCGACGGGCTGGTGCTGCGGGACGGGGCCGGGACGACCGGCGCCGGCGCCGAGGACGACTCGCTCGCGGACGGCGACGCGGAGGCGGACGAGACGGACCCCTCCGGCACGCTAGCCCGCACGGCATCCGGCGCTGCGGCGTCCCGCGAGGGAGTCTCGTACGAGAAGAGCCCGCTCGCGAACCCCGCACCGGCCACCACGATGACCGCGGCCCCGAGAACGCCCAACAGCACCAGCCGCCGACGAGGCGGCTCGCCGCCCGGCACACCAGCACCGCCCGGCACACCAGCACCGCCAGGTACGCCGACGCCGCCAGGCGGCACAGACCGCACCGACGGCACGACCCCCAACCGCATAGTCCCCTCCGCCGAAGCCACCCCGGAGAACTCCGGCCCGCCCCCGACAGCCACCGGCAGCACAGCCGTATCCGTGTCCGCGTCGGTGTACGCGTCCGAGGGAGCCCGCGGATCCACATCCGCGTCCCCCGGCTCCAACTCCACATAGGGCCGTATCCGCAGCGGATCAAAGTCCTCCGCCGCAGCCGCCGCCTCCGTACGCGCGTCCCGCAGCGCGTCGGACGCCCGCTGCGTGCAGGCGCACGACGGCGAGCCGTCCGGCGCGCGAGGCGCCGCGCACTCGGGGCAGACATGCCCGTTCGGTTCAGTCACGCGAGGGTCCCTCCCCTGTCCGCCCCCTGAGGAACTCCAGAGATTATCCGTAGGTCCCCCACACAATCTCCCCGGTGCCCCCGGAAGCCCACCCTCCGCAGGAGGAGGCAGGACTCAACAGGCCATAACCGGTCACACCGATCAGGATGGACAATGACCGAGAGGCGGGGACCGGCGGGAGGTCCGCATGACCGAGGACGGGCACGGCAGGGACGGCGGGCTGTCCGCACCCCGGGGCGTGAACGAGAGCGCCGAGCGCCGCCGCGACGCGGCCGCCACCGACGCCGGCGAGCACGCCCACGGCAGTGTCCTCGTCTCGATCGGCGCACTGCTGCTCGGCATGCTGCTCGCCTCCCTCGACCAGACGATCGTGTCGACCGCGCTGCCGACCATCGTCAGCGACCTGGGCGGCCTGGACCACCTGTCCTGGGTCGTCACCGCCTACCTCCTCGCGTCGACCGCGGCGACCCCGCTGTGGGGCAAGCTCGGCGACCAGTACGGCCGGAAGAAGCTCTTCCAGACCGCGATCGTGATCTTCCTGATCGGCTCCGCGCTGTGCGGCATCGCGCAGAACATGCCGCAGCTCATCGGCTTCCGGGCGCTTCAGGGCCTGGGCGGCGGCGGGCTCATGGTGCTGTCGATGGCGATCGTCGGCGACATCGTCTCGCCGCGCGAACGCGGCAAGTACCAGGGCCTGTTCGGCGCGGTCTTCGGCACGACGAGTGTGCTCGGCCCGCTGCTCGGCGGCCTGTTCACGGAACACCTCAGCTGGCGCTGGGTGTTCTACATCAACCTGCCCATCGGCGTCGTCGCGCTCGCGGTGATCGCGACCACCCTGCACATCCCCGTCCGCACCGCACGGCACGTCATCGACTACCTCGGCACCTTCCTCATCGCCGCCGTCGCCACCTGCCTGATCATGGTGGCCTCGCTCGCCGGCACCACCTGGGGCTGGGGCTCGCCGCAGATCATCGGCCTCGTGGTGCTGGGCGTCGTACTGGCCGGGTGCTTCGTCGCCGTCGAACGCCGGGCGGCCGAACCGGTCCTCCCGCTCAAGCTCTTCCGGATCCGCACCTTCGTGCTGTCGGCCCTGATCAGTTTCATCGTCGGCTTCGCGATGTTCGGCGCGATGACGTATCTGCCGACGTTCCTCCAGGTCGTCCAGGGCGTGACACCCACGTTGTCCGGCGTGCACCTGCTGCCGATGGTGTTCGGCCTGCTGATCGCCTCCACCGCCTCCGGGCAGATCGTCAGCCGCACCGGCCGCTGGAAGGCGTTCCCGGTCGCCGGTACGGGGATCACGGCCATCGGCCTGCTGCTGCTCCACCAGCTCGACGAGCACAGCGGTACCGCCGAGATGAGCGCGTACTTCTTCGTCTTCGGTTTCGGCCTCGGCCTGGTCATGCAGGTGCTGGTGCTGATCGTGCAGAACGCCGTCTCGTACGAGGATCTGGGCGTCGCCACCTCGGGGGCGACCTTCTTCCGGTCCATCGGCGCCTCGTTCGGCGTGGCCATCTTCGGCTCGGTCTTCGCGAGCCGCCTCGGCGACAAGCTGACGACCGCGCTCAGCGGGCAGCAGCTGCCGCAGGGGATCAGCGTGGACGGGCTCAAGGCCGACCCGAAGGGCATCGCCGACCTGCCGGCGGCGCTGCGGGCGCCGGTCCTGCACGCGTACGCCTCGTCCATCACCGACGTCTTCCTGTACGCCGCACCGGTCGCCCTTCTGGGCTTCGTCCTGGCCTGGTTCCTGCGCGAGGACAAGCTGCGCGGGGCGGTCACGGCGCCGGACGCCACCCAGACGCTGGCGAGCAATCCGGTGCAGCGGTCGTCGTACGACGAGGTGTGCCGGGCGCTGTCCGTACTCGGCACCAGGGAGGGGCGGCGCGAGATCTACGTGACGATCACCGCGCGGGCCGGCTACGACCTGCTGCCCGCGGCGAGCTGGCTGCTGCTGCGGACGAGGAAGTACGGCTGGGCCGAGCCCGCGCAGCTGGCCGAGTACAGCCACGTACCGCTGTCCGTCGTGATGGCCGCGGCCCGGCAGGTCGAGGAGCGCGGGCTCGCCGTCCGCGAGGGCCTCGACCTGGTGCTGACGGCCGAGGGGCGCCGGGCCGCGGAGAAGCTGTCCAAGGCGCGTGAGGACTCGCTGTCGGAGCTGCTCGGCGACTGGTGGGGCCAGGACCGTCCGACCGATCTGATCGGACTGGTGGAGGTGCTGAACGCGGAGCTGTGCGGCTCCGACGCGGAACGCCCGCACAACGGAACGGTCCCGCACCGCGCGCCCTGACGTACTGCCGGCCCCGTCACCCCCGCTGATCCAGCCGCTTCTCGAACCAGTGCTCGGCGTACACGTCGTCGTTGTGCGCCTCGGTCTCCGTGTAGCCGTGCCGGGCGTACAGCGCGCGTGCCTCCACCAGGTCCCCGCGGGTGTCCAGGATCAGCCGCCCGGCGCCGAGTCCGCGCGCCGCCGCCTCGGCCGCGGCGAGGAGCACCGGGCCGCCGCCCTTGCCGCGCAGGTCCTCGCGGACGAACACCCGCGTCAGTTCGCCGGTGGTCGCGTCGAGCATCCGCACGCCCGCCGTGCCGCCGGGCTCGCCGTCGAACCGCGCGACCAGCAGTACCCCGCCCGGCGAGGCGAGGTACTCCCCGGCGTCGGCGGCGACCTCCCGGTCCAGCTCCGCCCGATCCGTCGGGTGCCCCTGGTGCAGCAGGTACCAGCGGTCGCTGACCTCCGTGTAGTACGCCCGCCACAGCGCGGCGGCGACAGGGGAGTCGAAGGGCTCGGGGGCGACGGTCCAGGAGGCCGGGGTACGGGTCATGGCGGTCATTGTCACGAGGTGCCGTACGCCGCCCGCAAGCGGATTTCGACGGGTCTCCGCGCCGCGCGCGCTGTTTGAGAGGCGCGCGACGGGCAACACGGTGCAAGAACCGGCCCGTTGGGTCGAGTAAACCTCGGAAGGCACCCATGTCCACAGGCGTGATCATCGCTCTGATCGTGATTGTGGCGGCCGTTGCCGTTGTCGCGGCCGCCGTGACCCTCCTCGCTCGAAGGCCGCAGGGCGGGCGCAGCCTGCAGCGGCGCTTCGGGCCCGAATACGACCGGGCGGTGGCCCGGCACAACGGTGACGTGAAGGCCGCGGAGAGCGATCTCCAGGAACGCGTGAGCCGACACGGTTCGCTGCGTGAGCGGGCGCTCGAGCCCGCGGCCCGCGACCAGTACACGGCCCGCTGGGCGGCCGCCCAGGAGCGGTTCGTCGAGTCGCCGCGGGAGGCCGTGGCCGACGCCGACGCGCTGCTCGGCGAAGTGGCCGCCGCCCGTGGATTCCCCGGCGGCGACCAGTACGACGAGCAGTACGCGGCGCTCTCCGTCCACCACGGACCGAACGTCCACGGCTACCGCAGGGTGCACCGCGCCGCGCTGGCCCGTACGCCGGACGGCCACGGCACCGAGGAACTGCGTGAGGCCATGATCGAGGCCCGCGTGCTCTTCGAGGAACTGGTGTCCCCCACCCGCCAGGACAACTCCCACCACCGGGCTGACGTGGACGAGAAGTCGTCCACCGCCCAGACCGCAGCCGACCACCCCGAGGGCGCCGCCCCCGAGAGCCGATCCCACCTGCCTTGGTCGTTCAACAAGCGCCAGGCAAAGGGGAGTTGAGGAGCGTGAAGGACATGCAGGACGACACCGCCAAGAACCCGAACGAGGCCGCCAAGGACCCGACCCGCTCGGATCCGGCCCGTCCCGACGCGACCCGCTCGGACCCGACCCGTTCCGACCCGGCGAAGGGCCGCGCCAACCCGGCGTCCGGCGAGACCGCTCCGGCCCGCGAGGCCGCGACGAGCAGCCCGACCGGGGTCCCGACGGGCCAGAAGGCCGAGCCGGGCGACGACGCGCGGGCCCGCCGCGCGGACCCGGTCCGCACCGCTCCCGGTACCACGTCGCCGAGCGAGGGCACGGACGCCCTCGACCGCACGACGGGCGACCGCAAGACCGGCGACACCACGTCGCGTGACACGTCGACCGACCGCGACACGTCGACCGGCCGCGACAGCGGGAACGCTGACACCGCCACCGGCCGTGACACCGCCACCGGCCGTGACACCGCGACCCATGACATCGTCGGCCGTGACACCGCCTCCCGCGAGACCAAGGGAACGGGCACGGCTACGGGTACCGGTGCGGCTACGGGAACCGGCAAGGCGACCGAAACCGGCACGACGACGGGAACCGGTACGGCTACAGGAACCGGTACGGCGACGGGAACCGGCAAGGAGACCGAAACCGGCACGGCGACCAACGGTCGCCCCGCCGTGCACGAAGTCCGTCCGCTCCCGGACAAGGACACCTCCAGCACCCAGGACACTTCCCACATCCATGACACCTCCGGCACCCACGACACCTCGAAGGCCCGCGACACATCCAAGGCCCACGAGACCTCCAAGGCTGAAGGCACGTCCAAGGACCACGACACCCGTCTGATCCCCCAGGACGAGGCCGACAAGTTCGAGGTGCGGCTGCGGCACGCGGTCGTCGGGTTCGTCGACGGGCCCCGGGACGCCGTGGAGGAGGCCGACCAGGTGCTGGAGGAGCTCGCCGCCCGGTTCGCGGACGCCGTCTCCCGGCGCCGCAGCACCCTGCGCACGTCCTGGCAGGGGAAGACCGGCGAGGAGAAGGCGACCGCCGGTACCACCGACACCGAGCAGCTCCGAATAGCCCTCAAGGACTACCGCGAGGTCGCGGAACGCCTCCTGAAGTTCTGACGGCACGGAACAACCGCACAAAGCGAAACCGCACCACCGGCACCCTGAGGCCGCGCCCCGGACCATGTACCCGGGGCGCGGCCTCAGCCGTCACCCCGTCACCCGGCGTCGGCCGCGCCCTCCCGGCGCTCACGCCACTCCCGGACGATCACCTCGACGTCGTACGGCTTGAGTCCGAGGGGCGGGCCGGGCGGGGGTTTGAACATGAGCTCGCGGATCTTGGCGTTGATGTCCTCGACGATGCGGCGCACCACCCGCTCGGAGGGCGCAGCGGAGGCCGCCGCGAGCGCGTCCTCCGCCTCCTTGCGCAGGACCAGCGTGGGGGGAAGCACGGACAGGCCCTCGCGGGCCATCTTCCGCTTGATCCACCACAGTTCGTCGTACGGGGTGTCGGAGATGGCGGGCATGGGCTTGCCAGCGCCGGGGAGTTCGGTGAACTCCCCGCGTGCCTCCGCCTCACGGATCTGCCGGTCGACCCAGGACTCGTAGCTGACGCCGGGTGGCTTGCGCTCGGTCATGAGTCCCATTGTGCGGCAGCCCGCACGCTGGGGCGACGTGGCGAACTATCATGCGGCGGCGGCGCGTCAAGCACGCTCCGTACGACGACAATCGGTCCGGCGGGAACTGAAGGAGCGCACGTGCTCGAACTCACCATGGCCTCGGTCACCGGGGCGGACGCGGGTGCGACGGCCGGGATGCTGATGGCCGACTCGCCGAGCGACCCGGGTGCCATGCTGCGGGTGGGCCGGGACAAGGCCGTGTGCCGTCTCGCGACCCCGGACGACTGGCTGTTCGTGTCCCGGGTGCATCTGGAGTTCATGTGCGGCCCCGACGGCGCCTGGCAGGTCACCTGGTTGCAGGGCTCCCGGCCCGAGCCCTCCTCCGAGGTACGGCTGACGCTGGCAGGCGAGCTGACCCAGGCCCTCGCGTACGGCGGCACGGCCAGGCTTCCCGCGGGCGGCTCCGGCGAGATCGTCATCCTGGACCGCACCGGCCCGTACAGCGTGAACGTGGGCTTCTACCACGAGGTGTGAGCCCGAGGCGCGACCCCGAAGCCCCTGAAGTCCCCGAAGCCCCCGGAGAGGCTCAGGCCAGTACCCGCGCCAGCGCGAACCCGTCGTACCCCTTGCTCCCGACCGTCTGGATCGCCGTACCGTTCAACTTCGGGTGGGCGGCGATCAGTTCGAGCGCCTCCCGGGTGCCGCGGACGTGCGCTTCGGTGTTGCCGGGGTCGGCGACCTTGCCCTCGCGGACGACGTTGTCGAGGACGATCAGGCTGCCGGGGCGGGTGAGCTTGACGGCCCACTCGACGTAGTGCGGGTTGTTCACCTTGTCCGCGTCGATGAACACGAGGTCGAACGGCTCCGGGTTCTCCTCGGCCAGTTTCGGGAGCGTCTCCAGGGCGGGCCCGACCCGCACCTCGGCGATCTTGTCGAGGCCCGCGCGGGCGAGGTTGCCGCGGGCGACCTCGGCGTGCGCGGGGTCGTACTCGAAGGTGATCAGGCGGCCGTCGGCCGGGAGGGCGCGGCCCAGCCAGATCGTGCTGTAGCCGCCGAGCGTGCCGATCTCCAGGATGCGGCGGGCGCCCTGGATCTGGGCGAGAAGCTGGAGCAGCTTGCCCTGGTTCGGCGCGACGTTGATCGGTGGCAGTCCGGCCGCGTCGCTGTCGCGCAGCGCGGCGGTCAGGGTGTCGTCGGCGGGGGCGAGGAGGGCGGCGAAGTAGTCGTCGACGTCGTCCCAGAGCTGCGACTCGCTCATGCACCATGCCTTTCGTATGCCTAGTTAGATCCGCTAACTAGTCCTGCCGGTGAATCTAGTCGCGGACGCTCCGGCTTGCCAGCGGGTTGCCCGGAGTTCGGCGGGTTGCCCGGTGCTCAGGGGGCCCCGGGTTCAGCGGTCGGCCGGGTCGACCGAGGGTGCCGAGCCCGGCAGTGGCCGGCCCGCCGACTCCGTCATGAACCACACGGCCACGCCGCCGATGACGGCCGCCGCCATCATGTAGTAGGCGGGCATCATCAGGTTCCCGGTCGCCCCGATGAGCGCCGTGACCACCAGCGGGGTCGTGCCGCCGAAGAGGGACACGGAGACGTTGAAGCCGATGGAGAGCGAGCCGTAGCGGACCTTCGTCGGGAAGAGGGCGGGGAGCGCGGCGGGCATCGCGGAGGTGAAGCAGACCAGCAGCAGGCCGAGGGCGCCCATGCCGAGCGCGACCGCCAGCAGGCTGCCCTGGCGGATCAGCAGGATCGCCGGGACGGAGAGCGTGAGGAAGCCCGCGCAGCCGGCGGCGATCACCGGGCGGCGGCCGATCCGGTCGGTGAGCGCGCCCGCGAAGGGCTGCACGATCATCATCAGCGCCATCACGCCCAGGACGACGAGGAGGCCGTGCGTCTCGTCGTACCTCAGCTCACTGGTCAGGTAGCTCGGCATGTACGACAGCAGCATGTAGTCCGTGACGTTGAAGACCAGCACCAGGCCCACGCAGAGCAGCAGGGCCCGCCACTGGCCGGTCACCATCTCGCGCAGCGGCACCTTCGGGCGGGCCGCCTCGGACTTCGCCATCTCCGCCGCGAACACCGGCGTCTCCTCCAGGCGCATCCGCAGATACAGCCCGACGACGCCCATCGGGCCGGCGATCAGGAACGGGATCCGCCAGCCCCAGGAGAGCAGGTCGTCGGTGGAGAGCAGGGCGGTCATGAGGGTGACCAGGCCGGCGCCGCCGATGTAGCCGGCGAGCGTGCCGAACTCCAGCCAGCTCCCGAGGAAGCCGCGTTTCCTGTCGGGCGCGTACTCGGCGATGAAGGTGGACGCGCCCGCGTACTCGCCGCCGGTGGAGAAGCCCTGGACGAGCCGGGCGGCGAGGAGCAGCAGGGGAGCGCCGACGCCGATCGCGCCGTACGACGGGATCAGGCCGATCGCGAAGGTGCCCGCCGCCATCATGATCATGGTGAGTGCGAGGACCTTCTGCCGGCCGACGCGGTCACCCAGCGGGCCGAAGACCAGGCCGCCGAGCGGGCGGACCAGGAAGGCCGCGGCGAAGGCGCCGAAGGTGGAGAGCAGTTGGGCGGTCGGGTTGCCCGAGGGGAAGAAGACCTTGCCCAGGGTCACCGCGATGTAGCTGTAGACGCCGAAGTCGAACCACTCCATCGCGTTGCCCAGGGCGGCGGCCTTCACGGCACGCTTCACCAGGGCGGGGTCGGTGACGGTGACGTCCGCGGGGGGAGCGGTCCGGGGCGCGACGGCTGCGGCGGTCGGCAAGGGTTTTCCTTTCGTCGGGGGCGGGAACAGGGTGTCCTCGCGGCAGGGCGAGCGGGGCCCGGGGGGCAGGAACGAGCGGGTCCCCGGGGGCAGGGCCGACGGTCCTCGGGGCAAGGGCGCGGTCCGCCCGAAAGCGGACCGAAAAGCGACCATAGGGGCGGCCGGCCACATTACGTGCCGTGTGCACCTAATCGCGCAGTGCGCATAAAAGCCGCGTACGCAGGCGAGACGACCAGCAGGGATGTGTCCTTCCGGCGGCCGGTCTGTGATCTATGTCGCGGACCCGTGGTGGAACTGAACCGTTCGCGCACTATCGTCATCCGGACAAAAGATGGAAGGACGTCAGGTGAAGAGGGGGTTGCCTGCGTCTCTCACCCGGGGCGGTGCGAGCCTCTGGGGACCGGACAGGAAACCCGCGCGCGCGACGCGTGGGACGAACGGGGCGGGAGGGCTGACGCGGCGTGGCGAACGTGGAGCACGGCGGAAGAGCGGGTAATGCCTTCGGGGCGGGGGCTGCCGAGCGGGCGAAGGCACGGCTGAAGGCTGTCCGTATCGGGCTGTGGGTGATCGCCGCGATGCTCGCCGTACGGCAGCTCACCGCCGTCCTGAGCACCCCCAAGGGGGAGCGGCTGACGGATCTGGAGACCTGGGTCGGGACGGACGGCGTCCTGCACGTGAAGGGCTCGCTGTACGACTCGACGCAGTTCACCGGCACCCCGTTCGGGGGACTCGTCCTCAAGCCACTCACCCGTTCGGCGGAACAGGCCCTCGGCTGGGGCTGGACCTTCGGCACCCTGCTGCTGGTCGTCGCGCTCGGCATGGTCGCGGCGCGCGCCCTGCCCAAGCCGGTGACCCGGCGGGCGTCCCTGCTCGCCGCGCCCGTCACGATCAGCCTCCTGATGCTGTCGCTGCCGGTGCGCAACACCCTCTACCTCGGCCAGACCAGCATCATCCCGGTGCTGCTCGTCCTGCTCGGCTGCTTCACCGTGCGCGGGCAGCGGGCCAGTGGCGTGCTGATCGGCCTCGCCGCCGCCCTCCAGCCCGCCGTGCTGCTCTTCGCGCCGCTGCTCTGGTTCACCGGCCGCAGACACGCCGCCGTGTCCACCGGTGCCACCTTCGCGGGCCTCACGGCGCTCGCCTGGGCCGCGATGCCGCACGACTCGTACACCTACTGGGTGCACCACGTGGCGGGCGTCGGGCTCGGCGGCAAGGCGGACGGACTCGCCAACCAGTCACTGCACGGCGCGCTGCTGCGGTTCGGGCTGGAGGGCCCGCTGGAGATCGGCCTGTTCCTGCTGCTCGGCGCGGCCGTCGCGGTCCTCGGCCTGCGCCGCGCGGTGCGTTACGCACGCGACGGACAGCTGCTGCTCGCCGTCGCGATCACCGGCTGTGTCGCGGTCGCCGTCTCGCCCACGACCTGGCAGCACCAGCTTCTGTGGGTGCTGCTCGCGGTCGTCGGCCGGGTCGGCAAGAAGACCTCGGACCGGTACATGTGGCCCGTGGCCGTCGTCCTGGTGATGACGCTGCCCGCCAAGATGATGCTGCCGAACATGCCGGTGCTCCACCCGCTGCGCGACAACGTGGTGCTGATCGCCGCCCTCGCCGCCGCCCTCGTCGTGCCGTTCCTGTCCCGCACCTCCGAGTACTACCGCAGACCGATCCCCACCGAGTACGCGCCCGCCGTCCCGACCCGGTGGAGCCGCGTCCCGCTGCTGCCGTTCCTCGGCCGGGTCCTCTCCCGCCCGAACCTGCTCCTCGAACTGCTGCTGATCCGCGTCGGCTACTCCGCCTACCAGCAGGTCAGGCTGGCCGCGACGGGCGGCACCAACGCCGGAGGCCGGGTCACCGCCGAGCACCACGCCGACCAGATCCTCTCGATGGAGCGGTTCCTGCACATCGACATCGAGCACTGGGTCAACCACGCCGTCGTGAAGGTCGACTGGCTGCGGGGCTTCTTCGACTTCTACTACACGTCGTTCCACTTCTTCGTCCCGCTGACGGTGCTCGCGGTGCTCTACATCCGCCGCCCCTCCGACTACCGCTGGGCCCGCTCGGCCCTCGGCTTCGCCACCCTGTTCGCGCTCGTCGGCTTCTGGCTCTACCCGCTGGCCCCGCCGCGACTGATGCCGGGCTTCGGCATCATCGACACGGTGCACGGCGTCCAGGACTTCTCCAAGCCGGACTACGGCACGCTCACCGCCCTCACGAACCAGTACGCGGCGATGCCCTCGCTGCACTTCGGCTGGTCCCTGTGGTGCGGCCTGGTGATCGCGATCCTGGCGCCGAAGTGGTGGATGAAGGCGCTGGGCCTGCTGCACCCGTTCTTCACCGTTTCGGCGATCGTGGCGACCGGCAACCACTGGGTCCTGGACGCCGTGGGCGGCGCGATGGTCGTGGGCGCCGGCTTCGGACTGACCTACCTGCTCCAGGGGCCGCGGCCCCGGACCCTGCCGGAACCGGTCGAGCTCAGCAGGAAGGAGCCGCCGGTCCCGGTGACGGGCCGTACGCCGAGCTGATCCGGTACTCGCCGGGGCGGGAGACCGTCAGCCGGGTGAACTCGCCGTCCTGTGCGAGGCAGCCCCCGTCGGCCCGCAGCCACGGCGAGTACGCGACCTTCACGGTGACCGAGCCGGGCTCCGGCACCCGCACGTCGACCTCGGAGCTGGTGGTCCGCAGGACGGCGCCGGGCGCCGACACCAGCGGCACCGCGTCACGCACCCGGAATACCCGCCAGTGGGCGTCGTTCCACACCGGCTCCAGCCACGCGGGCGGGTTCCCCACGAGGCGGGCCTCCTCCTCGGCGAACCCGTCCGGCTTCCCGTCGGGCAGTACGACGAGACCGACGGCCCAGCGGTCCAGCCAGGCGCGGTAGGTCGCCGCCGAGAAGGTGCCGTCGTAGAAGAGCCGGCCGCGCTCCATGTCCAGCTGGCGGTTCCAGCCGCGCGCCAGGTTCACGTGCGGGGCGAGCGCGGTCGCCTCGCGGTGGTTGCGGGCGGGGACCACCTCGACGCGGGTGCGGTCCGCGCCGAGCCGGTCCAGGGCGCCGATGACCCCCCGGGTGTCGGCGGCCCAGGCGGGCACGTCGGTCGACACCTTCAGGTCGTCCACGGTCTTCTGGCCGACCCAGAAGAGCGAGTAGCACAGGGCCCCGATCAGCGCGGTGCGCCGGAGAGCCCTGAGACGCGGCGCGCCCAGCAGCAGCGCGAGCAGCACGGCCGGGGCGAACAGTTCCGCGAACCGCTCGACGTTCGTGCCGACGGGCGAGGCGACCAGATACGTCAGTACGGTCCCGGCGGCGTAGACGACGCCGCTCCACCGTGCCACCCGCCAGCCGCGCGGGGCCAGCACCGCGACGGCCAGCCCGAGCAGCACGGGCGGCCAGATACGCCCGGCCGGCATCAACTGCTCGCCGCTGAAAGGGAACAGCAGCGTGGTCGCCCCGACCACGGCGGCGGGCGGCGCCAGCAGCACGCAGGCCCGCACCCGGTCCCGCGCCACGAGATACGCCGCCCCCACCACCGCGAGGAACAGCCCGGCCACCGGACTCGCCATCGTCGCGAGCGCCGCGTAGGCCGTCGCGAGCAGCAGCCGCCGCTCACGGGTCAGCAGGACGCAGGCGGCGAGCCCGAGAGCCACGCCGAGCGCGAAGGTCGTACGCCCCGAGGCGACGTTGCACCACAGCGCGAGCGACGCGAGCAGCGCGGGGCCCACCGGACTCCGTATCCCCGTACGGCCGATCAGCACGGCCGCCAGCCAGCAGGCGGCGAGCCCGGAGACCACCGTCACCGTGCGGACGCCGAGCCCGGCCATCAGATACGGGGATATCAGGCTGTAGTTGGCGGTGTGCATCCCGCCGTACCAGAACAGGTTGTACGCCGAGCCGCCGTTGCGGGACGCGAACTGCGCCCAGGCCTCCTGCGCCGCGAGGTCGCCGCCGCCGGTGGCGAGGAACACCCACCACACCGCGTACAGCGGGACGGTGGGGAGGGTGGCGAGGAGCGGGAGACGGTGGCGGTGCCAGAAGCCGCGGAGCCGGTGGTTCCGGTGCGGTGCCGGGTGGTCCTGCCGGACGGCGGTCAGATCGGTCAGGTCGGTCAGATCGGCGACGTCGGTCGCGTCGGTCAGCTCGGCAGAGACCACTGCTCTGGGATTCCGTTCGAAGTCTGCGGAGGTGCGGGGCGGTTGTGCCGAGTGTGTAGACGCGAGATGGACCGAAAACGTTCATCAGGGAGCCATGGGACGTCGGGTCGTGGACGAAGTCGGAACGTGGACGGAGTCGGGCGTCCGTGTGCGGGCGGTCACCGGCGTGGCGCGGCGGCCAGCCGCTCCTGGAGCCTGGCGTGGCGGAACTGGTACGCCGGACCGGTCGCCCGCAGCAGGTTGCGGCGGCGGGCGTCCTCCAGGAACGACATCAGGCGTACGGGGGTGCCCTCGGCGGCGGAGAGCTGTACGGCGGTCAGCGCGGTCGCCACTCCCAGGTTGTTGACCGGGCCCGCCACGAGACCCGCCCACAGGCCCGCGCCGACGCCGAGCGGGGCGCCGGCCCAGAAACCGTTCATCCAGGTGGCGGCGGGGACGATGAGCAGGGCGACCGAGAGGCCGACGAGGAGACCGAGAAGAAGTCTCAGCCTGATGTGGTGCAGCCACACGTCTCGGGGTCCGATGGACCGGGTGTCCACCAGGGGCGGACCGCTGTGATCGTCGCGGACCTTGTCGAACCAGGATCCCGTTCCAGCGCCGAGGACGGTCCCGGCGACGAGTTCGTAGCCGCGGCCGTAGACCAGGATCGTGCCGAAGCCGGTGGGCGCCGTGGCGAGGAGACAGAGCCAGGCGGGCAGCGGGGTGTCCGTCAGAGGCCCGAAGAGGAGCCAGACCGTGACCGCCGTCAGGAGCCACTGGACGACACCCGCCCGGACCGCGGACCAGCCGAAGATGTCACGCCACCCGGCGCTCGGCAGCGGCTGCGGGTCGCCGCTGCGGCGGCTGAGCAGGCCGGCGGCGAACCCGCTCCCGAGCGCGGAGCCGGGCCCCAGCACGCAGGCCCACACAAGACCGGTCATGTGCCAGATCATCAGGAAGGCGGGCACCCCGTAGAGCAGGCCGACGACGGACCCGATGGCGATCGCCCGGGGGCGGCGGTCCGCCCAGGTGGGGATGTGCCACCAGAGCAGGTCGTGCGTGCCCTGTTCGGTGAGGCGGACGGCGAGGTGGCGCAGCGCGCGGTCGGCGGCCTCGGGGGAGTGGCGGGGGCGCGGGCGTCCCGGCCGGGCGGTGTACGCGGCGGTGACGGCGTGGTCGAGGAGGTGGTCCTCGACGGAGCGGGCGGTGGGGAAGCGGCCGGTGTCGAGGAGTTCGTCGACAGGATCGCTGTCGCCGTGGGCGTCGCGCAGGAGACTGATCGCGAGCGGGCCGGTCAGGGCCTGGGCCAGGGGGCTGTCCGGGGTGTCCAGGAGTCCGCGCGCGAGCCTGTCCCAGGCGGGCGGCGGCGGCTCGGGCAGCGGGCCGAGAAGGTACGCGGCGGCGTCGGCGGGGCGTACGGGGAGGATCTCCAGCGCGACCGCACCGCCCAGCCGGGACCGCTTGGCGGTGAGGACGGCCTCCTTGGCACGGGAGACCAGGACGAGGCGGAAGTCGGCGGCCTCCAGCGCGCTCACCATCGCGGCGCGCAGCTTGCCGGGGACCTCGTCCAGCGCGTCGAGGAACAGCGAGACGCGGCCCGCCTCAAGGAGTTCGAGCGCGCGGGCTCGGCCGTCCCGGCCACGGAAGAGGGTGTACTCGCGGGACAGCCGGCCCGCCGCCCACTCGGCCGGGCTCTCGGCGGCGGGGTCCCAGCCGTGCGGCGAGAGCATCACCGGTACGGGGATGAGGGCGCGCCGGTCGGGTGACGCGGTGTTCGCGCGGTGCTGGAGCGCGTCGAGGAGCAGGAGGACCGCGGCGGCCGTCTTGCCCGCGGCCGGCGGCCCGACGAGGAGGAGGCGGCCGGACGCCAACCCGCCGTAGGCGGCGTGCAGTTCGGCCAGGCCGCCGCCCAGGCGCAGCGAGTCACGGGTGGCCGCCACGACTCCCGGAAGCGGCGTGAAGCGGGCGCGGGCCCCTTCGGCGGTGGCCCCGGTGACCCGGCCCGCCGCCCTGCGGACGCTCACCTGCCAGCGCACGGGCAGCGGAGCGGGTTCCAGGAGGCGGCGGAGTCCGGCCTCCTGCTGCCACTGACGGCGTACGGCGGCGGCCAGCTCGTCGGCCGAAGCATCCAGCGGCGACCGGGAGTTGACGTCGTAGCGGACGTTCATGGTGTTTCCGGCGCCGACCTGGAGGGCGGTGGGGCCGTGGAAGACGTTGCCGGAGACCTGGGGTGGCTGCGCCGGTCCGTCGGAACGTTCTGCCGGTCTGTCCGGGCGTTCGGCCGGTCTGTCGGGGTCGGTCATCCGGCGCTGCCGAAGTGGTTGTCCTGGTGGTTGTGGTCGCCGACCTGGAGAGCGCTGGGGCCGCTGAACGTGTTGCCGGACACCGCGCCCCGGCCGGGCGACCGGTCCGCCGACTCCTCGGCCAGCGCGCGCAGTTCGGCGACGAACCGCTCGCGCTCGGCCTGCCCCAGGCTCTCCAGAAGCGCCTCGAACCGCCCCTGCCAGAGCCCTACTTGGAGGTCCCGGACCCGCCCGGACTCCTCCTCGTCCGCCGCGTCCAGCACGGCGGCCGTCCGGTCGAGCCGCTCCAGCGCGTCGCTCTCCCGCGCGGGATCTCCACGCCCGATGACCCTGGCGCAGCGGTCCCGGAACGCGGTCCACAGGTCCGAACTCGCGCTCTGCACCACCGTCGTGCCCGCCGCCGCGGCCGCCGCGGTCATCGCTTCCGCCAACATCGTCAGCCGCCCCCTGAAGGTCCGTCACTTCTCCGACGGGACCATAGTTCCTCCCCGGCACTCGAACCACATGGTCTTTCCGGCCCCGGTCGCGTCGGGCCGCGCACCCCACCGGTCGACCATCGCGTCGAGCAGGACGAGCCCGCGGCCACTCTCCGCGTCCGCGCCGGGGAGACCGGCGGTGGGGAGACACGGCGAACTGTCCGACACCTCGACGCGGACGCCGTACGGCTGCCGAAGGACCAGCAACTCGCAGCGCCGGTCCGGGACATGACGCAGCACGTTGGCGAGCAGCTCGGTGACGGCCAGGCCGACGGGGTCGGTCAGTTCCGGCATCTCCCAGTAGCGGAGGTAGGCGCGGACGATCCGCCGGACGTGACCGGCGGAGTGTTCGCCGACCGTGAAGCGCATGCCGTACTGGACGGGTGGGGGAGGAATGAGTTCGTTCACAGGACGAGCGTGACGGCCATTGGCTACGCTGAGCTACCGACCGAACACAACCGACTCGCGAGCCGAGTTCGCGGACAGGGGCCGTACGTGACCAACATCAGCGTCCTCGACCCGAGCGCGTCGCCGCTCGACTACTACGGCTTCGAGCTGCGGCGGCACCGGGAGGCGGCGGGCCTGACGCAGAAGCAGTTCGGCGACGTCATCAACTACACCGGGTCGCTGGTGGGGCAGATCGAGACGGCCCGCAAACTCCCGACGGACGTGTTCAGCGAGCGGGCGGACGCGGCGCTGGGGACGGGCGGGTTGTTGTCGCGGTTGGTGGGGCTGGTGTTGCGGAGTCAGCTTCCGGCTTGGTTTCAGCAGGTGGCGGAGCTGGAGGCTCGGGCGAGCGAGATCTGCACTTTTCATACGCACCTGGTGCACGGCCTGTTGCAAACCGAGGGGTACGCGCGTGCCGTACTCGGCGCCCTGGACACCAGTCGGCTCGATGACCGGACTGCCGTACGACTGGCTCGGCAGCGCATCTTCGAGAAGAGCGAGCCGCCGGTTCTCTGGGCGGTCGTCAGCGAGGCTGCGCTCTACCAAGAGATGGGGGGCCGGGCGACGATGCGGCAGCAACTCGCTCAGCTGTTGGACTTCGAGGAAAACCGTCGGATCAACATCCAAGTACTGCCGTACTCGGCCGGTGCCCACGCTGGACTCCAGGGCTCCTTCGACCTCTTTCGGTTCGCGAGTGACCCCGACATCGTCTACACCGAGGGCTACGGGATGGGGCATCCGACCGCCAATCCGGAAACTGTCAGGGACTGTTCGCTCCGTTACGATCATCTACAAGCCGCCGCGCTGTCCCTCCGGGACTCGGCGGAGGTGATCCGGCGCGCAATGGAGGAACGCTATGGGGAACAACGCGATTCCGACCGGCATCCAGTGGCGTAAGTCGAGTTACAGCGGCGACCAGGGCGGCTCGTGTGTCGAGTGCGCACCCCTCGGCCCCCTGGCTTGGCGCAAGTCCAGCTATAGCACCGACACGGGTGGCTCCTGCGTCGAGATCGCCCCAACCCCCCACGCCACCATCGCCGTTCGGGACTCCAAGATTCCCGACGGCCCCGCCCTCACCCTCACCCCCGTCGTCTTCACCGCCTTCGTCACCGGGCTTTAGCGACCAGCTCCTCCGTCGTCACCACCGTGGCGAAGCCGCCGCCGTGCAGGGTCACGGCCGTCGCGCGGGAGAGTTCGTCCGCCGTGAGGTGCCAGCCGAACGGGCCCTCCTGGTCGAAGGTGTACGTCGCGTCGAGGGCGAACAGGACGTCGTAGCCGAGGTTGCCGCCCATGCGGGCCGTGGTCTCGGCGCACATGTTCGTCTGGATCCCGGCGACGGCGATCTGGGTGATGCCCTCCGCCTTGAGCCAGGCGTCCAGGTCCGGTGTGCCGTAGAACGCCGAGTTCACCGTCTTGGTGATGAACAGCTCCGGGCCCTTCCCCGCGCCGCGCCGCCGCTCGACGTACTCCTTGAAGCCGTTGCCCGGCTGCCCCGGCCGCAGGGGTGAGTCCGGCTTGACCGAGTCGTGCCGTACGAAGACGACCGGGCGGCCGGTGTCCTGCCAGACGCCGATCAGGGAGGCGATGTTCTCGTCGGCGGCCGGGTTGTTGCGCGGGCCCCAGGCCTCCAGCTCCTCGAAGCCCTGCTGTACGTCCACTACCACCAGCGCCGCGTTCTCTGTGATCTCCATGCGGACCATCCTGCCGCCCTTCACGTGTCCGCCCCAGGGGGCAGGAAGCCAGCGTTCGATGATTTACTGCCAGGATGACCCGGTCGACGACACAGACTCACCGCATCGCCCTCCTCACCTTCCCCGGCGTGCGGGCCTTCGACGTCAGCGTGATCACCGAGGTGTGGGGTGTGGACCGTACGGACCGTGGCGTACCGGCCTTCGACCTGCGCCGGGTCGCCGCCGACCCCGCCCCCGTGGCGATGCGCGGCGGACTCGCGGTCACCCCGGACCGGACACTGGCCTGGCTGTCCCGGGCGGAGCTGATCGTGGTGCCGGGGCTCGACGACCACGTGACGCCCGCGCCCGGACCCGTACTGGAGGCGCTGCGCCGCGCGCATGCCCGGGGGATCACCATCGCCGCCCTGTGCGGCGGGGCCTTCACGCTGGCGCAGGCGGGGCTGCTGGACGGGCGGCGCGCGCTGACCCACTGGAATCTGATCGACCTGCTGCGGAAGCGGCACCCGGGGGTGCGCGTCGAGCCGGACGCGTTGTTCGTCGAGGACGACAACCTCTGGACGTCCGCGGGGACGGCCGCCGGGATCGACCTCTGCCTGCATCTCGTGCGTGCCGTGCACGGGGCGGAGGCCGCCGCGGCGATCGCCCGCTCGATGGTCACAGCGCCGTTCCGGGCGGGCAGCCAGGCGCAGTTCATCGAACAGCCCGTCGCCCCCGCGGACCCGGACGCCGACGCGCTGGCCGCCGTACGCGAGTACGCGCTCGGGCATCTCGACGAGCCGCTCACCGTGCCCGCGCTGGCCGCCCGCGCGGGGATGTCACCGCGCTCCTTCGCCCGGCACTTCGCGGCGGCCACCGGGACAACTCCCGTGCGCTGGCTGCTGGATCAGCGCGTCGCGGCGGCGCAACGGCTGCTGGAGCGGACCGGTCTCACCATGCCCGAGGTGGCCCGGCGGGCGGGCTTCGGCAGCGAGGTGACCATGCGGCAGCACTTCGCGGCGCGGCTGGCGACGAGTCCGCGGGCCTATCGGACGTCGTTCGCCGGAGGCGGGCGCGCGGTCGGAAGCGGGGGAGGCAGGGGCGGGGCGTAGGGATGGTGAACGCCCCTGCCTCCCGCGCGGGACGGGCCGACGGTGCCGGGAGGTGTCGGCCCGAGCGCGGACGGCGTACGTGTGGCTATCGCGTGTGGCTGACCTGGAGTTCCTTGACGCCGTTGAGCCAGGCGGAGCGCAGCCGGCGGGGGGCGCCCGCCAGTCGCAGGTTGGGCATGGCGTCGGCGATCGCGTTGAAGATGAGGTCGATCTCCAGGGTGGCGAGGGACTTGCCGAGGCAGAAGTGCGGGCCTCCGCCGCCGAAGCCGAGGTGGGGGTTGGGGTCGCGGGTGATGTCGAAGAGCTCGGGCCGGTCGAAGACCTCGGGGTCGTTGTTGGCGGAGGAGTAGAAGACGCCGACGCGCTGGCCCTTCCTGATCTGGTGGCCGCCCAGTTCGGTGTCCTGGGTCGCGGTGCGCTGGAAGGACACGACGGGGGTCGCCCAGCGGACGATCTCCTCGGCGGTGGTCTTGGGGCGTTCGCGCTTGTAGAGGTCCCACTGGTCGGGGTGGGTGAGGAAGGCGTGCATGCCGTGGGTGATGGCGTTGCGGGTCGTCTCGTTGCCGGCGACGGCCAACAGCAGGACGAAGAAGCCGAACTCGTCCGGCGCGAGGTTGCCCTCGTCCTCCGCGGCCACCAGCGTGCTGACGATGTCCTTGGCCGGGCACTGCTTGCGGTCGGCGGCCATGTTCATCGCGTACGAGATGAGTTCGGTGGCCGACTCGGCGCCGACCTCCTCGGTGATCGCGTACTCCGGATCGTCGTACGCCACCATCTTGTTGGACCAGTCGAAGATCTTCGACCGGTCGTCCTGCGGGACGCCGATGAGCTCCGCGATGGCCTGGAGGGGGAGTTCGCTGGCGACCTGGGTGACGAAGTCGAAGGCGCCGTCGGGGCCCGCGCCCGCGAGCGCGCTCTCGACGATCGAACCGGCGCGGGCACGCAGGGCGCTCTCCAGCGAGCGGATCGCGCGCGGGGTGAAGCCGCGCTGCACGATCTGGCGGACCCGGGTGTGCTCGGGCGGGTCCATGTTGAGCATGATCAGGCGCTGGACCTCGATCGTCTCGCGCGGGATGTGCTCCTGGAAGCGGATGACGGCGGTGTTGAGGAACGAGGAGAAGATCTCGGGGTGCGTGGAGACGTACTTGACGTCCGCGTGCCGGGTCACCGCCCAGTAGCCGTCGTCCTCGAAGCCCGCGATACCGGGCTGTTGGGCGATCCAGTGGACCGGTTCGATCGCGCGCAGCTCGGCGAACTCCGGCAGGGGCACGCGGTGGTGCAGCAGATCGGGGTCGGTGAAATCGAACCCGTCGGGCAGCGCTGGACAGGGCATCGGCAACTCCCGCCGTTCAGACGGCCTTCTGGTCTTCTCGGTGTGTTCTGACGGTCCATCAGTAACTGGAGACTGCCGTGAAGGTAGTAACGGGTTCTACAAGTCGCAAGGGGCGCGGCGGCCCGAATCGTGTGCGGGTTCGCGAGGAAACCGTGTGCGGGTTCGCGAGGAAGTCGACTTCCACGGCTGCACGACCCTTGCGGCACCGGGGGTTGGCTCAGCAGACTGCACAACAGAACTAGAACGCGTACTAGTTCGGCGCGGCGGGTGGCCGGGACGCCCGCGCCGCGCGGGTGGACAGGCCCAAGGAGAGGACGAGCCCCCATGGTCGCGGAACCCGTCATCGTCGAAGCCGTACGCACCCCCATTGGCAGGCGCGGCGGCGCACTCGCCAATCTGCACCCCGCCTACCTGTTGGGCGAGACCTACCGTGAACTCCTGGGCCGTACCGGCATCCAGGCCGACTGCGTCGAGCAGATAGTCAGCGGCACGGTGACCCACGCCGGCGAACAGTCCATGAACCCCGCCCGCGTCGCCTGGCTCACCATGGGCCTGCCGTACGAGACGGCCGCGACGACGGTCGACTGCCAGTGCGGCTCCTCGCAGCAGGCCTCGCACATGGTCGCCAACATGGTCGCGGCGGGCGTCATCGACGTCGGGATCTCGTCCGGCGTCGAGGCGATGTCGCGGGTGCCGCTGGGGTCCGGGTCCAAGCACGGGCCGGGCAAGCCGTTCCCCGACGAGTGGAACGTCGACCTGCCGAACCAGTTCGAGGCGGCGGAGCGGATCGCCCGCCATCGCGGCCTCACGCGCGAGAACGTCGACTCGCTCGGGCTGATCTCGCAGGAACGCGCCGCCGTCGCCTGGTCGGAGGAACGCTTCAAGCGCGAGACCTTCGCCGTGCAGGTGCCGACCACGGAGGAGGAGCAGCGGGCCGGGCAGGGCATGTGGCGGCTCGTCGACCGTGACGAGGGTCTGCGTGACACGTCGATGGAGGCGCTGGCCCGCCTGAAGCCGGTCATGCCGACGGCCGTCCACACGGCCGGCAACTCCTCCCAGATCTCCGACGGCGCCTCCGCCATCATGTGGGCGTCCAAGCGGATGGCGCGTGCGCTGAAGCTCCGCCCCCGTGCGCGGATCGTCGCCCAGGCGCTGGTCGGCTCCGACCCGCACTTCCACCTCGACGGCCCCATCGACGCGACCCGCGCGGTCCTCGGCAAGGCCGGGATGTCCCTCAAGGACATCGACCTCGTCGAGATCAACGAGGCCTTCGCCTCAGTGGTGTTGAGCTGGGCCCAGGTCTTCGAACAGGACCTGGCGAAGGTCAACGTCAACGGCGGCGGTATCGCCCTCGGCCACCCGGTCGGAGCCACGGGTGCCCGCCTGATCACCACCGCCCTCCACGAACTGGAGCGCCGCGACAAGGAGTTCGCCCTCGTGACGATGTGCGCGGGCGGGGGACTGGCTACCGGGACGATCATTCAGCGGTTGTAGTCTTCCGGACAACTCCCTCGCCCTCTGAATTCACCTTTGATTAACCGGCTGTTCGGTTTAGAACAGCCGGTCGGTGCATGATCCACGGATTGCGCATTTAGATCTTGACGGTGGACGGACAGGCTGCGTACAACGGTGACCTCAATGTGAAGGCCGTGTGGCTACGGGGGCTGTTGTGCTGTCAGATGCGACGTATCGTCATGTCGGCGTGCGAAGAGGCAAGTTGCGCGGTCTCGCGGCTCTCGTCACCTCGATGGCCGTGCTGGTCGGGATTCCGGCAGCCGGTGTCACGGCGATCGCCGAGGCGGCACAGGCCAGTCCGCTCTCCGGCGACACCCGGCAAAGCCTCTCCGAGGGTGCAAAGGCTGCCGCGAAGGCGGCCGAAACCGGCGAGCGCGTGGAGATCACGGGAGAACGCACCGAATACACGACGACGTACGCGAATCCGGACGGCGTCACCTTCTCGCTGAGCCAGTCGGCCGTGCCGGTGCGTGTGCAGCGTGCGGACGGATCGTGGGTGACGCCGGACGCGACGCTGGAGCGTCGCGTGGACGGCACGGTCGGCCCGCGGGCGGCGGTGACGGACGTGTCCTTCTCCGGCGGGGGAGAGGGCGAGGATCTCGTCGCTGTCGCGGACGGCCACAGGTCGCTGACGGTCGGCTGGCCGGGCGCGCTGCCCGAACCGACCCTGGAGGGTGCCTCGGCGGTGTACGCCGACGTACTTCCGGGTGTGGATCTGCGGCTGACCGCGACCGTCGAGGGCTACCGCGAGGTGCTCGTCGTCAAGACACCCGAGGCGGCGGCGCACGAGGATCTGACGCGGCTGGACTTCCCGGTGGAGACCGAGGGCCTGACCCTGCGGGACGGGACCGGCGGCGGTCTGGACGCCGTGGACGAGAACGGCAACGCGGTGTTCCGTACGCCGGCCGCGCGGCAGTGGGATTCCGCGGGGGACTCCGCTGCCGGCTCGGCGGCGGCCGGGGTGTCGACGATGTCACTGGCGGCGGCCGACGGGGAGCCGGTCCAGGACGGTGACGGCGAGTCCGCCCCGGACCCGACGGCGGGGCCCGGTGACGGTGACGCCTCCGCGGTGCTGCCGGTGACGGCGGACGCCGACTCGATCACGGTGGTGCCCGACGCGGGGCTGCTGACCGGCGAGGACACCGTCTACCCGCTCTACATCGACCCGGACGTGTCGTGGAGCGAGTCGGAGCGGACGCTGCTCTCGTCGGACGGCGACACCTTCTACAACTTCTCCGGCGGTGACGACGGCGAGGGCATCGGCTACTGCGGGACGTACGTCAGCGGCGGCTACGGCTATTACTGCGGGTCGGGTTACAAGCAGCGGATGTACTTCGAGTTCGCGCCGACCGCGCTGCGCGGCAAGCGGGTGCTGGACGCCACGTTCCGGGTGACCGAGCGCTGGTCGATGTCGTGCGAGCACACCACAGTGCAGCTCGTCCGGACGCCGAACATCTCCTCGGCGACGCGGTGGCCGGGACCGACCAGCGGCTGGGACGTCATGGGCGACCGTACGGTGTCGGCGGGCCGCGGGACGGCGTGCGACCCGGACCAGCCGGACGCGCCGATCGAGTTCAACGACGACCCGGCGCAGAGCTACGAGAACCTGACCAGCACGGTGAAGGCCTTCGCGGCCGGCAGCTTCTCGCGGCTCACCCTGATGCTGAAGGCCTACAACGAGTCGGACCCCAACGGCTGGAAGCGGTTCGACGACGACGCGGTGCTGGACGTGACCTACGTGGGCGTGCCGGCTCCGCCGACCAGTCCGGGCGTACTGTCCGGCGAGGTCTCCTCGTGCGAGACGGACGCGAACGATCCGGATGTGCTCTCGGATCCGACGCCCACGCTCACCGCGGTGGCGCAGACCCTGGCCGGCGGTGAGAGCGGCGCGAACCTGCGCACCCACTTCTATGTGCAGAAGAAGAACGGCACCGCGTGGGACCTGGTGACCGAGCCGGTGCGGCCGGTCAGCCCCGGTTATGTGAACGACAACCAGAAGGTGTCGGTCAGTTCGCCCATCACGCTGGCGGACGGTGGAACGTACCGGATGGCGGTGTTCTCCCGCTCCTACTACAACGGCGGTGCCGGCTATCTGGAATCCCACAGCACGGTGACGACCAAGGGCTGGTGCTATTTCAAGGTCGACACGACCGCACCCAAGGCGCCGGCAGTCACCCTCGTGGGGCCGTACACGGTGTGCACGGCGAACGACTGCGCCGCGGCGGGCGGTCCGGGAGTGAAGGGCAAGTTCACGTTCGCGCCGGCTGCCGGTGACACGAACACGGTGGTCGGCTACCGCTACAAGCTGTCCTCGTCCACCTCCTGGTCGGCCACGATCACCGGGACGCCGGTCACCAGGGAGATCCCACCGGAACTGGCCGGTACGCAGGTCCTCCAGGTGCGGGCACTGGACAACGTGGGCAGCGGACGCTGGGGCGCCATCACCAGCGTGCGGTTCAACGTCCAGGAGGGCCAAGGGGCCACCGGACGCTGGCACTTCGACGACAGCATCACCGGCGTCACCGCGGCGGACTCCGCCACGGCCGACGGAACCCGTCACCCCGCCACCCTCTACACCACCGGCTCCGGCTGGTCCAACCTGGCCCGTCGCGGCGACGGCGACCGCTCGCTGTGGCTGAACGACACATCCGACACCACCCGGCAGACCGGCTACGCAGCGACCTCCGGCGCGGTCGTCAACACCCAGTCCTCGTACACCGTCTCCGCCTGGGCCTACCTCACCGAGAGCAGCGTCTACCGGACCGTCCTGTCGCAGACCGGCAGCGACAGCTCGGGCTTCTCCCTCTACTACTCGGCGGGCGTCAAGCGCTGGGTGTTCCGCTACAGCTGGACCGACAGCGCCGGAACCCGCCGCTTCGTCGCCCAGAACGCCGCGGTGGAAGGCGTACCGCTGAAGACCTGGACCCAGCTCGCGGGTGTCTACGACTCCGAGGCCAAGACCATCCAACTGTTCGTCAACGGCCGGCCCCAGGGCAGCCCGGTGGCCGTGCCCGCGGGCGGCGAGAAGCAGACCCCGGACGGGGCACTTCAGTTCGGCCGGGCCAGCTATGTGGCGGGCACGTACGAACAGTACTGGCGGGGCCGCGTGGACGAGGTCGCAGTCTTCCAACAGGCGCTGGGGCCCGCCGAGATCGCCACCGAGGCCAAGCTGCTCGACAGCGCCGGGACCGCCACGGCCACCGAACTCGTCACCGCCTGGAACCCGGAGGGCGCGAGCGGCACCGCACTGGCCGACACCGTCTCCGGCTACGGGCGCTCGTTGACGCTGTCCGGGGGCGCGTCGCTGGACGGTGAGGCGATCGTCCTGGACGGCACGGACGACGCGGCCACGGTCGCCGGCCCGGTCGTCGACGACTCCGGCTCCTTCACCGTCACCACCGAGGTCGAACTCGACCAGGCGGCGCTGAACGCGAAAGGCACCGGTTATATCGGCCAGGTGCTGGGCCAGCGCACCGCGGACGGCTCGGCCTGGGGCCTCTGGTACGAGCAGACCGGCACCGAGACCCGGTTCGACGACGACGACAACCCCTACGAAGTCCCCGTCGGCTTCTGGCGGTTCGGCCGCCTCGCGGCCGACGGCACCTTCACCGCCGCGGACTCCGACGAGGCGGCGGTGGTCGGCAGCCGAGTGAGGCTGACCGGCGTGTACGACGCGCAGGCCGGCACAGTCGCTCTCTATCTGGACTCGACGCAGAACGACACGGACACCCCGTACACCGCCGTGATCGGCTCCGGAGACCTCGCGGCCGGTAAGGCGTATGTGGGCGGTGCCTGGGGCCACTACCTGCCCGGACGGATCTCGGACCTCCGTATCTGGGTCGGCGCGGCGGCGGACGGCACCCAGGTGGACACGATGACCGGCGGCTGACGGCGCACGCGCACCCACTGCTTCTCCTCTCTTTCCATTCCGTGGTCGCCGGTGTCCTCGCGGCCGTTTCTGACGGGGGTTTGTCGTGAACACCGGTACGAGAGTGGCTCGTTGGCTGCACGGCAGACGCGCGGGTGTCGTGGTGGTGCTGGCGCTCGCGCTGACCACGGGCGCGTTGCCGACCGCGCAGGCGGTGACAGCGGAGGCACCCGGCGGGCTGGGCCGGCCGGAGGTGCCGGAGCAGCGGGACAGCGATGTCCGCGCGGTCACCGAACTGGGCGCGCGGCAGGCCCGTGCCGACGTCGCCGCGTCGAAGAAGGAGAACAACGCCCAGGCCGACCGGGCCGCGGCCGAGCAGGACGCGGTCTGGCCGGCGTCCGGCCGGGCCACGGTCGCCATCCCCGGCACCCGGTCGGGCCGTGCGAACGCCGACGCGGGCGGCCTGCCCGTCACCGTCGCCCGGGGTCGGGTGGGGAACGTGGCCACCGGCGAAACGACGATCCGGGTACTGGACCGGAAGACGACAACAGCCGCCGGAATCAAGGGCGTTCTGCTCACCGCGACGGCCCAGCGGCCGGGCCGGGCCCGCCTGGCGCTGGACTACTCGGCGTTCGCCTCCGCGTACGGCGGCGGCTGGTCCGGCCGACTCGGTCTCGTGGCCCTGCCGGCCTGCGCCCTGACCACACCGGACAAGGCCGCCTGCCGAACCGGGACGCCCCTGGCCTCCGACAACGACATCGCCGGGCAGTCACTCTCGGCCGACGTCGCCCTCTCCACCGCCTCCTCGGCCACCGTCCTGGCCCTGGCAGCCACCTCCGAAGCGGCCGCGTCCGGCTCCGGCGACTACTCGGCGAGCCCGCTGACCTCGTCCTCCACCTGGGAGGCGGGCGGTTCGTCCGGCTCCTTCGGCTGGTCGTACCCGCTGGACACCCCGTCCGCGGCGGTCGGCCCCCAGCCCGACCTGTCACTGTCGTACGACTCCGGCGGCATCGACGGCCGCACCGCCTCCACCAACAACCAGTCCACCCAGGTCGGCGAGGGCTTCGACCTGTCGTCCGCGTCCTACGTCGAGCGTTCCTACGGCTCCTGTGACGAGGACGGCCAGGACGGCAAGTCCGACCAGTGCTGGAAGTACGACAACGCCTCCCTGGTCCTCAACGGCAAGTCCACCGAACTGGTCAAGGACGACACCACCGGGGTGTGGCGGCTGAAGGCCGACGACGCCTCCACCGTCACCCACTCCACCGGCGCCGACAACGGCGACGGCGACGGCGAGTACTGGACCGTCGTCACCGGCGACGGCACCAAGTACGTATTCGGCCTGAACAAGCTGCCCGGCGCCGGCACCGAGCGCACCGAGTCGGTGTGGACGGTCCCTGTCTACGGCGACGACTCCGGCGAACCCGGCTACGACCAGGGCACCGCCTTCGCCGGCCGCTCAACCACCCAGGCCTGGCGATGGAACCTCGACTACGCCGAGGACCTCAACGGCAACGCCATGTCGTACTGGTACACGCCGGAGACCAACTACTACGGCAAGAACGGCGGAACCACCGCCACCACCGAGTACGACCGTGGCGGCCATCTCGACAAGATCCTCTACGGTCAGCGCGCGGACACCCTGTTCACCGGGGTCACCTCCGACAAGGTCACCTTCACCTACGCCGAGCGCTGCACCGCCGCCGACTGCTCGGAGCTGACGGACGCCACCTCCGAGAACTGGCCCGACGTCCCCGCCGACTCGATCTGCAAGAAGGACGCGGACTGCGACGCGCGGGGTCCGTTCTTCTTCACCCGCAAGCGGCTCACCCAGGTCGACACCTTCGCCTGGTCGGCGGCCTCGAGCGCCTTCACCGCGGTCGACTCGTGGGCGTTCACCCAGGAGTACCTGGACGGCGGTGACATCGGGGACACCAGTGACCAGACGCTGACGCTGAAGAGCATCCGGCACACCGGCAGGAACGGCACCGACATCGCGCTGCCCCCGGTGACGTTCACCTACCAGATGCGCAAGAACCGCGTCGACGCCACCGACGACATCCTGCCGCTGCGCCGTCCCCGGATCGAGAGCGTCACCTCCGAGACGGGCGCGATCACCCGCGTCACCTTCTCCGAGCCGGAATGCGTGCGCGGCTCGAACATGCCGAGCGCCGCCGACGCGAACACCAAATCTTGCTACCCGCAGTTCTGGAACATCAACGGTGCCGAGAACGCCTCGATCGACTGGTTCCACAAGTACCGGGTCCTCGCGGTCAGCACCTCCGACCCCACCGGCGGCAACGACGCCGTGGAGAGCGCCTACTCCTACTCCGCTCCCGCCTGGCACTACAACGACAACCCCTTCACCCCCGCCGCCGAGCGCACCTGGTCCAGCTGGCGCGGCTACGGCAAGGTGACGGCCACCAAGGGCGTGGGCGGCAACCAGACCAAGACCGTCTCGGTCTACCTCCAGGGCATGAACGGCGACCGGCTGCTCAAGGCGGACGGCACCCTGGACCCGGACGCCCGCCGCTCGGCCACCGTCGCCGGAGTGGACGTCGGCGGCCTCGACGTCGCCGACCAGACCGACAGCGACACCTATGCCGGTGTCCTGCGCGAGAAGATCACCTACGACGCCTCGACCCCGGTGAGCGTCACGGTCAGTGATCCCTGGTCGAAGAAGACCGCTACGCAGCACAAGTCGTACGCGGACACCGAGGCGTACTTCGTCCGCGTCGGCAAGTCGTACACCCACACCTACCTGACCGCGTCGTCGAGCTGGCGCTCCCGCACCAGCACCACGACCTACGACGACCAGGGCATGGCCGCCACCGTCGACGACGCGGGCGACACCGCCAAGTCAGGTGACGAGACCTGCTCCCGCACCTGGTACGCCCGCAACGCGAGTCTCGGACTGACGGCCCTGGTCTCCCGTACCAGAGTCGTCGCCCGGGCCTGCTCGGTGGTCGAGACGTCGCTGTCCCTGCCGGCGAACTCCGCCACCCGGGGAGACGTGCTCTCCGACACTGCGACGGTCTACGACAACGCCTCGACCACGGCGTGGAGCGCCACCCAGACGCCGACCCTGGGCCTCGCCACCTGGAAGGGCCGAGCCTCGGCCTACCCGGCCGCGGCGACCGGCGGCGAACGCCACCCCAGTTCCTGGCAGACGCTCACCAAGACGACCTACGACACGGCGACGACCAGACTCGGCCGCCCACTGTCCGTCACCGACTCCGCGAACAACACCACCAGCACGGCCTACACCCCGGCCGACGCGGGCCCGCTGACCCGAGTCGTCACCACCAACCCCAAGACCCAGAAGAGGTACACCTACCTGGACCCGGCGCGCGCCTCCACGACCCAGGCCTACGACGTCAACACCAGGCTGACGGAGACGGCGTACGACGCGCTGGGCCGGGTCACCGCGGTCTGGCTGCCCAACCGCTCCCACTCGGGCAGCCAGGCGGCGAACTACACGTACGCGTACTCGGTCACCGACAACGCCCCCTCCTGGACGTCCACGTCGACCCTCAAGGCCGACGGCAACACCTACAACACCACCTACAGCGTCTACGACGCGCTGTTGCGTCCCCTGCAGACCCAGTCACCGACCCCGCTCGGCGGCCGGCTGCTGACCGACACCCGCTACGACAGCCGAGGCCTGGCCTACGAGACGTACGCCCAGATCTTCGACCAGGACAAGACACCGAACGGCACCTACACCCGTGCCGAGTACGGGGAGGCCGCCCAGCAGACCGCGACCGTCTACGACGGAGCGGAACGGGCCACCAGCAGCACGCTCTACATCTACGGCGTCAAGCGCTGGACCACGACGACCAGTTACACCGGCGACTCCATCGCCACCTCCGCCCTGGCCGGCGGCTCGGCGACCCGTGTGATCACCGACGCGCTGGGGCGCACCACCGAGCGGCGCGAGTACGCCGGCACGTCCCCGGCGGACACCGGCTACGGCGCCGGCACCGGAGCCACCTACACGTCGACGTCGTTCACCCACTCGGCGGACGGCAAGGAGTCCACGGTCACCGGGCCCGACCGCTCCGTCTGGTCCTACGGCTACGACCTCTACGGCCGCAAGGTCACCTCGACCGATCCGGACAAGGGGAAGACCACCACCGGCTACACCGCCCTCGACGAGGTCTCCTGGATCAAGGACGCGGCCGGACGCGTCATCATCTCCGCGTACGACACACTCGGCCGGGTCTCCGGCACCTGGAGCGCCCCGTCCACGGCCGACCTGACGTCCACCACCGAGGAGCAGGTCGCCGCCAACCAGCTCACCGCCTACACCTACGACACCCTGGCCAAGGGGCAACTCGACACCGCCGTCCGCTACGCGGGCGGCAGCGGCAGCACCGGCACGGCGTACACCAAGAAGGTCACCGCCTACGACAGCCTGTACCGCGCCACCGGGTCCCAGCTCCAACTGCCCGCGAGCGACGCACTGGTGACCTCCGGCGCTCTTCCGTCCGACAAACTGGACTTCTCGTCGGCCTACAACATCGACGGCACCCGGGACTACACCAAGGAACCCGCCGCCGGCGGTCTCGCCGCTGAGCAGATCGAAACCGACTACAACGCCGTCGGGCTGCCCACCGCCGTGTCCGGCACCAGCGGATACCTGCTGGCCGCCGGCTATTCGGCGCTCGGCCAGACCGAACAGCTCACCCTGGGCACGTCACTGGCCACCGGCACCAAGAAGGCGTACGTCACCAACGGCTACGAGGAGGGCACCGGACTCCTCAAGCAGTCCGTGGTCACCGACCAGACCCACGGCTACGAGCTCCAGGAACTCAACTACTCCTACGACGACGCCGGCAACGTCACCGCCATCAGCGACCCCACCACCCTCGGCGGCACCTCGGCGGCGGACAACCAGTGCTTCGCCTACGACGGCTACCGGCGCCTCACCGACGCGTGGACCCCGAAGACCGCCGACTGCTCGGCCACCGGCCGCACCACCGCGAACCTCGGCGGGGCGAGCCCCTACTGGACCTCGTACACGTACCAGGACTCCGGTATGAGGGCCACCGAGACCACCCACGCCACCGCGGGAGACACCAAGAAGACGTACTGCTACGGCGCCACCCAGGTCCACACCCTGACCGCCGTCACCACGGCGGCCTCCTGCACCGGCGTCACCGCGGCGTACGCCTACGACGCCACAGGCAACACCACCACCCGCCCCGACGGCACCGCGTCCCAGTCGCTGGTGTGGAACGAGGAAGGCGACCTCGGCAAACTGGTCGAGGGCAGCAGCACCACCGGCTACGTCTACGACACCGACGGCAACCTCCTCATCAAGCGCAACGCCGCCGGGGAGACCGTTCTCTACCTCGGCGCCACCGAGGTCCACCTCGACACCGCGACCGCGACCGCGAAGTACTGGGCCCAGCGCTACTACACCGCGGGCGACGCCACCATCGCGCTGCGCAGCAACAAGTCCGGCGCCAACACCCTGACCTGGCTCGCCGCCGACCGGCACGGCACCTCCGCGCTGGCGGTCGAGGCGACCACGCAGGCCGTCACCAAGCGCTACACCACACCGTTCGGCGCCGCGCGTTCGGGCGGCACCGGCACCTGGGCCGACGACAAGGGCTTCCTGGGCAAGACCAAGGACGCGAGCACGGGCCTGACCCACGTCGGCGCCCGTGAGTACGACGCTGCCATCGGCCGCTTCGTCAGCGTCGACCCTGTCCTCAGCACCAACCAGAACCAGTCCCTCAACGGGTACACCTACGCCAACAGCAACCCGGTCACCCAGTCCGACCCCACCGGCCTCGAGTCCTGCTACCCCCACTACTGCTCGGGCAGCAACGGCACGTACGGCACGTACAAGCCGGAGAACGATCCGGAGTCCGACAGCTACGACGGGTCGAGTCACGACGGCGACGGCATTGGCAGCACGCCGCCGGTACCGGCGGCGGTCGGCGGCAACAGGACCACGCGGCACAACCAGGCGCGGGACGCCGCTATCGTGATCATCAAGATGCAGGTCAAGAAGCTGGGCATCAAGAACTTCACGATCGACACGAAGATGCAGGTCAAGGGCGCGAGCAAGAAGTGCATGAAGAATCCCGCGGGGCCGTGCAATCCCGGGCTGCCGGACATTGTCGGCTACGACCCCAACCACGACGTGTACTACGTCTGGGAGGTGAAGTCGGCGGGGGTGGCAGGGAAGGCCGTTCCGGAAGCGAACTGGTACGTGGGCAAGATGCGCGCGAACGGTGACAAGGCGGTACTGGGATGGACCATCGGAGGCCCCTACCCTGTTGCCGTCAACGGTGACAAGGTCATCGGCCCGGAACCGGGCGCCATCATCTACGGCAAGCCGAACGACAAGAAGTTCAAGCGCGTTCTGAGTTCCAGCCCGACGGCAGTGGTCCAGCAGCAGACCCAGCAGCAGCCCACACCGCAGCCCACACCGGGTCCGGGTCCCGGGCCCTATCCCGGGACCGTCGACCAGCCGGGTCTGGGCATCGTCCCGCAGTCGACGGACGGGGTGAACCAGTGGCCGCTGCTGGTGCCGGTCGTGTTGGTCGGGCTGCCCTTCATCGCTCCCGAGGCGGTGGGCGGGGCGATCACCGTGGGGGTCGCCGCTACGCTCTTCGAACTGGCGGCGTGAGCAGGAAGGCGGACAGCGGACATGAACCCACTGGACACCCTCGTCCGGGAGCACGTGGTTCCCGTGATGAAGGCAGCCGGTTTCGCCAAGAAGGGGCGGACCTTTCGGCTGGCCGCCCCGAACGGCGATCACCTGTTCATGCAGGTCTGGCCGGAGGCCGTCGATCCGGAGAAGTTCGTCTTCGACGTGTTCTTCTCGGTCGTGCCGCTGCCGCAATGGGCGTTCCTGAACCGGGAGTACGACACTCCGCCGACACCCGACAGCAGCGGTGCGCTCGCGAAGTACGAGGTCATTCCGCCGCCGGAGGCCGCTCACGAGCCGGACTCGGAGATGCCCTTCAGGTCCCGGTGGGCCTTCGCCGAGCCGGACACGCGTGACGCGTGCGGGCGTGAACTGGCCCGCGTTCTCAGGGAGGTTGCCCTCCCGCGGGTGGTGCCCCTGCTGGACCGCGGGACTCTGCTGGCGGAGACGCGTATCAACCCGAACGCCGGTCTCCTGCGGCTCAAGAGCGCGATCGTCAGCGAGATCATGCTGCGTATCGACGACGACCCGGTCGTGGATGTGGCGACTCTGCTGGACAAGGCCGAGACGGACGAGGTCTTCCCGCCAATCGTCGCCTGGGCGCGCGAGCGGCTCGCCCGGCGTGCGGCCGGCGCGTAGGAGGGGACGAGGAGGCATGGGTTTCTGGGGTTCGTTCGTCGTGTGCCGGAGTGGGACCCCGCTCGACGAGCTGTCGGCCGTCGTCGAGCGTCACGACGGTATCGAGGAGCACTGGCGGCGGGCCGACGGCTGGCAGGTCGGCCAGTACCCGGGCCCCGAGCTCGCGGACGACGCTCCCGCACTGCTCGCCGAACTGGTCGAGGAGACGGGGGCGCCGGCCCTGACCGGCTTCGTGCTGGACAGCGACGCGGTCCATGTGGAGGGCTATTCGGTGGTCGGCGGGCACTGGAACGCCTGTCTTGTACGGGAGGCGACCGAGGCCTACTGCGAGGACGACGACGAGGACTTCGACGCCGAGTTCCCGTCGGCGGAGGCTGCTGCGCGCGCGGCGGCCGACTGGGCGAGGACGGCGGGTCGTACGCCTGATCTGCCGGGACTCGTCGAGGTCTTCGCCCAGGAGGACGCGGACTTCGCGGAGGGGTTGTTCTTCCGGCTGCTCGACAAGCTGGGAGTGTGACGGCCGGGCCCGTCAGCCAAGGGGTCCGCGTAGACCGGCGACGAGGATTCCGACCAGTCGGCGGGCGTCGTAGGCCGGGTCGGTCTCCGCGCCGATGCAGAGGTTGCCGACGCCGCGCATGAGTTCGTAGGCCTCGATGCCCGGCTGGATCTCGCCGGACTCCGTGGCGGCGTCCAGTAGTTGGGCGCAGACCGGGACGAGGCGGTCCAGGAAGTAGCTGTGCAGGGTTTCGAAGCCGGTGTTGTCGGACTGGAGCACCGCGGCCAAGCCGTGTTTGGTGACCAGGAAGTCGACGAAGAGGTCGATCCACCGAGCGAGGGCGGCGTGCGGGGTCGCGGTGGTCGCCAGCAGGGCGGGGCCCGCCTCGGCGCAGGCTTCGACCTGGTGCCGGTAGACGGCGATGATCAGGTCCGCCCGGGTCGGGAAGTGGCGGTAGATCGTGCCGAGGCCGACACCCGCCCGCGCCGCGATGTCGCGCACCGGCGCCTCCACGCCTGACGCGACGAAGGCGGCGGCGGCCGCGTCGAGCAGGGTCTCCTTGTTGCGCCGGGCGTCCGCCCGCTTGGACCGGTCGACCTGCCCCGCGCCCTCGTCACTGGCGTTCACCGCGCCGCTCCCTTCGCCGCCCCGGCTGTGTCCGCACCCGGGGCTTGCCAAACGGAACCGTGTTCCGTATCTTCCGGAACAGGGTTCCGTTTGCCCATGATGTCAGAGCGGGACCCCGACAGGGGCACAGCCCCCGTGGCTCCCGAGCCCTCGGATTTCCGCCTGAACCCCGGCCGCGCGCCCCAGCCGGCGCCCCCGGAGTCGAAAGGACCAGCATTTCCATGCCGCACACACCCCGGCCCAGTTTCGGGATCATGACCGCTCCCATGCAGGTCGGCTACCACGACATCCTGCGCGTCTGGCGCAAGGCCGACGGGATCCCGGAGATCGAGCACGCCTGGCTCTTCGATCACCTGATGCCGATCGGCGGCGACCCGGACGGGCCCGCCTACGAGGGCTGGACGCTGCTCTCGGCCCTCGCCGCCCAGACCCGGCGACTACGGCTCGGCCTGCTGGTGACCAGCAACCGGTTCCGGCCGCCCGCGCTGCTGGCCAAGATGGCCACGACCGTCGACATCGTCTCCGAAGGGCGGCTCGACTTCGGCATCGGCGTCGGCTCGCGCCCCCATCCTCCGCAGGCCCGGCGCGAGTACGCGGCACACGGCCTGCCCTTCCTGGACACCGCGCAGGCCGTGGAGAGCCTCGCCGAGGCCTGCACGGTGATCCGGCGGCTGTGGACCGAGGAGAAGCCGTTCGACTTCGACGGCACCCACCACCGGCTCACCGGGGCCTTCGGCAGCCCGAAGCCCGTCCAGCGTCCCCACCCGCCGATCCTCATCGGCGGGCGTGCCGCCGCGACGCTGCGCGTGGTCGCCGAGCACGCCGACCTGTGGAACATCCCCGGCGGCGACATCGACGACGTCATCAGCCGCAGCGCCCTGCTGGACCGCTACTGCGCCGAGATCGGCCGCGACCCCGCCGCGATCACCCGCTCGATCCACCTGTCGGTCTCCTACGACCGGCCCGACACCACCCGGAGGGCGATCGGCGAGGCGGTCGACGCGGGCTTCCGGCACATCGTCCTCGGGCTGTCGGCGCCGTACCCGGCCGAGGTCGCACGGTGGGTCGCGGACGAGCTCATCGGTACGGCGGCCTGACGCGGCGCCCTCCTCTTACTCCCGCCCCGAGGCCGTCACCGCCAGCACCCCCGTCACCGCCGCCGCGATCAGCAGAGGGATGCCCAGTCCGTGGTGGAGGACCAGCCAGGCGCCGAGCAGCGCGCCAGCGAGCATCGCGACGACCGCGGCTGAGCGGCGGAAGGAGCGGACGCCCTCGCCGCCGGCCAGGCGGGAGTCGGAGGCGATGCCGGTCAGGGTCATCGTCAGGACGGTGGTCGTCAGGTCGGCGACGCCCAGCTTGCGTACGGTCGCGTTGCGCAGGCCCATCGCGACGGCGGTGAGGACGATGACCGCGTACGTCGTGCCGGTCGCGTCCGGGGCCGCGAAGGCCACCGCCGACGCCGCGCCCACCAGCACCGCCTCGGCGGCGAGCGTCAACCGGGTCCAGGTCCGGCGCGAACCGCCGCCGAGCCGTCCCGCCACGCGCCCGCCGATCACCGCCCCCGCCAGGAAGCAGCCCAGCGACGCCGCCGTGTGCGACACCGAGAAGCCCGGCGCCCCGGCGGCGGCGAAGCCGAGCACGACCACGTTGCCGGTCATGTTGGCCGTGAAGACGTGGTGGAGCCCGAGGTAGCTCACCGCGTCGATGAGCCCGCTGACCACCGTCAGCGCGAGCAGTACGGGGACCAGCGGCAGGCCGCGGGCCTCGGGGTCAGGGGGCTCAGGCGTCTGCGGCTCGGTCTTCACCGGTCCAGTGGACCGCAGATCGCCCGGCAAGGCGATCTCCGGCGGCCTAGGGCCTGTCTGACAATTCCCGTCCGCCCCGCGACGCCATGCACGCACTCTCGCCGCACCGGGCGCAGACCCAAGTACATCCAGTACGAGGGTCCACGCCCGGCACTCCCCCAGCCTCCGGCCGGGGGGACCCCCAGAGCACGCACCTGACGCCGCGAGGCCGCCCTCCGGGCGACGACGGGAATTGTCAGACAGGCCCTAGGGGCGTCACCGTCGGCCGCCGAACTGCCAGTTGTGCACCTCGACGGCGGCGTAACGGTCGGAGGTCAGGAGGCCGCGTGCCGTGTCCGGGTCCCGCGCCCGGACCAGCGCGGCCGTGCCCAGCCAGCCGGTGCCGTCGTCGGACAGCAGGGGCCCGTAGGCGATCAGGCCGTCCTGGTCCGGCGGCGGGGTGAGGTCGGCGGGCTCACCGGCGCCGAGGCCGATCACCAGATACCGGTTGCCGCCGGTCCGGCCGCCGGGGAAGTCCCACATGGTGCGGCTCAGCGTGTTGGACCAGCGACGCACGAGCACGTCCCGGTAGACGCCGGCCTGGTAGTTCGGCTCGTCGAAGGCGAACGCGCGTGCGGCGGCGGGGCCGGGCAGGTCGACGATGTGCACACTGCCGGTGGCGGTGTCACCGTCGTCGGTGAGCGTCGGGCCGCGGGCGATCAGCTCCTTGGCGTATCGGTCCATGTAGGACCAGTGCTCTTGCAGCAGCTCGTCGCGCAGCGACCCGGAACCGGGCCGGTCGCGGTGGTAGCAGAGGAACTCCATGCCCGAAGGGTCTCCTCAGCGAGGCGGCCGGGTCGAGCGGGTTTCCGCGGTGGAGGGGGAACGCCGAAGCGGCGGGCCCGGTATCCGGGACCGCCGCTTTCGGGGGTGCGCGTCAGTACGCGGTGGTGCGTGCCGGGCCGGCTCAGTACCAGCCGTTGGCCTGCCAGAAGTTCCAGGCGCCGACCGGGCTGCCGTAGCGGTCGTTCATGTAGTCGAGGCCCCACTCGATCTGGGTCTTGGCGCTGGTCTTCCAGTCGGAGCCCGCGGAGGACATCTTCGAGCCGGGCAGGGCCTGGACCAGGCCGTAGGCGCCGGAGGAGGAGTTGGTGGCGTCGACGTCCCAGCCGCTCTCGTGCTCGACGATCTTGCTGAACGCGTTGTACTGCGCGGCGCTCGGGATCATCTTGTGCGCGATCGTCTTGGCGGAGGAGGCCGAGGAGGTCGCAGCCTGGGCCGGAGCGGCGGTCAGCACCATGCCGGTCGTGGCGGCGGCCAGGGCGGCGGCGGTGAGGGCCTTCTTCGGAGAAGCGATGCGACGGATGACGGAGACGGACACGGAGAACCTTTTTCTTCGGGGACAAGGAGTCGGCGTACACATGCCGGAACCACGCGGAACGCGGCGGGGAATGTGTCGGCGCCGAGGCCCGGCTGGGCTCGTCGGCGCCTGGCGACTGCTCCAGAGAAACAGGCTGGAAGGGCGTCCGCAATGACCCCTTTTACTAGTGGTGGTCGCATGCGAGGAGAAATGGCCCTATGTGATCTGGATCTCAAACCGCAGGTCAGGGGGTGTTACGACGCGTCCATGTCACCTCTTGCGGCTACGACCGCGCTTCGTATGTGACCAAGGTCCTGTGGGACGGCTCACCCCGCGGGTGACGGACGGCGTACGCGTGTGCACGGGGCGCGGCCGGGCGGTGTGACGGGCGCCGCAGATCACTTCGGTTCGAACGTGACCGGCGTCTCGAAAGCGGCCCGCCGGGTGGCCCGGCGCAGCGCCTTGAGGAGGGTCGCGCCGAGCGTGAGGGTCAGGACGACGGTGACGACCGCCCGGCCCAGGTCCCAGCCGAGCGAGGTGGCCAGGCAGTACGCGACGAAACGGGCCAGGTTGGCGGGGAGGGCGGCCTCCGGGTCGAAGGCGACGTTCGAGGCCTGGGCGTCCATGAAGGGCCAGCCGGCGAGGTTCATGACAGTGCCGTACGCGAAGGCCGCGAGGAATCCGTACACCGCGAGGAGCGCCAGTTCACCGCGCCCGCGCAGCCGGTCCGGCCCCGGCAGCAGCCCGGCGCCCATCGTGAACCAGCCCATGGCCAGCATCTGGAACGGCATCCAGGGCCCCACCCCGCCCGTGAGCAGCGCGGAGGCGAACATCGTCACGGACCCGAGCACGAACCCGAACCCCGGCCCGAGCACCCGCCCGCTCAGCACCATCAGGAAGAACATCGGCTCGATCCCGGCCGTCCCGGCCCCGACCGGCCGCAGCGCGGCGCCGGTCGCGGCCAGCACGCCGAGCATCGCCACCGCCTTAGGGCCGAGCCCGGACTCCGAGATCGTCGCGGCGACGACTCCGACCAGCAGGACGAGGAGGCCGGCGAAGAGCCAGGGGGCGTCCTGCGCGTGCGCGCCTGCCTGCGAGGCGGGGTCGGCGAGGAGCGGCCAGCCGAAGGCGGCCACGCCGATGGCGCTGGTGAGGAGGAGGGCGAGGGAGGAGCGGGGGCCGAGGCGGATGGCCCTGGCCTGGCGCTGCACCTGGTGGGTGCTCACGAGAGGGCCTCCCTGACCTGGGCGACGGTCAGCCACGGCTGCGGGGCCAGCACCTTCGTGACCTGCGGGGCGAACGACGGGGAGGCGACGACCACCTCGGCGGTGGGGCCGTCGGCGACGACCTCGCCGTCCGCGAGGATCACCACCCGGTGGGCGAGCTCCGCCGCGAGTTCCACGTCGTGGGTGGCCAGCACGATGGTGTGGCCCTCGGCGGCCAGCGCGCGCAGCAGGGTGACCAGGCGGGCCTTCGCCGCGTAGTCGAGGCCGCGGGTCGGCTCGTCGAGGAGCAGCAGCGGGGGGCCGGCCGTCAGGACGACGGCCAGCGCGAGCGCCAGCCGCTGGCCCTCCGACAGGTCGCGCGGGTGGGTGTCGTCACCGATACCCGGCAGCAGTTCCGACACCAGCGCCCGGCAGGTGCCGGGCTCGGCGCCCGCGTCGGCGTCGGCCGCCGCGCACTCGGCGGCCACCGTGTCCGCGTACAGCAGATCCCGTGGTTCCTGCGGTACGAGGCCCACCAGGCGTACGAGGTCACGCGGGGCGGTGCGATGCGGGACCGCCCCGCCGACCCGCACGGACCCGGCCGCCGGTTCGACCAGCCCGACCAGCGCGGCGAGCAGCGTGGACTTCCCGGCGCCGTTCCGTCCCATCAGGGCGATCGTCTCCCCGGGGGCGGCGCTGAGGTCGACCCGGCGCAGTGCCTCGACGGGGCCGCGGCGGACGGCGAGGGACTCGACCGCGGCGGTTTGCCGGGGCGTCGGTGCTTCGGCTTCGGGGGTGCGCCTGCGCAGGAGCCGGGTGAGGTGGGAGGCGGGGCGCGGCCGTGGCGGGCGGGGTGCGGTGGGGGCTTTCACCGCCTTGCCGGGGCCGGGGCCGGGGCCGGGGCCGGTGTCTGTTCCGCCTGTGGCGGTAGCGGTGCCTGTGCCTGTGGCGGTACTCGTGTCTATGGCGGTCTGCGTGCCTGGGGAAGGGGCCGGGGTCGTCTCGGCCAGCCGCTCCCGCAACGCGCCGGCCCGGCGGCGGGCGTCGCGCACCGTCAGGGGCAGCGGGGACCAGCCGGCCAGCCTGCCGAGGCCGACGACCGGGGGAAACACCGGGGAGACCGCCATCACCTCGGCCGGCGGGCCGAGCAGCGGGGCGGCTCCCGGGGACCGGAGGAGGACGACCTGGTCGGCGTACTGGATGACGCGTTCGAGGCGGTGCTCGGCGAGCAGGACCGTGGTACCGAGGTCGTGGACGAGGCGCTGGAGGACGGCGAGGACCTCCTCCGCGGCGGCGGGGTCGAGGGCCGACGTGGGCTCGTCGAGGACCAGCACCTTCGGGTGCGGGGTCAGCACCGAGCCGATGGCGACCCGCTGCCGCTGGCCGCCGGAGAGCGTCGCGATCGGGCGGTCGCGGAGATCGGCGAGGCCGAGGAGGTCGAGGGTCTCCTCCACACGGCGCCGCATCACGTCCGGAGCCAGGCCCAACGACTCCATGCCGTAGGCGAGTTCGTCCTCGACGGTGTCCGTCACGAAGTGCGACAGCGGGTCCTGGCCCACCGTGCCCACCACGTCCGCGAGTTCACGCGGCTTGTGCGTACGGGTGTCGCGGCCCGCCACCGTGACCCGGCCGCGCAGGGTGCCTCCCGTGAAGTGCGGGACGAGACCGCAGACGGCGTTCAGGATCGTCGACTTACCGACCCCGGACGGGCCGACCAGCAGCACGAGTTCACCCTCCGGAACCTCGAAGTCCACGCCCTGGACGGCGGGTTCGGCCGCACCGTCGTACGTCACGGAGACATCCTCGAAGCGGATCATGAGGGCTGCTCCCTGGGGGTCGGGGTGGCGGACGGGGCGGGATCCGGGGCGGAGGCCCGGGCGGCAGCCGGGGCGACGAAGGCGGGCAGCAGGCCCAGCAGGATCGCCGCCGCGGGCCAGATCGGGAGGACGGGGGCCACCAGCGGTACGACACCCGGGCGCAGCGCCGACGGGTCCCGCGAGGCGGAGACGACCATCAGGGCGGCGACGGCGACACCGGAACCCGCGACCAGCCAGGCGCGTACGCCCCAGGCGTCCGGCCGGTACCGCGTCCGCAGCGAACGGCGGCCGCCCAGCCACAGACCGCCCAGCGCCGCGCCCAGCCCGGCCAGCAGCACGGGCAGACCGTACGTGCCGCCCTCGGCGGTGAGCAGTCCGTACGTTCCCGCGCAGACGCCGAGCAGGCCGCCCAGCGTCAGGGCGGCCGTGGTGCGGCGGACCGCGGGAGCCACCTCGGCCGTCCGGCCGTACCCGCGCGCGTCCATCGCCGCCGCCAGCGCGACAGAACGCTCCAACGCGCCCTCCAGGACCGGGAGTCCGACGTGCAGCAGGCCGCGCAGGCCCCGGTCGGAGCGGCCCCGCAGGCGGCGGGCGGCGCGCAGCCGCTGGGCGTCCGCGATCAGGTTCGGCGCGAACGTCAGCGCGACGACGACCGCCACGCCCACCTCGTACAGGGCGCCCGGCAGCGACTTCAGCAGCCGCGCCGGGTTGGCGAGCGCGTTCGCCGCGCCCACGCAGATGAGGAGCGTGGCCAGTTTCAGGCCGTCGTACAACGCGAAGACCAGGCCCTCGGCGGTGACCCGGCCGCCGATGCGGATGCCCTGCGCCCAGTGGGGGAGGGGGAGTTCGGGCAGGGTGACGACGAGATGGCTGCCGGGGACGGGGGAGCCGAGGACGACCGCGAACGCGAGGCGGATGCCGAGGACGGCCATACCGAGCTTGAGGAAGGCGCCGTACGAGCGGGCCCAGGGGGCGTCACTCCTGCGGGCCGCCACGACGTATCCGGCGACACCGATCAGGAGGGCGAGGAGCAGCGGGTTCGTGGTCCGGGAGGCGGCTGTGCCGAGCCCGAGGGCCCAGATCCACCACGCGCCCGGGTGCAGGGCGTTGGAGCGGGTCGCCTGCGGCGTGGGGTTACGGCGCCAGGGGCGGCCCTTGGTCCGGTCGGCACCCGGCGTGGGGTTACGGCGCCTCGGGTGGTCCTTGCTCCGGTCCGCACCCTGCGTGGGGTTACCGCGCCAGGGGTCGCCCTTGCTCCGGTCGGCACCCGGCGTCGGTGGCTGTGCCCACCCGTCCCGCCCTGCGGGACGATTGCCCACAGGGGGAGTTGTGCCTTCGGCGTCGCCCGTTCCCACTGTCGCCATCTCGGTGTCAGCCCCTGCGGCGGCGGGCCTGCCAGAGCGCCGCGACGCCCAGCACGGCGACGGCCGCGGCCCCGGCGAGCAGGCCCACGGACGGGCCGTGGCCTGACGAGTCGGCCTGGGGACGGGCGGACGCCGTTCCGTTTTCGCGGGAGTCGGTGGAGACCGGGTCGCCGCAGCCCGCCCTCGGGTAGGACGCGATGGCGCAGAGGAGCGCGTTGGTGTCGTAGCGCAGGGGTTTCGCGACCGAGGCCAGGGCTTCGGCGGAGGTCGCGTCGACGGGGACGCGGGCGCAGGCCGTGCGCGGGGACGGCGGGGTCTCGCCGGACGGCGCGTCCGCGGGCGTACCGAAGTCGATGACGAGCGCCACCCGCTTCTTGCCCTGCTGGGCGGGGGACTTGGCGCAGATGGCGGCGAAGTCGGTGGCGCCGCGGGGCTTCGTCGCGTGCTGGGAGTCCTCGCTCACCGCGAAGCGGAAACCCTGGACGGCGCCGTCGGAGGGCCGCGCGGTCGACGGGCCCTGCGTGGCGTACGTCCAGTCGCCGCCGGTCAGGTCCCAGAACGACCAGTAGCGGTAGCCGACGGCCTGGGCCTGCCCCGCGGAACCGAGTCCCAGGACGAGCACGAGCAGGGCCAGGAGCGGGGAAGCCGTACCGCTTCGGCTCACAGCCGCTGCCTCTTGTTGCGGCCGCTGATCAGGAAGCCGATGCCGACACCGGCGACGAGGCCCACGCCGACGATCCACCAGACGCCGAGACCGTCGTCGCTGTCGCTCCTGTCGGCGGTGGCGGACGCCGTCCGGGGTGCCGGGCCCGTCGCGCCGAGCTGCCTGACGAGGTCCTGGCCGCCGAAGTCGCGCGGGTCGACGCCGCTCGCGTCCGCGGCGAGGATCAGCTGCGCGTACGCGGCCGGTCCGCTCTGCGCGGCCCACTTCGCGGTGTGACCCTCCAGCCAGCGCACCGTTCCGGCCGCGTCGTCGCCGCGGCCGGCGGTGGCGAGCGCCACGACCGCGTCCGCGGTGTTGCCGTAGTCGGGCTGGTCCTCGGCTCCGGCCAGGGCCGACTTGAGGTACTTGTCCTTGGCGAGGGCCGTGACGAGGTACGCGGCGCCGTTCCGGGCGGCGCGCCCGGGATCGGCGGCTGCGTCGGTGGCGTCGGAGCCGCCGGAGGATTCGCAAGAGGCGGCGGCGCCGGTGGACTTCGTGTCGGCGCCGGCGAAGCCCTTGCCGAGGGCGCCGGTGACGGCCGCGGCGGTCGCGTCCGCGTTCGCCGCGAGCTTCCCCTTCTTGTCCGGCTGATAGGCGAAGGCGCCGCCGCCGTCCGCGTCGCAGGGGATCGACAGCGCGGCCAGGGCGTCGTACGGAGAGCCGCCGCCCTTGGCGGTGACGTCCGCGGGCTTCTCGCCCGCCGCGGCCAGCGCCCCGATCACCACGGAGGTGGAGTTCGCGTCGCTGGCCCCGCCCGCGACGTACCCCCAGCCGCCGTCCTTGTTCTGCGCGGACTTCAGCCACGCGAGGGCCTTGCCGGTCTCGGTGTCGTGCCCGCCGAGGGCCGCGAGGGCCTGCACGGCGGCGGCCGTGCTGTTCGTGTCGACCAGCGTCTCGGTGTCGCACTCCGCGGTGGCGTCCGCGCGGTACGGGGCGAAGGCGCCGTCCGCGCACTGCTGCCCGGCGAGCCAGTCGACGGCCTTGTCCGCGGGCCGCACGCCCACGGTGCGCTGGGCGAGCAACGCGAGCGACTGACGCCAGACGCCGTCGTAGGCGGGGTCGGCGGTGCCGTACAGACCCGAGGGGAGCGCGGGGGAGGCGGAGGGGGAGGGCGACACGTCGTCGGCCACGGCGGCCGGTGCGACGGCCGTGGCGGCCAGGGCGGCGGGTGCGAGGGCCGTACCGGCCAGGGCGGTGGCGGCGAGTACGGCGACCGCGACCGATCCCGACCTCACGGCTGACCGTGTTGCCGACCTTGAGGTCGACTTCGCTGCCGACCCCGCTGCCGACCCCGCTGCCGACCCCGCTGCCGACCCCGCTGCCGACCGCGAGGTCGACTTCGCTGTCGGCCTCGCGGTCGACAGCGAGACGCGAACCGCTGCGTGTACCGCTGCGCTGCGGCGAACAACCATGACTCTCCCCTGCGGGGGAGCCGGGCAGCACCGGGCACGCTGGAGCATCCGGGGCGGCTCCGGCCCCGTATGCCTCGACGGTGCCGGCCACCGGCGGACCGCCGGTGGCGCGAGCCGGTCACGTCCCGGACCGGGTGATCCGGCTCGCCGCTGCTGGAGCGGCTCACGGTTGCGGGTCAGCGCCGGATTCGCACCGGCTTCCCCCTGTACGGGCGTGATGACGACTGGTTCACTCTACCGGCCCCTTGACCAGCGGCTGAGGGCCGCCTGTGCGCCCCGGGTAGGTTCGGGCCATGAGGTCAACGGGGAAACTGCTCGGCTCGGGGCGCTCGGCGGACGTCTACGAGATAGACGAGGCGTGGGTACTGCGCCGGGACCGCGCGGGCTGGGGCGACGCGACCGCCGAGGCCGCGGTCATGGAACACGTACGAGGCCACGGTTTTCCGGCGCCGGGTGTGCGGCTGGCCACCCGCACCGACCTGGTGATGGAGCGGCTGTCGGGGCCGACCATGCTGGAGGCGTTCGGTACGGGGCGGCTCGGTCACCAGGAGTGCGGTCTCACCCTCGCCCGCCTGCTGCGCGCCCTGCACGCCGTGCCCGCCCGGATCTCCGCCGACCCCGCCGTCCGGGTCCTGCACCTGGACCTCCACCCCGACAACGTGATGCTCACCCCCGACGGCCCCAGGGTCATCGACTGGGCCAACACCGAGGAGGGCCCGCCCGGCCTCGACTGGGGCATGTCCGCCGTGATCCTCGCCCAGGTCGCCGTCAGCGACGCCCCTTACGCCAAGGCGGCCCACGACACCTTGACCGCGATGCTCACCGACGGCACACCGGGTATCACCGACGCCGGTCTCACGGAGGCGAGAGAGCGACGGGAGGCCAACCCGACGATGAGCGAGACGGAGATCCGGCTCCTGGGCGAGGCGGAGGAACTGGTCCGCGGGATCAGCGCACCCGGGCTGTGACCGTTGTCGCCGCGGGCTGGCAGAGGACGAGGGCCAGGTCGTCGGTGAGACGGGTACCGGTGTGGGCGGTCAGGCGGGTGTAGAGGGTGTGGAGGGCCTCTTCGGGGAGGGGTTCGCGCAGGGCCAGGGCGGCTTCGCCGAGGAGGGGGAAGGAGTTGCCCTCCGGGTCGCGGGCCTCGGTCAGACCGTCGGTGTAGAGGAGGAGACGGTCGCCGGGCTGGAGGCGTACCCGGTACTGGCGCGGGTCCGGGCGCAGCCCCAACGGCGGTGTGGGGACGAGGGGTTCGAGGAACTCGATGCGGTGGCCGGAGCGCAGCGGCGGCGGGTGGCCGCAGTTGACGAGCCGCACCTCACCGGGTGCGAACTCGGCGAACACCGCGGTGACGAAGTCCTCGGGGCCCAGCTCCGGCGTGAGGCGCGCGTCGAGGGCGCAGGTCAGGGCGATCAACGTGGGCGCGGTGTAGGCGAGTTCACGGAAGGCGGCGATCGTGTCCGAGGTCAGCCGGACGGCGTCGAGGCCGTGACCGCGTACGTCACCGACGAGGACGCGCAGTCCGTACGGGGTCACCGCGACGTCGTACAGATCGCCGCCGACGGTCGACTCACGGGCGGCGCAGTGGTACCGGGTGCACACCTGAGTGCCGTCCAGGGTGCGGGAGATGGGGCGCAGGATCGCCTCCTGGGTGACCCGGGCCACCTCACGGGCCCGGACGAGTGTCAGGGACAGGTGCTCGCGCTGCCGTGCCACGTACACGGTGAGGGCGCACCCGAGCAGCAGTCCGCTCCAGCGCACGTCGAACTCGAGACTCGGTACCGCGCCGTCACCGATACCCATCGCCAGGCCCAGCGCCGCCGACAGGCAGCAGACGATCACGGTGTGCCGTACGCCGAACCTGGCGCAGGCCAGCAGCGGGCCGATCAGCAGCAGGGTGATGAGCGGCGGCACCCGGGAGACGAACAGATCCGGCAGGGCGATCAGCAGACAGGCGACCAGTGGGACGGGCACCAGCCAGCGGTCCCGCAGCTCCGTAGCGAGCGGCATCCGCGGCGGTCGCCACGCGCGTTTCCCGATGCCCGGCGGGGGCGGCGGCCATGGTGCCGGCCTCTCTGCGCTCCCGGGCCGGCTCCCGGTGTCCGCGCCGCCTCCCTCACTGGCGGCCATCCGCTCCCCAGCTCCCCCTCGTCCGTCACTCACCCACCCGACCATCACCGAATATCGACCTCCGCGCTCCTGCCATTGGGGAGTTGATCGCATCTTGTCGAAAGGCGCCCGGAAGTGACGGAGCTCTGTCGTCTTTCTGTCCGAGTTGTCGGACATCGGCAAGGGGTGGGTGTGACCGGGCCAGACTGGTCGGTGTGTCCGACGAGACGAACATCGGTGCGTGCGACGAGACGAGCACGGGGTGAGCGCGGGCCCGGCGCGGGACGAGTCCGGTCATCCCGATGGTGCCGCTCGTGCCGGCCTTCCCGCTCGTGCCGGCAATCTGATCCCGGAGACGCGCGGTTTTGTCGGGCGTACCGAGGAACTTGCCTGGCTGGAGCGGGAGTTGAACCCCGGCGCGGGTGTCGGACGGCTGGTGAGCCTCGTCGGAGCCGGCGGGGTCGGCAAGACGCGGCTCGCCTCCCGGGCCGCGGCCCGGGTCCGGGACGCCTACCCGGACGGCGTGTGGCTGGTGGAGCTCTCCGCGCTGCACACCGCGGGCCTGGTGGGCCTGGCCGTCGTGGAGGCGCTGCGGCTCGCGGACCAGTCGACCGGCCCGATCGTCGAGGTGGTCGCCGAATGGGCCAAGGGCAAGCGGCTGTTGCTGATCCTCGACTCCTGCGAGCACGTCCTCGCGGACTGTGTGGCACTCGCCGAGACCCTGCTGCCGGACCTGCCGGGGCTGCGTGTCCTCGCCACCAGCCGGGAGCAGCTCGGCCTGCCGGGCGAACGTGTCCTGCACGTGGATCCGCTGCCGGTCGCCGACGACGCGGTGGTGCTGTTCGCCGAGCGCGCGGCCGCCACGGGCTTCACGCTCGACGACACCAACCGCCCCGCCGTGGAGGCGGTCTGCCGCCACCTCGACGGCATCCCGCTCGCCATCGAACTCGCCGCCGTCCGCCTCTCGGAACTCTCCCTCACCGAACTCCACGGCCGCCTCGGCGCCCACCTGACGTCCCGCCTCGACGTGCTGGGCCCGGGAGACGAAGGCGGCGACGGCCGCGAGGGCGCGGGCGCGCGACCTGGCGGGGGATCGGCCCGCGGACCTGACGGGGAAACGTCCAGCCAATCCGGTGGGGGACCGCACCGCCCTCCCGGCGCGGGAGCGCCTGACCCATCCGGTGGAGGAACGTCCCGCCGGCCCGGCGAGAGAAAGCCTCGCCCTCCCGTTGACGGGGCGGACCGCCGACCCGGCGGGGAAGTGCCCGGCGAATCCGGTGTGGGAGTACCCGGCCCTCCCCGTGAGGGGCCACATCACCAACCCGGTGAGGGACCGCCCCGCCGACCCGGCGGGGAAACGCCACGTCCTCCCCGTGAGGGGTCGTACCGCCGATCTGGCGGGGAAGTGCCCCGCGGATCTGACGAGGGAGTACCCCGCCCTCCCGGTGAGGGACCGCCCCGCCCACCTGACGAGGGGCCGGACCGCCGACCCGGCGGGGACCCGGACCGCCGACCCGGCGGGGACCCGGACCGCCGACCCGGCAGGGACCCGGACCGCCGAGTTGGCGGGGACCCGGACCGCCGAGTTGGCGGGGAGCCGGACCGGCCTTCCGGCGGGGAGCCGCGCCGGGAGAGGCCGCTACGTCATCACACGCTCCGTACGGCCATTGGGTGGAGCCATGAGCTGTGCGCGCCGTTGGAGCGGCTGTTGTGGGCCCGGCTCTCCGTGTTCGCCGACGGCTTCTGCGTGGGGGCGGCCGAGGAGGTCTGCGCGGGCGGGCCGCTGCCCGCCGGGCGGGTCGCCGCGCTGCTCGCCAGGCTGGTCGAGCAGTCCATCGTGCGACGCCACCGCACGGATCCGTCCCGCTACCAGTTCCTCGACACCGTCCGGGAGTTCGGCGCCGACTGGCTGCGGGCGCTCGGCGAGGAGCGCGCCGTGCGGCTGCGCCATCGTGACTACTACCGGCGCCTGGCCCGCGAGGGCTGCGCCGAGTGGAACACCGGGCGCCAGGCGGCCTGGTGCGAACGCGTCCTCACCGAACACGCCAACCTGCGCGCCGCGACGGACTGCGCGCTCACCGACCCCGGCAGCCGCCCCGCCCTCGAAATGGCGGCCGACATCGGCTTCCTCTGGCGCCACTGCGGCTATCTGCGCGACGCCCAGCACTGCCTGGACCTCGCGCTCGCCGCCGACCCGTCCCCCGGACCCGACCGCACCCGCGCACTGTGGGCGCGCGGCGCGGTCGCACTGCTCCAGGGCGACCTGGACGTCGCGGCCGGCTGGGCGGTGCGCTGCGCGGACGCGGCCCGGGACCAGGGCGACGCGGTGGCGATGGTCGCCGCCGCCTATGTGACGGGCGCTCAACTCGCCCTCAGCGGAAGCCTGTCGGAAGCGATCGACGTGCTGTCCGCGGCTCCCCGACTGCCCATCGGGGAGGACGCGTTCGGTGCCGCCCAGCTCCAGGTCCGCGTCGGCCTTTCCTTCGCGCACATGATGGACGGCGACCACGACCGCGCCCGCTCCGTGGCCCACGAGGCTCGCGAGGCCAGCGTGGCGTGCGGCGAGTCCTGGGCGGGCGCCTTCGCCGACGCCGTCATCGCGCAAGCGGACCTGGCGACCGGCGACACCCGCGCGGCGGTCCGCAACGCCCGCACGGCGGTGGCCGGGCACGGCCTGATGCACAACACCGTCGGCGCCGCCCTCGCCCTCGACGTCCTCGCCGCCGCCGTCGTCGCGGAGGGCGACGGCCCCCGCGCCGCGCGCCTCCTGGGCATCGCCGCCCACGTCTGGGAACTCACCGGCCGCGCCCAGATGGACTCCCCCGACCTCATCGCCACCCGCCACGCCCACGAACTCCGCGTCCACGAGAAGATCGGCGAGACGGCGTACAGGAAGGCGTACGAGGAGGGACGCGGCATGCGGTACGAGGAGGGCCTCGACTACGCGGTGCGCGTCCACTGACGAGGCGACACGCGGTGCGCGTCCACTGACGAGGTGACACGCGGTGCGCGGTCACCGATGAGGTGACGACAGCCGGGCCCCGCCTCCGTGGCTACACCGCCACGTACGTCACCGGATCGCTCCCCGTCACGGCCTCCGCCCGGCCCAGCTTCACCAGCCGGCGGACATGGGCCTCCGCCTCCGAGAGGGCGATGGTCCGGGACCCGTACGGGATCTGGTCCCAGGGCCGGTTCCACTCCATGCGCTCGGCGAGCTGCCAGGACGTGAGCGGAACCGACAGAAGCGTGTGGAGATCGGCGAGGCGGTCCTCGTGGTGGGCGAGCAACTCCCCTACGCGGGAAGGTGCGTCGGCGAACGCGTGCTGGTGGGCCGGGAGGACCTCGGCCGGGGCGAGGCGTCCGACCCGCTCCAGGGAGTCGAGGTAGTCGCCGAGCGGGTCGGTGACCGTGGCGTCGTCCGGATCCTCGTACAGGCCGATGTGCGGGGTGATCTCCGGGAGCAGATGATCGCCGGAGAACAAGCGCCCGTTGCCCGGGAGTTGGGCGGGGTGGGTCTCCTCCAGGTGGAGGCAGACATGGCCGGGGGTGTGGCCGGGGGTCCAGATCGCTCGCAGGCGGCGACCGGGCAGGTCCAGGAGTTCGCCGGGGACGATCTCCCGGTCGGGGAGCGCGGGGGAGAAGCCGGGCAGGTCGCCGCGCCGGGCCCCGCGCAGGGGTGCCAGATGGTCCTCGGGCGCGCCGGCGGCCGTCAGCTTCGCCGTCATGTACGCGTACCACCGCTCGGGCCGGTGCTCCCGGGTCCGCCGCACGATCGAGGCGTCCGCCGCGTGCATCGCGAGCCACGCCCCGGACGCATCCCGCACCTTGCCCGACAGGCCGTGGTGGTCGGGGTGGTGGTGGGTGATGACGACGCCGTGCACCTCGACGGCGGAGGTGCCGCAGGCGGTGAGCCCTTCGGTGAGGGTGTCCCAGGAGGCGGGGTCGTCCCAGCCGGTGTCGATCAGGACGGCGCCGCGGTCGGTGTCGACGACGTAGACGAGCGTGTGACCAAGGGGGTTGTCCGGGATGGGGACCCTGATGGACCGGACGCCGCCGCCGTGATCGGTCACCTGCGTCATGGGCTTCCACCAATCGCCGCGTCCCGGATACCGGCCAACTATAACTAGAACCAGTTCCAATGGGAGCCCAAGTCGACTGTCCTTCCGAAGAGTCCGACCCGTGGACTCCCTTCACCGGAACTGGTATCAGTTCTAGTCATCTGATGCATCGTCAGAGAAACTCCCTGGGGAGGCAGTCGGCCATGACCGAGCTCGTGGAACACGGACAGCTGTTCATAGGCGGGGAGTTGACGGACCCCCTGGGCAAGGACGTCATCGAGGTGATCTCGCCGCACACGGAAGAGGTCATCGGGCGAGTGCCGCACGCCTCGACGGCGGACGTCGACCGGGCCGTCGCCGCCGCGCGGCAGGCCTTCGACGAGGGGCCCTGGCCGCGGATGAGCCTCGACGAGCGGATCGAGGTGGTGACCCGGATCAAGGACGGGATCGCCGTACGGCACGAGGAGATCGCCCGCGTCATCTCCTCCGAGAACGGCTCCCCGTACTCCTGGAGCGTCCTCGCGCAGGCCCTCGGCGCGATGATGGTGTGGGACGCGGCGATCACCGTCGCCCGCGGCTTCACGTACGAGGAGACACGCGACGGAGTCCTCGGGAAGATCCTCGTCCGGCGGGAGCCGGTGGGTGTCGTGGCGGCCGTGGTCCCGTGGAACGTGCCGCAGTTCGTGGCCGCCGCCAAGCTCGCGCCCGCGCTGCTGACCGGCTGCACCGTCGTACTGAAGCCGTCGCCCGAAACACCCCTGGACGCCTACCTATTGGGGGAGATCGCGAAGGAGGCCGGACTGCCGGAGGGCGTGCTGTCGATCCTCCCGGCGGACCGCGAGGTGAGCGAGTACCTCGTCGGGCACCCCGGGATCGACAAGGTGTCCTTCACCGGTTCCGTCGAGGCGGGCCGGCGCGTGATGGAGGTCGCCTCGCGCAACCTCACCCGCGTGACACTGGAGTTGGGCGGAAAGTCGGCGGCGGTGGTCCTGCCGGACGCGGACATCGCGACGTCCGTCCCCGGGATCGTCTCGGCGGCCTGGATGAACAACGGCCAGGCGTGCGTCGCCCAGACCCGCATCCTGGTGCCGCGCTCGCGCTACGACGAGTTCGCGGACGCCTTCGCGGCGGCGGCGAGCGCGCTGGTCGTCGGGGACCCGCTGGACCCGGCGACCCAGGTGGGCCCGCTGGTCGCGAAACGGCAGCAGCGGCGCAACCTCGACTACATCCGCATCGGCCAGGAGGAGGGCGCCAAGATCCTCACCGGCGGCGGCCGTCCGCCCGGCCTGGACCACGGCTGGTATGTCGAGCCGACTCTCTTCGGCGACGTCGACAACTCCATGCGGATCGCCCGTGAGGAGATCTTCGGCCCGGTGATCTGCCTGCTCCCCTACGGCGACGAGGCCGAGGCGCTGAAGATCGCCAACGACTCCGACTACGGGCTGAGCGGCAGCGTCTGGACGGCGGACGTCGCACACGGCATCGACGTCGCCCGCCGGGTCCGTACCGGCACGTACAACGTGAACACCTTCAGCCTCGACATGCTCGGCCCCTTCGGCGGCTACAAGAACTCAGGCCTGGGGCGGGAGTTCGGGCCCGAGGGCTTCGGCGAGTTCCTGGAGCACAAGATGATCCACCTGCCGGCCGGCTGGGAGGCGTAGGGATGGGCGACCGCTGGCAGGTCGAGGTCGACCGCTCCGTCTGCATCGGCTCTGCCCAGTGCGTCCACCTCGCACCGGGCGCGTTCCGCCTCGACAGTGGCATGCAGTCCCACCCTTCGGAACCGGAGCCCGACGCCAACGAGAAGATCCTCGGGGCGGCGGAGGGGTGCCCGGTGGAGGCGATCATGATCACCCTGCTGGGGAGCGGGGAGCCGGTGTTCCCGCCCGAGGAGTAGCCGGTCCCCTGTGGGAGTCAGTGCCGGTCGCCCGGGTCCGTCAGGTCGATCAGGCGGCAGACCGTCTCGATGTCGATCTTGACCTGGGCGATGGAGGCCCGGCCGGAGAGCCAGGTGATGAGGGCCGAGTGCCAGGTGTGTTCGATGACGCGGACGGCGGAGAGCTGGGCCGGGGTGGGGTCGTCGAGGCCCATCGCGTCGAGGATGATCACCGTGGTCATCCGGGAGACCTGGTCGACCTCAGGGCTGACGCTGCGGTCCGCGAAGGTGAGCGCGCGGACCATGGCGTCGGCCAGGTGCGGTTCACGCTGGAGGGCGCGGAAGGCCCGCATCAGGGTCTCCGCGACGCGGTCGGCCGCCGTGTCGCCGGACGGGGGCTTCTTGCGCAGGGTGCCGTGCATGTGTTCCAACTGGTCCTGCATGGTGGCGACCAGGAGATGGACCTTCGAGGGGAAGTAGCGGTAGAGGGTGCCGAGGGCGACCTGCGAGGACTCCGCGACCTCGCGCATCTGCACCGCGTCGAAACCGCCCCGGCTGGCCAGCTGCGCGCTCGCGTGCAGGATCCTGCGGCGGCGCGCCTCCTGCCGCTCGGTGAGCGGGGGAGAGGCGGTGAGCGCGGGGGGCGGCGGGGTGACGCGCGGGGAGTGCGGCGCGGCGGGCCCCGAGTCCGGTCGCGCGTTGTTCGTGTCCGCCTTGGCTTCCGCAGGCATGGTTCCCGTTCCGTGACATTCCGTGACATCGGCGAGAGGGGCGACGAGTCGGCACGGCAGGGCTCTGGACCGCCGTGCGGACCGGGCGACCCTGCCACCTGGTCGTGGCGTGAATCACCTGATCCACCGCTCACACTGGCGCTACCTGCCGGTAGATTCAATGCTCCTTGAACGATCAAGTCTGAAACTTGTTCTAGATTAGCGTCCCGGCGTAATCTCGCGGGAAAGTGCAGGGAGAAGGGGGCCGGGAGTGACCGCTGAGGCCATGGAGGCGGGCCCCGCGGAGGGCGCGGCCGCCGACGGCGAACGACCGTTGCGCATCGCGCTCCTCACGTACAAGGGGAACCCGTTCTGCGGCGGCCAGGGCGTCTACGTGCGGCATCTCTCGCGTGAGCTCGCCAGGCTCGGACACCAGGTCGAGGTCATCGGCTCCCAGCCGTACCCGGTGCTGGACGAAGGCCTTCCCGCCCTGAGCCTCACCGAGCTGCCCAGCCTCGACCTGTACCGCCAGCCGGACCCCTTCCGCACCCCGGGGCCCGGCGAGTACCGCGACTGGGTCGACGCGCTGGAGGTCGGCACGATGTGGACCGGCGGCTTTCCCGAGCCGCTGACCTTCTCGCTGCGTGCCCGGCGCCATCTGCTGGCCCGGCGCGGTGAGTTCGACGTCATCCACGACAACCAGACGCTCGGGTACGGGCTGTTGGGGGACGTCGGTGCCCCGCTGGTCACCACCATCCACCACCCCATCACCGTCGACCGGCAGTTGGAGCTGGACGCCGCCGCGGGCTGGAAGCGGCGCATGTCGGTCCGCCGGTGGTACGCCTTCACCCGCATGCAGAAGCGGGTCGCGCGCCGCCTGCCGTCCGTGCTCACCGTCTCCGGCACGTCGCGCCAGGAGATCGTCGAGCACCTCCGCGTCCGCGACGACCGCATCCACGTCGTCCACATCGGCGCCGACACCGATCTTTTCTCGCCCGATCCGGCGGTGCCCCAGATCCCTGGGCGGATCGTCACCACGTCGAGCGCGGACGTGCCGCTCAAGGGGCTCGTCTTCCTCGTCGAGGCGCTCGCGAAGTTGCGTACCGAGCACCCCGGCGCGCACCTCGTCGTCGTCGGCAAGCGCGCCGAGGACGGGCCCGTCGCCCAGGCCATCGAGCGGTACGGCCTCGAAGGCGCCGTCCAGTTCGTCAAGGGGATCTCCGACGCCGAACTCGTCGACCTCGTACGGTCGGCCGAGGTCGCCTGCGTGCCCTCCCTGTACGAGGGGTTCTCCCTGCCTGCCGCCGAGGCGATGGCGACGGGGACGCCGCTCGTGGCCACCACCGGCGGGGCGATCCCGGAGGTCGCGGGCCCCGACGGGGAGACCTGCCTCGCCGTACCCCCCGGCGACTCGGGGGCGCTGGCCACCGCGCTGAGCCGGGTCCTGGGCAGCCCCGAACTCCGAGCCCGACTCGGCTCCGCCGGACGCGCGCGCGTACTGGACCGCTTCACCTGGGCCCGCGCCGCCGAGGGCACGGTCACCCACTACCGCGAGGCGATGGCCCGCTCCGCGAGCACGCCCCCCAGCCGCTCCGCGGCAGGCACTCACCGCTCCGCGCCCCAGCCACCAGACCGCTCCGCGGCGGGTGGCCCGGCGCCGGACGCCCCCGCGACAGGCACCCCCGCAACCCCCGCCTCCACGGCACCCCCCGCAACCCCCGCCTCCACGGCACCCCCCGCACCCCCCACCCCCGATCGCGAAAGCAGGGCCACGTGCTGACCGTTGACTTCTCCCGGTTCCCGCTCGCCCCGGGCGACCGCGTACTGGACCTCGGATGCGGTGCCGGGCGGCACGCGTTCGAGTGCTACCGGCGCGGCGCCCAGGTGGTCGCGCTGGACCAGAACGGCGAGGAGATCCGCGAGGTCGCCAAGTGGTTCGCGGCGATGAAGGAGGCGGGCGAGGCTCCCGCCGGGGCCACCGCGACGGCCATGGAGGGCGACGCCCTGGCCCTCCCCTTCCCCGACGAGTCCTTCGACGTCGTGATCATCTCCGAGGTCATGGAGCACATCCCGGACGACAAGGGCGTACTCGCCGAGATGGTCCGGGTACTCAGGCCGGGCGGCCGCATCGCGATCACCGTCCCGCGCTACGGGCCCGAGAAGGTCTGCTGGTCGCTGTCCGACGCGTACCACGAGGTCGAGGGCGGCCACATCCGCATCTACAAGGCGGACGAACTCCTCAGGAAGATCAGGGAGGCCGGGCTCAGGCCGTACGGCAGCCATCACGCGCACGCCCTCCACAGCCCCTACTGGTGGCTGAAGTGCGCGTTCGGCGTCGACAACGACAAGGCGCTGCCCGTGCGGGCGTACCACAAGCTCCTGGTCTGGGACATCATGAAGAAACCGCTCGCCACCCGGGTCGCGGAGAACGCGCTGAACCCGCTCATCGGCAAGAGCTTCGTGGCCTACGCGACCAAGCCGCACCTGCCCGTCGACTCCGCGGAGTCCGCCGAGTCCACTGGTTCCGTCGACTCCGCGGAGTCCGATGAGTCCGCCGAGGTGGCCGGCCGGTGACGACTCCCCGGACAGAACACCTCGTCCTGCCCGGGGTCCTCACCGCGGAGGAGGCTGCCGTCACGGTGCGCGGCATCCTCGCGGTGCAGCGCCCGGACGGCGCGATCCCGTGGTTCCGCGGGCACCACCTGGACGCGTGGGACCACACCGAGGCGGCCATGGCGCTGGACGCGGCGGGCGAGCACGAGGCCGCGGAGCGCGCCTACGAGTGGCTGGCACGCCATCAGAACCAGGACGGGTCCTGGTACGCGGCGTACGCCGACGGGAACTTCGAGGACGTCACCGACCGCGGCCTGGAGACCAACTTCTGCGCCTACGTCGCGGTGGGCGCCTGGCACCACTACCTCGCGACCGGCGACGACGCGTTCCTGGACCGGATGTGGCCGACCGTCTACGCGGCGATCGAGTTCGTGCTCCGGCTCCAGCAGCCCGGCGGGCAGATCGGCTGGAAGCGCGAGGCCGACGGGCGAGCCGTCAACGACGCGCTGCTGACCGGGAGTTCGTCAATCCATCACGCCCTACGCTGCGCACTCGCCATCGCCGAGCAGCGTGAGGAGCCGCAGCCCGACTGGGAGTTGGCGGTGGGCGCGCTGCGGCACGCCATCCGCCGGCACCCCGAGCGGTTCCTCGACAAGGACCGTTACTCGATGGACTGGTACTACCCGGTGCTCGGCGGCGCGTTGACCGGCGCCGAGGCCAAGTCGCGTATCGAGGAAGGCTGGGACCGCTTCGTGGTGCCCGGGGTGGGCGTCCGCTGTGTGGTCCCCAATCCGTGGGTGACCGGCGGTGAGTCGGCCGAACTCGCCCTGGCACTCTGGGCCGTGGGCGAATCCGACCGCGCGTTGGAGATTCTCCAGTCGATCCAGCACCTGCGCGATCCGAAGACCGGCCTGTACTGGACCGGATACGTCTACGAGGACCAGGCTCTCTGGCCCGAGGAACTCACCAGTTGGACAGCCGGTTCGCTGCTGCTGGCCGTCGCCGCGCTCGGCGGTGACGAGCCTACGTGCGCCGTCTTCAGCGGCGAACGCCTCCCGGCAGGCCTGGACCCCGACTGCTGCCGGTAGCAGAACAGTTGGGGTCCAGGTGGTGCGGGTACTCAGTGCCTGTGCGTCAGTGCCGGTGCATACGGTTGGCGATGGCGTGGCCTATGAAGAGGTACACGACGGCTGCCAGGCCATAGCCCGCGACGACGCGTGCCCACTCCTCGTCGAAGGTGAACAGGTCGCGGGACCAGCCCGCCAGCCAGGCGGCCACGTTGTGGATGAACTGCACCAGGTCGTTGGCGCGGTTCGCGTCCAGTAGGTACATCAGGATCCAGAGACCGAGGATGAACGCCATCGCATCCGCGATGATCGCGATGACCCTCCCCGCCTGGTTTGAACCGTTGCGATTTCGAGGAGACATGACCCCCGTGTTGCCCGAGAACCGTGCATGAAACCCCAACGGATTACCTTGAGTGGCGCAACTGTGCGAACCGGGTGAGGCTGCTGGTAGAGCCGTGTTCTCCCGGGACCGGGAGGACCGTTCCCTTCCGGAGGATCCCGTGCCCGTACCGATACGGCGCCTGATCGTGGCGCTCACCCTCTGCTGCGCCCTGCTCGCCGGTGCCACCGCCTGTGGCGGTGAGACCAGAACCGAGGACACCGCCGCGGTGGTCGCGGCCGCCACGCCGACCCCCACCAGCTCCGCCGAGAAGCAGAAGTTCGCCAAGACCCGTTTCGTGGCCAACGCGGGGCTCGCGGCCGGCGCGACCTACCAGTGGATCGTGAAGCCCTGGAAGGCCGGCAAGTTCAAGAAGGGCGCCGAGGGGCGCAGGTTCGCCCTCGTCAAGGCGGGTCTGGCCGGTGCGTTCACGTACAACCGGCTCAAGGCCGCGAACAAGAACGCCCAGGGCGACCCGGCGCTCGCGAAGGCCGTCGCCCCGCTCACGGCGGGCATCGACGCACTCAAGGACCTGCCGTCCAAGCTCCGCAAGGGCGACTCGACAGACTCGGTCGTCGGCTCCTTCGACGACATCATCAACAACGTGAAGGACGCCGGGAAGAGCGCGGGCGCCGAGGTGACGGACAAGGTGCCGTCCGCCTCCCAACTCACCGGCTGAGCAACCTCTGTGACGGTGTATCAGTAGTCAGCCGTTCGCTCCCGGTTCGACTGGAGTTGGGTCTCCGGTGGCCGGGAGTTCGGCATGGTCCCTGATGATCCTGGCCTCGGGAGAGGCAGGAGAAGCCGGTGACCGACGCCAGACCGCTGACCATCGAGGAACCGCGTCTGGCCACCCGGCGGAGGGTCCGGCGCCGCTTACCGCGCCATGTGGCCGTCACCATGCCCCTCGCCCTGGCCGGCCTCCTCTCACTGCTCGTCTCCGGCAACGCCCTGCGGCCGTTCGAGCACATCACCACCATCGAGGCCAAGATGGCCTCCAAGTCCGACTTCTTCCGGGACCCCGAAGTGCGGCGGCTGCTGCTCAAGCACGGTATCCGCGTCGACATCCACCGGCTCGGCTCACGCGGCATCGCCACCCAGTCCCTGAAGAACATGGACGCCGTCTTCCCCTCCGGGCAGCCCGCGGCGCGACTGATCCTGGACCAGCTGAACCGCTCGGTGGATTCGGCCCGCCCCTTCGTCACACCGCTGGTGCTCGGCACCTTCCGGGACTACGCCGAGACCCTGCGGAAACGGGGAGTGGCGAGCCCGCAGCGGGCCGGGAGCGCCGAGACCCTCTACTACGACCTCGACATGGCCAAGTTCCTCGCGCTGATCGAGGCCGGCGAGACCTGGAACGGCATCGGCTTCGGCGACACGAGCGAGCGGAGCAACAACGGCCGTGTCCTCGTGCGCACTTCGAGTGTCTGCGAGTCGAACGCCGCGGGCACCTACCTGAGCATTCTCGCCTTCGTGAAGAACCACAACCGGGCGCCGGGCACGGAAGACCCCAGGAACAGCGCCGCGGGCCAGGATCTCGACGCCACCTCCGAGGAGGCGGTTCTCGAACTCGCCGGGCAGGTCAAGCCGCTGATCAACCTCCAGGGCATGGCCTCCGACGAACAGGCGGAGAGCTACTTCTCCGCCCTCGGCGAGAGCATCGCGCCCGTCACCGTGATCTACGAGCACCAGTACCTCGCCCACCAGGTCGACCACGTGCGCAAGCACCAGAAGCAGGACACCGGGCGTGTCCTGCTCTACCCCACCCCCTACGCCCTCACCGAACCGCAGCTCATCTCCCTCACCGACAAGGGCGACAAGCTCTCCGAGCTGATCGAGACCGACCCCGAACTGCGTCGGCGGGCCATCGAGTTGGGCTTCCGCGTACGGTTCTCCGGCGAGGACGGGACGAGCGACCAGCTGAACGCGTTCCTGAACGAGCACGAGATACAGGTCCCGGCGGCGAACCCCGACCAGACCAAGGTCGACGCACCGGACCTGAACGTCCTGGAGGAGATCATCAACTACGTGGGCAACTGCCCGCCGCCCGAGACGGAATCCCCGTGAGGCCGCGCCTGCGAGTCCTGGCCCTCTGCGTGACCCTCCTCGCCGCCACCCTCAACGCCTGCTCCTCGGGCCGGGACGACATCACCCTGCGCGTCCTGGCCGGCCCCGAACTCGCCGACATCCAGCCGATGTTGGACCGGCTCAAGGACGACACCGGTATCGGGCTGGACATCGACTACACCGCCACGGCCGACCTCCCCGGGCAGCCGCCCGCCGCCGGGCAGACCTCCTCGTACGACCTGGCCTGGCTCGCCTCGGACCGCTCCTTCCTGCTGCGGCTCCAGGAAGCCGGACAGCGGGCGGCCCGCCCCGAGTCGACCCCGATCATGCGCTCTCCGGTGGTCGTGGGCCTCACCCCCGACGTCGCGGACCGGCTGCGCTCCCGGGTGCCGGGCGGCCGGCTCTCCTGGGCGGACCTCGCGGACGCCGCCGCCGACGGCACCCTGCGGTTCGGGATGGCCCACCCGGGGCGCAGCGACACCGGGCGCGCGGCGCTCGTGGGGGTCGCCACGGCCGCCGCCGGAACCGGCAGCGCGCTACGCGAACAGGACGTTTCCTGCGACCGGTTGCGCGGCTTCCGCTCGGGCCAGACCCTCACCGGCGCCAGCTCAAGGGAGCTCATCGACACCTACGTACGCGACCGGAGCGGGGCCGACGCGCTGATCGCCCACGAGTCGGAGCTGCTGTCGCTGAACGCGTCCGGGAAGCTCGGCGAGCCCCTGGAGATCATCTATCCCGAGGACGGCATGGTGCTGTCCGACTTCCCGCTGCTGCTGCTCGATCCCGGGCAGCGGTCCGCCTACCGCACGGTGGTGGACTGGCTGCTGCGCGACGACATCCAGCGCGAGCTGATGGAGCGGACCTGGCGGCGCCCGGTGAACGAGGACGTCACACCGTCCGCGCCGCTGCGTGCCGCTGTCGGCAACGCGCTGTCGTTCCCCGACCAACTGTCCATCGTCGAGCGGCTGATCGCCGACTACGGGGATCCCGCGCGGCCCATCGCCGATCAGGTGGTGTTCCTGCTGGACTTCTCGGGCTCGATGCGCGGCAGACGGATGGACGAGCTGCGTGCCGCGTTCGCGGGGCTCAGCGGCGCCGACAAGACGTCCACCGGGAAGTTCGCCCGTTTCTACCGGGGGGAACGGCTCACGGTCGTCCGGTTCGGCGGGGACGTCCTGGCGGAACGCACGGTGACCGTGCGCGACGACGATGATCTGACCGCGCTCAACTCCTTCGTCTCCCAGGGCAGGTTCGACGACTCCACCGCCGTCTGGTCGGCGCTCGACCGTGGCTACCGGACAGCCGCCGACGCCGTCGAGGAGGCCCCGGACCGGCCCGTCGCGATCGTGCTGATGACGGACGGCGAGAGCAACTCGGGCCTCGGATACCAGGAGTTCCTGCGCCGCCACGGAGAACTCGGCACCGCTGTGGACGCGGTGCCCACTTTCCCCGTCCAATTCGGAGAGGCCGACCCGGCGGCGCTCGAGCGGGCGGCGTCCGCGACCGGCGGCCGCATGGTCGACGCAGGCGCCTCTTCGCTCTCCGACGCGTTCAAGGAGATCCGTGGGTGTCATTGACAGCCAGTGGTGGGGCCTGTGGTGGCCGTGGATGGCCGTCTGGCTGCTGACGGCCGGGTGTCTCGCCGTCCTGGTCCGCCATGTCCTCGTCCGCTTCGGCCTGCTGCGCCGCAGACGCCGGCCCGGGCGCACCTTCCACGGCATGTGCTTCTACCTGCACAACCAGCGGGTCATGGACATCTACCTGACCGGGGGCTTCTCCGCGGCCCTCGAACAGGAGGTCGCCGACCGGACCAACGTCAGCAGGGGCTTCGGGCTGCTCACCAAGTTCGGGTTCGGGGGAGGGGAGGTCCACGGCGGCGTCGCGAGGGAGCGGACCACCACGTATCTGGAGCAGAAGGAGCCGATCACGGTGATCGGCCTGCTGCTGGACACGATGCGCAAGGAGGACGTGGTCGTGGACGCCGACCTCACCACCGGCCTCCTCGTCCCCAACCGGACGCTCGGCGACCGCCTGCGCGACAGCGCCGACGACCGGGTGCCGCTGACCGCCGTCATGTCGGAGTTCGTCTCGGTCACCGGGAGCTTCACCGCCCGCACCTCCACCGGCGGCGACGTCGTCCTGCGCGCCCGCTACGGCACCGGAGAGCCGTCGGCCCATGTGAGGATCACCTGCGCCGCGGCGGGTGTGCGCGAGGAGTTCCAGGACGAGGACTACTACAGCGGGGAGTTCCAGGCCCGCTGCCTGGGCAAGGTGCGCACCTGGAACCGCGAGGCGGGGGAGCTGACCGTGGACGCGGTGGCCATCTTCCGCTGAGTGGAACGGGGTTGCCCTCGGTCAGGAGCCGCCCCCCCGGCCAGAGGTGCCCTTCGGCCAGGAGTTGAGCTCGGCCAGAGGTTTCCCTCGGTCAGGAGTTGAGCTCGGCCAGGACGCGGAGGGTGTGCGGGTCGGGCGAGAGCACGAGCAGATCGGTCACCGGACCCTTCCGCCACAACTCCAGACGCTCGGCGATGCGTTCACGCGGCCCGACGAGGGAGATCTCGTCGGCGAAGGCGTCCGGCACGGCGAGTACCGCCTCCTCGCGTCGCCCGGCGAGGAACAACTCCTGGACACGCCGGGCCTCCTCCTCGAAGCCCATCCGTGCCATCAGGTCGGCGTGGAAGTTGCGCGCGGCGTGGCCCATTCCGCCGATGTAGAAGCCGAGCATGGCCTTGACGGGCAGCAGGCCTTCGGCAAGGTCGTCGCAGACGTGGGCGCGGGCCATGGGAGCGACGAGGAACCCCTCGCGCAGGTCGCCCAGCGACGCCTCGTACGCCTGGGGGCGGGTCGGCGACCAGTACAGCGGCAGCCAGCCGTCCGCGATCCGGGTCGTCTGGGCGATGTTCTTCGGGCCCTCGGCGCCGAGCAGGACGGGCAGTTCGGCGCGCAGCGGATGCGTGATGGACTTGAGGGCCTTGCCGAGTCCGGTGCCGTCGGCGCCCCGGTAGGGGTGGGAGTGGAAGCGCCCGTCCAGTTCGACGGGGGCCTCGCGCCTGAGAACCTGGCGTACGACCTCGACGTACTCCCGGGTCGCGGTCAGCGGCGACTTGGGGAAGGGGCGCCCGTACCAGCCCTCGACGACCTGCGGGCCGGAGAGACCGAGGCCGAGCATCATGCGGCCGCCGGAGAGGTGGTCGAGCGTGAGCGCGTGCATCGCGGTGGTGGTGGGGGAGCGGGCGGCCATCTGCGCGATGGCCGTGCCGAGCCGGATGCGGGACGTCTGCGCGGCGATCCAGGTCAGCGGGGTGAAGGCGTCGCTGCCCCAGGACTCGGCGGTCCACACGGAGTGATAGCCGAGGCGCTCCGCCTCCTGCGCGAGCGGTACATGGTCGGCGGAGGGGCCGCGTCCCCAGTAGCCGAGTGCGAGACCGAGCCGCATGTCGCCTCCAGGAACCGAGTTCTGACGGTTCGTCAACTACCAACCGGGTGAGCCTACGACAGCGGCCCCCCGCCCGGAAGGGCGAGGGGCCGTGCTGGATGAACGGGACGCGGACGTCAGCCGCGCTGGATGCCGCTGGTGTCCTGAAGGACGCCACGACGGCCGTCCTGGGTCTGCGCCACCAGGCTCGGGCCGCGCTGCTCGACGGCCAGGTACCAGGTGCCGGGCGCCAGTTCGGCGATCGGCGTCGGCGAACCGTCCTCCGAGTACAGCGGACGCGGCACCGGCACCGCGAACCAGAACGGGGAGAAGTCCCCGGCCGGCTGCTGCACCTGCGGGGTCGGCGCCTGCTGCGGCTGGCTGGGCTGGCCGGCGAACGGCTGGCCCTGGCCCGTCTGCGGCTGACCGCCGTAGGGCTGGCCCGGCTGGCCGGGCTGCTGGGCGCCCGGGTAGCCGTATCCACCCTGGGGCTGACCGCCGTAGGGCTGGGGGGCGGCGGGCTTGGGGGCGGGGAGGAGGGCGGCGGTCAGGGCAGGGACGAGCGGGGTGGCGATCGCGGCGCCGGCCAGGACCAGAGCGGCGAGCAGGCCGAGGATCAGACCCATGCCCGTGTCGATGTCCGCGGAGCCGAGGCTGTCGCTGAACGCGCCCAGCGGATCGAAGATCGTCCAGAGCGCGGTCCACGCGGCGAAGATCGTCAGGGCCACCCCGAGCTGACCGAGGTCGAGCCCGATGATCTTGCGCGGCTGTGGGAGCGCGCGCGCGACAACGATCAGAGCCGCACCGATGATGCCCCCGACGTACACGCTCATCAGGAGACCCAGGTTGTCCCAGGCATTGGGGACGTCGTCGCCGGAGGTGTCGTAGGTGCCGAGGAACGACGCGATCAGGAGCAACACCGCTGCTCCGATCACCACGCCGTCGCCTCGAGTGAGAGAGCGGATATTCACTTCAGTCGGTCCTTCGTAGGTCGTCTCGTCGTCGGTGGGGCGTCGCTGTTCACCATGTCCTCGTAAGGCCCTGGTGTGAAGCGCGGGGGTGGCCCCTCATCGTAGGGACGACACTATCGCCCGCCCCGCCGGGGTGTCCGCCCGGTTCAGCGCACTGATCGTCACTCGCGCAGGAAACTCACGATTCCCTCAGAGATCCCACGTGCCGCCTTCTGCCGCCAGGCGTCGCTGGTCAGCAGGGCGGCGTCCTTGCTGTCGCGCATGTTGCCGCACTCGATGAACACCTTGGGAACCGTTGACAGATTGAGACCGCCGAGATCCGTGCGGACGTCGAGGCCGGTGCCGTCGCCGATGTAGTTGGAGGGTGCGGTGCGGGTCTCGCGGGCGAAACTGCCCGCGACGCGTTCACCGAGTTCACGGGACGGGGCGACGATCGGGCGGGTGTCGGCGGCGCCCTCGTGGACCGGCCCGGGAAGGATCACGTGGAAACCGCGGTTGCCGGCGCCGGAGCCGTCCGCGTGGATCGAGATCGCCGCGTCGGCGTGCGCCTTGTTGCCGATCTCTGCCCGCTCGTCGACGCAGGGACCCCAGGAACGGTCGTCGTTCTGGGTGAACTTCACGGTGGCGCCCTGCTGTTGCAGGATCGTGCGCAGCCGCCGCGACACGTCGAGCGTGAACTGCGCCTCCGTGTAGCCCGAGTTGGTCGCCGTACCCGTTGTGTCGCATTCCTTCGAGTTCGTGCCGATGTCCACCTTGCGGTTGATCTCGGCCGTGTGCCGGAAGTTGCCGGGGTTGTGCCCCGGGTCGATGACGACGATCTTGCCCTTGAGGGGGGTGGCGGCGGGCGCGGACGACGTGGCGTTCGAGGGGCTCGGCTGCTTGCCGTCGTCCGTGGCCGGCGCGGTCGGGGATCCGGCGGGGGACTCGGTGGCGGCTCCGCCCGCGGAGGAGGCCGCCCCCGGCGTCTGCCGCGCCGCGGCGCCGCCGTCGGACTCGTCGTCCAACGCCAGCCAGAGCAGCCATCCGGCCAGCGCACCCGGCACCAGCGCGGCGACCGCCACGGTAAGCAGCCGCCGTCGGGAGCGGCGCGGGCGGGGAGGATCGAAGTCAGGACCTACGTACGACACGGATGCCACCCTACGGGTCGGCGCACCGGGCGTTCCGCGGGGTGCCCGGCACTCGAGGGGACCCGAACTCCGTCCGGGCAGGTCCTAGTCCTTGCGGCCCGTCGCGGCGACCGTCACGCCGAGGCCGATCATCGTGAGCCCGCCGACTCCGCCGACCATCGCGAGCCGCCGCGGCGAACCGGCGAACCAGCTCCGGGTGGTGGCCGCGACCAGCCCCCACACGCTGTCGCACACCACCGCGATCACGTTGAAGACCAGACCGAGCAGCAGCATCTGAGCCGTGACGTGGCCCTGGCTCCGGTCGACGAACTGAGGCAGTACGGCGGCGAAGAACACGATGGTCTTGGGGTTGGCCACGCCGACCGCGAACCCCTCCCAGAGTGTCCGCAGCCCGCCGTGCGCCGGACCCTCACCGGTGAACGCGGCGTGCAGTGAACGGCGTTGGCGCACCGCCCGCACACCGAGGTACACCAGGTAGGCGGCGCCCACCAGCTTCAGCGCCGTGAAGACGAGCACCGAGCGCTCCACCACGGCCCCGACCCCGAAAGCCACCGCGACGACGAGGACGTACGCCCCGAGCGTGTTCCCCGCGACCGTCGTCAGCGCGGCGCGGCGGCCCTGCGCCAGCGCGCGCCCGATCACGAACAGCACGCTGGGGCCGGGTATCACGATCAGCAGGAGCGACATGGCCGCGAAGGCCGCCAGTCGGTCGGCAGGCACCATGCCGTCATGTGAACACGACGACCACGCCCGCCTCCAGCCCTTTTCCACACGGACGGACTCGGGCCCGAGGCCCGTCGACCTTGTGCGGGCGGGCCCGCGCGTCAGATCCCGGGTTCTGTGCGGGCGGGCCCGGGCCTGAGTCCCGCCGACCCTGTACGGGCGAACCCGCGCCTCAGATCCCCGCCCCCGTGCGCCGCAGCACCCGCAGCGAGTCCGTCGCCGAGACCTCCGTGAACGCGCCGGACTCCAGGGCCCGGAGGTAGACGCGGTAGGGAGCCTGGCCGGTGAACTCGTCGACCGGGTCCGGGAACACGTCGTGGATCAGCAGGAGGCCGCCCTCGGCGACATGCGGTGCCCAGCCCTCGTAGTCGCCGGACGCGTGCTCGTCGGTGTGACCGCCGTCGACGAAGACCAGGCCGAGGGGCGAGTTCCAGAACGCGGCGATCTGCGGCGAGCGGCCGACGACCGCGACCACGTGGTCCTCCAGGCCCGCCTTGTGGAGCGTGCGGCGGAAGGTCGGCAGGGTGTCCATCAGGCCGAGCTCCGGGTCCACCGTCTGCGGGTCGTGGTACTCCCAGCCCGGCTGCTGCTCCTCGCTGCCCCGGTGGTGGTCGACGGTGATCGCCGTGACCCCGGCAGCCCGCGCCGCGTCGGCGAGCAGCAGGGCGGAGCGCCCGCAGTACGTGCCCACCTCGAGAAGCGGCAGCCCCAGCCGGCCCGCCTCGACCGCCGCCTCGTACAGCGCGAGCCCCTCGCCCGTGGGCATGAACCCCTTGGCCGCCTCGAAGGCTGCGAGGATCTCGGGCTCGGGTGCCGCGGGCATGGGGGTCCTCCGGTTCGTACGTGTCTGTGGGCGCCCCATGGTGCACCAACACCCCCGTCGCGGGGGCGTCGGGGGTGCGGGGTGGACGGGCAGGTCAGGCGCGGACGGGTTCGCCGGGCAGGGCCAGGTCCAGGTCGACCGGACGGTCGTCCCCGGCGTGCGTCGCCGAGGAGGCGAGCGGGCCGTGTCCGGTGGCCTTGGCGGCCAGGACGTACGCGCCCTCGGTCGGCACGGCGAGCGCGTAGCTGCCGTCCTCCGCGGAGAGCGTCGCGCCCGCCTGACGGCCGCGCCGGTCGATGAGGGTGACCTTGGCGCGGGCGACGGGGTCGCCGCCGGCGTCCAGGACCCGGCCGCGGAAGCCGCCGAGGATCTCCTGCGCCCGCTCCAGCGCGGCGTCCTCCTCGCTGCTGGCGCGCAGTCGCGGCGCGGTCGCCGGGCGTCCGCGCGGCAGGAAGAGGGCCATCAGCAGGCCGACGGCCACCGCGCCCGTGGCGATCAGGAAGGAGACCCGGAAGCCGTGCATGGTGGGGACGGCGACCCCGCCGACGTTGTTCGCCGTGTTGGCCAGCACCATGCCGATGACGGCACTGGACACCGACGTACCGATCGAACGCATCAGGGTGTTGAGGCCGTTGGCCGCGCCGGTCTCCGAGGCGGGGACCGCGCCGACGATCAGTGCGGGGAGCGAGGAGTACGCGAGGCCGATACCGGCGCCCAGGACGACCGCGATGATGATGGTCTGCCAGGCGGCGCTCATCAGGCCGAGGCCCGCGCCGTAGCCGATCGCGATGATCAGCATGCCGAGGATCAGGGTGACCTTGGGGCCGTACTTGGCGGAGATCCTGGCGTACACCGGCGCCGTGAACATCATCGTCAGGCCGAGCGGGGCCACGCACAGGCCCGCGACGACCATCGACTGGCCAAGACCGTAGCCGGTGGACCTGGGCAGCTGGAGGAGCTGCGGCAGGACGAGGGAGACGGCGTAGAAGGCGACGCCGACCATGATCGAGGCGAGGTTGGTGAACAGCACCGCGCGACGGGCCGTGGTGCGCAGGTCCACCAGCGGGGCCTTCACGCGCAGCTCCATCACGCCCCACAGGAGCAGGACGACAGCCGCGGCACCGAACAGGCCGAGGGTGGTGACCGAGGTCCAGCCCCAGTCGCTGCCCTTGGTGATCGGCAGCAGGAAGAGGATGAGGCCCGCCGAGAGCCCGATCGCGCCGAGGACGTCGAAGGTGCCCTTCGCGCGCATCGGGGACTCCGGTACGGCGACGAGGGTGAGGACGATCGAGACGACGCCGAGACCGGCGGCGAGGAAGAAGAGGGCGTGCCAGTCGGCGTGCTGCGCGACCAGGGCCGCGACCGGCAGCGCGAGACCGCCGCCGACACCGATCGAGGAGCTCATCAGGGCCATCGCCGAGCCGAGCTTCTCGCGGGGCAGCATGTCGCGCATCAGGCCGATGCCCAGCGGTATCGCGCCCATCGCGAAGCCCTGGAGCGAACGGCCGACGATCATCACGAGGAGCTGGCTGGTGAAACCGGCGATCAGCGAGCCCACGACCATCACGGACAGGCTCAGGAGCAGCATCCGCCGCTTGCCGTACAGGTCACCGAGCCGGCCCATGATCGGCGTGGCCACGGCGCCCGCGAGCAGGGTCGAGGTCATCACCCAGGTGGCGTTGCTGGGCGCGGTGCCGAGCAGCTCCGGCAGGTCCTTGATGACCGGCACCAGCAGGGTCTGCATCACCGCGACAACGATGCCCGCGAAGGCGAGCACCGGCACGATCGCGCCGCTCGGCCTCCGCGTGGGCTGTTCGGTCGTCGTGTGCGTCATTACGTGAGGCCTCCAGGCCGAAGAGAGAAGGAGTGCTCGCAGGCGAGCGGGGTCGTCCGTGCGGGGCATCCGTGCGGGATACGTGCGGGATACGTGCAAGGTGAACCCGGTGTGCCCGGGCAACTATTCCGATGCTTCGGCCCACTAACGAATTCTTGACCCAGCCATGGGGATCTGACCAGCCGTCAAGCGTGCGGGAAAGTCGCCCGGCGGCTACAGCCACCCCTGCTGCCGCGCCTCCCGCATGGCCTCCATGCGGTTGCGGGTGTTCGTCTTGCCGATGGCGGAGGAGAGGTAGTTGCGGACGGTCGACTCGGAGAGGTGCAGCCTGCCCGCGATGTCGGAGACGGTGGCGCCGTCCACCGAGGCGTTCAGTACGTCGCACTCGCGGGCGGTGAGCGGATTGGGCCCGGCGCTCAGCGCGACCGCGGCGAGCGCCGGATCGATGACCTTCTCGCCGGTCAGCACCCGGCGAATCGCCTCGGCGAGCTCCTCCACGGGCCCGTCCTTGACGAGGAACCCGGCGGCCCCCGCCTCCATCGCCCGCCGCAGATACCCGGGCCGCCCGAAGGTCGTGAGGATCAGCACCCGGCAGTCGGGCGCCTGGTCCCGCAGTTCGGCCGCCGCGTCCAGCCCGCTCATCCCCGGCAGCTCGATGTCCAGCAGCGCCACATCCGGCCGGTGGATCAGCGCCGCGTCCACGATCGCGTCCCCCGCCGACACCTGCGCCACCACCTGGATGTCCGCCTCCATCCCCAGCAGCAGGGCGAGCGCGCCCCGCATCATCCCCTGGTCCTCGGCGAGCAGCACGCGAATGGACCTGGCGGGCCGGTGGTCCCGGGGCATCTCGTTCACGGGGTCAGCGTATGGCCCGGGCGCCGCAGGAGCTTCGTGGCCAGGGCGCGGACCTGGGTGTGTTCTGCGGGGGTCAGGGGCTCGGTCAGGGCGGTGATCCGCCGCTCCACCTCGGTGGCGCACTCCGCGGTGAGCCGGTGGCCCGGCTCGGTGAGGCCGACCAGGACGGCGCGGCCGTCTTCGGGTGAGGGCAGTCGCTGGACCAGGCCGCGTTTCTCCGCCCGGGTGACCAGGCCGGTCATGGAGGACTTGTCCAGGCCCAGATGGCGGGCCAGCTCCAGCATGCCGGGCCGGCGGTCGCGCAGGATGCCGAGCAGGCGGACCTGGATCAGGGAGAGGTCGTGTTCGGCGGCGACGCGGGTCAGGACGCCCTGGACCAGGAACGACAGCTGGACGAGGGCGTCCATGGTGTCCAGCGGTTCATCGGATCTGACGCCGACGACGAAATCGGCCGTCCGGGCCGGGGTCGGGCCCTGGCCGTCCGGTGCCGGGTCGGCCGGGTCCTTCGTGGGGGAACTCGGGGTCATCGTGGAGCCTCCGCTTGACTTGGTACGTGGCACAAACTACCTTCGGATTAGTACGTGGCACAAACTATATCGCGTACGAGGTGATCGGTGAGCGGTGCGTGATGCGAGCCGGTACGGGGTGCCCACCCGAAGCGGCACGGTGCTCGCTCGAAGCAGCCGGTACGTGGGCTCACCCGAAACCGGCCGGTACGTGTTCTCTCCCGAACCCGACACGGGTGTTCGCTCGATCCAGGAGGCCAACCATGCACGCAGCCGTCGTTCGTTCCTTCGACGCCCCGCCCCGTTTCGACACCGTCGACACGCCCCGGCCCGCCGGGGAACACCAGATCCTGGTGGATGTCCTGGCCGCCGGTCTCCACCCCCGGGTGCGTTCCGACGCCAACGGCACGCACTACACCGCCGACGGCGTGCTGCCGATGGTTCCCGGCATCGACGGGGTCGGCCGTACCGCGCGGGGCGAGCTGCTCTACTTCGTCGCCCCGGACACCGGACCGGGCACCATGGCCGAGCAGGCCGTCGTCGACCGCCGCCGGGCCATCACCCTGCCGGCCGGCACCGACCCGGTCGCGGTGGCCGCCGCGATGAACCCCGGTATGTCCTCCTGGGTCGCCCTCCGCCGCCGCGTCACGCTCACGCCGGGCGCCCGCGTGCTGGTCCTGGGCGCGACCGGCAACGCCGGACAGCTCGCCGTCCGGATCGCCAAGCACCTCGGCGCCGCCCATGTCGTGGGCGCCGGCCGCGACGCCGAGCGCCTGGAACTGCTGCCGGGCCTCGGCGCGGACGAGACCGTCTCCCTGCTGGGCGACCCCGACAAGGTCGCCGACCAACTCGGCCGGAGCGCGGGCGACGCGGACGTGGTCATCGACTACCTGTGGGGCCCGGCCGCCGAACACGCCATGCCGGCACTGCTGTTGGCCCGCCCCGACCGCGCCAAGCCGCTGGCCTGGATCCAGATCGGCGCGGTGGCCGGCGCGGAGATCACCCTGCCCTCCGCCTTGCTGCGCGCGGCGAACCTCCAGATCATGGGGAGTGGCCAGGGGTCGGTCACCACCGCCGGGATCGTTGCCGAACTGCCCGCCCTCGCCGCGGAGATCGCCGCCGGAACCCTGGCGGTCGATTCCCTCGCGCTGCCTCTTTCCCGGGTTGAGGAGGCGTGGGGTACGCGTACGTCGGCTGGGCAGCGGATCGTGCTGACGCCGGGCGGCTGAGAGTTCGCGGTCCGGGACTGGGCGTTCGCGGTCCGGGACCGGGCGTTCACGGTCCGACTCCGAGCGGGCGCGGCCCGAGACCGAGCCTTCACGGCCCGGCGCAGAGAGGTGCGGTCCGGGCCCGCTACCGCTGCTCGATCCGCTCGATCCGCTCGATCCGCTCGGCCGGTTGAGGCCGCTTGCCTCGGCCGCCCCGCCTGCCTCGCCGGACTTGCTCGCCCCGCTCGGGTGCCGCCGACGGCCATGGCTCTCCGCGGTCCCCCGGATCCTGGCGGTTTTCCGGATCCCTGCGGCCCAGCGGATCCACCGGTTCCACCGGAAGCTCGGCCGACACCGTGAATCCGCCGCGTGTGCCCGGCCCCGCCTCCAGCGAGCCTCCCGCTCCCGCGAGGCGTTCCGCGAGGCCCTTGAGCCCGGTGCCGGTGCCGGGCTCCTCAGCGGCGGTGATGCCGGTGCCGGGCTCAAGGGTGGTGGTGAGGCCGGTGCCGTCGTCGGTGACGGTCAGGCGGACGCGTTGGGAGGTGCCGTCGACGGTGATGTCGCAATGGGCGGCGCCACTGTGCCGTACGACGTTGGTGACGGCCTCGCGGACCACCCAGCCGAGCAGGACCTCGGTCTGGGGCGCGAGAGGTGTGCCCGACCGGTGGACGGCCGGTTCGACGCCGGCCGCGGACAGCGCCGAGCGGGCGCCGTCCAGTTCCGTGGCGAGGCTGCCCTCGCGATAGCCGGTGACCGCCTCGCGGATCTCCGTGAGGGCCTGGCGCCCCACCGACTCGATGTCCGTGACCTGGACGAGGGCCGCGGTCAGGTCACGGTGGGCCAGTCGGCGGGCCGCCTCCGACTTCACCACGATCACCGAAAGGGTGTGGCCGAGCAGGTCGTGCAGGTCACGGGAGAAACGCAGGCGCTCCTTCTCCACCGCACGGTGTGCCAACTCCTCGCGGGCCGCGCGCAGTTCGCGTACGGCATCGGAGAGGGAGAGGATCGCGGCGGTCACCGCGGTGGACAGGAAGGTGCCGTAGGCGATGTTGACCGCGTCCCAGCCCTCGTGGAACCAGCCGATGGCCCCCGCGAGCACGCTCAGACCGAACGCGATCCGGCCGAGCGGCTTGCCCCTGACCACCGAGCCCACGGCCAGGCCCAGCAGCGGGAAGAACCACAGCCAGGTGCCGCCGTACCCGACGGCGAGACCGAAGGTCAGCAGCGCCATCAGGACGAGCGCCGCACGGGTGGAACGGGCCTCCCGCGTCTCCTTCCCGAAGGCGCGGAACACGACGTAGATGTAGAGGGAGTTGAAGGCGAACAGGCCCAGACCGCCGATCAGGGGGTTCGGTGTCCTGCCCTGGACGAGGTTGGAGAACGAGCCCATGCCCATCAGCAGCCAGGGCAGCATCGCGAAGCCGGTGGGCGGCGGGCCCAGGTCGTCGGGCCGCGACTGCGCGGACTCCCCGTGTGTCGTGATGCGGCAGTTCCGCTTCTTCTTCCCGGCCATCGCGTCTCCCCGTCGTCGAATGCGATGACGACGACGCTACGGACCAGGGGCGCCGACCGGCAGAGGGGTTTGTAAGGACTTGGCCGGGACAAATGTCACGGCCCGTCGCTCGTCCGTCGATCCCGCCCTGATCTGACATGGTGTCAGGAGTCTTCACAACTACCCTGCGCTGGGCTATACAAGGGGTCGCCGGACTGGAACGCGTTCTAGAACGGGCGGGTTCCGCGGCCCAGTGTCGACCTCGGTGCGGCCGCCGGTGCGGACGGCCGTACCGAGGTTTTCCACAGGCGATCACAGGCGATCACAGGCGATTACGAGCGATTCAGGAGCCCCATGCCCATCGACGCCGCCAAGGCCGTTGCCGCCGAGCCCCGGACCGGAGAGATCGCCTGGGGTCACAAGGACGTCCAGCTCTACCACCTCGGTGTCGGAGCGGGTGCCAGTCCCGACCGGCGGAACCCCGCCACCGACCCGGACGAGCTGCGCTACACCCTGGAATCCAGGCTGCACGTCCTGCCGAGCTTCGCGACCGTCGCGGGCGCCGGCCGCCCGGCGGTGACCGGCGGCCTCTCCATGCAGGGCATCGAGGTCGACCTCGCCCGCGTGCTGCACGGCGGCCAGAACCTGACGCTGCACCGCCCGATCCCGGTCGAGGGCAGGGCGACGACCACCTCGCGGATCGCCGCCGTGTACGACAAGGGCAAGGCCGCGATCCTCGTCATGCGCACCGAAGTCGCGGACACCGAGGGCCCGTTGTGGACGAACGACGCCCAGATCTTCGTACGGGGCGAAGGCGGCTTCGGCGGCGACCGAGGCCCCTCCGCCCGCCCCGAAGCACCGACCGGCGCACCGGACAAGGCCGTCGACCGTCCCGTCCGCGAGGACCAGGCCCTGCTCTACCGGCTCTCCGGCGACTGGAACCCGCTGCACGCCGACCCCGAGTTCGCCAAGCTCGCCGGGTTCGACCGGCCGATCCTGCACGGGCTGTGCACGTACGGCATCACCCTCAAGGCGGCCGTCGACACACTGCTCGGCGGGGACGTGACCCGCGTCCGCTCGTACATCACCCGCTTCGCCGGTGTCGTCTACCCGGGCGAGACCCTGCGCATCCGGATGTGGCGCCGCCCCGGCGAGATCCAGCTCGCCGTCACCGCGGCGGAGCGGGACCACGCGCCGGTCCTCACCGACACGATCGTTGAGCACGTCTGACTGTCGTACGTACCTTCCCGAGGGGAGCCGCACCATGCGCGCAGCCGTACAGCACGAGATAGGCCAGGAGAAGCTGGAAGTCCTCGACGACATCGAGGCGGTGGGCTTCGGTCCCGGCAGGGTGAGGATCCGGGTACGGGCCACCGGGCTGTGCCACTCGGACCTCTCGGCGATGAGCGGCGTACTGCCGCAGCCGGCGCCGTTCGTGCCCGGGCACGAGGGCGCCGGTGAGGTCGTCGAGGTCGGCGAGGGCGTCACCAACGTCAAACCCGGCGACCGGGTCGTCGTCTGCTGGCTGCCGGCCTGCGGAGTCTGTCCCGCCTGCAAGCGCGGCCAGACCGAACTGTGCCTGGCCGGATTCATGAACGCGGGCACCCCCAACTTCCGGCGCCCCGGCGGTGATGTCTTCGGCTTCGCGGGCACCGGCACCTTCGCCGAGGAGGTCGTGGTCGACGCCGGATGCGCCGTACCGATCCCCGACGACGTGCCCTTCGACATCGCCGCCCTCATCGGCTGCGGGGTCACCACCGGCCTCGGCGCCGCCCTCAACACCGCCGATCTGGAAGCCGGTTCGTCGGTCGCCGTGATCGGCTGCGGCGGCGTCGGCATCTCCGCGATCCAGGGCGCGCGGCTCAAGGGCGCCGCCGAGATCGTCGCCGTCGACCCGGTCGCCTCCCGTCGCGAGGCGGCGCTGCGGTTCGGCGCCACCCAGGCCGTCTCCCCGGACGAACTCCCCGACGCCAAGCAGCGGATCACCGCGGGAGAGGGCTTCGACTACGTCTTCGAGGTCGTCGGCCGCTCCACCACCGCCCGCGCCGCCTACGAGAACACCCGGCGCGGCGGCACCCTCGTCATCGTCGGCGCGGGCGCCATGGACGACTTCCTCCAGCTCAACATGTTCGAGCTGTTCTTCGACGAGAAGCGGATCCTGCCCTCGATGTACGGCGGCGGAGACGTCCTGCGTTCCTATGAGCGGACGGTCGCCCTGTGGCGCGCGGGCCGCATCGACCTGGAGGGCCTGATCACCCACCGGGTGCCGCTCAGCGAGATCAACGAGGCGCTGGACCAGATGCGGACCGGCACGTCACTGCGCACGTGCATCGAGATCTGACGCCCCCACAACCTCTATCTCTACGACTACGACCTCTACCACCTCCAAGACCTCCAAGGACTCTGATGTCACTGCCACTTGAAGGGCTGTCCGCGGTCGTCACGGGTGCCGGTCGCGGACTGGGCCGGGCCGAGGCGCTGGAACTCGGCCGGCTGGGCGCGGCCGTCGTCGTCAACGACTACGGCCGTCCCGGGCGGGACGGTTCCGGCGAGGCGTCGGCCACTCCCGCCGAGGAGGTCGCCGCCGAGATCCGCAAGGCGGGCGGCAGGGCCGTCGCCCACACCGGTGACGTCGCCGACCACGAACAGGCCCGCGCGCTGGTCGAGTTGGCGGTCACCGAGTTCGGGAAGCTGGACATCCTGGTCAACAACGCGGGGATCCTCCGCGACCGGATGGTCTTCTCGATGTCGGAGGACGAGTGGGACTCGGTCATCAGGGTGCACCTGAAGGGCCACTTCAACACCACCCACTTCGCGTCCGTCCACTGGCGGGCGCGGTCCAAGGCGGCGGGTGCCGCTGTGTACGGGCGGATCGTGAACACCTCCTCGGAGGCGTTCCTCGCCGGTTCCGCCGGACAGCCCAACTACGCCGCCGCGAAAGGCGGAATCGTGGGGCTGACCACCTCCACGGCGCTGGCTCTCGCGAAGTACGGCGTGACCGCGAACGCGATCTGCCCGCGGGCCAGGACCCGGATGACACAGGATGTGTTCGCCGGTTTCGCCGAGCCCGCGGACGGACTCGATCCGCTCGCTCCGGAGCACGTCGCCCCGCTCGTCGGCTACTTGGTCTCACCCGCCGCCGCGCGCGTCAACGGGCAGCTCCTCGTGGTGCACGGCGGCATGGTCGCGATCGTCGAGCGCCCGCGGGTGGCGGCCAAGTTCGACAGCGAACAGGACACCTTCACGTACGACGAACTCGACGCGCTGCTCACTCCGCACTACGCCGACCGGCCGACGGGGGAGACGTTCGCGGCGGCGGAGGTACTTGGTCTCAAACGCGGATAAGCGCGGACAGGCACGGACAGGCACGGATGACGGAACGGCCCCGCCCGCTGTGACAGCGGACGGGGCCGTGGTGTCGCTTCGGCCTGTCGTCAGGCCGGATCGCCCTGCTCGGCCGGCTTGCGGTGACGGCCCTGTGGGGTCACCTCCGCCTGTCGGCCGGAGACCGGTCCGCGGTGCTTGCCGTGGCCTTCGGCCTTGGTGTCCGTGGCCGGGTATTCCATGGTGCTGGTGTCGCTCATCCGGTGTTCACCCCGTAAACAAGATCCTTCTTTGTGCCGGGGAATCCTATCCGGCGGTCAGTGCCGGGGTGTCGGCGGGTGTGCCTTTCCCGCCCTCTTCCGCCTCGCCGCCGCCCGTCCCGTTCTCGGCGGCCGTCGCGACCGGGTCGTCGCTGCCGGGAGCAACACCCGCCTCCTCAACTACCTTTCGGAGAGCGGCTGTTGGCGGATCAGCCGGAGGTGCGGCCGGGCGGGGCGGAAGCGTCGCCGCACAAAGAGAGATCTCCTCGGCGCGGTGGGAAGCCGCCTCGGCGCGGGGAGGGACCGTCTCCCCGTGCGGAGGAACGGTCTTCCCGTGCGGAGGAACCGTCTCCCCGTGCGGAGGAGTCCCTCCCGCACGCGAGGGTGACGCCCCCGGTCGTGTGGGCGGCGGCGTCCGCCCCGTCAGAGGCGCCTGCTGCAGAGGGACCGGGCGGGCCGCGGGCCGGGTCGGGGGAGCCTGCGTGGCCACGGCGGGCGGCTCCGCCGCCGGTGCCTTCACCTTCGTCACCCCGTACGCCGCCGCCCCCGTGGCGTACGGAAGTTGCAGCACCCCCTCCCTGCTCCAAAGCCCGGTCCCCGTCAACCACCCGTCGGGCGCCGGGAGATGGTGGACCTGCCGTTCGGTGGGGCGCCACAGGCCGACCCAGGTGCCGGTCGGACCGTCGACGCGCAGGGCGACCGCGCAGCTCTCCGGCATCAGCACCTGGCCGGGCTGGATCGCGAACGGCGTCACCGCGCAGTCGGCCGGCTGGAGGCTCTCCGGGAAACGGATCGGCAGGGTGCTGCCGAGGACGCCCCAGCCGAGCCGGTGGTGGCCCGGGGACGGGGCGTCGGAGCGGACGAGGATCAGCCCGCTGTCCGGGTCCGCGAGGAGCAGCCGGTCATCGCTGGTCTCGGCGATCTGGAGCAGGGGCGACACCTCGCCGCCGCGCTCCAGATCGACCACGACCGTCTTGGTGCGGCCGTCCTGGAGGCGGTCAAGGGCCAGCAGGCGCCCGGTGCCGTCCAGCCACACCCCGCCCGAGCAGCGGCCGGGCACCTCGGCCAGATGCTCGGGCCCGAAGGCGCCGCCCGCCACCAGCCACACCGCCGTGGACCCCCGTCCCACGGCGATGGCGTACGCGTGCTGCCCGTCCGGCGCGGGCGGCAGCAGCCGCAGCCGGGTCCCCGCGTCCGGACACTCGACCGCGCCGAGCGGCAGCTCCCCGGTGCCGGGCCCGGTCGGGTAGAGCAGCGAGAACGCGTGCCGCCCGTCCGTCTCGCGGTGGATCAGCACCCGCCCGTCGGTCAGCGGCAGCACCTCGGTGCCCGGCTCCTCCGGCTGATGGGAGGGCAGCGGTACGGCGTACGGCTCGGGGCCGTCCAGGGTCCAGCGCTCCGGATACCAGGACTCGCCGTCGAGGGCGAGGCGTGCCGCGTACGTTCCGTCTGCGGTGATCACGCAGGCGGGGCGGGCGGCCCGCTCGTCCTCGTTCTCCGCCGCCTCGTTCCCGGGTTCGGTGGCACAGGCCGTCATCGTTCGGTCACCTCCGGCCACGAAGCTAGTTTTCGTACGCACAGACGGGGGACCGGCGGGCGGACGCTTCACACATAAGGGTGGCTATGCCGAGATTCGCCTGAGGAAACGGGGGCGGGTGTGCTGAACGGGGCCGTCGGCGGGTGAAGGGGAGCGGGGTGACCGTGCCGCCTTCGCCGCCGGGGCCCGGACGAGTGTCCTGCGGCCGGTGGGGGACCGACGTAAGCCAGGTAGCCTTTCCCCGTGCCCCGTCTGTCTGAAGTCATCGCCGCTCTCGACGCCCTCTGGCCCCCCGAGCGGGCCGAGGGATGGGACGCGGTCGGCACGGTCTGCGGCGACCCCGACCAGGAGGTCACGCGGGTCCTGTTCGCCGTCGACCCCGTCCAGGACGTCGTCGACGAGGCGCTGAAGCTGGGCGCCGGCCTGCTCGTCACCCACCACCCGCTCTATCTGCGCGGTACGACGACTGTCGCGGCCGACACGTTCAAGGGCCGCGTCGTGCACACCCTGATCAAGAACGACATCGCGCTGCACGTCGCCCACACGAACGCCGACCGCGCCGATCCGGGCGTCTCCGACGCCCTCGCGGGCGCGCTCGACCTGCGGATCCTGCGCCCCCTGGTGCCGGACCCGACCGACCCGGACGGCCGCCGGGGCCTGGGCCGCGTCTGCGAGCTGGACCACCCGCTGACCGTCCGCGAGTTCGCCGCGCGCGCCGCCGAGCGGCTGCCGGCCACCGCGCAGGGCATCCGCGTCGCGGGCGACCCCGAGGCGCTGGTGCGGACCGTGGCGGTCAGCGGCGGCTCGGGCGACAGCCTCTTCGACGACGTACGCGCCGCCGGTGTGGACGCCTTCCTCACCGCGGACCTGCGCCACCACCCGGTGAGCGAGGCCCGCGCACACAGTCCTCTCGCGCTGCTCGACGCGGCGCACTGGGCCACCGAGTGGCCCTGGTGCGAGCTGGCCGCCGCCCAGCTCGACGAGATCTCCGACCGGAACGGATGGGGACTTCGCGTCCACGTCTCCAAGACGGTCACCGACCCCTGGACCGCCCACGCGGCCTCGACTACCGATACATCAGGAGCCCCCAACTGAACGCCGCGCCCGCCGACCAGATCCGACTCCTCGACGTCCAGTCCCTCGACGCCCGCCTTCAGCAGCTCGCGCACAAGCGCGGGTCGCTGCCCGAGTACGCCGAGATCGAGTCGCTGACCAAGGACCTCACGCAGTTGCGCGACCTGCTCGTCGCCTCGCAGACCGAGGAGAGCGACTGCGCCCGCGAGCAGACCAAGGCGGAGCAGGACGTGGACCAGGTGCGCCAGCGCGCCGTCCGCGACCAGAAGCGCCTCGACTCCGGCGCCGTGTCCTCGCCCAAGGACCTGGAGAACCTCCAGCGCGAGATCATCTCCCTCGCCAAGCGGCAGGGCGACCTGGAGGACGTCGTCCTCGAGGTCATGGAGCGACGCGAGTCCGCGGAGCAGCGGGCCGCCGAGCTGACCGAGCGGGTCTCCTCCGTCCAGGCGAAGATCGACGACGCGACCGCCCGCCGGGACGCCTCCCACGAGTCGCTCGACGCCGAGGCGGCCACGGCGACCAAGGAGCGTGAGGTCATCGCGGCCTCCGTCCCCGCCGACCTCCTCAAGCTCTACGACAAGCTGCGCCAGCAGCAGGGCGGCGTCGGCGCGGCCCGCCTCTACCAGCGCCGCTGCGAGGGCTGCCGCCTGGAGCTCAACATCACCGAGGTCAACGAGGTGAAGGCCGCCTCTCCCGACACCGTGCTCCGCTGCGAGAACTGCCGCCGCATCCTGGTGCGCACGTCCGAGTCCGGCCTGTAAGGAGCTTGTGGGGTGCGGGAGTTCATCGTCGAGGCCGACGGCGGTTCCCGGGGTAACCCGGGCCCCGCGGGCTACGGCTCCGTGGTCATCGACGCGGCCACCGGGGAGACACTGGCGGAGGCCGCCGAGTACATCGGCGTGGCCACCAACAACGTCGCCGAGTACCGCGGCCTGATCGCCGGCCTCACGGCTGCCCGCGCCCTGGATCCCTCCGCCCCGGTCCGCGTCCGCATGGACTCCAAGCTCGTCGTCGAGCAGATGTCGGGCCGCTGGAAGATCAAACACCCCGACATGAAGCCCCTCGCGGCGCAGGCGGCGCGAATCCTCCCACCCTCACAAGTGACGTACGAGTGGATCCCGCGCGAGCAGAACAAGCACGCGGACCGGCTCGCCAACGAGGCGATGGACGCGGGGAAGCGCGGCGAACAGTGGTCGCCGTCGGCTTCTGGGGCGGAGCTGGACGCGCGGACGGCGCGGTCGGCCGCACCTGAGCCGTCGGGCCCGCCGGGGGACGCGACCGCGGGCGCGGCGAGGGCGCGGGCGGCGCTGGCGGCGGCGCGGGGAGGGACGGCCCCCTCTGACGCGCCGGTTTCTGGGGCGCCCCGTCAGGAGCGCGGGGAACCGCACGACCAGCCCCCACCGGCCGGCAGCCGGACGACTGCCGACGGCGAAGCCGCGAAGGCGGCGGTGCGAGGAGAGAGGGCGGCCTCGGAGGCGCCGGGTTTTCAGGGGCGCGGGGAACTGCGCGATCAACCCCCACCGGCCGGCAGCCGGACGACTGCCGAAGGAGGCTCCCCCTCACCCAGCGGCGAAGCCGCGAGGGCCGCTGACGCGCAGGCGGACCACGCACGGGCGGACCACGCACGGGCCGATGACGTGCGCGCCGCGCGGGCCGATGACATGCGCGCCGCGCGCAACCTGGCCACCGGTACCCCGACCGTCGGCTGGGGCGCACCCCCCGACCTCGGCCCCCCGGCCACGTTCGTCCTCCTGCGCCACGGCGAAACCCCTCTGACCCCCCAGAAGCGCTTCTCCGGCAGCGGCGGCACCGACCCGGCCCTGTCGGAGACGGGCCGCGACCAGGCCGAGCGAGCCGCCACGGCACTCGCGGCCCGCGGCACGATCCAGGCGATCGTCGCGTCCCCCCTCACCCGCACCCGCCAGACCGCCGCGGCCGTAGCCGCCCGCCTCGGACTGGAGGTGGTCGTCGAGGAGGGCCTCCGCGAGACGGACTTCGGGGCCTGGGAGGGCATGACGTTCGGCGAGGTCCGGGAGCGTTACCCCGACGACATGAAGGCCTGGCTCGCGTCGCCGGACGCCCAACCGACCGGCGGCGGCGAGAGCTTCGCGGCCACCGCCAACCGGATCTCCGCCACCCGCGACAAGCTCACCGCCGCCTACGCGGGCCGCACGGTCCTGCTCGTCACCCATGTCACCCCGATCAAGACCCTCGTACGCCTCGCGATCGGCGCCCCGCCGGAGTCCCTGTTCCGGATGGAGCTGTCCGCGGCCTCCCTCTCCGCGGTGGCCTACTACGCGGACGGCAACGCGAGCCTGCGCGTGTTCAACGACACGTCGCACCTGCGCTGAGGAGGCTGTCGGCTAAGGCCGCAGCGCCGCCGCCTCCCGCGCCAAGGACTCGATCCGCGCCCAGTCCCGGGCCGCGACCGCGTCCTCGGGAAGCATCCAACTGCCCCCCACGCAGCCGACGTTGGGCAGGGCGAGGTACTCCGGCGCGGAGTCGGCACCGATGCCGCCCGTCGGGCAGAACCGGGCCTGCGGCAACGGACCCGCCAGCGACCTGAGATACGCCGTACCGCCCGCCGCCTGCGCCGGGAAGAACTTCATCTCGCGCACCCCCCGCTCCAGCAACGCCACGACCTCCGACGTCGTGGACACCCCCGGCAGGAACGGCACCCCGGACCCCTCCATGGCGGCGAGCAGTACGTCCGTCCAGCCCGGGCTGACCAGAAAGCGCGCCCCCGCGTCCACGCACCGGGCGACCTGGGCCGGCGAGAGTACGGTCCCCGCCCCGACCACCGCGTCCGGCACCTCCGCCGCGATCGCCCGGATCGCGTCCAGCGCCGCCGGTGTCCGCAGCGTCACCTCGATCGCCGGCAGCCCGCCCGCGACCAGCGCCCGCGCGAGCGGTACGGCGTCGGCGGCGTCCGTGAGCACGACGACGGGGACGACCGGCGCGAGGTCCAGCACCGAGGCATGCGGAGATGAGGGCAGCGGCGAAGTCATGCCGCTCATCCTGCCCGCGGTGTGCAGCATGCGCAAAGGGCGTTGCGCATGCTGCAACGTAACCGAGTCGGTGGGTCAGTGGATCTCCGTCACCACCACGTCCAGCGCCCAAGGCCTGCCCGCCTTCGCGGGGGCCTGCGCCTCCACCGCGTACCCGAGATCCCGCAACGCCTCCACCAGCTCGGCAGGACCCTTCGGAGCCGCCCCCGCCAGGAGCAGGCTGCGCACGATCTTCCCCTTGGTGGCCTTGTTGAAGTGGCTGACGACGGACCGCTTCTCGACCCCGTTCACCAGCTGTGAGTGCAGCACCCGCACGGTCGCCGTCCGCCCGGCGACCTCGCCCGTCGGCTTCCAGGCGGCCGCGTACGCGGAGGACAGCAGATCGAGGACCAGCCCGCTGCCCGCCGCCTCGGGCAGCGCGGCGGCCATCGGTGTACGCCAGTACGCGCCCAGCGCCCCCAGCGCGGGCAGCCTCACACCCATCGAGCAGCGGTACGAGGGGATCCGGTCGGTCATCCGGACCGCGCCCCACAGACCCGAGAAGGCGAGCAGCGAGCGGCCCGCGCGGCGCTTGGCCGCGGGATCCAGCGAGGCGAGGTCCAGGGCGTCGTAGAGGACCCCCGTGTAGATCTCCCCGGCCGGGCGCGCGCCCGCCGTCCGCAGCTCCGTGTTCTTGGCGATCTCGCCGCGCAGTCCCTCGCTGAGCCCGAGCACCTCGCGGGCCTTCTCCTCGTCGCCCAGACACAGCTCGACCAGCTCGTCGAGGACCGCCTGACGCGCCTCGGTGAGCCCGGGCAGTGACAGCGACTCCAGCTTCAGCGCGGTTCCCCGGCCGGAGGGCGCCTTGCCCTCGGAAGGCGGCAGCAGCACGAGCACGGTGGTATCTCCCTACGGTGGATCCGGCCGAGCCAGCCTAAGGGGTACGTGTAGGCGCCCGGAGTGCCAGGCGGCGCGGCGCGGCCTACGCTCGACCCATGCCTCGCCGCCGTATCCGTGTCACCGGCGCAGCCGAGGCCCCCTTGCGGGCCGCCCTGCGCGCACTGCGAACCGAGCTCGACGTGCCCGGGAGCTTCCCGCCCGAGGCGATCGAGGAAGCCGCGCGGGCACCCCGCCTCCCCTCCCGCGACGCCACCGACATCCCCCTCTTCACCATCGACCCGCCGACGTCCACGGACCTCGACCAGGCGATGCACCTCGCGCGCCGCGACGGGGGCGGCTACCGGGTCCGGTACGCGATCGCCGACGTCGCCGCCTTCGTCGCACCCGGCGGCGCCCTGGACGCCGAGGCCCACCGCCGGGTGACGACCCTGTACTTCCCCGACGAGAAGGTCCCGCTGCACCCGGTCCAGCTCTCCGAGGGCGCCGCCAGCCTGCTCCCGGACCAGACCTGCCCGGCCGTGCTGTGGACGATCGACCTCGACGCCGACGGCCGTACGGAGACGACCGACGTACGCCGGGCCCTCGTACGCAGCCGCGCCAAGCTCGACTACGCGCACGTACAGCGGCGGATCGACGACGGGACGGCCGAGGAGCCGCTCGCCCTGCTCAAGGACATCGGGCTGCTGCGCGAGGCGCTGGAAGCGGAACGCGGCGGCATCTCGCTGAACGTGCCCGAGCAGGAGATCGTCGAGAAGGGCGGGACGTACGAACTCGGCTACCGCGCCCCGCTCCCCGCCGACGGCTGGAACGCGCAGATCTCGCTGCTCACCGGTATGGCCGCTGCCGATCTCATGCTCGCCCACGGCACCGGCGTCCTGCGCACCCTCCCCGCCGCACCCGACGGCGCCGTCGGCCGGCTCCGCCGTACCGCCAAGGCCCTGCGCATCGACTGGCCGCACCACGTCCCGTACGCCCGCCTCATCCGCACCCTCGACCCGCACCAGCCGCGCCACGCGGCCTTCCTCCAGGAGTGCACGACGCTGCTGCGCGGCGCGGGCTACACCGTCTTCCGGGACGGCGTGCTCCCCGAGATCACCTCGCACGCCGCCGTCGCCGCGCCCTACGCCCACTGCACGGCCCCGCTGCGTCGCCTCGCCGACCGCTACGCCGCCGAGATCTGCCTCGCGGCCGTCGCCGAACAGGCGCCCCCCGACTGGGTGTTGGCCGCCCTCGCCGAACTCCCCAAGGAGATGGCCGACGGCACCCGGCGCGCGGGCACCGTCGAGCGGGAGTGCGTCGACATCGTCGAGGCCGCACTGCTCAAGGACCGGGTCGGCGAGCTCTTCGACGGCTGCGTGGTGGACGTACAGGATCGTGAACCCACGGTCGGGACCGTGCAGTTGGAGTCTCCGGCGGTGTTCGCCCGGCTGGTGGGCGGGCCCGCGCCGCTGCCGCTGGGGGAGCGGCTGCGGGTACGGCTCACGCAGGCTGATCCGGGAGCGGCGAAGGTACGGTTCGCGCCCGCGTGAGGCTCCGGACCAGTTCGGTCGGGTCGTCCGCGTGCAGACGTACGCGATGGACCGTGCGCTCCCGGCCCAGGAAGGTGAAGTGCCTTACCGGGGAAGCGAGTTCGAGGGTCACCTCGGTCTGCGCGCCGACCGGGAGGTTCAGTTCGCCCTCCGCCGGCTCGTGGGTGGTGCGCAGTTCGCGGCGCACGGAGGCGATGTCCTCGAGCGGAATCCGCAGGTCGACATGGGCGCCGTTGCGGACCCGCAGGGAGGTGGGGTCGAGCACGTGCGGCCGGGTGACGCAGGCCGCGTACAGGCCGATCAGGAAGACCACCGTGTAGACGTCGAGGACCAGGACGATCCGGTGAGCGAGGGGCCAGTCGCGCAGCAGCACGGACATACCGACGGTCTCGACCACACAGACGAACGCGAGCCCGAACATCATCGCCGCCTGCCCGCGCGCATAGCCGAACCCGCGCCCCGCACCGACCCCGTGCGGCCGCCGGGCCGCCCACCGCCAGAGGCTCGCGAGCAGCCGCGTCTCGTGGGCGACCAGTCGCCGCAACAGTCGCAGCAGTCGCAACAGTCCGTACGTGACTCTCATGGCTTATTCCCGTCCATCCGCTGACGCTCCGCGACCATCCGCATCGTGCGGCGGATCGCCTCCGCCTGGGCCGGCGCGAAGTCGGCGTAGAAGGCACGCAGGAAACTGCTGTCGTCGTCCACCTCGCCCCCGGGCAGCAGGGCGTCCGGCAGACAGTCGGCGATGGCCCGCGCGGCGTCCTCCACGCGCGGGTCGGCCGGATCCGCGTCCGTGAGCGCGTCGAGCAGGGCGTACACCTGGTGCGCCCGCTCCACCGCGCCCGGTGCCTCGAACGCCCCGCGCAGCGCGGCCAGCAGCCGTCGCCGCTCCTCCGGGGGCGCCGCCGTCTCGATGAGCGCCAGCATCTCGCGGTCCTTCGCCGCCATGGGTGACTCGGGTCCGCCCGCCATCTCACCGAACAGCGCGGCCAGTTCGGGCGACAGCGGCCCCTCGGCGGACACCCCGTGGCGCATCAGCGCACCCAGCCGCTCCCGCCGCTCCCGGATCGCCTCCTCCTGCCGAGCCAGATCCTCGTCCAGCTCCGCCAGCACCTCGGCGAGCTCACGCCCCGCGTCGTCCGCGAGCACGTCCCGCACCTCGGCGAGCCCGAGCCCCAGCTCCGTCAACCGCCGGATCCGGGCGAGGACCACGGCGTGCCGCAGCCCGTATTCGCGGTACCCGTTGGGGCGCCGCTCGGGCTCGGGCAGCAGCCCGAGGTGGTGATAGTGCCGCACAGCCCGCGTCGTGACACCGACAGCCGAGGCGAGTTCTCCGATCCGCATGCCCCCAGTAGAAACATTGACGCTGCGGCAGGGTCAAGCGACGCGGTGAGGTGTGTGCCCCGCGGTATGGAAGAGCCCCGCTCAGGTGTTGCGTCTCTGTTGACGGGGTGCGGCTGGGGGAGGGGTGTCGGGTGGGTGGTCGGGAGCAGGCTGTCTGGACCAGGGCGAGTCTCGGGCGGGGCGGGACGTCCCTCGATCTGCTGACCGCGCGGTTCGACCGGCATCGGTACGCCCCGCACGCGCACGCGGAGTTCACCGTCGGGGTGTGCGTCGCGGGTGCCGAGGTCATCGACTACCGGGGCGGCCGGATCCGTCCCGTACCGGGATCGATCGTCGTCCTCGCGCCCGGCGAGGCGCACACCGGAGGCCCCGCCGCCTGCGAGGGCTACGCGTACCGCGCGATGTACCCGGACGCCTCCCTCCTCACCGAGGGCACCCTGACCCCGCCGCACTTCCGCGAGCCGCTCCTCGACGACCCCGAACTGGCCGCGGCCCTGCGCACCGCGCACACCGAACTCAGCGTCTGCCCCGACCTGTTGGAGGCCGAGTCCCGCCTCCCCTGGCTGCTCACCGCACTCGCCCGACGCCACTCCACGGCCCGCCCGGTGAGCGACACGATCCCGGGAGCGGGCCACCTCGCGCTCGCCGTACGCGACCGCCTCGCCGACGAGCTGCGCTGCCCGCCCTCACTGGCGGAGCTCGCCGCCGACCTCGGACTCTCCCGCTACCAACTCCTGCGCGCCTTCCGTACGACGATGGGGATGCCGCCGTACGCCTGGCTCGCCCAGCACCGGGTGGACCGGGCCCGCGCCCTCCTCGAAACCGGCCGGCGCCCCGCGGAGGTGGCGGGCCTGGTGGGCTTCGCGGACCAGGCGCATCTGACGCGCTGGTTCCGGCGGGTACTGGGGGTCACTCCGGCGGCGTACCGCACGAGCGTGTTCCCGGCGGCGTAGCCCCGCGACCGGAACCGCAACAGCGTTCAAGACACCGCTCGCCGGCCCGGCCGAGACTGCCCGCATGACTGCACGCGGCTGGTTTCTCTTCTCCCTGATGGGAGTCCTCTGGGGCATCCCCTACTTGATGATCAAAGTGGCGGTGAACGGCGTCTCCCCGTCGATGGTCGTCTTCACGCGCTGTGCGATCGGGGCGGCCCTGCTGCTTCCCTTCGCCGTACGGCAAGGGGGACTGGTCCGCGTCGTACGGGCACACTGGCGCCCGATGCTGGCCTTCGCCTTCATCGAGATCATCGGCCCTTGGTGGACCCTGACGGACGCGGAGCGCCACCTGTCCAGCTCCACGGCCGGCCTGCTGATCGCGGGCGTACCGATCTTCGGTGTCGTCCTCGCCCGCTTCTTCGGCGACACCGAACGCCTCGGGACCCGGCGGATCACCGGCCTCGGCCTCGGCCTGGCCGGTGTCGCGGTCCTGACCGTCCCGCACCTCACCGGCGGCGGCACCCGCTCGCTCGCGGAGATGCTGGTCACGGTCGTCGGCTACGCGACGGCGCCCCTGATCGTCGCGCACCACCTGAAGCCGGTCCCGACGCTCCAGCTGATAGCCCCGTGCCTGCTGCTCGCGGCCCTGGTGTACGCCCCTGCGGCGGCGCTGACCTGGCCGTCTCAGGTCCCTTCTTCGTCGGTCCTGGTCTCCCTCGCGGGTCTGGGCGTCATCTGCACGGCCCTCGCCTTCGTCGCCTTCCTCGAACTGATCCGGGAGGCCGGCGCGACCCGGGCGATGGTCTTCACCTACGTCAATCCGGCCGTGGCGGTGGCGGCGGGCGTCACGTTCCTGGACGAGTCCCTGACCGCGGCGGTCGCCGCGTCCTTCGCCCTGATCCTGGCGGGCTCCTTCCTGGCCACGGCGTCCTCCGGACCGAGGGCGGCCCGGCGCCCGGTACCATGGTCGACACGGCAGACGAGCCGGGCGGACGGCCGCGTGAAGTCCCCTTCGGGGGTGCTTCCCGAGGAACGTCCGGGCTCCACAGGGCAAGGTGGTGGCTAACGGCCACCCGGGGTGACCCGCGGGACAGTGCCACAGAAAACAGACCGCCGAGGGCTCCGGCCCCCGGTAAGGGTGAAACGGTGGTGTAAGAGACCACCAGCGCCTGAGGTGACTCAGGCGGCTAGGTAAACCCCACCTGGAGCAAGGTCAAAAGGAGACACCCCGGTGTCTCTGCGCGGACGTTCGAGGGCTGCCCGCCCGAGTCCGCGGGTAGACCGCACGAGGCCGGCGGCAACGCCGGCCCTAGATGGATGGCCGTCTCCCCGGCCACCGCGAGGTGACCGGGCGACAGAACCCGGCGTACAGCCCGACTCGTCTGCCACAAGAGGCTCTTGATCAGCGAAAGTGCTGGTCAGGGGTCATTTTTTGTGGGTCCAGGGCTTTGGTCGGACCCCGGTCCGTACCGGTTCAAACCGAACCTCACGTCTACGAACGTAGCCATCAAGGTAGCCACCCACGCGGTCGCTATGGGCACTCGTGCTGATCACTGGCCTGCGGTGATTCTCCGCGCGATACAGCCCGGCTTGCCCAAGCACAGGACACCCTTCAGCAGCGGAAGGGTGGTGAAGGGTGTCAGGGGTCGGGTGAAGCCTCGGAAGCGTTATACGGCCATGAGGGCCACTGCCGACTTCGGCTGCCATCCTCGGTGGGCGCGCGTAGGTGTCCCATTTTTCGACGAGGCGGGCTGCCATGAGACCGCTTGGACGGTCACTCAGTGTCCGGACGTCGGCGGGGGGAGACGCACGGCGCCCGCTGCCGCCACTGGTGACCAGCGGTACGACAGTGAGTACCGCCAGGTACCCTCGGAGTCATCATCAACGCGGCCCGACGGGCTTCCGCTCCACTCCGGTGGAGTCTCGAAGGACATGCCCCCACCCGCACGAGTCTATTCGTGCTGCCTGGGGGAAGTCCTTGCTGTTCCGAGCGTCCGCGAAAACGGTCGCCGTCATGGCACTCGACGGTTCGCTGTTCCTGCACCTCACCGAACAGTTCGTCCACATGCACGGCTATCGGCCCGGAACCTCGGAGACGCGTTCCTGGGAGCGCAGCATCCCGCTTCTGACCGCCGTGCTCAACGATGCCGGCCTGGGCGACATCGAGGTCATGCTGGAGTACGCGCTACCGCTGAACAGCAAGCGCGCCGACGTGGTCCTCGCGGGCGTGCACCCGGTCACGCAAGAGCCGTCCTACGTCGTGGTGGAGCTGAAGCAGTGGAGCCAGGCGGCTCCGCACGAGGACGACCCCACCCTGTGCCATGTCGACGCCTACGCGCACCCCGTGCTCAACCCGATCGAGCAGGTGCGGCGATACCGCGACTACTTGGTCAACTTCAATGGCGCGGTGGCCGATCACAGCGACCGTATCCAGGGAGTCGCCTTCCTGCACAACGCCACCGAATTCGGAGTGGCGGGGTTGCGGGAGATCGAGCGCGACGAGCAGGGACTGCTCTTCACGGGGGAGCGTCGCGGTGCGTTCCTGGACCACCTCCGTTCGAAGCTGAGCGACAAGCACCCCGGTGCCCGCGCGGCGGACGAACTGCTTGCAGGCGCCACCGTGCCGTCGAAACAGTTGATGTCAGTGGCAGCTCAGGAGGTGCGGGAGCGACAGCAGTTCGTCCTTCTCGACGAGCAGCAGGTCGCCTACCGCATGGTGCTCAACGCGGTAGAGAGGGCGAAGCGCGCGGACCACAAGGAAGTCGTCGTCGTCACCGGCGGCCCCGGTACCGGGAAGAGCGTGATCGCGCTCCAACTGCTGGGCGAGCTCTATCGGAGGGGCGTGGCGGCGGTCCACGCGACCGGCTCGCAGTCGTTCACCAAGACGATGCGCAAGGTGGCCGGTTCCCGGAAGCGGGAGGTCCAGGATCTCTTCAAGTACTTCAACAGCTTCATGGCCGCGGAGAAGAACAGCCTGGGTGCTGTGATCTGTGACGAGGCGCACCGCATCCGGGAGACCTCCGCCAACCGCTACACACGCGCGGCACTGCGGACCAGCAAGGCACAGATCGACGAACTCATCGACGTCGCCCACGTTCCGGTCTTCTTCCTCGACGAGCACCAAGTGGTGCGTCCTGGCGAGATGGGCACCGTGGAAGACATCCGTGAGGCCGCGGCAAGACGGGGCATCGACTGCCATGTCGTCCCCCTGGACAGCCAGTTCCGCTGCGGAGGGAGCGACGCCTACCTGCGCTGGGTGGTCCGGCTCCTCGGCCTCGTGCCCGGTGGGCCGGTCGTGTGGGAGCCCGACGGCCGTATGCAGTTGCGGGTCGCCGGCAGCCCCGAAGAACTGGAGGCGTTCCTCGACGCCCGCCGCGCCGAGAAATACGGTGCCCGGATGTCCGCGGGCTACTGCTGGCGATGGTCCCCCGAGCCCAAACCCGGCGATCCGCTGCCTCCCGACGTCGTCATCGGAGGCTGGGCCCGGCCTTGGAATCTGCGCGGGGACCGGTCGGTTTCCGGCGCGCCCCCGTCGGCACTATGGGCCACCGACCCTGCAGGCTTCGGGCAGATCGGCTGCGTCTACACCGCCCAGGGGTTCGAGTACGACTGGTCCGGCGTCATCATCGGTCCGGACCTGATCTGGCGGGGTGACCATTGGGTCACCGACCGCACCGCCTCTAAGGACCCGGTCTTCAAGAAATCCACGTCGGACACCGACGTGGACCGTCTCATCCGGAACACGTACAAGGTGCTGTTGACGCGCGGCATGGTCGGCACGATCGTGTACTCGACCGACCCGGAGACCCGGGCGAAGCTACGGCAACTGGTGTCCGGCCAGCCGACGCCAGTGCCTGCCGCGGTCGAGGAGCCCGTTCTGCGGCAGTGAGCGCGCGATATCCGGCCATGATGTCCGTGCTTCCAGCCGACCGACGTGTCATATGCGTCGGGAGGAGATTCGCGTCCCTAAGATCCCAGGCGTCATTGCGGCCCGACGGGCTTCCCTCTGTGGACATGCCCCCATCCGCACGAGTTACTCGTGCCCTGGGGGATCCACCTCGTGTCCATGCTCCTCCTGAAACTGGCAGCTCGGGATCTGCTGAACCTGAATTCGAGACGCCGTATGGTGCCCCACCTCGCCGCGAGGTGGAAGCACTTTCTCAACACCGACGCTTCGTTGACCGAACGCTCCGCCTGGGCAGAGAGCCTGGTACATCTCGCCGAGGATCTGGTCGCAGCCGACCGCGGGAATGTCGAAATGATCGTCGAGTGTGCGGCCACGCTCGATGAGGCCGACCGCTCCGGGGCCCCGCGGCTCATCGACGTCGTCCTCGTGGGTCATCACCCCGAAGAGAACGGGCTGTCCCTCCAACTGGTCGAGCTGAAGCGCTGGTCGACGGTGACCCGGGTCGAGCGAGCCACCGCGGAGCTGGTGCATGTCCCCGGCATGGGAGAGAAGAAGCACCCCGCGCTCCAACTGCGCGAATACTACGAGGCGTTCACGGGCGTCAGAGGGCCGCTGCACGGCCTGGACTTCGAGTGCGGCGGCTTCGCCTATCTGCACAACGCCACCGACGCGGCGGTGCTCCCTCTGGTCGGCGTGGATGCACCGACCGGTTCCTATGCCCGTGTCTACACGAGCGACCGTCGCGCCCAACTGATATCGGACCTGCGGAACAGCTTCGCCGCCGACGGTGCCGACTCGGCGGCCGAGATCCTGTTGCAGAACATGGGCCTGCGTAACACCCCGCTGCTCGACGCCATGATCCGCTCCAACGGCGAGGACACGGTCTTCACCCTGCGCGGTCGTCAGAAGAAGGTCGCGGACCAGATCCTCGAAACGGCCGACAAGGTGCTTCCCGATCCGCTGCGCCCCGCGCTCCTCCCCGACGAGCGACGGGTGGTTTTCCTCATCACGGGCGGTGCCGGCACGGGCAAGAGTGCCATCGGCCTCCAGCTCAAGGCCGAACTGGAGGCGGAGGGGCGCACGGTCAAGTACGCGAGCGGCAGCAGGGCGTTCAACGGCGCCCTACAGGAGCATGTCGGTTACGGCGACCGGGAGTTCAAGGAGACCTTCACCTATTTCAGCAACTTCGTCACCCCACCCGACCCGCCTCTGGACGTGCTGATCTGCGACGAGGCCCACCGCTTGCGCGACCGCTCCACCAACCGCTTCTGGAAGCCTGAGGACTGGGGCACCAAGCCCCAGGTGGACGAACTCCTCGACGCCTCCCGGCTGACGGTGTTCTTCCTCGACGAGGGTCAGTCCGTTCGCCCGCAGGAGGTCGGCACCGCTGCTCTCGTGGAGGACGCCGCAAAGCGCTACGACGCCGTCCTGCTCCGTAGTTCCCTGCGGGAACAGTTCCGGTGTGGCGGCAGCGACGCCTACATTCGCTGGGTGCGCGGTGCGCTGGGGGTGTCCGACGCGAAGCCGGAGCCGTGGACTCCTGACGGACTGATGCATGTCGAGATCGTGGACAGCCCGGAGGAACTCGAGCAGATCATCCGTTCCGAGGCGGGGGCGGGAGCGTCCGCACGCATGGTCGCCGGTTACTGCTGGCCCTGGACGAAACCCCTCGGCAAGGAGAAGCGGCTCGAGCCCGACGTCCGGATCGGTGACTGGCACCGGCCGTGGAACGCGGACAGCGAGTCCTTCTGCGAGAACAAGACCGTCCCGCCTTCCAAGATCTGGTCCGTGCACGAGAACGGCCTTGGCCAGATCGGTTGCGTGTACACCGCGCAGGGCCTGGAATGGGACTGGTGCGGCGTGATCATGGGCGAGGACATGGTGCGCCGGGGCGATCGCTGGGTGTTCCGTCGGGGCAAGGAGAGGACGGACAAGGAGGCGGGTGTCAAACGGGTGGCCGTTCCCGGGTCGTTCGATCCCAAGGTGAAGCCGAAGAGTGTTCACGACGACGAGTTCGCCCGGCTCGTCCGGCACGCGTATCACGTGCTGATGACCCGGGCGAGCCGGGCGACCGTGCTCTACTCCACGGACGAGGAGACCCGGAAGTACTTGAAGGAGCTCATCGGCGACGTCCACATCCACGGTCTGCGGCCCACCTGGGAGAACCTGCCGGAACAGGCGCGCCAGCCGCACCTGCCCCGTCCCGGCCGAGGACGCTGCCGCAGGAAGCGTCAGACGAAGGACACTCCGCCCGGAGAGATGCGTCTTTTCTGAAACGGTGTACCGGTGAGTGGAGTGGCGGGCTCCCGGGCCCGCCACCTGCCGGTCAGAAGACCAGGCGCGCTGCCACGACAAGAACTGTCACCAAGAGATTGGTGACGACTCCCACCGCGACGTCGACCAGAATCTGACGAATCCGGTCACGACGTGCACGCGTGTACTCAACGGGGTTCATCGGTTTCCACTCCTGAGCGTGAGCTGGGAATGGCAGGGATCGCCCTACCGGGCATCCGCAGTCACACCGCGTGAGACACGAGGTGGAGACCATTCATCGCTCATTGCCGAGGACCGGCTCCTGGAACACCGCAGACATACCCTCCGGGAAGGTGCGCAGCGGGTAACCACATTAGTGCACAAGCCAGTTGACGCGGATCAATTTTGGACGCCGCGGTGTCTCCGCCCGGGCGCCGGACGCGATGGCGTCGGACCGGACGTCGTCGATCCCGATGGCTCCGCGCACCGCAAGTCACCAGATTCGGAAAATGAGGTGGACCAGACATGCGGGAAGGCCGGTGGGCCACGGTCATTGAGTCCGAGTCCGAGTCCGAGTTCGATCGCGAACGCCGTGGCCTGGACGCGATCCGCGAGCGGCTCCCGGACTCCGACCCCTGGCGCGCCTGGTCGAACTCCACGTTCACCGCGAACACCGGCCACGTCCGCGGGGTCGACCTGCTGGTCGTCGCGCGGGGAGGAGCGGCGGGTGCGCTGCTCGCGCTCGACGGCATGAGCGCGGCCATAGCGAACGAACTCGGCGAGGAACTGCGCCGCCCCTGGGTGGAGTTAGACCCGCTGCCCGAGGGCGCCCCCGCACCGGCGCGCCATGGCCGCCGTTCTGCCCACGCTGACGGCTGTGGCCCGGACCTCGCTGTTTGCGGGCACCCTGATGAAGGGCACCCAGGCCGACGAGAAGCAGTTCCTGAGAAACACGATCCGCAGTGCTGCGTGGTCGCCAGCTGGACAAAATGCGAACCGGGCCGGTCGAGGCTGCCGCCTTGATGCCGACGAGGTCCGTGATCGCGTGCACCAGCAGGCTGACCTCTATTCTTGGGAACCGCTCGAAATGCCGGTCGGACATGAAGAAGACGCTTGCGGTTTCGGCTCCGAGGGTGCGGCCGCGCTCCAGGACGTGGTGTCGGTCGCCGTGCCCTGGCGATATGCCTTTGCGATCGGCGTGCCGTGCGCGTTGGTCCAAACGGTGCTGTGCACCACCGAGATCTTCCAGAACGCTGTGCCCGGCATCCGGCCGCGGTCGGCCCGGACGGGTATGGCCTCCACAAGAACCCCGCAGGCCCGCACAGGCTCTGTGGAAGCCCTTGACCGGAGTGAGGCTCGGCAGCCTCGAACAACGGTGCGGGCGAGGTCAAGAGGGGAAACCCCGCCCGCACCGGAGCGGCTAGCCGCGGTGGAACAACACTTCCGCGATCACTGCCCACAGAGCGCGCACGCTCAGACCAATGGCAATCCGCTTGGCGAGTTCCGCCCTCAGCTCCGCTCGTTTGGTCGACGCCTCGTCGGCCATGTCGCACCTCATTTCCTTTTCAGGGCGCCGCCGGTCAGCTCGTCTGGCTGGACGTACGGCGTTCCCCCGGGCGGCCCCCACTGGACTGCCCCCGGGGTTCCCCCCTTGGCGAGGTGTGACAACTTCCAATGTAGCGCGCCTTGTTGCGCTTTTGGCCCTATTTCTGGACAGCCCGACGCCCCGGGACGGTCAGGTGTTGCTCCAGCGTTGGTTGTCCCGGCCGTCGCCCTCCCGGAGCACCGCAATGGCTCCCCAATCCGTCGAGGGGAGGCGAACACGCCTCAGGGAGAAGCGAGTTGGCGGACCTGTGCGGTGGAGCGAGTCGGACGGGCCGGTGGCCCTGGGTAGGGGGAGGGGCGTGAACCTGGGGCGCGCGTCAGCAGTGAGCGCCCCGTGAGTGCCTCGAGCTTCCGCACTCTCCACAGGAACTTCGCACTCCGGTGTCATCGCCCTACGGAGTCCCTACTGTGTGGTCGCGGCCGTGAGGCGCAGGTACTGACGAGCGAATGGCGTTGTCCCGGGGGAACGAGGGGTCTGGGCACGCCGGAGCTGCCGCTGCGCCGTCTCCGCACGGCCCCGTTCAACACCGCCGACTCCCTGTCGCACGCCCAACTGGCCGTCCGACGCAGGCGTGATGGAGACGCGTGTCCCGGCCCTGGCCGGCAATACCGATTACACGAGGGGCGGGAATGGATCTCACCAAGCAGGAGCGCCGGGGGCGACGCCGATGGGGTGTCATTCCGCGATGGTTCGAACTGTTCGCCATCTGCGCGGCGACCATCGCGGCGGGATTCTTCGGCGGAAGGGAGACCGTTGTCAGGGCCGACGACCCGGAGCCGACCGTGACCGTCACGGCGACGGCGACAGCTACGGTCATCGCGACACCCGAGCCGAGCCAGAGCCCGAGCACGGAGAACAAGCCGGGACCCGAGGACAGTTCGCAGGATCCCGGTGTGACGGATCCTCCCGAGCCCGGATCCGTTGTCTACCTCGCCGATGGCGAGGCGATCAACAGCGACGGGGACGTGAGCGTTCAGCCGGTGACCATCCGCGGGGAGCACTACGAGAAGAGCATCCGTCTCGGGTGCAACAGCGCCGGTGAGAGCGCGGTCTACAGCACCAGTGGATACACGCGGCTGGAGGCCAAGGTGGGCATTCTGGCCGACTCGCCCAACGCGATCGGTTCGGTGGGATCGATCCAGGTCGTCAACGCGGCGGGAAATCCGATCGGTGAGGAGGTGTCCATCCGGTCCAGCAGGGCCGAGGACCTGTCGGTCGACATCTCCGGGCAGGACCAGATCAGGATCACTTGCGTGATGACCAAGTCGGGTGACGAGTCCGCTTACTACTTCTACAGCGGCCTGGGCAATGCCGCGCTGTCCTGACTTCCCGTTTCCCGTGTCGCGTACTGCCGCATCCTCAGAGTGAGAAGTACCGACTCTGCGAATGAGGTGCCGTGCCGGACATCGAGAACGAGAGCGTCACCGCCAGCCAGATACTGCTGCTCGAGTACACGCAGGTGAAGGACGAACAGAAGGCGCGCATCGGCTTCCGGGACAACCTGCTCTACGCCACGTTGGCGGCCATGGCCGCGGTGATCGCCGCGACCTTACAAGGGCCGGCGCGCGTCGAACTCCTGCTGCTCCTGCCTCCGGTGTGTCTCGTACTCGGCTGGACCTATCTGGTCAACGACGAGAAGATCTCCGCGATCGGCCGCTATGTGAGCACCGAACTGACCCCCCGGCTCGCGGTCGTGACGCCGCTCGGGCGGGAGACGTTCGGCTGGGAAGCGGCACACCGCAGTGACCGTCGACGGCGGTCCCGCAAGTGGCTTCAGCTCTTCGTCGACCTACTGACGTTCTGCGGTGCGTCGCTGGCCGCACTCACGGTCTTCTGGGCGACGGGCCGGATCTCCGCGGTGCTGCTGACCGTCTCGCTCGTCGAGTGCGCGGCGATCGTGGTACTGGCCGTCCAGATATCGGCGTACGCGGACCTGAGTTCCGGCGCGCAGTCGTGCCGGACGGAATGAGAGAACCCATGTACCCCATGGCAGATGTCATCGTCTTCACCGCGCTGGGCAAGGAATACAACGCGGTGCGGGAGCACTTGGAGGGACCGCTCGCCGAGTACGACGTCCGTGGCGCCCTGTTCGAGTTCGGCACCTTCGGTGGCAGGCACGCCAAGTGGACGGTCGCGTGCCATGAGACCGGACCGGGGAACACCGCCGCGGCCGCGCTGACCGAACGAGCGGTCACGGCCTTCCGGCCACGGCACATCTTCTTCGTCGGGATTGCCGGCGGTCTCAAGGACACCGCGCTGGGAGACGTGGTCGCCGCGCGGCACATCTACGACTACGAGAGTGGAAAGGACCTGGAGGACGGCTTCCACCCGCGCATGACCACTCATCTGTCTACCTTCGACCTGGTCCAGCGGGCTCAGGCGACCGCCCGGGACGAGGCATGGCGTCATCGCATCAAGGCGCCGGTGACCGACACCGTCCCGCAGGCGCATGTGAAGCCACTGGCGGCCGGTTCGAAGGTGGTGGCGGACAAGCGTTCGGCCACGGCCCTGCTGCTGGAGCGGTATTGCGGTGATGCCGTGGCCGTGGAGATGGAAGGACACGGATTTCTGCAGAGTGCCTACATCAACGCGGGGACCAGCGCTCTCGTGGTGCGAGGGATCTCCGACCGGCTCTCCGACAAAGGCGAGGACAACGACCGTGTCTGGCAGCCGGCGGCCTCCCGTCACGCGGCCGCCTTCACCTTCGAGTTGCTGCACAACCTCACCGTTTCCCCGTCCTCCCGAGCGGGGTTGGGCGACCGTGTTCGGGAGATGCGCAGGACGCGCCGGACCACCGGGCAGTCGACGATCGGCTTCGGCCCCGACCACACGGCCGTCGTCGTCGCCGGAGACGGATCGGTCGAGCGATGGGACCTGAACTCGGGCGAGGCGCTTCCCGGAGTCCCCGGCGGAGCTGAACTCCGCCTGGGGCACCAGGCCATCGTGTCCCCGACCCGGCACAGTGTCGCGGTCGCCCGGCCGAGGAGTCTGGACCTCGTGCACTTCGCGGGCAGGACCGGCGAGCACCGCCTCCACTCCGTCCCGCTGCGCGGTGACGAGTTCCTGGTCACCAGCGGGGGAGAGGTTCTCGCCACCCACGACAAGCGCCGAGTGGCCGTACGCAGCTTCGACGACGGCCGGATCCTCCGGGAGGTGCCGTGCCCGGCCGGACTCGCGGCGACTTCCGTCAGCGCGAACGGATCGGTGGTGGCCATGGCCACGACCAACCGTGTTCATGTCCACCGTGAGAACGCGCCGCCGGTCGAGAACCGGATCCGCAACTGGCTGGAGATCGCCAGACCGGGCTGCTGGCTCGCTGTCTCGCCGTCGGGCAGGTACGTCGCGTGTGCGAGCTTCCAGGAGCTGATCGTCTGGCGGACGGCCACCAATGCCGTCGTCCTGCGGCGAGAGTTCAGCAGGCAGGAGCGCTTCGACGGGTTCGGGGCCAAGGGCATGCGTCTGGTGTGCGCCGACGAGGGCCGTGTGCTGTGGCTGCGGCGCGGCCGCCTGTCGGAGGTGACCGCCAGTCCGGAGATCCGTCAGCTGGAACAGGCGGGCCGCTACGACGACTTCGCCGTTCACCCGGACGGGGATCTGCTGGCTGCCGCGGGCGGCACGGATCTGGTGCGGGTGTGGCAGCTGAGCGGCTGACGTCGTACCGACCGAGCCGAACCCTCGCCCACTTCCGCCAGTCCGAGAGGAACCTCTGTGAATCCGAGAGGAACCGCCCCTCCGCGAGTCCGAGAGGAACCGCCCCTCCGCAAGTCCGAGAGGAACCGCCCCTCCGCAAGTCCGAGAAGAACGTCCCGTCCGCGAAGCCTGACGATGACCGCGGGCACCGGCCCGGTCGGTCAGAGCGATGGTGTCGACGATCCGGGCGGCCTCGCCGACGAGCAGGCCGCCCGCTACGACCAGGCGATCCGACCGCCCACGGCCGCCCCTGCGACCCCTGCCTCGCAGGTCACCCCCGCCCCTGCTCGCGAAGGCGTAGATCGCAGGGGCGCGTAGGATGTTCTGGCGTACAGACCGACTCGTCTGCCTGTCCCGTTCTCGTGTCCCGTACCCGCCCCACCGATGCGGAGCCGCACATGACCACAGCTCAGGATCTGATGATCGTCGCCGTGGACCTGGCTCCCGGCCGTTCGGTGGAGGCCGGTGATCTCTCGCTCGCCCTCGCGGGGGCCGAGCTGCTCGACCTCGTCGAGGCCGGGGCGATCACCCTCGACGGTGATCGCGTCGTGCCGAACCCGCAGGAGCCGATCGGCGACCGCCTGTTCGGCGACCGCCTGCTGGACGAGGCGTCGGCGGCGCTCACCCGGCAGTCACCGTACGAGTCGGTCGAGGACTGGCTGTGGCGCAGGGGGCGCGGCCTGTCCGCCGGTTATCTGAAGGCGTGGGAGGCGGAGGGGCCGGAGGACAAGAAGCGTCATCGCTGGCTTCCCTCGCGGACCCAGCAGCCCGCGCCGGCCGCCGACTCGCCCACGCGGCTGCGCGCGGAGGAGCGCTGGGTGTCCGACGAGCCGGTCCTGCTCGCGCTCGCGACAGCCGCCGGGGTGCGCGAACGGACGGCCGACGACCCCCTGGACGCGGCCGGCGCGGCCGACGACTCGACCGTGACCGTGCTCGCCGCCGTCAACGACGCGGTGATGGAGCTGGAGGCCGTCCGGCAGCGCCGAGCCATCGAGAACGCGGCCTTCGACAACGTCTGGCGAGGCCTGTAAGGGCCGATTGACTGGGGTGTGAGCGGGTTTCAGGCCAAGTGTGAAACCCGCGATTCCGGCCCCTCGGCGCCGACCGGGCTGGAAACAGGCCGTCAGGGGAGGTCAGGGGCCGTTTCGGGGGCGGTTTCCTGGGAGTTCGCTGGGGATCACATGTGCACGGAGTGAACATTTACGTACACAAGGTAAACGCCCGTGGGGTGGCTGAGAAACTTTTTCGAATTACCCACGAAACCTCCGCATCTCATCGCAGGATGTGTCCGGCAAGGGCAGAGGTCGCTCGCGGCCACGGACTTCCCAACACCTCGGTGTAGGTGTGCAGGAACGTTTTTTGCTGTCCTGGTTCGGTTTTTCGTATGCGGCAATCTCATGCCGTAGCCCATGGGGGGGCACATCATGAAGGGTTTCTCGCGAAGAGCCGCGGTCTGCGCGGCGTCGCTGATGCTCACGTTCCTGGCGCCTGTCGCCGGAGCGAGAGCCGACGAGCTGGAACCGAGAGTCGACCTCCGAGTGCTGGTGGTCGACGACGGGGGTGCGGCCACGGAGGCCATCGCGGCGGAGCTCGACGGAGCGGGGACGCCGTACACCGAGGTCGACCTGAACGACACCGGCAGACCGCTGATCGACGCGGCCTTCCTGAGCGACACCGTCGACGGGCGGCCGAGGGCGAAGTTCCAGGCTGTGGTGCTGCCCAACGACAACCCGTTCGGGGCGGGTTCGGCGGAGCTGGCCGCGCTGACGGCGTACGAGCAGACCTACAAGATCCGCCAGGTCGACGCCTACACGTACGCGCAGCCGGCCGTCGGGCTCAACTGGGCGCAGAATCCCGGGTACATCGGGTCGCTGGACGGTACGACGGCGCAGGTGACCGCCGCCGGACTGGCAGGGCCCTTCGGGTATCTCGACGGCGCGGTGCCTTTCGAGGACAACGCCGATGACGTGTCGGAGAGTTACGGGTTCCTGGCGGTGCCGCTGGCCCAGCAGGCGGCGGGGGCCGAGTTCACGACGTACGTGGAGGCGCCCATTCCCGGTACGGCGGTGAACGGATCGCTCATCGGGGAGTACGCGCACGACGGCCGCCAGGAACTGGTGGTGACGTTCGTCTACAACCAGGCCCAGCAGCAGTACCGGCTGCTCGCCCGCGGCATCGTGGAGTGGATGACCCAGGGCGTCCATCTCGGCGCCGACCACAACTACTTCGCGGTGCACGTGGACGACGTCTTCGGCGCCGACGACCGGTGGGACACCGAGCTGAACTGCACGCCCGGTGACGTGGACTGCCCCGACGGGGAGGGCGTCTCGGACCCGATCCGGATGACGGTCGCGGATGCGCAGTACGCGAAGCAGTGGTCGCAGCAGCACGGTCTGACGCTCGACTTCCTGTTCAACGGCGGCGGCAGCGAGACCTACAAGGAAGAGAACAACGGGGACGACGCGCTGACCGACCAACTCGTCGCCGACAAGGACGCGTTCCGGTGGGTGAACCACACCTACGACCACCCGTTCCTGGGCTGCGTGCAGAACGTGACCGTGGTGCCGTGGGTGTGCTCCAAGGACTGGTTCGGCAACGTGCAGTGGGTCAGCCGCGCGGAGATCACCGCCTCGATCGCGGACAACCGGACCTGGGGCGCGGCCAAGGGCCTCGCCCTCGACAACACCGAGCTCGTCACGGGTGAGCACTCGGGCATGCGGGTGCTCCCGCAGCAGCCCGACGACAACCCGAACCTGGCGCCCGCGCTCGCCGCGACCGGGGTGACCGCGCTCGGCAGCGACAACTCCCGTGACCCGCAGCAGCGTCAGGTCGGCGCCGCGCTGACCGTGCCCCGCTTCCCGATGAACATCTTCTACAACGCGGGCAAGGAAGCCGAGCAGGTCGACGAGTACAACTGGATCTACACCAGCGCGGCCGACGGCGGCAGCGGCATCTGCGACAACTCGACGACGACCACCTGCCTGGACGAGCCGCTGGACACCGAGACCGGCTACACCTCGTACCTCGTACCGACCGAGAGCCGGATCGCGCTCGGGCACGCGCTGTCGAACAACCCGCGCCCGCACTACATCCACCAGTCGAACCTCGCCGAGGAGCGGATCGGCTACCCGGTGCTGGAGAAGGTCCTGAGCGACTACGCGGACCTCTTCGCCGCCAACACCCCTCTGGTCAACCAGGGGTTGAGGCAAACCAGCGACGAGCTGAAGCGCCGGGCCGTCTGGGACGCGGCCGTCGACGGCGGTCAGGTCACCGCCTACCGGATCGGGAACACCGTCACCATCAGCGCGCCCGGCGGGGTTCAGGCCCCGGCGACCCTGCCGGCCACGGCGGACGGCTTCGGCGGCCCGTACGCGGGAGCGAGGTCGGGATGGGTCGGCAGCGGCTCCCTGGAGACCGGGCCGGCGGCGGAGTAGCCGCCCGCCTCCGCGACACCGGCCGCACGGCCGGACCGCGCGTCGACCGCGGTCCGGCAGTACGGCCCGACCGCGCCACTGACCACGGCCGCGGCCCGAACTGATCGTTCCTTGGGGGGAATGAGACGCATGTCCACGCGAGAGATCCTGCACGCCGTGCCGCCTTCGGGCACGGACGACCGAGCGGTGGTGACACTGCTCACTGAAGGAACGTATCCGCACCAGCACGGCGGGGTGAGTGTGTGGTGCGACCAGTTGGTACGGGGGATGCCCGACGTCCGCTTCCGGGTGGTCGCGATCACCGGGACGGGGCAGGAGCCGTTCGCCTGGGAACTGCCCCCGAACGTCGGAGAGTTGGTCACCGCCCCGCTCTGGGGAGCGGTTCCGGACGGACGCGCGCCCCGGGGGCGGCGGCTGCGCCGCTTCCTCGGCACCTACGAGCGGTTCCTGCTCTCGCTCCTCGAGCCCGGCTCACCGACCGCCGGGACGGACTTCGCGGACGGCCTGTACGCCCTCGGCGCCCGGGCCCGCAAGCGCGAGCTGTCGGCGGCCATGCGGACCGAGGAGGCGCTGCGCACCCTGACCGCGGTGTGGAACCGGCCGCACATAGCCGTGGCCGCGGCCCGGCCCACCCTGCACGACGCGCTGACCGCCACCGAGCTCCTTGAGCACGCGCTCCGGCCGCTGGCGGTCGTACCGCCCGAGGGCGGAGTCGCACACGCCGTCAGCGGGGGACTGGCGGCTCTGCCCGGGCTGACGGCCCACCACCTGCACGGGACGCCGCTGCTGCTCACCGAGCACGGCGTCTACCTCCGCGAGCGCTACCTCGGCTACCGCACCGGCGGCTACCGCTGGCCGGTGAAGTCGCTGCTCCTCGGCTTCTTCAGGCTGCTCGCCCAGGAGACCTACGCCCGGGCCGAACTCGTCACCCCCGGCAACCGCTACAACCGGCGCTGGGAGGAGCACGGCGGCACGGCGCCCGACCGCATCCGTACCGTCTACAACGGTGTGGACCCCGGCGCCTTCCCGCCCGCCGGACCGGAACCCGAAGTGCCCACCCTCACCTGGGCGGGACGGGTCGACCCGATCAAGGACCTGGAGACGCTGATCCGCGCCTTCGCCCTCGTCCGCGAGGAGTTGCCGCGGGCGCGGCTTCGGATGTTCGGCGGTACCCCGCGCGGCGGAGAGGCCTACCGGGAGCGCTGTCAGGCTCTCGCCGAGGAGTTGGGGGCCGGTGACGCGGTGGTCTTCGAGGGGCGGGTGGAGGACATCCGCGACGCGTACGCGGCGGGCAACGTGGTGATGCTGTCCAGCATCAGCGAGGGTTTTCCCTTCACCCTCATCGAGGCCATGTCGTGCGGGCGGGCCACCGTCTCCACCGACGTGGGCGGGGTCCACGAGGCGGTCGGCGACACCGGTCTCGTCGTACCGCCGCGCGAGCCGCGGGAGATGGCGCGGGCGGCACTGGAACTGCTGCGCGACCCGGCGCGGCGCGCCCAGATGGGCGAGGCCGCGCGACTGAGAGTGATCGAGCAGTTCACCCTCCGGCAGACCATCGACACCTTCCGCGGGATCTACGGCGAACTCGCCTCGGGGTCCGCCACCGGACGCGAGCGCCCCACCGCGGGGACCGCCGCCGAGCGCGAGCGGAGCGGCGCGGGCCACGGCGCCCCGCCTGACCTGGGCGCCGCGGGCCATGCCGTCCCGCGCGACCTGAGTGTCGCCGCCCTCGCCGTCCCGCGTGAGCGGTACGAGGAGGCCCGGGTGGGCGGCGTACGGCAGGCGGGTGAGGCCGGGTGAGCGGGCCGTTGCGGCTGCTGCCGGGAGACGGCGGGACCGATCTGGAGCTGGCCGGGCGACGGCGGTTCCCGGCGGGCTGGCCGGGCAACACGACCACGGGCGGTCAGGGCGGTCAGGGCGGTCAGGGCGGTCCGGGCGGCCGAGGCGGTCAGGGCGGTCGGGAGGGTCGGGGCGGCCACGGTGGCCGTGGTGCTCGGGCCCGAAAGGCCGTGCAGACAGGGCCCGTTGACGGCGACAGCCTGCCCGTGCTCGGTCCGCGGCCGATGCGCCGCCGACGGCCGTCCTGGGCCGAGGACCCGTTCGACGAACTCGCCGAACGGCTGGCGGACGTGTGCGGCGCGGCCGTCCACCCCGACGAGATCGCCGCCGTACTGGAGTCGGACGGGCTGACGCAGGAACAGATCACCGGCCGCTACGGACGGCGGGACCTCTTCGAGGTCGCCGAGGAGCTGTACGAACGGGTACCGCGCCGCTTCCCCGACCCGGAACCGCCGCCCGACCCCTGGCGGACCAGCCCCTGGCGGTGCGTGCTGCGCGGGGCGGTCTTCGGACTCCCCGGACTGGCCTACCTGTTGGGCGCCGGGCTGCTCGCGGACGGCACGGGCGCGCTCGCCGGTCTTGCCGCCTCGGCGCTGGCCGCCTGGGCGTGGAACCAGGGCCTCGCCCACCGCTCCTACGTGCGGCTCGCGGCGGGCGGCCGGCGCGCCGCCGCGCGCACCCTGCGTGCCGGGGCACCGGTCGGAGCGCTGGGCGCCGTGGCGGCGGCGCTGCTGCTGTCCGGACTGGGCACCATGACCGCGTTCGCCGCCGGGCAGGCGGTCTATCTCGCCGCGGGCACCGTGCTGTTGGTGCTGGGCCGTGAACGGGACCTGCTGCTCGCGCTCACCCCGACGGTCGCCGGAGCGGCCTCCCTGCTTCTCTGGGACCCCGGCCAACTGACCGTCACCGTGCTGCTGTTGGCCACCGTCGCCGGCGCGGTGCTGCTGGCGACCCGCGAGATAAGAAGGTCGCTGCGAACGCAGGGCGCGGCGGTCGCAGGCAACGGCACGCCGGTCGCCGCCTCCGTCCCCTACGGGCTGTTCGGGCTTGCGGCGGGATCGCTGACGCTGATGGCGGCCTCGGCCGACGGGCCCGCCGTCGTCGTGCTCACCCTGAGCATGGGCGTGGCCGAGTGGCTGCTCTACCGCTACCGGAGCCTGGGCCTCGCCGCGCTGCGGCACAGCACCACTCCCAGGGGCTTCCAACTCCGGGCCGGGCGGGCCCTGTTGCTGTGCCTCGCCGGATACCTGGCGGTGCTGGCCGCACCCACCCTGATCCGCGGGGTGTCCCCGGGACCGCTGCTGGCACTGGGAGCCGTCCTGTGGACCGCCCTGCTGCTCCAGGCCTTCGGCACGGCCTGGCCGCCCGCCGCCGTGTGCCTGGCCGCTGCCGCGGGCGCGGCCCTCGGCCCGGCCGCGGTCCGTCCGGTCGTCTGCGGCTGCGCCGCCGTCGCGCTGGTGCTCATCTCGTACGCCCTGCTGGGCCGGGCCACGGCTCATCGCTGACACCGCACCCGTCAACCGCACCACCCCTGACAACAGAGGAGACAGACCCGTGACCGAATCCGGACCTGTGACCGGCCCCGTGGCCGGACCCGTAGCCGTCACCGGAGCGGAGGGGTTCATCGGCTCGCACCTGGTGGAGGCACTCGTCGCCCGCGGGCACCGGGTACGCGCGATGGCCCAGTACAACTCCTTCTCGTCGTACGGCTGGCTGGAGACCCTGCCGCGGGACGTGATGGACAGTGTGGAGGTCGTCCTCGGCGACGTACGCGACCCCGGTTCGGTGGACCGGTTGTTGGCCGGCACGGAGGCCGTCTACCACCTGGCGGCGCTGATCGCGATCCCGTACTCCTACCAGGCCCCGCACAGCTACGTGGACACCAACGTCACGGGCACTCTCAACGTCCTGGAGACGGTCCGCAGGCTCGACATCCCGAGGCTGGTGCACACCTCCACCAGTGAGACGTACGGCACGGCCCAGACGGTGCCGATCACCGAGGACCACCCCATCAACACGCAGTCCCCGTACGCCGCTTCGAAGGCGGGCGGGGACCGGCTGGCCGACAGCTACCACGCGAGTTTCGGCACCCAGGTGGTCACCCTGCGGCCGTTCAACACCTTCGGGCCGCGCCAGTCCATGCGCGCGGTGATCCCGACCGTCATCGGACAGGTCGCGGCCGGGGAACGGACCATCACCCTCGGCGACCTGCGGCCCACCCGCGACTTCACCTTCGCCAAGGACACCGCCCGGGCGTTCCTCGCGGTGGGCACCGCGCCCGCCGACGCCGTCGTCGGCCGGACCTTCAACGCCGGTACCGGCGGCGAGATCTCGGTCGGCGACCTGGTCACCCTGATCGGCAAGCTCATGGCCGCCGACCTGGAGGTCCGCGAGGACGCGCAGCGCATCCGGCCGGCCGGATCGGAGGTGATGCGGCTGGTCTGCGACGCGTCACGGCTGCGCGCCGCCACCGGCTGGGCGCCCGCCCACAGCCTCGAAGAGGGTCTTGAGGCGACCATCGACTTCTTCCGCGACCCGGCGAACCTCGCCCGCTACAAGACGAACGTCTACAACATCTGACTGCTCCACGGCTCCACGGACTGCTCCACGGCTCCACGGCCCGCCGGGGAACCGCCTGAACCCAGGAACCCGGCGACACCGAATCTGGCGACACCTGACGACAGTCGGAAGGAAACCCCACGATGCATGCAGTCATCCTGGCCGGAGGCAAAGGCGTACGGTTGCGGCCCTACACGACCGCGCTGCCCAAGCCGCTCGTCCCCATCGGCGACCAGCACGCGATCCTGGAGATCGTGATGCGGCAGCTCGCCGGTGCCGGCTTCACCACCTGCACCATCGCCATCGGGCACCTCGGCCACATCATCCGGGCCTACGTCGGCAACGGCTCCCAGTGGGGCCTGCGCGTCGGCTACACCACCGAGGACAGCCCACTGGGCACCATGGGCCCGCTGCTGACCATGCTCGACCGGCTGCCCGAGCACTTCCTCGTCATGAACGGCGACATCCTCACCGACCTCGACTTCGGCGCCGTACTGCGCAGTCACGAGGCGTCCGACGCGCCGCTGACCATCGCCACCTACGCGCGTAAGGTCTCCATCGACTTCGGCGTGCTCACCACCGAGGGCGGCAAGGTCGTCGGCTTCGCCGAGAAGCCGAGCATGGACTACCGGGTCTCCATGGGCGTCTACGGACTCACCCGCTCCACCCTCAACGGCTACACCCCCGGTCTGCCGCTCGGCTTCGACGAACTGGTCCTGGACCTGCTCAAGTCCGAAACCCCGCCCGCCGCCTACGAGTTCGACGGGTACTGGCTGGACATCGGCCGCCCCGACGACTACGACCGGGCCAACGCGGAGTTCACCACCCGTCGCCCCGCCCTGCTCAAGGGAGCGTGACCGGGCATCATGCGCATCCTCGTCCTGGGCTCCACCGGATTCCTGGGCGGCCACGTCGCCGGGCAGCTGCGCACCCTCACGGGTGTGCGGGTGCTCGGCGGCGGCCGCTCGGTGGACCCCGGCCTGCCCGTGAACCTTCCCGTCGACCTCGCCGCCATCTCCGTCGCCGGGCTCGCACGGTCCCTGCGGGCCCTCGCTCCGGACGCCGTCGTCAACTGCGCGGGCGCCGTCTCGGGCGACCCCGTACGCATGGCCGAGACCAACGCGCGCGGACCCGCCGTACTCTGCGAGGCCCTGCGTGAGGCGGCCCCCGCCGTCCGTCTCGTCCACTTCGGATCGGCCGCCGAGTACGGACCGACGCCCGCCGGACAGACGCTCACCGAGAACTCGCCGGTCAGCCCGCAGGGCAGCTACGGGGCGACCAAGCTGGCCGGGTCGTACGCGGTGACGGAGGCCGGCCGGACCGGCCTGGACAGCGTCGTCCTGCGGGTGTTCAACCCGGTCGGCCCCGGCGCGCCCGCCACCAGCCTGTCCGGACGGCTGGCCGACGAACTGCGGCGCGCGCTGCCCGACGGCACGGTCCGCGTCGGTGACCTCTCGGCGTACCGCGACTTCGTCGACGTACGGGACGTGGCGCGGGCCGCCGTGCTCGCGGCGACCAGCCCCGGCGCCCTGCCACCCGTCCTCAACATCGGCAGCGGCACGGCCACCCGTGCCCGGGAACTCGCGCAGGAAATGGCGCGGGCCGCCGGATTCCGTGGCCCGATCGAGGAGCGCGGCGCCGGATCGCAGCGGTCCTCGGCCGTCTCCTGGCAGCGGGCCGGCATCACCGCCGCCGCGGACGCCCTCGACTGGCGGCCCGAACTCACCCTGGCCGACTCGCTGTCCGCCCTGTGGGCCGAACACACCAGGGTCCCGGCGTGAGCGACCCGGCGACGGACGACGGCCGCGGCCGGCTGCTCGTCCCGCTCTACGTCCACCCCGCCGTGGACCCGGCCGCCTGGCGCGCCCTGATCCGCGCCGGTCCACAGCTGTACGGAGTGGTCCTCAACATCGCCGACGGCCCCGGCACCACTCCCGACCCGGCCTTCGTCACGGCCGCCGCCCAACTGCGCGAGGCGGACGTGCGGGTGCTCGGATACGTGGACACGGCGTACGGCGACCGGTCGGTCCGCTCGGTCATCGGCGACCTGCGCCGCTACCGCCGCTGGTACGACACCGACGGCGCCTTCCTGGACCGGACGGCCTCCGGCACCGAGGAGGTGCGCCACTACCGCCGGCTGACGCGGGCGGCCCGCCTCTGCGGGGCCGGCACCGTCGTCCTCAACCCGGGCGTCCATCCGGCCCCGGGCTACGCGGAGTTCGCCGACCTGCTGGTCACCTTCGAGGGCACCTGGAAGACGTACCGGCACGCCGACTTCACCGTGCCGGCCTGGACCGGCGTCCATCCGCCCGACCGGTTCTGCCACCTGGTGTACGGCGTCCCGGACGAACTTTGCGGGCTCGCGGCGCGCACCGCCCGGATGCGCGGAGCCGCCGTGCACTGCGCCGTCCCCGGCAGCGGCGCGAACCCGTGGAGCGGCCTGCCGCCGACCGTGGAGAGGGAAGCGTCTTGAGGCATCCCTCACGGCCCGGATCAGCAACCACCGTCATCCTCATGCTGCTTGTGCTGCTGCTCGCGGGCTGTTCCGCCGACACCCCGCCCAAGCAGGGTCGTTGGCAGCCGCGTCCGGGCACCGCCTGGCAGTGGCAGCTCAGCGGCCGGATCGACACCTCCGTGGAGGTCCCGGTGTACGACATCGACGGCTTCGAGAACAGTGCCGCTGTCGTCGAGCGGCTGCACGCCGACGGACGCAAGGTGATCTGCTACATCAACGCCGGTGCCTGGGAGGACTTCCGCCCCGACCACAAGGACTTCCCGGCAGCCCTGCTCGGCAGGGGCAACGGCTGGGACGGCGAACGGTGGCTCGACATCCGCGAACTCGACGTGCTGCGGCCCCTCATGGCCGAGCGCATGGACATGTGCCGAGAGAAGGGCTTCGACGCCGTCGAGCCCGACCTCCTCGACGGCTACACCAACAGGACCGGCTTTCCCCTCACAGCGGCACACCAGTTGGCGTACAACCGCATGATCGCGGGCCTGGCACACGACCGGGGACTGGCCGTGGGACTGAAGAACGACCTGGAGCAGATCCCGCAGCTCGTCGGCGACTTCGACTTCGCGGTCAACGAACAGTGCGCCGAATTCAGCGAATGCGCGTCGCTGACACCGTTCGTCGAGGCACGCAAGGCGGTCTTCCACGTGGAGTACGACGTGTCCACGGGGAGGTTCTGTCCCACCGCCGAGCGGCTGGGCCTCGACTCGATGCGGAAGCGGCTCGCGCTGGACGCGTGGCGCCGGGCCTGCTGAGCGCGGGGCCGGCCACCGGAGCGCGGTGGCCGGCCCTTTCAGGGCGTCCGCGTCGAGGCGAGCGAGCGTTCCGTGACGTCGGCCAGATGGGCGGTGAAGGTCTCGCGGGCGTCCGGGGTCAGGGTGCGCAGGGCGACCAGGGCCGTGATGACGACGTCGCAGAGTTCGGACCGTACGTCGTCCCAGGTGTGGCTCGTGCCCTTGCGGGGGTTCTGGCCCGTCACGCCGATCACCGCCTGGGCGACCTCGCCGACCTCCTCGGACAGCTTCAGCATGCGCGTGAGCAGCAACTCCCTTTCTGTGAGTGCCTGGTGGGAGTCCAGCCAGGCGTAGAGGCGGTCGATCGAGTCCCAGACGAGGTCGTTCTCGTCCTCAGCAGCGCGGTCAGCCATGCGGTCAGCCTCCCATCCCGGAGGCCGCGGCCGGGCCCCTACTCGTCGAACAGCGTCTCCTGCCGGCCCTCCGCGGCCTTCCGCACCCGCTGGTTCCGCGCGCCCACGACCACCGCGGTGACCGCCGCCGTCACGCCCAGCGCCGCCGGCACCATCCAGCCGCGGTTCACCGCGTGCCCCAGCGCGTGGTCGAGGGAGAGCCGGCCGGGTCCCGTCACGGCGAGGCCCGCGGCCGTCAGGCCCAGGCTCGCGGCGTACTCGTAGCCGCCGACCTGTGCGAAGAACCCGTTCGGCGCGTGCACCGCCGCGGCGCCCGCCATCGCACCGGCCGCCGCCGCACCGGCCGCGGGTGTCGCCAGGCCCAACGCCAGCAGCGCGCCGCCGCCCGCCTCCGCGAGGCCCGCCGCGGTCGCGCTCGCCTTGCCCGGCGCGTAGCCCATGGCCTCCATGGCGGCCCCCGGTGCCCTCGATCCCGCCCCCGCCGAACCAGCCGAGGAGTTTCTGCGACCCGTGTGCGGCCAGCACCCCGCCGATGCCCACGCGGAGCAGCAGCAATCCCAGATCACGTCGGTCGAAGCAACTCACGATGGCTCCCGGAACAGGCTGGACGGACAAGATGAACGGAGCGGGTGGAGGGGATGGAGGGGACGGACGGATTTCCACCGTCGCATCGATCACGACCGTTCGACGTATTCGCGCGGCCGTTCGGGTGGCGGCCCCCAGGGAGCGGTGTGAGTCTGACTGGCATGACGATTCAGGTAGCCAAACTGAGCGACCCGGCCGTCCGGGCGTTCGTCACCGCTGTGAACGCGCACGACCGCGACGCCTTCCAGGCCCTCCTCGCCCCGGGCGCCACCATGTCCGACGACGGGTCCGACCGGGACCTCGCCGACTGGACCGACCGGGAGATCTTCTCCTCCCACGGCCACATGGACGTGGACAACGAGTCCAGGGGCGGCCTGGCCCTCATCGCCCGCTACAGCAACGACACCTGGGGCGAGATGAGGACGAGGTGGAGCTTCACCGTCGACGACGGCGGCAGGATCTCCCGCTTCGAGACCGGCCAGGCGTAGCCGCCAACACCGCTTCCCCGCGCGGGTCTTGCCTTCGCGTGCACTCCAACTCCTAGCGTTCGCGGGCATGGAGAACACCGAGTACACGAACGGGACCAGGACATTGGGCCGCAGCGGCATCGAGGTGAGCGCGCTCGGCTTCGGCTGCTGGGCCATCGGCGGCGAGTGGGGGACCCCTGACGGGCAGCCGCTCGGCTGGGGCAAGGTCGACGACGAGGAGTCCGTACGGGCCGTTCGCCGCGCCCTCGACCTGGGCGTGACGTTCTTCGACACCGCCGACGCGTACGGCACCGGGCACAGTGAGCGTGTCCTCGCGCGCGCTCTCGGCAAGCGCCGCGCCGACGTGGTCGTCGCCACCAAGTGGGGCAACGTCATCGACGAGGAGCGCCGCGTCGTGCTCGGGAGCGACGACTCCCCGGCGTACGCCCGCCGCGCGCTGACCGCCTCACTGCGGCGCCTGGACACCGATTACGTCGACCTGTACCAGCTGCACATCTCTGACGCCGACCCGCACCGTGCCGCCGAACTCCGCGACACCTGCGAGGAGTTCGTCAGCGAGGGGCTCATCCGCGCCTACGCCTGGAGCACCGACGACCCGGAGCGGGCTGCCGTCTTCGCGGCGGGCGAGCACTGTGCGGCCGTACAGCACCGCCTGAACATCCTCCAGGACGCCCCCGAACTACTGGCGCTCTGTGAGGAGTCGGACCTCGCGAGCGTCAACCGCAGCCCGCTCGCCATGGGGCTGCTGACCGGGAAGCACGCGGCGGGGCGCGCCCTGGAAGCGGGGGACATCCGCAACGCGCCGCCCGCCTGGCTGCCGGGCTTCAACGAGAGCGGCGGCGCGGACCGGGCCTGGCTCGCCAGGGTCGACGCACTCCGGGACATCCTCACCAGCAACGGCCGTACGCTCGCGCAGGGCGCCCTCGCCTGGCTCTGGGCGCGCAGCCCGCGTACCGTCCCGATCCCCGGTTTCCGCTCGGTCGCCCAGGCCGAGGAGAACGCCGGTGCGATCGCCCAAGGGCCGCTCACCGCCGGGCAGTTGACCGAGGTCGACCGCGTTCTCGGACGGTGAGCGGCCCCGGGGACCGCCGTAGGGCCTACTGGACGAACTGCTGAGAGGCGGGAGCCGGTGCGCGTCGCGCACCGCCGCCCTGCTCCTTCAGCGAGATCTGGCCGTTCTTGATGGTCGCGAGGCGCGGCGCGCGGCGGGCGATGGACGAGTCGTGGGTGACCATGATGAAGGTCAGCCCGTACTCGTGCCACAGCCCGTCCAGCAGGCCCATGATGTCGTCGCGGGTGCCCTCGTCGAGGTTGCCGGTCGGCTCGTCGGCGAGCAGTACCTTCGGCTTCTTGACCAGGGCGCGCGCGATGGCGACACGCTGCTGCTGCCCGCCGGACAGCTCGGACGGCGCGTGCGTCAGCCGGTCGCCGAGGGCTACGGACGCCAGTGCCTCGGCGGCCCGCTCGCGCCGCTCCCTGGGCTTCACGCCGAGCGGTACGAGCGCCGTCTCGACGTTCTCCTGGGCGGTCAGCGTCGGGATGAGGTTGAACGACTGGAAGATGATGCCGATCTTCTCGGCGCGCAGCCGGGTCAGCTTCGCCTCGCTGATGGAGGCGAGGTCCACGCCGTCCAGCTCGACGCTGCCGGAGGACGGGCGGTCAAGACCGCCGATCATCTGGAGCAGGGTGGACTTGCCGCCGCCCGTGGGGCCCTGGATGACGAGCTGGTCGCCGTCCTCGATGGTGAGGTCGATGCCGCGCAGCGCCTCCACCGTGTCCTTGCCCCGCGTGTAGCGCTTGGTGACGCCAGTGAGCTTGTACATGAGTTCTCCGAAGATGAAGCAGGCAGGTGAAGAAGGAAGAGGGGGCGGGGCGCCGCGACCCGGGGGGAACGGACGCGGCGCCCCAGCTCAAGGGGGCCCGACCCGAAGGCCGGTCGCCCGAAGGCGTGTTACTGCACGCTGCGCAGCGCGTCCGCCGGGCGCATCCGGGAGGCGCGCCAGCCGCCCATCGCACCGGCGATCAGACCGCCCGCGATGGCCAGGCCCGCCGCGAGCGCGATGGTGGTCAGCGAGACGGGCGCGGAGAGCGCGATGTCCATGGTGCTGGCCGTCGCCTGCTGGCCGGGACCGCCACCGCCGCCCATACGACCGCCGCCACCGCCCGAGCCGGCCGTGGAGCCGAGCTCCGCGGTCAGGGTCGGGCTGATCGCCGTCACCGTGTACGCCGCGGCGAGACCGATGCCGATGCCGAGCGCGCCGCCGAGCAGACCGTTCACGATGGACTCGCCGACGACCTGCCGGGTGACCTTGCGCGACGGCCAGCCGAGCGCCTTGAGGGTGCCGAACTCACGCACCCGGCGGGAGACCGCGGAGGACGTGAGCAGCGCCGCCACCAGGAACGCGGCGATGAGCACCGCGATGGACAGCCACTTGCCCACGCTGGTCGCGAGGTTGGAGGCCGTGGACAGCGAGCCCGAGACGGTGTCGGCGAGGTCGGCGGAGGTGGTGACCGTCGTACCCGAGATGTTCTTCTGGATGGTCGCCTTGACCGTGTCGATCTGCTTCGAGTCGGTCGCCGTGACGTAGATCGTGGTGACCTCGCCGGCCGAGTCGCCCAGCGTCTGCGCCTGCTTCAGCGGCAGGTAGACATCGGTGGTCGACTCGCTGCTGTCCGGGGTCGCGATGCCGATGATGTCGTACTTGGTGTCCGAGATCGTGATCGTCTTGGCGGTCGTGAGCTTGTTCTCCTTGGCGTACGACGCGCTGACCACCGCGACCTTGGAGTTGGTCTGGGAGGTCGTGAACGTCTTGCCGCTGGTGATCTTCGACGTGGCGAGCGGGCCGAGATCCTGGTCGGTGACGTCGACACCCGCGACCGAGTACGAGTTCACGTCGAAGTTGGCGCCGCCGCCCTGTACGCGGGGCTGGCCGGTGGACTGGCCGCCGCCGGGGGCGCCCTGCTGAGAGCCGGACCCCGAGCCGGAGGTCGAGGACTCCGCCGTGCCCTGGGTGAAGGAGCCGTCGACCTTGGTGACGTTCAGGCTCAGTGCGCCGACCGCGTTCGCCACGCCCGCCTGCTTGGCGACGGTGCTGACGAGCGAGGCCTTGAGGGCCTGGCCGCCCGACGTCATCACGCGGTCCGAGCTCTGGGTGTCGCCGCTGTCCGAGCCCGCGTCGAACTCGAAGTTCGGTCTGCCCGACTCGCCGTCCGTGGGTGCGGCCTGTGCCTTGGTGACCGTCATGTCGGTGCCGAGCCCGTACAACGACGTCAGGACCTTGTCCTGGGCCTGCTGCATGCCGGCCGACACCGAGTTGACGGTGATGACCAGCGCGATACCGAGCGCCAGACCCAGGGCGATGACCAGGGCCGCCTTCTTGCGCCGGCTCAGCTCACGCTTGAGATAGATGCCAAACATCCCGTTCCTCAAAGGTTCTTGGCGCCCGCTGTGGGCGCGGCCACAAGCTATGGACGTAGCTTTGAGTGGGGCTGAGTAAGGGATGTGTAGGAGCTGAGAAAAAATGGCCCGCCATAAATGTTCCATCAGACAGCTGATTCCTAAGGTCCCTAGGGCCTACTGCCAGGTAGCGGCTGTTGAGTGGTCTCTTGGTGAAGAACAGCGGGCCCGCCCGGTGCGCATCTCCCGGTGGGACGGTGGATGGGCGTACGGGGCGGGCCCGCGCTTTTCCGTATGACGCGCGGGTGTTGTCGGCCGCTTGTGATTCCGGGGCTTTTTTGTTTTCCCTCTGGAAGCTCTGGGGAATTCTTTTTCGCCCTGCTGTCCGGTGTCACAGAATGTCTTTGTACGGTCCCGGGATGCGCGATTCCTCCCGGCTCTCCCGTCGTGCCGCTCTCGGCCTCGCCACGGCCGCCGTCCTGCCGGCCGTGGCCACCCCCGCTTCCGCCGCGACCACCGTCGGTGGTGAGCGGCTGGCCCGCGCCGGGATCCAGGTGAGCGGTGCCTCGGGTCTGCCCAGGAGACTCACCGCGGGCGCCTGGCTCGTCGCGGACCACGACAGCGGTGAGGTGCTCGCCTCGTACAACGCGCACCGGCGCCTCGCGCCGGCGTCCACCCTGAAGATGCTGTTCGCGGACACGGTCCTGGAGAGGTTCGGGCGGACCGAGAAGCACACGGTGACCGCCGCCGACCTGGCGGGGATACCCGCCGGCTCCAGCCTCGTCGGCATCCGGGCCGGAATCACGTACACCGTCGAGGAGTTGTGGCTCGGCGTCTTCCTGCGCTCCGGCAACGACGCGGTGCACGTGCTCAGCCACATGAACGGCGGTGTCGCGAAGACGGTCGCGCAGATGCAGGCCAGGGCCGAGGAGCTGCGGGCCCTGGACACCACGGTGGTCAGCCCCGACGGCTTCGACCACGAGGGCCAGCTCTCGTCGGCGTACGACCTGACGCTCTTCGCCCGGCACGGCCTCGCCGACGCCGACTTCCGCGCCTACTGCGCGACCAGGACCGCCGACTTCCCGGCCGGCGGCGGGAAGTCCTTCCAGATCCAGAACACCGACCGGCTGCTGACCGGCGCGGACGGCGTGGCGGCGTACGACGGCCTGATCGGCGTCAAGAACGGTTACACGAGCAACGCCGGAAACACCTTCACCGGTGCGGCCACCCGCGACGGGCGGACCCTCCTGGTCACCGTGCTGCACCCGCGGAGCGGTGGCGGTGGCGTCTACGAGGAGACGGCCGCGCTGCTCGACTGGGGGTTCGGGGCGGGTGCGAAGGCCGAGTCCGTGGGCACGCTGGCCGAGCCGCTCGGCGCGGGCGTCGCGAGCGCCACGCCCACCCGGCAGGGGGCGGCCGGCGCTGCCGCCTCGAGTGCCGCGGGCCGGTCGTCGTGGGGGATGGCGGGCGGGGCCGGGGGAGCCGTGGTGCTCGTCGCGGGGGCGCTCGCCCTGCGCAACCGCGGGCGCGCGTCCAGGGGCGGCGGGCACCGGCGCTGACCCCCGGCAGCCGGGCGGACAGCGCTGCAGCCGCCCGCGGCCCGGTGCACACCCCGCGGTCCCGCGCGAGGTCCGCCCCCATCCGGGCCGCGGAACGGCTGCTTCTCCCCCCTCGGTGTGGACCGTGGTGTGCACCGTGGTCGTACCGAAGTCTTGTCCTCCAAGTGTGAAGCTCTGGTGGAGGAGATGTTGAGCATATGCCCGCCACCGGGCTTTATGGTCCGGAGGTTCAGCTTCCGTTTGTGCAGGTTGACGAGTTGACGAGGCGGGTGCGAGCCCCGCGCGGCCGGTTCAGCCGCGCCCCACGTACGGCATCGCCGTCGCCAGCACCGTCGCGAACTGCACGTTCGCCTCCAGCGGCAGCTCGGCCATGTGCCGCACGGTGCGCGCCACATCGGCCACGTCCATCACCGGCTCGACGGCCGTCTCCCCGTTCGCCTGGAGGATTCCGCTTCGCATGCGTTCGGTCATGTCGGTCGCCGCGTTGCCGATGTCGATCTGACCGCAGGCGATCCGGTACGGACGCCCGTCCAGCGACAGCGACTTGGTCAGGCCGGTCAGCGCGTGCTTGGTCGCCGTGTACGCCACCGACCGCGGGCGCGGTGTGTGCGCGGAGACCGAACCGTTGTTGATGATCCGGCCGCCCTGCGGGTCCTGCTCCTTCATCCGCCGGTAGGCCGCCTGCGCGCACAGGAACGCGCCGTTGAGGTTGGTGTCGACGACGTGCTTCCAGGCCTCGTACGGCAGTTCCTCGAACGGGACACCGCCGGGGCCGAACGTACCGGCGTTGTTGAAGAGCAGGTCGAGCCGCCCGAAGCGGTCGTGTACGGCGGCGAAGAGGGCGGCGACGTCGTCGGGGCGTGAGACATCGGCCCGTACGGCGATGGAGGGGCCCTCGGGGGCGAGGGCGGCCGTCTCCTCAAGGGTCTCGGGCCGGCGTCCGGTGAGCGCCACCGACCAGCCGGTGCGCAGCAGTTCCACGGCCACGGCGCGGCCGATGCCGGAACCGGCTCCGGTGACCACCGCGATCTTCGTTTGCATGGCATTCATGGCCCGCAGGCTACTGGGGGCTCCGAACGGGTGACGGTAACGCGGAACTCACACGTCACCGTCACCCGGATGTTGTGTACGTGCCAATCTGGCGTTGACCCCGGCCACTCCAATGACGGGCACCACCACTGTCAGGGGAGGGCCAGATGACACCCGCAGGCCACGAGCATCCGTCTCAGCACGCCCCCGAACTCCGCGCGGTCGCCCGCCACATCGGGCGCCGCCGCTTCCTCACCCGGACCGCGGCGGCCGCCGCGATCGCCTTCGCCGCCAACCTGCCGACCGCGGGCGTGGCCGGTGCCGCCGAACTCGACGCCTCGAAGATCACCGGGGATCCCTTCACGACCGGGGTCGCCTCGGGCGACCCGCTGCCGGACTCCGTCCTCCTGTGGACGCGGCTCGCGCCCGCCCCGTACCAGCCGGACGGCGGCCTGCCCGCCGAACGCGTCACCGTGCACTGGGAGTTGGCCCACGACGACCGCTTCCGCCGGATCGTCAGACGCGGCACGGCCACCGCACACCCCGAGTTCGGCCACACCGTGCATGTGGAGGTCGACCACCTCGCCGCCGGCCGGGTCTTCTACTACCGCTTCCGCACCGGCGGCTGGATCAGCGAGACGGGGCGCACCCGCACCGCGCCCGCCGCGCACGCCCAGGTCTCCGCCCTCACGTTCGCCGCCGTCTCCTGCCAGTCGTACACGGACGGCTACTTCACCGCGTACGGCCATCTCGCCGAGGACGACGTCGACGTGGTCTTCCACCTCGGCGACTACCTGTACGAGTACGCGGTCAACTCCGCCGGCGGTTACCGCAACTACACCGACCGGGTCATCCCCGACCTCTACAACCACGAGACCCTGACCCTGGAGGACTACCGCCTGCGGTACGCCCTCTACAAGTCGGACCCGGACCTGCGCGCCGCGCACGCCGCGCACCCCTTCCTCGTCACCTGGGACGACCACGAGACCGAGAACAACTACGCCGACGACATCCCCGAGAACGACGTGCCGCCGGAGGAGTTCCTGCTGCGCCGCGCCTCCGCCTACCGCGCGTACTGGGAGAACCAGCCGCTGCGCCGCCCGCAGCGGCCGGCCGGGCCCGACATGCAGCTCTACCGGCGGCGGCAGTGGGGCAGGCTCGCCCAGTTCGACATCCTCGACACACGCCAGTACCGCTCCAACCAGGCCTACGGTGACGGGTCGGACCTCCCCGGCCCCGAGATCGACGACCCGACGCGCACGATGACCGGCGAGACCCAGGAGCGATGGCTGCTCGACGGCTGGCGCCGCTCGCGGGCGCTCTGGAACGTCGTCCCGCAGCAAGTCAACTTCTCCCAGAGGAAGTTGGACATCGCTCCGGTCGCCAGACTGTCGATGGACTCCTGGGACGGCTACCGCGCCTCACGCCGGCGCGTCCTCGACGGGGCGAAGGCGGCCGGGGTCGAGAACCTGATGGTGCTCACCGGCGACGTGCACGTGGCGTACGCCTACGACATCAAGGACGACTTCGACGACCAGGCGTCGGCCACCCTCGGCACGGAGATCGTCGCCACCTCGATCTCCAGCGGCCGGGACGGGGCCGACAAGCCCGCCACCTGGGACACGTACACCGGGGCCAACCCGCACATGAAGTTCTACAACGGGCGGCGCGGCTATGTGACCGTCGAGCTGGGCCGGGAGGCGGCCCGGGCGGACTTCAGGACGGTGACCGCCGTGACGACGCCGGGGGCGCCGGTCACGACGGCGGCGTCCTTCGTGACGGAGGTGGGGGAGCAGGGCCTCAAGCCCGCCTGATCCCCGGCAGGTTCGCTTCCGTGGGGCAGTGGGCGCGTCAGTTCGCGTCCGCGGGGTAGCGGACGCCGACGCGGTCCCGGATCGCGTCGAGCGTCCGCATCACGGCGAGGGTGCCCTCCAGGGGGACGAGCGGCGACTCGGTCTCGCCGGCCCGCAGCGCGCGCATGACCTCGGCGGCCTCGTGCCTGAGGCTGTTGCGGGGGCCGTGCGCCGGGTCGGCCGTGAACTCCTCGGGGTCCCGGCCCTCGCGGTGCACGACGAAGCGGTCCGCGAAGAAGAAACCGTCCGGGATGTCGATGCGGCCCGCGGAGCCGGTGATCGAGGCGGCGGTGGGAGTGCCGCCGGTGATGGAGCAGTGCACCGAAGCGAGAGCGCCGCTCTCGAAGGAGAGCACTGCTCCCGTCTGGAGATCAATGCCCTCGTCGGAGAGCACCGCTCTCGCGACGACGTCCGAGGGCTCCCCGAGCAGCAACTGCGCGAACGACACCGGATAGACGCCGAGATCGAGAAGCGCGCCGCCGCCCTGCGCCGGGTCGCGCAGCCGGTGCGCGGGCGAGATGGGCGCGGAGATCCCGAAGTCGGCCTGCACGGTGCGCACCTCACCGATCACACCGTCGTCGACGAGTGCCTTGAGCCGCCGGATCAGCGGATTGCAGTACGTCCACATCGCCTCCATCAGGAAGCGGTCGTGCCGCCGGGCGAGCGCGACGAGCTCCAGCGCCTCCCGCGAGTTCAGCGTGAACGCCTTCTCGCACAGCACATGGCGCCCCGCCTCCAGGCACATCCCGGCCGCCGCCCGGTGCGCCGAGTGCGGAGTGGCGACGTACACCACGTCCACGTCCGCGTCCTCGGCGAGGGACGCCCAGTCCCCGTACGCCTTCGGAATCCCGAACCGTTCCGCGAACGCCTTCGCCGAGGCGTCCGTCCGTGAGGCCACGGCCACCACCTCGGCGTCCGGCATGTCCACGAGATCAGCCGTGAACGCCGCGGCGATCCCGCCCGTCGCCAGAATCCCCCACCGCACGCGATCCACTGACATCTCCGGCCCCTCGCTCTGTGACCTCTGCGGTCTCCGTGACCCCTGTGGTCCCTGTGACCCCTGTGGTCTCCGTGACCACAGGGGTCTCCGTGACCTCTGTGGCCTCTATGGCCCCGAACACTGTGTTCGAACTGAGAGCATAGGTGGCGGATCACTCGGAGAGGGAGGGGCACATGTCCGAGCGCGGCCGTGCCACGCGGGAACGGCAGAGCCGGGAAGCCCGGGGAGGCCAGTCGATGCGTGTACCGGACACGACGGTCGCCGAGCCGATGGTCGCCGAGCCGACGGCCGTCGCCGCCTCACCCGGCCTGCGGGACACCGTCGCCCCGCGCCGCACCGGACTCCTCGTCACCCTGGTCCTCGGCGGGCTCACGGCCACACCCCCGCTGGCGATGGACATGTACCTCCCCTCGCTGCCCGCGGTCACCGAGTCCCTCGACGCTCCCGCCGCGACCGTGCAGCTCACCCTCACCACCTGCCTCGCGGGCATGGCGCTCGGGCAGCTGGTCGTCGGCCCGATGAGCGACAGGTGGGGCCGGCGCAGGCCGCTCCTCGTGGGCCTGGCCATCTACATCCTGGCCACCGCGCTGTGCGCCGTCGCCCCGAACATCGGGCTCCTCGTCGCCTTCCGCCTCGTCCAGGGCCTGGCGGGCGCGGCCGGAATCGTCATCGCGCGGGCGGTCGTCCGCGATCTCCACGACGGCATGGAGATGGCCCGCTTCTTCTCCACCCTCATGCTGATCTCCGGCGTCGCGCCCATCGTCGCGCCGCTCATCGGCGGGCAGATCCTGCGCGTCACCGACTGGCGGGGCGTGTTCGTGGTCCTCACGGTGGTCGGCATCGCGCTTACGGCGGTGGTCTGGTTCCGGCTGCCCGAGACCCTCGCACCCGCCGAACGGCACAGCGGCGGCGTGGGCGAGGCACTGCGTACGATGCGCGCACTGCTGGCCGACCGGGTCTTCACGGGGTACATGCTCACCGGCGGATTCACCTTCGCCGCGCTGTTCGCGTACATCGCCGCCTCGCCCTTCGTGATCCAGGAGATCTACGGAGCCTCCCCGCAGACCTTCAGCCTGCTCTTCGGCGTCAACTCGATCGGCCTGGTGATCGTCGGGCAGGTCAACGGCAGGATCCTGGTCGGCCGGGTCGGCCTCGACCGGGTTCTCGCCGTCGGCCTCGCGGTCGTCACCCTCGCCGCGACCGCGCTGCTGCTGATGTCAACGGGCGTTTTCGGCGAGGCCGGGCTCGTTCCGGTCGCCGCCGCGCTGTTCGTGCTGATGTCCGCGATGGGCGTGGCCCTGCCCAACACCCAGGCGCTGGCGCTGATGCGGGTCAGGCACGCCGCGGGTTCCGCTTCCGCGCTTCTCGGCACCACCTCCTTCCTCGTCGGGGCGATCGCCTCACCCCTCGTCGGCGTCGCCGGCGAGGACACCGCCGTCCCGATGGCCGTCGTCCAACTGGCGGCGGTACTGGTGGCCGCGGCCTGCTTCGTGGGACTGTGCCGTCCCTGGGAATGGGGGTCCTCCCGCTCGATCGCGGCCGAGAGCGGGGGAGTACGCACCTCGGACGGAAAGGCGGCGGACCGCTGAGCGCACCGAGACTGCGCATCGACTCACCGGAACGGGCCGGCCTCGACCCCGGAGAACTCGGACATCTCGTACGGGAGGTCCGCGCCCTCACCGGCGGAACGGATCCCTGGGCGGCCGGCGTCGTACTGGTCGCCGGTCGCGGCCCGGTCATCGCCGTCGAGGAGGCGGCGGGGTGGGCGGTCCGCTATGCCTCCTACGACGAGGAGTCGGAGACAGGGATCGAACTGCCGCCCGGGACACGGGTGCCCACGACCGTCCACACGCCCTTCGACCTGGCGTCCCTCACCAAACTGTTCACCGCGGTCGCCGCAGTGCAGCAACTGGAGCGCGGCACGCTCGGTATCGACGCGCGCGTCGGCGCCTACCTGCCGGACTTCCGCGCGGCCGTCGAACACGGCGTGACCGTACGGCAGTTACTCACCCACACCTCCGGGCTGCGCCCCGAACTCCCGCTGTACGACAGCCCGGACGACCGGGCGCGGCTCGCCATGCTCCGCGCGGAGGCACCCGTGTCGGAGCCGGGGGAGTACGTCTACTCGGACGTGAACCTGCTCCTCCTCCAGCACGTCCTGGAGCGCATCACCGGGCGCACGCTGGACGTCCTCGTGCGTGACGGGATCACCCGCCCGCTCGGGATGACGGCCACCTGCTTCGGACCCTGCCCGGGCGCGGCGGCCACCGAGGACCAGCGGTGGCCGTGGGCCAAGGCCGACCGGGGCATGCTGCGGGGTGTGGTCCACGACGAGAACGCGTGGGCGCTGGGGGGTGTGGCGGGCCACGCCGGGCTCTTCTCCACGGCCCGCGACCTCGCCGTCTTCTGCCGCACGATCCTCGCCGGCGGCTCCTACGGGCCCGCCCGCATCCTCGGCCCCGACTTCGTCGAACTCATGCTGACCCCGCCGGGCCTGGGCTTCGCCCTCGACCAGCCCTGGTTCATGGGCGCTCTCGCGGGGCGCGGCGCCGCGGGTCATACGGGCTTCACGGGCACGTCACTGGTACTTGACCCGGCGACGGACACCTTCCTGGTGCTGCTGGCGAACACGGTCCATCCCCGGCGCCGCCCCGCCGACAGCGCGCCGCGGGCGGCGGCCGCGACCCGGGTGGCCCGGGCGGTGCGGGGGGCCTGACTTCCAGCCCGTCCGGCGTTTGAGGACGAGGCCGTTCAGGCCGAAGCGGGGGCTCTGGGGGCGGCAGCCCCCGGGAGCGGGACGGGCAGGGGCGGAGGGGGCGAAAACGCCGCCCGTCCCAGCCCTGACGCCGGGTACGAAAGGGATCGGACCCCCGTCCGGCCAACCGTAGAATCACGGCGTGAACGCAGCCCCCGCCGAAACCCTCCGCTCCGCCCTCGCCGGCCTCCTCGACGGCCTCCCCCCGAAGGCGGCCACGCGGGCGGTCGAGCGGCTGATCGCGAACTACCGGGGGCACACCCCGACGCACACCCCGATCCTCCGCGACCGCTCGGACGTGGTCGCGTACGCCGCGTACCGGATGCCCGCGACGTTCGAGGCGGTACGCGCGGCCCTCGACGCGTTCGCGGACGCGGCGCCCGAGTGGTCCCCGGCGAGCCACGTGGACATCGGCGGCGGCACCGGCGCGGCGACCTGGGCGGTCAACGCGACCTGGGAGGGCGCGCGCCCCGTCACGGTGCTCGACTGGGCGGAACCGGCCCTCGTGCTGGGCCGGGAGATCGCCGCGGCGAACCCGGAGCTGAAGTCCGCCGAGTGGCACCGCTCTCGTATCGGAGCGGCGCTCACCGTCGAGAGCACTGATCTCGTCACCGTCTCCTACGTCCTGGGCGAGCTCACCGGCGCCGACCGCGCCTCCGTCGTCGACGCCGCCGCGTCCGCCGCCCAGGCCGTCGTGATCATCGAGCCGGGCACCCCCGACGGCTACGCCCGTGTCATCGAGGCCCGGGACCGCCTGATCGGCGCCGGGTTCCGTATCGCCGCGCCCTGTCCGCACAGCGCGGGCTGCCCGATCGTCCCCGGCGAGGACTGGTGCCACTTCTCGGCCCGGGTGAGCCGTTCCTCCCTGCACCGCCAGGTCAAGGGCGGCTCCCTGCCGTACGAGGACGAGAAGTTCAGCTATGTCGCCGCGACCCGTTTCCCGTCGGACCCGGCGCCGTCCCGCGTCGTCCGCAAGCCGCAGATCCGCAAGGGCCAGGTGCTGCTCGACCTGTGCGAGACCGAGCCGTCCCTCCGGCGGGAGACGGTGACCAAGCGGCACGGGCTCCTGTACCGGGCGGCCCGCGACGCGGACTGGGGCGACGCGTGGCCGCCGCCCCAGGGGGACTAGCTCCGTTCCTCCGCCGGGCACCCTTCCGGCGAGACGCATCGTCTTGTCAGCCTGGTAAATTCGCGCCATGGTCCCAGAGCCCACCACCTCGCCCACCCCGCCCGCCCCGCCCTCGGGCAAGCCCGCCCCCGACTCCACCCGCCGCAGCGAGAAGTCCCGCCGCGCGATCTACGACGCCGCCCTCGCCCTCGTCGGCGAGGTCGGGTACCCGAAGACCACCATCGAGGGCATCGCCGCCCGTGCCGGCGTCGGCAAGCAGACGATCTACCGCTGGTGGTCCTCGAAGGCGGAGGTACTGCTCGACGCCTTCATGGACCTCGGGGAGCAGGCCGCACGCGATACCGGGCAGGAGCCGTACGAGATCCCGGACACCGGAGATCTGGCGGCCGACCTCAAGCTCGTCCTGCGGGCCACCGTCGACGAACTCCTCGACCCGAAGTTCGAGATCCCCTCGCGCGCGCTGGCCGCCGAGGGCGTCGTCAACGAACAGGTGGGCGTCGAGTTCGTGACAAGGCTCCTCGAACCCTCGCTCCAGCTCTATGTGAAGCGGCTGCGTTCCGCCCAGGAGGAAGGCCAGGTGCGCCAAGACATCGACCCCCGTATCGCCCTGGAGCTCTTCGTCTCGCCGCTCGCCCAGCGCTGGCTCCAGCGCACCGGCCCGATCGGTCACGCCTACACGGACACCCTCGTCGACTACGCCCTCCACGGCATCGCCCCGCGCTGACCGGCCGACGCTGACCGGCCGACGGCCACGCGCCGCGTCAGCGAGATAAATCACAGCAAAACATGGGAAGGCGCCTGATTTACGCCGTCGGCGCATCGCCCCCACCCACCCCGGATGTCAGCTCTGGCCACCCGGGGCGCAGGATGGTGGGACCATGAGGCAAGACGTGGTTCCTACCGCCAGGCGAGGGGATATATGAGCGCGGAGTTCGGCAGCCGTTCCGGTGCGCAGGGCAGGATCTCCCAGTGGCTGCGCGGACGCCGTCCCAAGGAGACCGCCGACGACGACGGCGGTCGTGAGGCCCTGCTGCTCGCCGCTGCCGCCGCCGGACTGCCGCTCGCGCAGGCCGCGTACCCCTCCGGTTACCGGTGCTCCTGTGACCGCGTCGGCTGTCCCACCCCCGCGCGCCACCCCGTCTCCTTCGCCTGGCAGACCCAGTCGACGACCGACCGCGCCCAGATCGAGCGGTGGGCCCGGCACCAGCCGCAGGCCAACTTCATCACCGCGACCGGCATGGTGCACGACGTGCTCGACGTGCCCCTGGAAGCGGGGCGCGAGGCGCTGGAGCGACTGCTGGCCTCCGGGATCGACGTCGGGCCCGTCGCCCGGTCCGGCACCGACCGCATGCTCTTCTTCACGGCCACCCGCGGTACGCCCGAGGTCGAGGACGAGTGGTGGCCCTGCGAGCTGGACTGCCACCCCGAGACGATGGACGAGCACCCGGGGCTGCGCTGGCACTGCCGCGGTTCGTACGTCCTGGTGCCGCCGGCCCAGCTCCCCGGTGACCTGTCGGTCGACTGGGTGCGGGGCCCCGAGCATCCGCTGCCGGACCCGCTCACCATCCTCGAGATGCTGACCGACGCCTGCGCCCGCTACGTCGGCGACGGCTCGGACCACTCGGACCAGCTCGCCGCCTGGCCCCACCGGGGCTGAAGGGGCCGAAGGGGCTGAAATCCCGAACGGGGGCCGGGCGGCCTACTCGCCCTTGGCCCCCGTCAGGCCCTGCACCCGGCTCAGGAACTCCACCCGCTGGTCCCCCGAGCCCTTCGCCGGGTCCAGCACCGCTTCGTTGGAGACGAACTCCAGCGTGAGGGACTGCTTCACCTCGCCGGTCATCAACGCCTTGATGTTCTCGTCGCTGACAGTGATGTTGACGCCCCGCGCCGCGGTCTGCTTCTCGAAGTGGCGCGTGGCGAAGAAGACCAGCGCGCCGCCGTCCTTGGTGCGCAGCCCGACCGGCGCGTAGTCGCCGGAGTTCAGCGGCTCGTCCACGTACTGCCGGGCCAGACCCGGCCTGCTCGCGTTCTTCTCGCGCAGCGCCCGCCACGCGGAGGTGTGCGCGCCCGGCGCGAAGGTGTCGCCGCCACTCGCCAGGTAGGTCGTGTACGCCCGGCCCAGTTCGGCCGGCGCGATCGCGAGGGCCGCGTCGTCCGCCGTGACCGGCTGCGCCCAGCCGTCCGCGTCCTTCTCGAACTCCGGTACGTCGGCGCCGGCGAGCACGGTCAGGTACGAGGCCTCCCACACGTCGCTCGCGCTGCCCCGGGTGAACACGATCAGCCAACGGCTGCCGTCCGAGCCCCTGTCGGCCCGGGTGTCGGCGAGGAACCAGCGGGGCCAGCCCGCCTTCTCGGGGATGGTGAACTTCGCGTCGGTCAGCACCAGCGGGGAGTGCGCGGGGTTGCCCGCCGGGTTGTTCTCGTGCCCGGCCTCCAGCTTCGCGCCGTCGATGTCGGCGAGCGGGCCGGTGACCTGTCCGGCGTCCAGCGAGCGGTCGTACGCCTTGTCCGCCGCGTTGTAGGCGGTGGTGAACTCCTTGAGCGCGCCGGCGGCCTCCGGCTCGGTCGCCGCCGGCACGATCTCCCGCTCCCCGTGCACCACCACGCAACCGCTCGCCGTCAAGGACAGAACGGTCACCGTGCCCGTCGCCAGGGCGAATCGGCCGAGACCGCGAAGTCTACGAAGCCTCCGACCGGTGCGATCCCCGCGAACCCTGCGATCCCTGCTCATCAGGCGTCTTCACCCTCCCCTTCCCGGAGGCGAACCCTACCGGGGCAAGGAAAAACGCGAGCGTCGGGACCAGATACAGCGCCCACACCGTGACCTGGAGGACGGTCGGATCGGGCTGGAAGTTGAAGACGCCCTTGAGCAGGGTGCCGTACCAACTGTCCGGCGGGATGGCGCCGCTGACGTCGAACGCCCTGTTCGTCAGGCCCGGCAGGAAGTCGGCCTCCTGGAGATCGTGGAAGCCGTACGCCAGCACACCCGCGGCGACGACGACCAGCATGCCGCCGGTCCAGGTGAAGAACTTGGCCAGGTTGATCCGCAGCGCGCCCCGGTAGAAGAGCCAGCCGAGGACGACCGCGGTGGCCAGGCCGAGCAGCGCGCCGAGGAGCGGCTCGAAGGTGCCGTCCTCGGAACCGGCCGCGTGCACCGACGTCCACACGAACAGCGAGGTCTCCAGGCCCTCCCGGCCGACCGCCAGGAACGCCGTGACCACCAGGGCGCCCGTGCCCATCAGCAGCGCCGAGTCCAGCCTGCCGTGCAGTTCGGACCTCAGATGCCGCGCGGTGCGCCGCATCCAGAAGACCATCCAGGTCACCAGGCCCACGGCCACGATCGACAGCGAACCGCCGAGCGCCTCCTGTGCCTTGAACGTCATCTCCTGGGAGCCGTACTCCAGGCCGAAGCCGAAGCCGAGCGAGATCAGCACCGCGGCGGCGATGCCGGTCCAGATCGGCCGCAGGGCCTCGCGGTGCCCGGTCTTCACCAGGTAGGCGATGAGGATGCAGACGACCAGGCTGGCCTCGAGGCCTTCACGCAGGCCGATCAGATAGTTCGCGAACACGGCTACGCCTCCTTGGAGAACAGCGCCCGGCCCCACCAGTCGTCCTTGTCCCGGACGCCCGGTGGGATCGCGAAGACCGCCGAACCCACGTGCTGGATGTACTCGTTGAGCGGGTCGGCGGCCAGGCTGCGCTGCACCGGGACGAAGCCGGTGCGCACATCGCGCTGGTACGCGAGGAAGAACAGGCCCGCGTCCAGGCGGCCGAGGCCGTCCGTGCCGTCGGTGAAGGAGTAGCCGCGGCGCAAGAGCGTCGCCCCGTCGTTGGAGTCGGGGTGCGCGAGCCGTACGTGCGCGTCGGGCTTCATCGCCTTCAGGAACGGCTCGTCGCGCTCCTTCGCCCTGCCGACCGGGGCGCCCTCGCCCTTGTCGCGGCCGAAGATGTCCTCCTGCTCCTGGAGCGGAGTCCGGTCCCAGGTCTCGATGTTCATCCGGATCCGCCGGGCGACGAGGTAGGAACCCCCGGCCATCCAGGCCGTGCCGTCCTTCCCGTCCGCCCACACGAACTTCTTCAGCCGGTCGGTCTCCGTCCCCGCGATGTTGCGGGTGCCGTCCTTGAAGCCCATGAGGTTACGAGGGGTCTGCGCGTCCGGGGTCGTCGAGGAGGTCTTGCCGAAGCCCAGCTGGGACCAGCGCATGACGACCTTGCCGAAGCCGATCCGGGCGAGGTTGCGGATCGCGTGTACCGCGACCTGCGGGTCGTCCGCGCAGGCCTGGACGCACAGATCGCCGCCGCTGCGGTTCCCGTCCAGGTTGTCGCCCGCGAACTTCGGCAGGTCGACGAGGGCCTCCGGCCGCTGTTCCGCCAGGCCGAACTTGTCGAACAGGGAAGGCCCGAAGCCGATCGTCAGCGTCAGCCGCGAGGGATCGAGGCCCAGCGCCTCGCCGGTGTCGTCCGGCGGTGCCTCCGCGAGGCCGCCGTACGCCCCCTCGCCGACCGCCTGCCCGGCGGTGACCCGCCGAGCCGCCTCGGTCCAGTCCTTCAGGAGCTGGACGAACTCGGCGCGGTCGTCCGTCTTCACGTCGAACGCGGCGAAGTGCAGCCGGTCCTGGACCGGTGTCGCGATGCCCGCCTGGTTCGCTCCGTGGAAGGCGATCGCGCCGCCGGACCCGGAGCCCGCCGGATCGACGTCGCCGCCGGTACGGGTCATCGCCACCGCGCCACCGGCAGCGGCGGCACCGAGCGCGAGCCCGGCGCCGCCCCAGCCGATCAGCGAACGCCGGGAGGGAGTGGAACCGCTGGAGGTGTCCGTCATGGTGGCCCCCGCCTACTTCACGACGGCGGCGGCGAGCTTGGAGAGCGGCTCGGCGAGCGCGTTGACCGCGTCCGAGAGCTCCTTGCGGTCGGCGTCGCCGACCTTGTCGTACGAGGTGAAGTCGTAGGAGGTCTTGTCCGCGCGGTAGTTGTCGAGCAGCGTGTCCAACGCGGCGAACTGCTTGTCCAGTTCCTTCGTCAGCGCCGCGTCGTTCTCGGCGGCGACCGGCTTGAGAAGCGTGTACGACTTCTCCGCGCCCTCGACGTTGGCCTTGAAGTCGACCAGGTCGGTGTGCGAGTAACGCTCCTCCTCGCCGGTGACCTTGCCGGTGGCGACCTCGTCGAGGAGTTCCTTGGCGCCGTTGCCCATGGAGGTCGGGGTGATCTCGGCCTTGCCGACACGCTTCTGCCAGTCGGTCAGGTCAGTCACCAACTGGTCGGCGAGCTCGGAGTCCCGGTCGGTGAGCTTCTTGTCCTTCCAGAGCGAGCGCTCCAGACGGTGCCAGCCGGTCCAGTCCGTCTCCAGGTCCTGGCCCTCCTCCAGACCGTCCTCACGGAGGTCGACCTTCGGGTCGATGTCACCGAAGGACTCGGCGACCGGCTCGGTGCGCTCCCAGCCGATGCGCGAGGGGGCGTAAGCCTTCTTCGCGGCCTCCAGGTCGCCGGCCTTCACGGCGTCGGTGAAGACCTTGACCTTGGGCAGCGTCTCGTCGGCCTGCGCCTGCGCGTACGCGCGGTAGGCGGCGACGGCCTCGTCGAGCCGCGGGTCGCGCTTGGCGACCGTGCCGCCGGTGGCCTTGACGTCCTGGCGGATGCCGTCGCCCTTCATGCCCGGCTTGCAGGCGATCGTGTAGTCGCCGGCCTTCACTTCGGCGGTGACCTTCTGCTTGGTGCCCGGGCCGATGTTCTCGCGTTCGGTGACGATCCGGTCGTCCGGGAAGAGGAGGTAGACCTCGGTCACCTTGGAGCCCTTGTTCTCGATGGCGATCTCGACGTGCCCGGAGGGGAACTCCTTCTTGGACACCTCGCACGAGGAGTCGGTGGCGGTCACCTCGATGACGCCGTCACCGCTCTTGGCGTCGCTCTTCTCGGTGCAGCCGGTGACGGCTGTCAGGGCGGCCGCGGCGGCGACAGCGGTGGCGACGGAGAGACGGACGGGGCGCATCGGGGCTCCAGGCGAGGGCTCAGCGGGTCATGGAGAAACCACAGATCGGGGTAAGGCGGACCTAACTTAACTGAGGCTTACCGGAGTGCTACCCGCACGTCCAGTGATTCAGCTCTCATGAACGGTGCGGGAACACGGCCAGATCTCGGTGGCTCAATCCGCTCCCCACGAATGGGCAAAGAACGGGTCAAGAACCCCTTCACGCGCCCCTATTCGGCATCCCCGTACAACTGCTCGACGATCGACTTCAGCACCTCGTCCGTGCGCGGCCCGTAGTTGAGGAGCACGCCGTCCTCGATCGAGACGACCCGGCGTGCCATCCCGGCCGGGGTCTGCGCGACGCCGGGAATCCCGACCAGGCCGTCGATCCCGCCGACCGACTCGAGTCCCTTGCTCATCACGAGGATCGCGTCGGGGGCCGCCTTGGCGAGTGCCTCGGCGGTGATGGTCGTGAAGTCCTTCGTCAGGCCCGACTCGGCGCCCGCGTCGATCGCTCCGGCCGCTTGGAGAAGCGAGGTGGCTCCCGAGCCCTTGCCGCCGATGAGGTAGACGGAGGCGGAGCCGCGGACGTAGAGGAAGGCGACGCGCGGATGCTCCTCGCGGGCCGCGATCGCCGCGCGTACGGCGGCGATCCGGTCCTGTGACCGCTTGGTGAGCCGCTTCCCGTCGGCCGGTACGCCGAGGGCGTCGGCCACCGCCCGGATGCGCGGGCCCACGTCGTCGAGGCCCTGCGCCGGGTCGACGACCAGGACCGGGATGCCCGCGTCGCGGATCTGCTCCATGGCCTCGTCGGGCCCGGTGGTCGTCTCGGCGAGGACGAGATCCGGCCTGAGGGAGAGCACGCTCTCGGCGGAGACGTCGTGGTTGCGGGTGACGACCGGCAGCTTCGCCGCCTGGGTGAAGGTGGCGGTGATGTCACGGGCGACGACCCGGTCGCCGAGCCCGAGCGTGAAGACGATCTCGCTGAGGCTGCCGGAGAGTGGGACGATCCGGTCGGCGGAGCCGATCGTCACCCGCTTGCCGTCGGACGAGCCGACGGTGACGGGGAGTTGGGGCTTCGCCGGGTTCGTGAGGGGTTCGACCCGGTCGGCTGTGGCCGAGGCCGAGGCGAGAGCCTTCCTCGCGGACTTCGGGCTCTCGGCGGAGCCCCCGCATCCGGTCGCGGCCGTCAGGAGCGCGAGCGCGGACAGCAGGGCGCCCGCCATTCGTGTGCGCCGCCGGTGTGCTGACCCGTCACTCATCCTCGTCCATCCGTCCTCTCGGCCCTCTTCCGGCATCTGCGGAGATAGCTTAGGTTAGCCTTACCTTCCTACCTTTCCAGCCGGTCAGTGGCCGGATCCTGACTTCATACCCGGAGGACACCCATGTCCGTGCGCCTGAGGGCCCTGATCGGCGCGGTCTGTGCGGTCGTGCTGGGAGCTCTGCCGGGAGCACTGCTCACCGCCACCGCGGCGCACGCCGCCGGCCGGGGCGTCCAGGGCGGCCGGCTCGACTGGGGCATCAAGTCCTCCTTCCAGAGCTATGTCACCGGGCCGATCGCCAAGGGGAGTTACTCCCTCACCGGCGGGGCGGCCACGGTCGGCGCGAGCCAGTTCCGCTTCCACTCGGCGACGGGCACCTACGACGGCGACACCGGTGCCTTCTCCGCCTCCTTCTCCGGCGGGGTCCACTTCGTCGGACACAAGGACGCCGGCGGCGGCTACCAGCTCGACCTGACGATCAGCCGCCCCACCGTCCGCGTCTCCGGCGGCAGCGGCACCCTCTACGTCGACATCACCAGCAAGGCGAAGGGCACCGGGGCGGTCACGACGTCCTCGCAGGTGCCCTTCGCCTCCCTCTCCCTGGGCGGGATCGACATGTCGGGCGGCGGCACCGCCGTCCAGCTCAACAACCTTCCCGCCACGCTGACTTCACAGGGCGCGCGGTCCTTCGCCGGGTACTACACGGCTGGGACCGCGCTGGACCCGGTGAGCCTGTCCGCGGACGTGGCGGCCGCGGCCGGCACACCGAAGGCGTCGAGCACACCCACGCCCACGGCCACGAAGTCCGCCCGGAAGAAGGAGACTTCGGGCGCCATCGCGAACGGCGCCGTCGACTGGGGCGTACGCCGCACCTTCCGGGAGTACGTCACCGGCGACATCGCGCGGGGCAAGTGGACCCTGTCGTCGGGAGCCCAGGACGGCGGCGCGCTCTTCCGCTTCCCCCGCGGTGAGGGGACGTACGGGAAGAGCGACCGCTCGCTGGAGGCGCGGTTCGAGGGCGCGGTGCGCTTCACCGGTGAACAGGGCCTCGACCTGAGGCTGAGCGGCCTCCGGGTGACCGTCAAGGACGCCAAGGGCACGCTGTACGCCGATGTGGCCGGCGCTGACTTCAACGGCAGGAAGGTCGCGCTCGCCACCTTCACCGCGAAGGACTTCACCCCGCGCGAGGACCTCGTGGAGCTGACCGAGGCGCCGACGAAGCTCACCGCACAGGGCGCGAAGGCCTTCGGCGGGATGTACCGGGCGGGCACCGCGATGGACCCCCTCTCGCTCGCCGTCGCCCTCACCGACGACGCGGCGCTGCCCGCCCTGCCCGACCTGGGCAGCTCGGCCGGCGGGAGCGCCTCCCCCTCGGCCGCCGGAACACCGGCCGGGACCGACACGACCGAGACCGACACCTCCGAGGCCGCCGCCGACACCTCCGACGGCGCACCGGTCCTTCCCATCGGCCTGCTGGCCGGCTTCCTGCTGGTGGCGGGCGCGGCCTTCGCGTTCGTCCTCCGCGGGCGCCGGGCCCGAGCGGCCGCGGCGGTCCCCGACGAGGACTGAACCCCCTTATACCGTCCGCCGTTTCGCGGACCACCCGACAAGGAGAACCACCTTCATGTCCGTCAGAGCACGCCGTCCCCTCGCCCTCGCCGCAGCCGTCGCGACGGCCGCCGCACTGGGTGCCACCGCGCTCGCCACCATCGGCGCCTCCACCGCGGCGGCGGCCGAAACCCCGCTCACCGGCTACGAGTTGACGTGGGGCATCAAGGAGTCGTACCGCTCGTACGTGACCGGCGCCTACGCGCAGGGCACCTTCACGACGGCGGACGGCGCCACCCAGGCCGCGAGCAACGGCGCGTTCACCTTCGTGGACGGCACCGGCACCTACGACACCACCGCGCACACGCTCGGCCTCGGCTTCAAGGGCAGCCTGAACGTCGTCTCCAAGGCGCACGGCTTCGACATCACCCTCACCGACGTGAAGTTCGACAGCGCCAGCACCGAGATCACCGCCGACGTGACGAAGACGACCACGCCGGCGACGGGCTCGACGCCGGTCACCACGAAGTCGGACGACGTGCCGCTCGCCACGGTCACCGTCACGCGTGACATGAAGGACATGGCGACCAAGCTCACGGCCGAGGCGGCGGACGTCCTCGGCAGCGCGAGCTACAAGGACGCGGTCGGCGACCCGGTGACGCTGGTGCAGAAGACCGTGTCCCAGTCGCCGACGCCGACCGTGACGCCGACCCCCACGCCGACGCGGACCACGACTCCGTCGCCGACCGCCACGCGGACCACGACGCCTTCGCCCACGCAGACGAGCGCCTCGCCCTCCGAGAGCGCCGCCACCAAGGGCGACATCGTCGACGGCGCCCTCGGCTGGGGCGTGAAGCAGTCCTTCCGTACGTACGTCGTGGACGGCGTCGCCAAGGGGAAGATCACCGCGTCGGGCGGCGCGACCCAGGCCACCGGCAACGGCGTCTTCACCTTCGTGGACGGCACCGGCACCTACGACACGGACGCCGGCACCCTCTCCGCCGCCTTCGAGGGCTCGGTGAACTTCAAGGGCCACGAGGAGAACGGCGAGTACGGCCTCGACCTCACCCTCAGCGACCTCAAGGCGGAACTCGACGGCGGCTCGGGCGAGTTGACCGCCGATGTCGAGAGCCTCGGCGAGAAGTCCGACGACGTCGTCCTCGCGAAGCTCAAGGCCGCCTCGGCCGAACTGACCGTTGACGACGACGTCATCGCCGTCGACGACGTCACGGCCACCCTGACGGACGCGGGCGCCGAGGCGTTCGGCGGCTTCTACACGGCCGGCGCCGAGCTCGACCCGGTGGACCTGTCGGTGGCGCTGAGCGAGGACGCCCAACTCCCGTCCGACGACGAGTCGGAGACCGCCGGCACCGGTGGCACGTCGGGCACGTCCGGGACCACGGGCGGCACCGGCACCACCGGCTCCACGACGGGAGGCACGACCGGGGGCACGGGCGGTTCGCTCGCCTCGACCGGCTCGGACGTGCCGGCGGGCGCGCTCGGTGCCGCGGCGGCCGTGACCGTCGCGGCGGGCGCGGGTGTGGTCGTCGCGGTGCGCAGGAGGCGGCTGGCTTCGTAGTCCGCGTCCGCGTCCGCGGACGGACTGTCGGTCCGCCCCTGTCCGTCCGGCCACCGCTCCGCGGCGGTCTCGTGGACCGGGGCGGGCCGGTTGGTGTTTGAATGCCGGAGTGACTGAATACGACGTGCTGCGGGTCTTCTGCGGTCCCGGCGGGCGACACGGCAACGAGCTCGGGGTCGTCCGCGAGGGCTCCGTCATGCCGGACACCGAGGAGCGGCAGCTGTTCGCCGGGAAACTCGGTTTCAGCGAGACCGTGTTCGTGGACGACCCCGAGCGCGGGGTCATCGACATCTACACGCCCAGCGTCCGGCTGCCGTTCGCGGGATACCCCTGCGTCGGTGCGGCCTGGCTCCTCGACGTGCCCGAACTCGTCACGCCCGCCGGGGTGGTGGGCACCCGGCTCGACGGCGAGTTCAGCTGGATCGAGGCGCGGCCCGAGTGGACGGCGCCGCTGACGCTGCGGCAGTACGCCACGGCCGGGGAGGTCGAGTCGCTCGCCCTGCCGGCGGCCGGGGTGGGGGTACCTCCCACGCCTTTCGGGCAGTGGGAGAGGATCTTCGCCTGGGCGTGGGAGGACGAGGCGGCGGGGCGGGTCCGCGCCCGTGGGTTCTCCGGGCGCGGGGACGGGGTCGAGGAGGACGAGGCCACAGGGGCGGCGGCGCTTCAGCTGACGGCTCGGCTGGGGCGGGCGCTCAACATCGTCCAGGGGGCCGGGTCGCAGATACTCACGGCGCCGCAGCCGGGGGGCTGGGTCGAGGTGGGGGGCCGGGTGCGGTTGGTGCGGGGCTGAGGGTGTTCTTTCGCCCCCTCCGCCCCTTCCCGTCCCGTTCCTGGGGGCTGCTGCGCCCCCAGACCCCCCTGTCGCGCTTCGCGCTCGTCCTCAAGCGCCGGACGGGCTGAGAATCTCCGTCACGCCGTCAGCGGGAACTCTTCTCCCAGTGCCCGGAAGACCGCCGTGTTCAGGGCGAACGCCCGCTTGCACTCCGTTACGATCCGCTGCTTCTCCAGGTCGTCGGCGTTGATGCCGTCCAGGAGTTCGCGGTAGGCGCGCTTGAAGGCGGCGGGGTTGGTGATGTCCTCGAAGACGTAGAACCGCACGCCGTCGCCCTTGCGGTCGAAGCCCCAGGTCTGCTCGGCCTTGCCGCGGATGATCTGGCCGCCGGAGAGGTCGCCGAGGTAACGGGTGTAGTGGTGGGCGACGTAGCCGCCGGGCCAGGTCCGGGCGCACTCGGCGACGCGGTCGGCGTAGGCCCGGGTCGCGGGCAGCGCGGTGAGCGTCGTGCGCCAGTCCGGGCCCCGGAGGTGGGCGAGGTCGGCCTCCAGCGCGTCGCGGCGCGTCAACTCGGCCTGTATGAAGGGTCCGGCCACCGGGTCGGACGCCAGCCTCTCGGCGTCCGCCTCCAACGCCTCGTACACGAACCACAGTTGCTCGGTGTAGCGCGCGTACGCCTCGACTCCGAGCCTGCCGCCGAGCAGGTCGCTCATGAACGTCGAGGTCTCCGCCTCCGTGTGCTGCTCGTGCGAGGCGGTGCGGATGAGCGTCGAGAACGCCGAACCCGACGAGTTCATGGTGGAACCTCCGGTGGTGAAGGGAAAGGCGACTGCACGTCGGATTTTCTATGGTTAGGCTTACCTAAGTCAACAAGTTTCCGACGTACCGTCGGTAAATATGTTCCCGACGGGCTGTCGGTAAAAACGTACCGCGAATCCCCGGCCGGTCCGTACGAAACAGCCCACCCTGTGATCAGGGCGGGCTGTGTGGGCTCCGGAAGCCGGGGCAGAGGCTAGGACATGACCTGCGGGAGGGCCTGCGGGACGGTCTACGGGAGAGTGAGGATCTCGGCGCCGGTGTCGGTGACGACCAGTGTGTGTTCGAACTGCGCCGTCCGCTTCCGGTCCTTGGTCACGACCGTCCAGCCGTCGTCCCACATGTCGTACTCGTGCGTGCCGAGCGTGAGCATCGGCTCGATCGTGAACGTCATCCCGGGCTGGATGACGGTCTTCGCGTGGGGGCTGTCGTAGTGCGGAATGATCAGACCGGAGTGGAAGGAGGAGTTGATCCCGTGCCCGGTGAAGTCCCGGACCACCCCGTAGCCGAAGCGTTTCGCGTACGACTCGATGACGCGCCCGATGATGTTGATCTGGCGGCCCGGCCTGACCGCCTTGATCGCGCGGTCGAGCGACTCCCGGGTCCGCTCGACGAGCAGCCGGCTCTCCTCGTCGACGTCACCGACGAGGTAGGTGGCGTTGTTGTCGCCGTGCACCCCGCCGATGTACGCCGTCACGTCCAGGTTGATGATGTCGCCGTCACGCAGGACCGTGGAGTCCGGGATGCCGTGGCAGATGACCTCGTTGACGGAGGTGCACAGCGACTTGGGGAAGGCGCGGTAGCCGAGGGTCGAGGGGTAGGCCCCGTGGTCGCACATGTACGCGTGGGCGACCCGGTCCAGCTCGTCCGTCGTGACGCCCGGCGCGATCAGCTTCGCGGCCTCCGCCATCGCCCGCGCGGCGATCCGCCCGGCGGTCCGCATCGCCTCGATCGTCTCGGGCGTCTGCACCTCCGGGCCGGTGTACGGCGTGGGGGCGGGCTTGCCCACATACTCGGGGCGCCTGATGTTTCCCGGGACGGGACGGGTGGGAGAGAGCTCCCCTGGTACGAGCAGCGACTGGCCAGACATGCCAGCGAGTCTAACCAGCGGGCGTGGGGGACCATGTCCGTGGCGAAAGGAGCCGGTCATGGCCCTGTTCAAGAAGCGCACCGTCGGCAAACCCGGCGAATGGTACTACTGCCTGGAACACAAGAAGGTCGAGGAAGGCCCCGACTGCCCCGGCAAGGACCGCTTCGGTCCCTACGCCTCGCGGTCCGAGGCCGAACGCGCCATGGAAATGGCCCGTGAGCGGAACCTCGAATGGGAGACGGACCCCCGGTGGCACGACGCGTCGGGCAAGGGGCCGGGGGCCGGACAGGACGGCTGAGGCGTCGCCGAGGCGTCCCCGGGGGCGCCTGTAGGCCGCGAGGCGGGGCGGGGAATCGGCTCACCGTCCCCGCCTTGCCCGCGCCGCTCGCCCCGAGGCGGTCCCGGCCCGACCCGGGCCTAGTCGTCGGTCACCCCCGCCCCGCCCGTCACCACCGAGCCGAAGGCGGCGCTGTCAGTTGGTCCGCGAGGCGGGACAGGCGGTCGCGGAAGCGGCGTCGCCCTCGGGGTGAGGGCAGCGCGTTCTCGCCGGCCGCCGCGCTGACGAGGTGCTGCACGGTGTCGAGGTCGAGGTCGGGGCTGTCCGGCACGGTGAGTGCCTCGTGGGCCAGTGTCTCCAGTTCGCGGTCACCCGCGTCGAGCGCCAGCACAGTGGCCCCGGCCCGGCGGGCGTCGTGGACTCGCTCCAGGAGCGGCGCACCGGTCGCGCCCGGGGACACCACGAGCAGCGTCTCCCCCCGCCGCGCGGCCTCGACCCGCCCCAGCCCCACCGCCAGATGGGCCGGATCCGACGCACGCGCTCCGTGCCGCACCAAAGTCGGCGACAGCTCCGGCGTCCCCGACCAGGCCGCCTCGTCGACCAGATGGGCGGCGAGATGCCACGGCTCGTACTCCTCCGTGCCCACCAGCAGCAGCCCGCCCCCGTACGACATCACGGACCCCCGCAGCACCCTGGCGAACCGCCGCGTGGACCCCAACCACTCGGTCCCGGCGAGCACTTCGCGCAGCAACGCGACCCGTACGGCATCCATGGACAAGCATCCTGCCGCAACCGGCCACTCGCGGCCCGCAGTTCGACACGAATTCCCCCAAGCTGGGCAAAGGGCCCCGCCAGGGGGTAAGGAGGGACCCATGACAAGCACCGAGGCCACCGACGTCACCGAGGCCACCGAAGACATCGAGACGTCCGTTCCCTTCACGGCCGGCCAGGAGGGCTACGCGAGCTTCCGTATCCCGGCCGTCGTCGCCACCGCCGCCGGGAACCTGCTCGCCTTCTGCGAGGGCCGGCTCGGCTCCCAGGAGGACTTCGGGAACATCGAGATCGTGCTGAAGCGGTCCATGGACGGCGGCCGCACCTGGGGCCCGCTCCAGGTCGCCGCCCGCAACGGCGAGCACCTCGCGGGCAACCCGTCCCCGGTCGTCCTGGACACCGGCCGTGTCCTGCTCGTCCACGTCCGCAACGCGGCCCACGCCACCGAGAAGGCCATCCGCCGCGGCGAGGTACAGGCCGCCGACGGCCGCCGTGTCTGGGTCCAGCACAGCGACGACGAGGGACTCACCTGGTCGGAGCCGACGGACATCACCGCGGGCACGAAGGACGAGTCCTGGCGGTGGTACGCCACCACACCGGGCCACGCCCTCCAACTGGCCTCCGGCCGTATCGTCGTCCCCGCCAACCACTCCCTCCCGCCGCAGGGCGACGACGACGGCACCGAGGGCAGGTACGACGGCGGCCACTGCCTGCTGAGCGACGACGGCGGCCTGACCTGGACCACCGGATACGTCGACGACAACACCAGCGGCTACGTCAACGCGAACGAGACCACCGCCGCCGAACTCCCCGACGGACGCGTCTACTTCAACACCCGCAACGACTCGCCCGCCCCCGGCACCCGAGCCGACGCCTACTCCCGCGACGGAGGTGAGACCCTGCTCAAGCCCTTCCGCCCGCAGGCCGGCCTCACCACCCCCGTCGTCCAGGGCAGCGTCCTCCACCTCCGCGACCCCGACCTGCTCCTCTACTCCGGCCCCGCCGCCCCCGGTCACCGCGCCCTGATGACCGTCCGCGCCTCCACCGACGACGGCGTCACCTGGCGGCCCGCGCACACGGTCGACGGACTGCCCGCCGCGTACTCCGATCTCGTACGCGCCGACACCGCGACCGTCGGACTCCTCTACGAGACGGGCGACTTCGGCGCGTACGAGACGATCACCTTCCGCCGCATCCCCGTGACGGCTCTCACCTGACCCGCGCGGCCGGGATCCGCGCACGTAAAGTCGGCCCATGACCTCTACTGACAGCGCACCGAACGCCGCCCAGAACGCCGCACAGAAGGCCCCGGCCAAGGACCCCTGGGACCTCCCCGACGTGTCCGGACTCGTCGTCGGCGTGCTCGGCGGCACCGGCCCGCAGGGCAAGGGCCTCGCCTACCGGCTCGCCAGGGCCGGCCAGCGGGTGATCATCGGCTCGCGGGCGGCGGACCGTGCCGAGGCGGCGGCCGGCGAGCTCGGACACGGCGTCGAGGGCGCCGACAACGCCGAGTGCGCGCGGCGCAGCGACATCGTGATCGTCGCCGTGCCCTGGGAGGGCCACGGCAAGACCCTGGAGTCGCTGCGCGAGGAACTGGCGGGCAAGCTCGTCGTCGACTGCGTCAACCCGCTCGGCTTCGACAAGAAGGGCGCGTACGCGCTGAAGCCGGAGGAGGGCAGCGCCGCCGAGCAGGCCGCCGCCCTGCTGCCGGACTCCCGGGTCACCGCGGCCTTCCACCACCTCTCCGCCGTCCTCCTCCAGGACCCGGAGATCAAGGAGATCGACACCGACGTGATGGTCCTCGGCGAGGAGCGCGCCGACGTCGAGATCGTGCAGGCGCTCGCCGGCCGCATCCCGGGCATGCGCGGCGTCTTCTCCGGCCGGCTGCGCAACGCCCACCAGGTCGAGTCCCTGGTCGCCAACCTGATCTCGGTCAACCGGCGCTACAAGGCCCACGCGGGCCTGCGCCTGACGGACGTGTAGAACCGCCCGGTCGGGTGGGGGACACTGGTGGCAAGCAGTGTCCCCCGACAGGAGCCGACCTCATGCCCCGCCTCGCCCTCTACGCCCTCGCCGTCTGCGTACTCTCCGTCGCCGCGGCCGTCGTCTCCTTCGTGCAGGGCAGCCTGCTGGGGATCGTGTGGGTGCTGCTGGCCGGTCTGTCGTCCAACATGACGTGGTACTACGTGCGGCGCGGCAGGGCCCGTACGGAGTCGGGCTCCGTCACTGGCTGACGGAGCAGAACTCGTTGGTGCCGGACCAGAAGCGGTACAGCTCCTGCCCGCAGTACCGCTCGACGTCGTCGATGCCGAGGCCGCCCAGGATCGAGTACACCGCGTCGAAGAACGCCGTGTTCACCGACGGGATCCACAGCACCGCGAACACCGCGAGCAGGCCGAACGGCGCGAACGGCTCCACCTGACGCCGGACACCGTGCGACAGCCAGGGCTCGATCACGCCGTACCCGTCCAGGCCCGGCACCGGCAGGAAGTTCAGGATCGCGGCCGTGACCTGGAGCAGCGCGAGGAACGCCAGCGCGTAGCGGAAGGTCGCCGGCACCCCGTCCAGGGCGTCCAGCCAGAACGGCGCCGTGCACACGATCGCGAAGAGCACGTTGGTGAGCGGACCCGCCGCCGAGATCAGGCTGTGCTTCCAGCGGCCCTGGATCCGGCTCCGCTCGATGAACACCGCACCACCGGGCAGACCGATCCCGCCCATGATCACGAAGATGACGGGCAGCACGATGCTCAGCAGCGCGTGTGTGTACTTCAGAGGGTTCAGCGTCAGATAGCCCTTGGCGCCGATCGAGATGTCGCCGCTGTGCAGGGCGGTCCGCGCGTGCGCGTACTCGTGCAGACAGAGCGAGACGATCCACGCGCCCGTCACGAACAGGAACACAGCCACACCGGGCTGCGCGGCGAAGTCGGTCCAGGCCGCCCAGCCCGTCACCGCCGTCACGGCCACGATCCCGACGAAGACGGGGCTGATCCTCCGGTCGCTGCGGCGGGTCGCTGCGGTGGTCATGGGGCTCCCTGGACTGGTACGCGTGAGCTGGGCCTGCCCGACCGTACCGGGCGCATTCGGAAAACGTCTCGCCATCGCCCATTGGTTCCGGAGAAGGTGGGGGCATGGTGCCCTGACGACCTTCACCTTCACGCGAGCCGGCCGCCGACGGGTCGGTGCCCGATGCCCGAACCCCGAGCCACCAGAGACAATGGACCCCGTGCGCTACCGCATCCTCGGCACCACCCAGGCACTTCGTTCCGACGGCACGTCCCTCCCGGTCGGCGGTGCGCGGCTGCGTGCCCTGCTGACCGTGCTCGCACTACGGCCAGGACGGACCGTGCCCGTGTCCGTCCTGGTCGACGAGGTGTGGGACGGCGACCCGCCCGCGGACGCGTCCGGCGCGCTCCAGGCGCTGGTCGGGCGGCTGCGCAGAGCGCTCGGCGCGGACGCGGTGCACTCGGCGGAGGGCGGCTACCGGCTCACCGCGAGCGCCGACGACGTCGACCTGCACCGTTTCGAGCGGCTGGCGGGCGAGGGCACCCGCGCGCTGGCAGACGGCGACCCCGCGAAAGCCGCGGCCGTCCTCGACGACGCCCTCGCCCTGTGGCACGGCCCCGCTCTCGCCGACCTCCCGGACCGCGCCGCGGAGTCCGCCCGCTGGGAGACCCGCCGCCTCGACGCGCGCCGCGCCCGCCTCACCGCGGCCCTCGCCCTCGGCGACGCCGAACAGGCCCTGCCCGAACTCACCGCCCTCTGCGACAGCCACCCCCTGGACGAGCCCCTCCAGGCCCTGCGCCTGCGCGCCCTGCGCGAATTGGGCCGCCCGGCGGAGGCCCTGGCCGCCTACGAGTCCGTACGACAACTGCTGGCCGACCGGCTCGGCTCCGACCCGGGCGCCGAACTGCGCGCCCTGCACGCGCAGTTGCTGACACCGGCCCAGCCCAAGGCGCCGGGGCCCCAAGCGCAGCAGCCCCCGCCCTCCGGCAACCTCCGGGCCCGGCTCACCTCCTTCGTCGGCCGGGAGGCCGACATCGATGCCATCCGGGGCGACCTCGCGGCGGCCCGTCTGGTGACCCTGCTCGGACCCGGCGGGGCGGGGAAGACGCGGCTGTCGCAGGAGGCGGCGGAGACCGTGGGGGACACGGCGCGGGACGGGGTGTGGCTGGCCGAACTGGCCCCGGTCGACGACCCGAAGGCCGTGCCCGAGGCCGTGCTCACCGCCGTCGGCGCGCGCGAGACCGTGCTGCGCGGCGCCGGAGCCGAGGAGATGCGAGCGGTCTCCGACCGGCACGACGACCCCCTCAACCGGCTCGCCGAGCACTGCGCCACGCGCCGCATGCTGCTGATCCTCGACAACTGCGAACACGTCGTGGACGCCGCCGCGCACCTCGTCGAGGAGCTGCTCAAGCGCTGCCCCGGACTGACGGTGCTCGCCACCAGCCGTGAACCCCTCGGCATACCGGGGGAGTTGCTGCGCCCGGTGGAGCCATTGCCCGAACCCTTCGCGCTGCGGCTGCTCGCCGACCGCGGATCGGCGGCGCGGCCGGACTTCCGGATCGAGGACGATTCCGAGGCGGCCGCCGAGATCTGCCGGCGGCTCGACGGTCTCCCGCTCGCCATCGAACTCGCCGCCGCCCGGCTGCGGATGCTCACCCCCAGACAGATCGCCGACCGCCTCGACGACCGGTTCCGCCTGCTGACCTCGGGTTCCCGGACGGTCCTGCCGAGGCAGCAGACCCTGCGTGCGGTCGTCGACTGGTCCTGGGACCTCCTCGACGAGGACGAACGCGACGTACTGCGGCGGCTGTCCGTGTTCGCCGGCGGCTGCGCCCTCGCCGCCGCCGAGGCCGTCTGCGGACCCCGCGCCCTGGAGACACTCGGCTCACTCGTCGACAAGTCCCTTGTCGTGGCGGCCCCTTCGGCGGACGGGGGGATGCGCTACCGGCTCCTGGAGACCGTCGCCGAGTACGCGGGCGAGCGGCTGGAGGAAACCGGTTCGCGTGCCGCGGCCGAGCGCGCCCACCTCACGTACTACCGCGAACTCGCCCGCACCACCGACCCCGCGCTGCGCGGTCCGGGGCAGTCCGCGGCGATCGCGCTGCTCGAGCGCGAGTACGAGAACCTGCGCACCGCCCTGCGGCTCGCCGTCGCCGAGCGCGACGAGCAGGAGGCCGTCTGCCTCGTCCTGTCGCTGCACTGGTACTGGCAGATGCGCGACCAGCGCATCGAGGCCCGCACCTGGTCCCGCGAGGTCATGGGCCTCGGCCCCGACCCGTTCGTGGCGCCCGCGCGCCCGGCCGCCCCGCTGTACGAGAGCTGCACGGCCGGCCCGCCGCCGCTCGCCCCGGACGTCATGGAGGAGGCCCGGCGCGGTGTGCACCTCATCCAACTCGCCTGTATGGACATGGACATGGGCACCTGGCAGAGCCCGGAGTCCCAGCGGAAGCTGCACGTCATCAGCGACACCTACCGGCCGGGTCTCCCGCAGACCTGCCGCAGCCCCGGCAGCTTCTGGTTCTACGCCGTCATGCTCACCGGTGACATGGACCGGATGCGCTCCGTCATCGACGTCACCGTCAGCACCTGCCGCGAGCTCGGCCTCGAATGGGAGCTCGGCGCCGCCCTCCAGATGCGCGCCAACATCCTCGCCAACCGGACCGACTGGGCGGGCGGCGCGACCCGGGACGCCGACGAGTCGCTGGAGATCTTCGCCCGCGTCGGCGATGCCTGGGGCACGGCCGAGGCGCTCTCGGCACGCGGCGAGGCCCATGAGCGCAGAGGCGAGTTCGGGCCCGCCGCGGCGGACTACGCGGAGGCGATGGCGTACGCCGAGGAACTCGGTGCCCGGGCCCAGCAGGCGGTGCTGAGTGTCCGCCTCGGCAGCATGTACATCGAGCTGGGCGAGCCCGAGCGGGGCGAGCGGATGCTGCGCGAGGTGCTGGCACTGGGCCGTGGCGTGATCAACGAGGCCTTGCCCGCGGGCCGCATCTTCCTCACCATGTGGCTCGGCCGCACCGGACGGATCGACGAGGGGCGTGAGCAACTGCGGCTGCTGCGTGAGGAGTTCGCGGGCAGCACGTTCGTGATCGTCGACGGGTTCATCCTCGGGACGGAAGCCTGGCTGGACGCGGTCGACGGACAGTACGCGGACGCCCTGGACAAGGTGCGAGGCGCGCTGGAGCGGTCCGTGGACCCGCTGTCGCGGATGGTCACGCCGAACCTGGTCTCCGCGCACCTGGTCACCGCCGCCATCGCCCTCACCGGCCTGTACGGCGCCGAGCGCGCCCCCGACGCGGCCCGGCTGCTGGGCGCTTCCGACCGACTCCTGCCGCCGGAGCACTTCGCGGCCCCGATGGAGGACGAGTCGCGCACCCGGGCCGAGGCCGGGGTGCGGGCGGTACTCGACGACGCGGTGTACGAGGCCGCGTACGCCGAGGGCGGCGGGCTCTCCATGGAGGAGGCCGCCGCCCTCATCTGACGCGGACCGGGGAAGCCGTTCGGGAGCCGAACGTCAGCTCTTGGTACGGAACTTGTGGATCGCTATCGGCGCCATCACCGCCGTGATGGCCACCGACCAGCCGAGGGTCACCCACAGGTCGTGCGCGACCGGGCCGCCGACCATCAGCCCACGGGCGGTGTCCGCCAGGGCGGACAGCGGGTTGTAGTCGGTGAAGTTCTGCAGCCAGCCCGGCATCGACTCGGTCGGCGCGAAGATCGACGAGCCGAACTGCAGCGGCATCAGCACCAGGAAGCCCATGGCCTGCACGGACTGCGCGCTCTTCATGACCACGCCGAGCGTGAGGAACACCCACATCAGCGCCGAGCCGAACACCGTGGACAGGGCCACCGCGGCGAGCAGTCCGGGCCAGTTGGTGATGTCGAAGCCCACCAGGACGCCGATCACCATGAGGACCGCGGTCGCGGACAGCATCCGCATCAGCTCCACCGCGATCTTGGCGAACAGCACGGAGCCGCGCCCGATCGGCAGGGACCGGAACCGGTCCATGACCCCGGTGTTGAAGTCCTGGTTGAAGCCGGTGCCGACCCCCTGGGCCATGTTCATGCCCATCATGGCCATCAGCCCGGGCACCACGTACTGCACGTACGCCTCCTGGCCGCCGCCCAGCGACTGTCCGATGGAGCCGCCGAAGACGTACACGAACAGCAGGGTGAAGATGACCGGGAAGAGGATCGCGTCGAACATCGACTCCGGGTCCTGGCGGATCCACAGGAGGTTGCGGCGGACGAGAGCCCCCGTGTGGCGCAGATGCGCGCGCAGCGGGATGCGGGCGTCGGCCGTGAAGTCGGCCTTGGAATCGGTCTGGGAATCGGGGGTGAGAGTGGCGGCGGTCATACGGCGACTTCCTCGCGTGCGTCGGTGGGCGCGGCGTCCTGCGGAGCACTCGCGCGGTGGCCGGTGAGGGAGAGGAACACCTCGTCCAGGCTGGGCAGTTCGGTGGTGATGGAGGAGATGGTGATACCCCGCGCGATGACCGCTCCGGTCACGGCGGTGAGCTGCTCGTCGCTGAGGATCGGGACCAGTACCACGCCGCGCTCGGTGTCCACGGTCGTGCTGGCGAGCCCGGTGATGCCGAGGCTGTCCAGGTCGGCCGCGAGCGGGCGCAGTTGCAGCGGGTCGGCCGGGCGGACGCGCAGGGTGCGGCCGCCGACGCGGGCCTTGAGCTCCTCGATGCGGCCGTTGGCGATGACCTTGCCCCGGTCGACGACGGTCAGCTCGGAGGCGAGCTGCTCGGCCTCCTCCATGTACTGGGTGGTGAGCAGTACGGTGACGCCCTCGCCGACCATGCGCTTCACCTCGTGCCACACCTCGTTGCGGGTGCGGGGGTCGAGCCCGGTGGTCGGTTCGTCGAGGAAGAGGACGGTCGGCTGCCCGATCATGGAGGCCGCCAGGTCCAGCCTGCGCCGCATACCGCCGGAGTACGTGCTCGTCGGCCGCTTGGCCGCCTCGGTGAGTGAGAACCGCTCCAGGAGTTCGTCGGCGCGGGCCCGGGCGTCCTTGCGGGACAGGTCGAGGAGCCGGCCGATCATGTAGAGGTTCTCCCAGCCCGGGAGCTTCTCGTCGACGGAGGCGTACTGGCCGGTGAGGCCGATCACCCGGCGCAGCTGCCGCGGCTGCCGTACGACGTCGAAGCCGGCGACGGTGGCCTGACCGGAGGTCGGGGCGAGCAGGGTGGACAGGATGCGGACGAGGGTGGTCTTGCCGGCGCCGTTCGGCCCGAGCACACCCATCACGGTGCCCTCGCGCACATCCAGGTCGACGCCGTCCAGCGCCTTGGTCTCGCCGTAGTGCTTGACCAGCCCCCGTACGGTCACGGCCGTCCGGCCGTCGGCGACTTGTCGGGGATAGTTGTCGATTCGCGTCATGGCCACCAAGGTGCCAGCCGCCACCGACAAACCACCGACAGCCCGCCCACAGCCTCCTACGCGCCACCGACAGGCTTCACCGAACGTCACCGACAGGCTTCCCGCACGCCGCCGCCAGGCCCCCTTATGCCACCGACAGACCGTGGAAAGGCCGGTGTCCGCGCAGGTCAGTCCTGTCGTACGAGGGGTCGCGCCGGGTCCGCCGACCATTCCTCCAGGGAGCCGTCGTACAGGGTGACGTCCTCGCGGCCCAGCAGTGTCAGCGCGAGGGCGGCGCCGGCCGCGGAGATCCCGCCGCCGCAGTACAGGACGACGGGGGAGGCGGTGTCGTCGAGCACCGCCCCGACGCGCGCGGCGAGTTCGGCGCGCGGCAGGAACCGGCCGGCCTCGTCGAGCAGACCCCGGCCGGGCAGGCTCAGGCTGCCGGGGATGTGCCCGCGCCGCGAGTACCGGGTCGGCGCACTGCCGTCGAACCCGGACTCCGGAAGCGCGCAGACGAGCGTCCCCGGCCGCTCACCGCGCAGCACGGCTTCGATGTCGGGGAGGGCGGTCCAGGCGTGGGGGAGGGGGACGGGGGTGAGCGTTCCCGCCGTCCGCGCGGGCTCCCGCGGCGGCCCGTCGGCAACCGGCCGCCCGGCCGCCTCCCAGACTTGCAGCCCTCCGTCGAGTACCGCCGCCGGTACGGAGATCGCCCGCAGCATCCACCACAGCCGGGCCGCCCAGATGCCGCCGCCGCTGTCGTACGCGACGACCTCGCTGTCGTCCCGTACGCCGAGCCGCTGGAGCGCGGCGGCCAGCGCCTTCGGCGAGGGGACCGCGAAGTGGTACGGCGCCCCGGGGTCGGACAGCTCACCCGTGAGGTCCGCGTGGCGGGAGCCCGGGATGTGCCGCTCCGCCCACCGCTCCTGACCGCTGCCGGAGCGGTGGTCGCCGTCGTGGCCCGGTGAGGGAAGCAGCGCGGTGGCGTCGAGGACGACCAGCCGCGGGTCGTCGAGGCGGTCCGCCAGCCAGGCGTCGTCGACCAGCGGCCCGGGAAGCAGTGAGCCGGACAGCGGGGGTGTGGGGTGCTGGGCGTCGGTCATGGCCGGATGCTAACGCGGGCGTCGGCGCGGAAGACGCCTCTGAGCTGCGAGATCTCGCTCACTGGGCAGATTCTTCCCACATGGTGGACGACGCTTGCACAGGAACAGCCGTTCGGGGTTATGGTTCCGGACATCTACGCGGGAGCCCCTACCCGGTTGGGCTGAGAGGGCGTCTGGGATCCGAGTCGGCATCGTCCGGCCACGATCCCCATGGGAACGCCGACCGCACCACTTGACACTCAGAGGCCCTGCCTCAGTGCCCGCGTAGGAGTACCGCATGTCTTCAGCAGTCGAGCAGCTCTGTCCCCCGGCGCCCGCCGCGGCGGCCCGCTCCTGTTGTTGACCCGGACCGGTTCCCCTTCTCTCTCCCCTTCTCATTCACCAGGCCCTGCTGAGGCCTGAGTGCCGTATGCGGAGTTCCCCCATGTCGCACGTCCGAGTCATGCTCGACTACTTCCACCCCTGGCCGAATTCCGCCGGTATGTACGTCGCCCGGGACCGCGGCTGGTACCGCGAGGCGGGCCTCGACGTGGAACTCGCCGTCCAGGATCCGGGACGCGGCGACACCCTGGCGTACCTGGCCCGCGGGGAGGTGGACTTCGGCATCTTCCCGCCGAACCGGCTGCTGGCCCGCCGCGCCGCCGCCGACGGCCGGCCGCTCCTGGCAGTCGCCGCCGTCAACCACCGTGCCCTGGAGGCGATCCAGACCGCCCGCTCGACCGGCATCACCCGCCCCCGCGACCTCGCCGGGAGGCGCCTCGCCTACAACCCGACCCCCCGGGGCCGCGCGATGGTCCGCCACCTCGTCGCGGCCGACGGCGGTGACCCGGACGCGGTGATCACCGTCGACGCCGGCTACCGCGAACTCACCGTCGACGACATCGCCTCCGGCGAGGCCGACGCCACCTTCGGCAACTACTGGGCCTGGGACGCGCTCCGCGGCGACCTGCCCGAGGAGCGGCGGCTCACCTGGCCTGTCGACGAGATCGGCGCCCCCCGCTACCACAGCTACCTCCTCGGCACGACCGAGTCCTTCGCCGAAACCCGCCCCGAGCTGGTGCGCGCCTTCCTGTCCGCCACCGCCCGCGGCTACGCGGCGGCCGCCGCCGAACAGGACGCCACCCGCGCCCTGCTGGAGCGCGTGATCCCCTACTTCTCCCGCCCGCTGATCGCCCGCTCCCTCGCCCTGGTCGCCCCGACCTGGACCGGCGCCGGCGGCCACTGGGGCGTGATCGACGAGACCCGCATGGGCCCGTACGCCGACTGGCTCGCCCGGAACGGCGCCGTCGCGCACGCCCGGGACTGGGAGTCCTCGTACACCAACGACCTGCTCGAAACCGCCCCGGTGGGCACCAAGTGACCTGCCAGGCAAGGGAACTGACGAAGCGTATGACCGTGGACCTGATGCGGGTCAGCAGCGCGCTGTGTCGGCCGTGAGGAGCACTCCCACGTCCCCGACCACCAGCGCCGCACCCCTTCGAGGATTCCCATGAGACGCCGTACCGCCCTGCTCGCCGTATCCACCGCCGCCGCGCTCGCCCTGACCGGCTGCGCCTCGCAGGACTCCACGTCCGCCGCCGCCGAGAACGGCACGACCACGGTCACCCTCGCCCTCGACTGGACCCCCAACACCAACCACACCGGCATCTACGTCGCCCAGCAGAAGGGCTGGTTCAAGGACGCCGGGATCGACCTGAAGATCGTGCCCTACGGCTCGACCGCGCCCGAGACGCTGATCGCCAACCACAAGGCGGACTTCGGCATCTCCTACCAGGAGGGCATCACCACCGCGCGCGCCGCCGGCCAGGACATCAAGTCGGTGTACGCCGTCACGCAGAAGACGAACGTCACGGTCTCCGTACGCGCCGACCGCGACGACATCAAGTCCCCCAAGGACCTGGACGGCAAGACGTACGCCGGGTTCGGCGCCCCCTACGAGAAGGCCCTGCTCCAGAAGGTCATCCAGGCGGACGGCGGCAAGGGCGACTTCAAGCAGATCACGCTGAGCACCTCGGCGTACGCGGCCCTCTACGCGGGCAAGGCGGACTTCGCGATGCCGATGCCGACCTGGGAGGGCCTGGAGGCCAAGGAGACGGGCAAGCCCCTGAAGGACTTCGCGCTCGCCGACTACGGGGTCCCGGCCATCTACTCCACCCTCATCGCGTCCTCCAGCCAGTACCTGAAGGACAACCCGGAGACCGCCGAGAAGTTCGTCGCCGCGGTCGACAAGGGCTACGAGTACGCCGCCGACAACCCGGACCAGGCCGCCGGCCTGCTCGTCGCGGCCAACAAGAGCACCCTCACCAACACCGAACTGGTCAAGGAGAGCGAGCGGTTGCTCGCCAAGGAGTACTACCGGGCGGAGGACGGCACGATCGGCACCCAGAGCGCCGAGCGCTGGCAGGCCTTCGCCGACTTCGACTTCAGGTCCGGGCTGCTGACCGACGAGAACGGCAAGAAGCTCACCGAGGCCCCCGACGCCTCGGAGTTCTTCACCAACGACTATCTCCCGGCGGCCACCCAGTGAGGGCGGCACTGCGTGCCGTCTGGCCACCGCTCCTCGTCCTCGCCGTGGTCATCGGCGGCTGGCAGACGTACGTCACCGCCGCCGGCGTCGACCCGACGGTGCTGCCCAGCCCCGGCCGCGTCCTCGACCAGGGCTGGGCCAACCGCACCGACCTGTGGGACCAGACCCTGCCCACCCTCCAGGAGACCCTGCTCGGCTTCGCGCTCTCCTTCGCCGCCGCCTGGCTGGTCGCCGTGATCCTGGACTTCTCGGCGGCGGCCCGCCGGGGCCTGTACCCGCTCCTGGTGGCCTCGCAGACCATCCCGATCGTCGCCGTGGCACCCCTGCTGATCATCTGGTTCGGCTTCGGACTGCTGCCGAAGATGCTGGTGGTCACCCTGACGACGTTCTTCCCGCTCGCCGCGAACCTCGCGGCGGGCTTCGCGTCCACCGACCGCGACGCGATGCGGCTGCTGCGCTCGCTCGGCACCGGCCGCTGGCGCGCCTTCCGGCTCGTCCGCGTCCCGAGCGCGCTGCCGCACTTCTTCACCGGGCTGCGCGTCAGCATCACCTACGCCGTCGTGGGCGCCGTCTTCGCCGAGTACGCGGGTGCCGAGAAGGGCCTCGGTATCTACATGCAGGCGCAGAAGAGCGCGTTCCGCACGGACCTCGTCTTCGCGGCGGTCGTGGTCACCGCCCTGCTGAGCATCGCCCTGTTCGGGGCGACCTATCTGCTGCAACGGCTCGTCCTGCCGTGGGAGCGGGCGCTGCTGAAGGAAGGCCGGACATGAGTCTCCGAGAACCGGGAGCTCTCCAGGAGCGGGATGGTCGCCGAGTACGGGACGGTCTCCAACCGCCGGGAGGTCTCCAAGTAAGGGGAGCGGGAAAGGCGTTCGGGTCGCTCCAGGTGCTGCGCGACCTCGAACTCGCCGTGCGGCCGGGCGAGTTCGCGGCCGTCATCGGTCCGAGCGGCAGCGGCAAGAGCACCCTGTTCAACCTGATCTCCGGCCTGGACACGCCCACTTCGGGCGAGATCCTCGTCGACGGCTCCCGCGCGTCGGTGGCCTCCGGCAAGGTCGCCTACATGCCCCAGAAGGACCTGCTGTTCCCCTGGCGCACGGTGCTCGACAACACCGCGCTCGGCCTGGAGGCCCAGGGCGTACGGAAGAAGGAGGCGCGGCGGCGGGCGGGCGAGCTCTTCGGGGCCTTCGGACTGGACGGCTTCCAGTCCGCCTATCCCTTCCAGCTCAGCGGCGGCATGCGCCAGCGCGCGGCCCTGCTGCGCACGGTCGTCCTGGAACGCCCGGTGCTGCTGCTCGACGAGCCCTTCGGCGCGCTCGACTCGCTGACCCGCACCGAGATGCAGCTGTGGCTGGCCGACATGTGGCAGCGCTACCGCTGGACGGTCGTCCTGGTCACCCACGACATCCGTGAGGCCGTTCTGCTGGCCGACACCGTGCACGTGCTCTCACCCCGCCCGGCTACTGTCGTCGAGCGGGTCGAGGTGCCGCGCTCGGGCCCGCGCGGCCTGGACGCCCTGGCCGAACCGGAGTTCGCCGCGACCGAACGGCGCCTGTTCGACGCGCTGAGCGGCAGGACGAGCGACGGGGACAAGGCGGCCGAGGTGAATGGGGCGGACAAGGTGGCCGAGGCGGGAAAGGCGGACGAGGTGGCCGGCGCGGACAAGGTGGTGACCGGATGACCGGCCTGCTGGCGCACGGCATGGGCATCGATCCCGTCGCCCCCGACTGGCCGCCCCTCACGTGTGCCGAGGTGGAGGCCGTCGTCGGCCCGGCGAAGGTGCTGTGGCGCAGCCCGCGCCCGCTGTCCGCCGCCGCGCTCGTCGACCGCGACGGACGGCGCCTCTTCGTGAAACGCCACCACAGCTCCGTACGCACCCTGGATGGTCTGGCCGAGGAACACGCCTTCCTGCGGTACCTGCGCGAGCGCGGTGCACCGGTCGTCGAGGTGATGGGCGCGCAGGCGCGGGGGGAGTGGGTGTACGAGGTGCACTCGGCCGGCACCGGGACGGACCTGTACCGCGACGCGCTGTCCTGGTCGCCCTTCGTCTCCGTGGGCCACGCCCGGGCGGCCGGTGCCGCGCTCGCCCAACTGCACCTGGCGGCCGAGGGTTTCAGCGCTCCCCGCCGCCGCGCACAGCATCTGGTCTCCTCCTTCGGCGTGTTCGCGGCGGTCGACCCGGAGGCGGCCCTGGAGGCGTACGCGGCCGCGCGCCCCGCGGTCGCCGCCGCGTTGGCACGCCGGCCCTGGCGCAAGGACCTGCGCGAGGTCCATCTCCCGCTCTACGAGCGCCTGTTGCCGTACCTGGGCCGTCTCACCCCGCTGTGGACCCACAACGACTGGCACGCCTCGAACCTGCTGTGGGACACGGCGTCCGGCGAGGTGTCGACCGTCCTCGACTTCGGCCTCAGTGACCGCACGACCGCCGTCCACGACCTGGCCACCGCCATCGAGCGCAACACCGTGCAGTGGCTCGACCCGGCCCGCCCGGTCCGCTTCGAGCACGTGGACGCGCTCCTGGACGGCTACACCTCCGTACGGCCGCTCAGCGCCGTCGAGTCGGCCGCCCTGCCCGAACTGCTGCCGCTGGTGCACGCCGAGTTCGCGCTCTCCGAGATGGGCTACTTCCACGGGGTCACCCGGTCCGCGGAGAACACGGCGCTGGCCTACGAGTACTTCGTCGGGCACGCGCGCTGGTTCTCGGGGGAGGACGGGGCGCTGCTGCTGAAGAGGGTCCGCGAGCACGGGTAACGGCAGCGACCCGTCGACGGGGGAAGTTCGACGGGTCGCCTTGGTGCCGCGGTGGCTCGGTGGACCTCAGCAGGTCCTCAGCGGTCCCTCAGTGGACCGCGGGTCCGCATGGGACCTCAGTGGACGGAGTGCTCCTCCAGCGGGAACGTTCCGCCGACGACGTCGGCGGCGAACGCCTTCGCCGCGTCGCCCATGACCGTGCGCAGGTCGGCGTACTTCTTGACGAACTTCGGCACCTTGCCGCCGGTGAGCCCGAGCATGTCGGTCCACACCAGGACCTGCGCGTCCGTCTCGGGGCCCGCCCCGATACCGACCGTCGGGATGTGCAGGGTGCGGGTGACCTCGGCGGCCAGCTCCGCCGGGACCAGTTCGAGAACGACGGCGAACGCGCCCGCGTCCTGGACCGCCTTGGCGTCGCGCAGCAACTGCTGGGCGGCCTCCTCGCCGCGGCCCTGCACGCGGTAGCCCATGGCGTTCACGGACTGCGGGGTCAGGCCGATGTGCGCCATCACCGGGATCCCCGACTCCACAAGCAGCTCGATCTGGCGGTGCGAGCGTTCGCCGCCCTCCAGCTTCACCGCGCCGACCCCGGCCTCCTTGACGAGGCGGGTGGCCGAGCGGAGTGCCTGGACCGGGCCCTCCTGGTAGGACCCGAAGGGCAGGTCGCCCACGATCAGGGCGCGCGAGGTGCCCCGTACGACCGAGGCCGACAGCATGGTCATCTCGTCCATGGTGACGGGCACGGTGGTCTCGTAGCCCAGGTGGACGTTGCCCGCCGAGTCGCCGACGAGCATGACCGGGATACCGGCCTCGTCGAAGACGGACGCGGTCATCGCGTCGTAGGCGGTGAGCATGGGCCACTTCTCGCCGCGCTCCTTGGCGGCGAGGATGTCCCGTACCGTGATGCGGCGGGTGCTCTTGCCCCCGTACAGCGCCTTGCTGCTGTCGGTGGACGGGCGGACACCCTCCGCGGACTGCTTCGCGGCAGCCGAGATCTGCGTCATCGCAACGGCTCCTTCTGTCATCTCGAGGCGCCCTGACGGCGTCCCCGGATCACCTCCATGGTGGCACCTCGTGCCACGCGCGGCTAGACCGGGCCCTCGGAGACCGCCACAGGCCCGCCGGAGCGGCCCCGGGGACTGCGCCCTGCGACCTAGGTCTCTTCGTAAGTTCTCCGTAAAGCATTTCCGATACGAGACGGTGTCGTATCGGAATTCGTCTAGGCTGGCCGTCATGACGACATCCGCTCCCGCTTCCGAACGACACGTGCCCGAGGCGGTGCACAAGCGCCGCTGGGCCATCCTCGGCGTGCTCATGCTGAGCCTGCTGATCGTGGTGCTCGACAACTCGATCCTGAACGTCGCGATCAAGACGATCTCGACCCCCGCGCCCGTCGGCCTCGGCGCCACCCAGGGCGAGCTGGAGTGGGCGATCAACGCCTACACGCTCGTCTTCGCCGGACTGCTCTTCACCGCGGGCCTCCTCGGCGACCGGCTCGGCCGCAAGAAGGTGCTGCTCGCCGGTCTCGCCGTGTTCGGCATCGGTTCGGCGCTGGCCGCCGAGTCCGGCTCACCGGTCCAGCTCATCGTGTTCCGCGCCGTGATGGGTCTCGGCGCCGCCTTCGTGATGCCGGCCACCCTCTCCGTCCTGATGAACGTCTTCGAGCGCGACGAGCAGCCCAAGGCCATCGGCATCTGGGCCGGCGGCGTCGGCCTTGCCATCGCGATCGGCCCGATCACCGGCGGCATACTCCTGGACCACTTCTGGTGGGGCTCGGTCTTCCTGGTCAACGTGCCGATCGTGCTGCTCGCGGTGGTCCTGATGATCTGGCTGGTCCCGGACTCCCGCGACCCGAACCCCGGACGCGTCGACCCGATCGGCGTGGTCCTGTCCGTCGTCGGTCTCGTCCTGCTGGTCTACGGCATCATCAAGGGCGGCCAGCTGGCCGACTTCACCGACCCGACGGTCCTGCTGACCATCGCGGCCGGAGTCGCCGTGCTCGTCGGCTTCGTCGTGTTCGAGAAGCGCAGCGACCACCCGTCGATCGACGTCACCTACTTCAAGAACAAGGTCTTCTCGGCGGCGATGTCCGCCATCGCGCTCGTCTTCTTCGCGCTGATGGGTGTGACCTTCTTCTCCGTCTTCTACACCCAGAGCGTGCGGGGCTACTCGCCGCTCCAGACCGGCCTGTTGATGCTGCCGCTCGCCGTCGCCCAGCTCATCTTCGCGCCGCGGGCCCGCCTCGTCGTCGACCGCTTCGGGAACAAGGCCACCTGCACGGCGGGTCTGTTGATCATCGCCGCGATGCTGGCCGCGTTCGCCACGCTGGACGCGGACACGCCGATCTGGATCCTGGAAGTCATCTTCTTCCTCATGGGCACCGGTATGGCGCACATCATGACCCCGACCAGCGTCGTGATCATGCAGGCCCTGCCGCGTGAGAAGGCGGGCTCCGCGTCCGCCCTCAGCAACACGTTCCGCCAGGTGGGCGGCGCCCTCGGCATCGCCGTCCTCGGCTCCGTCCTGTCCGCCGCCTATCGCAGCGGCATCGAGGACAAGCTCACCCTGGTCCCGGCGAACCTGCGCCACACCGCGGGCGAGTCCATCGAGGCCACCCTCGGCGTCGCCGCCCGGCTCGGCCCCGAGGGCAAGGCCCTCGTCACCCCCGCCAACGACGCCTTCCTGCACGCCATGCACGTCACCGCGCTGTGCGGCGCGGGTGTCGCCGTCATCGGAGCACTGGTCGTGTTCCTGTTCCTGCCGGGCCGCCCGCCGGCGCAGCAGGAGGGCAAGGAGGAGGCGGAGCTGGTGAAGGCGAGGCCGTAGCCGCCGCGACGCTCGTACACCGGGGAGAATCAGCCCACGGGCAACCAAGGAAAACGGACGGAGTTTCGACGTGAGCCTCGCTGAGAGCCAGGACAGGCAAGAGGGCCCCCCGAGGGGACGCCCCCGCAGCGAGGCCGTGGAACGCTCCATCATCGAGGGCGTGATGAAGCTCCTGGAGGAGGGCGTACCCCTCGGAGAGGTCTCCATCGAGCGCGTCGCACGCACCGCCGGAGTCGGCAAGGCGACCATCTACCGCCGGTGGAGCGGCAAGGAGGCCCTCTTCGTCGACGTCCTGCGCACCGCCGAGCCCCCGGACCCGGAACTCCCCGGCACCTCGATGCGCGCGGACCTGATCGCCCTCCTGGAGCCGCTGCGCCAACGCGGCGTGGCCACCCGCACCTCCCTGATCCTGCACAACGTCTACGCACAGATGAAGAGCAGCCCCAAGGTCTGGGAGGCGTACCACACCACCGTCATCGAACCGCGCCGCCTGAGCACCCTGGAAGTCCTGCGCCGCGGACAGCGCGACGGCGAACTCCGCGACGACATCGACATCGACCTGCTCAACGACATGTTCGTCGGACCCATGCTCGTACGCACGGTCCTGCGCCCGCACGGCGAACTCCCCGAAGACCTCGCGGGACGGATCGTGGACGCGGCGCTGGAGGGACTGCGCCCCGCCAGGCCGTAGTCGGACCCGGTCGCGCCCGCGCGCACTCACCCGGCCGCCGACCTGATTTCTGACGGTCCGTATGTGCGCGTTTTGTCACAGGGGACGCGTTCGACCTCCGCATTCGGAACTCCTGGGACGAGGTTGCACGTCCTCGTGCCAGTACGGCCGTCATGGGACGGCGGGAAGGACACGGATCATCCCCTAGGGTCGTAACCGCGGGGCAGTCGGTGTGCACGGCAAGTGGTGAGGCGACGGTATGGCGCAGGCGTATATGACGGAGACGGGCAGCGGCGGCCAGGAGCCCGACCGCAGAGGGTCCCGGCTCCGGCGTATGGTCGCCGGCTGGCGCGGCGACCGGGGCATCTGGCGCCGCGGTGTGATCCTCGCCGCGCTCGCGGTCATCCTCGCGCTGGTGATGCTGCTGCACTCCCGGATCCCGAACGTGATCGGCAACCTCGGCAGTCTCACCGAGACGTTCCTGCCCTGGTTCGGCCTCGCCGTGCCGGTCCTGCTGGTCCTCGCCTTCGTACGGAAGTCGGCGACCGCCCTGATCGCCGTGCTGCTGCCGGCGATCGTCTGGCTGAACATCTTCGGCGGACTCCTCACCGACAAGACGGGCAACGGCGGGAACCTGACCGTCGCCACGCACAACGTCAACGCGGACAACCCGGACCCCTCGGGCACCGCCGGCGACGTGGCCGCGTCCGGCGCCGACGTGATGGCCCTCGAGGAACTGACGGCCACCGCGGTCCCGACGTACGAGAAGGCGCTCGCGTCGACGTACAAGTACCACTCGGTGCAGGGCACCGTCGGGCTGTGGAGCAAGTACCCGCTGACCGGCGTCCGGCCCGTCGACATCAAGCTCGGCTGGACCCGCGCGATGCGCGCGACCGTGACGACCCCGGAGGGTCCTGTCGCCGTGTACGTCGCCCACCTCCCCTCGGTTCGGGTGAAGCTGGAGGCCGGGTTCACGGCCCGCCAGCGTGACAAGAGCGCCGACGCGCTGGGCGAGGCGATCTCCGGCGACGCGAACCAGCAGGTCGTCCTGCTCGGCGACCTCAACGGCACGATGAACGACCGCGCGCTCAACGCCGTCACCGCGCAGATGCGCTCCACGCAGGGCGCGGCGGGCAGCGGCTTCGGCTTCAGCTGGCCCGCGGCGTTCCCGATGGCCCGGATCGACCAGATCATGGTGAAGGGGATCGAGCCGGTGTCCTCCTGGACGCTCCCCAGGACCCCCAGCGATCACCTCCCGGTCGCCGCCCGCGTGAAGATCTCCGCAACCGGTTCTTAACCTCTTGGAATACTGGGCCTGAGAGGCTTTGTTCCACAGATGAACTTACGTGTCCCGTGCACAGCGGTGTGTACGGGGCGCAGACCTGCGCGCGGTCACGTCCCCACGCACCTCCGCGCACCCTCCGCTCCACTGAAAGGCCCCTCATGCCTCTGGCACTGCTCGCCCTAGCCGTGGGCGCCTTCGGCATCGGTACCACCGAGTTCGTGATGATGGGCCTGCTGCCCGACGTCGCGGACGACCTGCACATATCGATACCCACCGCCGGTCACCTGGTCTCCGCGTACGCGCTCGGTGTCGTCATCGGCGCACCGCTGCTGGCGGCCGTCACCGCCCGCATGGCCCGCCGCAAGGTCCTGATCGCCCTAATGGTGCTGTTCATCGCGGGCAACGCGCTCTCCGCCCTCGCCCCCGACTACCACTGGCTGCTGGCGGCCCGCTTCCTCAGCGGCCTGCCGCACGGCGCCTTCTTCGGCGTCGGCGCCGTCGTCGCCACCGGCCTGGTCGCCCCCGAGCGCAAGGCGCGCTCCGTCTCGCTGATGTTCCTGGGCCTGACGGTCGCGAACGTCGTGGGTGTCCCGGTGGCCACGCTCATGGGCCAGCACATGGGCTGGCGCTCCACCTTCCTCGGCGTCAGCGTGATCGGCCTCCTGGCCGTCGTGTCCCTGGCGCTCCTCGTCCCCCGCGACAGCTCCCACGCGCCCGCCGCGGGCCTGCGCGGCGAACTGGCCGCCCTGCGCTCGCTCCCGGTCTGGCTGGCCCTCGGTACGACGGTCGCCGGCTTCGGCGCGCTGTTCGCCGCGTACAGCTACATCACGCCGATGCTGACGGACGCCGCCGGGTACGCCGACTCCAGCGTGACCCTGCTGCTCGCGCTGTTCGGTGTCGGCGCCACGGCGGGCAACCTGCTGGGCGGGCGTCTCGCGGACCGGTCGATGCGGGGCACGCTCTTCGGCGGCCTGGTCTCGCTCGCGGTGGTCCTGGCGCTGTTCCCGGTACTGATGGGGACGGCGTGGAGCGCCGCGCTCGCGGTGGTCCTGCTCGGCACGGCGGCCTTCGTGACCAGTTCGCCGCTGCTGCTGATGGTGATGGAGAAGGCGTCGTCGGCCCCGTCCCTCGCCTCCTCTGCCAACCAGGCCGCGTTCAACCTGGCGAACGCGGGTGGAGCCTGGATCGGAGGACTCGTGCTCGCCGCGGGCTTCGGGGTGACGTCCCCCGCGGTCGTGGGCGCGGGACTGGCCGTGCTGGGACTGGGAGTCGCCGGAGTGGCGTTCGTGGTGGACCGGCGCCGGGTTTCGGTTCCTGGGGCCGGCCGGGAGCGTGTGGTGGCCTCGTACGTGCCGGAGCACCCGGAGTCGGTGCACCACTGAGACTCGCCCCGCCGCTCCTGCCCGTCCCATCCCCGGGGGCGGCGAGGGCGGCGGGGTCGCAGGGGCTCCGCCCGCTGGACCCCCGCTCCTCGAACGCCCGAGGGGCTGGATCCACCTGGCCCGCTCCGGACTAGTCGAACCGGGCAAGGTCCCGCAGCCAGACCGCCGCCGAGCTGTCCGACGGTGCCCGCCAGTCGCCGCGCGGTGACAGCGAACCGCCCGCCGAGACCTTCGGCCCGTTCGGCATGGCAGAGCGCTTGAACTGCGCGAACGCGAAGAAGCGGCGGCAGAACACCTCCAGCCACTGCCGGATCTCCGGCAGCTCGTACGCCACGCGCTTGGCCTCGGGGAAGCCCGGCGGCCAGGCGCCGGCGTTCGCGTCGTGCCAGGCGTGCCAGGCCAGGAATGCGATCTTCGACGGCCGGAAGCCGTAGCGCAGCACGTGGAAGAGCGTGAAGTCGTGCAGCGCGTACGGGCCGATCCTGGACTCCGTGGACTGCATCTCCTCGCCCGGGACCAGCTCCGGGCTGATCTCGGTGTCGAGGATCGCGGCGAGGATCTTGCCGGCCTCCTCGCCGAACTGGCCGCTGCCGATGACCCACCGGATCAGATGCTGGATCAGCGTCTTCGGCACGCCCGAGTTGACGTTGTAGTGGCTCATCTGGTCGCCCACGCCGTACGTGGACCAGCCGAGCGCCAGCTCGGAGAGGTCACCCGTGCCCAGCACGATGCCGCCGCGCTGGTTGGCGAGCCGGAACAGGTAGTCCGTGCGCAGTCCGGCCTGGACGTTCTCGAAGGTGACGTCGTACACCGGCTCGCCCGAGGCGAACGGGTGGCCCATCTCCGTCAGCATCAGCCGGGCGGTCGGCGTGATGTCCAGCTCGGCCGCGGTGACGCCGAGGGCGGCCATCAGCCTGTGCGCGTTGTCCTTGGTGTGGTCGCTGGTGGCGAACCCGGGCAGCGTGAAGGCCAGGATGTCGGTGCGCGGGCGGCCCGCCCGGTCCATCGCGCGGGCGGCGACGATCAGCGCGTGCGTGGAGTCGAGCCCCCCGGACACCCCGATGACCACCTTCGGGCCACCGATCGACGCGAGCCGCTGCTGCAGCCCCGCGACCTGGATGTTGTAGGCCTCGTAGCAGTCCAGGGCCAGCCGGTCGGGGTCCGCGGGCACGAACGGGAAGCGCTCGATACGCCGCCGCAGGCCCAGGTCGGTGGTCGGCGGGTCGAGTGGGAACGACACGGTACGGAAGCCGGCGGTGCGGGCGGCGTGGGTGCGCCGGTTGTCGTCGAAGGTGCCCATCCGCTGCCGCTCCTGCCGCAGCAGGTCGAGGTCGATGTCGGCGACGGCGAACTGGTCGTCGAGCGGGAAGCGTTCGGACTCGGCCAGCAGCACCCCGTTCTCGTAGATCAGGGTCTGGCCGTCCCAGGACAGGTCGGTGGTCGACTCGCCCAGGCCCGCCGCCGCGTAGACGTACGCGGCGAGGCAGCGCGAGGACGCCGAGCGGCACAGCAGTTTGCGGTCCTCGGCCCGGCCGACGGTGATCGGGCTGCCGGAGAGGTTGGCGAGGACGGTCGCGCCCGCCAGGGCCGCCTCGGCGCTCGGTGGCACCGGCACCCACATGTCCTCGCAGATCTCCGTGTGCAGCACCAGGCCGGGGACGTCGTCCGCCGCGAACAGCAGGTCCACGCCGAACGGCACCGGTTCCCCGCCGACCAGGATCGTGCCGCCGCGCTCGTCGTCGCCCGCGGCGATCTGCCGGCGCTCGTAGAACTCCCGGTAGTTCGGCGGGTACGACTTGGGCACGACACCCAGGACGCGGCCGCGGTGCACGACCACCGCGCAGTTGTAGACCCGGTTGCGGTGGCGCAGCGGGGCACCGACGAGCAGCACCGGCAGCAGCTCGGCCGACCCCGCCACGACGGTCCCAAGCGCCTCCTCGACCTCGTCGAGCAGCGCGTCCTGGAGCAGCAGGTCCTCGATCGAGTAACCGCACAGCACCATCTCCGGGAAGACGGCGACGGCCACGCCCTCCGCGGAGCACCTGCGCGCGTGGCGCAGCACCGCCTCGGCGTTGGCGCGCGGTTCCGTGATGACGGTGTGGCCCGTGCAGGCGGCGACGCGTGCGAAGCCGTGCTGGTAGAGCGACCCAAAGTTCAGTGGAGGCACAGGGGCCAGTGTAATCGTCAGAGCGACGCGATGGGGTGGCGGGCGTCGGGCGGCCTCTCGCGACTCCCGGACCCGGGCCCGGACGAGAGGTCTTTCGGCGGACGCACGCCCGCCCCCGACGGAGCCTCCGTCGAGGGCGGGCGCGGGAAACCGCCGGGTGGATCTCAGTGGCGGCGGTACGACTGGACGTAGCCGCTCGCGGGCGTGCCCACGCCGGTGACGTCGTCGTAGCCCCTCACGGCCTTCAGCGAGCTGTCCTTGCCGAGGCTGCGCACGGAGGTGAGGAGACCGTCCGTCGCGTCGAAGCCGTTGACGAAGTCGACGCGCGCCACGGCGAGCCCGGACCCCGTGGGGTTGTCCGTGACGTCGTGGTACACCTTCGAGCCGTACTTGGCGTAGATCGCCGGGTTGGCGAAGCCGATCGCCTTGCCGCCGCGCGTCTGCTGGGCCAGCGCCTGGACCGCCGCGATCACCGGCGCGGCGAGCGAGGTGCCGCCGATCCGGTACTCGCTGTACGCCTGCGTCCCGTCGGCGAGCGTCTGCGTCTGGCCGACCTTGAAACCGGTGTTGGGGTCGGCGACCGCCGAGATGTCCGGCACGGTACGCATGGCGGTGGTGCCGTTCGCCTTGGCGAGCGAGCCGGGCACGACCCCCTTCTGGTAGTACGGCTGCGAGACCGTCCTACTGGTACCGCCGCCCGCGCCCGAGGTGAACGCGCCGGGGAAGCCGGTCCAGCTCTTGCCGTCGTCCGACAGCACGGCCCGCTCGGTGCCCCAGCCGGTCTCGAACTTGTACTTGTCGCCCTTGCCGACCGCCAGTGAGGTACCGCCGACCGCCGTCACCCACGCCGAGTTGGCCGGGGTGTCGACCTGCTTCGTACCGGTGTTGGCGACCTCGTCACCGTTGTCGCCGGAGGAGAAGTAGAAGCCGATGCCCTCGACCGCGCCGAGCTGGAAGACCTGGTCGTAGGCCGCCGCGACGTCGGGCGTCTCGTTGGCCTCGATGTCGCCCCAGGAGTTGGAGACGATGTCGGCGAGGTGCCCGTCGACGATCTTGCCCAGCGAGTCGAGCAGGTCGTCGTCGTAGCAGGAGGCGGCGCCGACGTAGGTGATGCTCGCCCCGGGCGCGACCGCGTGCACGGCCTCGACGTCGAGGGTCTCCTCGCCGTACCAGCCCGCGGCCCCGCACTCCTCGGTCTTCGTGTAGGTGCCGGGCAGTACCTGGCGCAGCTGACGGCTGCTGTACTTCGCGTCACCGTGCTTCTTGGCGTAGGTGGCCGCGTCGTAGGCGATGGTGGGGGAGGCGTACGCGTCGGTGATGGCGACCCGCACGCCCTTCCCGGTGCTGTTGCCCGCCCCGTAGGCGGCGCGCAACTGCTTGCCCGTATAACCCTGGACGGCGTACGGGATCTTCGTGCCGTACGCGCTCGGCAGCGACTTCGCGACGTTCGAACCGTAGTACGAGGAGAACGGTCCGGCGTTCTTGAACACGGCGTCCGGGGGCGGCAGGGTGTCGCTGTGGGTCGCCTTGTGCGGGGCGTTGTCCAGGCCGGTGACGGTCAGGACGGCGCCGTTCAGGGCGGCCGGCGCGGAGGCCGTCCTCGACGGCGCGCGGTAGGTCTTGGCGCCCTTGGTGTAGTTGTGCAGCTGGGTGTCGAACGCCTTCTCGGCGGCGGTGACGTCACCCGTCACGGATATGTAGTGCCGCGTGGAGCCGGTGACCTTCAGGCCCGCCGCCTTCAGCCACGAAGTCACCGCGGCCACCTGCGCCTTGGTGGCGCCGAAGCGATTCTGCGCCTGCGTGGCACTGAGGTACTTCCCGTACGAGGCCGACTGCGGGTCGGACACGGCCTTGGCGTACGCGGCCAGGTCCGAGGTGTTCCGGCCGGCGAGGTAGACCCGGGCGGAGACCTGGGAACCGTCGGCGGTGGCGCCCCTGTCCGCCTTGGCCGTCGCCCAGGTGGGCTTCGTGCCCGCGAGGGTGTCCCGGCTCGGGCCGTCCGCGGCCTGGGCCGCGGGTATGCCGATCGCCAGCGCGCCGGCGAGCAGGGGCAGTGTCGCTGCCATGCTCACTCCGGCTCGCAGCGCTGCGCGGTTGGATCTCATGTAACCCCCTGCGATGCGGTTCGTCGCATGTAGTGGTTCGGTCGGTGATCCGTGAACTCCCCGTGCCATATGGGTGCACAGGGAATGGATCACGCAGGGGTCACTCTTGCGATGAACCGTCCATGCCAGGGGAATGGGCGGTCAATGGGTGGGCCAAGAAGAGCCCAAGGAACCGTATCCGCGGGGGATTCGGGAGTTACGCGCGCCTTGTTCCCATCAACGCGCCTTTGCCCCACGTGCCTTGAGCAGATCCGCCATCAGGTCGATCTCCGACTGCTGCGCCTGGACCATGCCGGTGGCGAGCCTGCGCTCCACGCCGACCTCGCACTTCCGCACGCAGCCCTCGGCCATGTGGATCCCGCCCTCGTGGTGTTCGGTCATCAGCTGGAGGTAGAGGACCTCCGCCTGCTCGCCGCTCAGCGTGTTCAGCTTCGTCAGCTCGGTGTTGGTCGCCATCCCGGGCATCAGCTCACCGTCCTCACCGGAGGCCATGCCGGCCATGCCCATCCACGCCATGGGCCCGTCCGACGACACCTTCGGCAGACCCCACAGATCGAGCCAGCCGAGCAGCATGCCCCGCTGGTTGGCCTGCGTCTGCGCGATGTCGTACGCGAGCCGCCGTACCTCCACGTTCTTGGTGCGGTCCCGCACGATGTACGACATCTCGACGGCCTGCTGGTGATGGACGGCCATGTCCCGGGCGAACCCCGCGTCCGCGGAGTCGGCGGCGGGAATCTCCACCGAGGAGTCACCACCGGAGCCGTCGGCGACCGCGTACGTGATCCCCCCGGCCGCGACGAGCACCGCCGCCGCGGCCCCCGAGATCCACCCGATCTGCTTCATCCGTCCAGTCCGTCCAGTCCGTCCAGTCCGTTCGGTCCGTTCGGTCCGTTCGGTCCGGCTCGGCCGGTTCACTTCGCCAGGCCGCCGGTGCAGGCGGCGCCCGGCTCCGGCGTCTGCTCGCCCTGCACGTACGACTCGAAGAACTTGCCCACGTTCGCGTCGCTCGCGCTCGTCACCGTGCGCTGCTTGCCCCACGCGCTGAGCATGATCGGGTCCTTCTGGTCCTCGACGGGGCTCATCAGCGTGTACGGGGTCTTCTTGACCTTCTCCGCGAGCGCCCGCACGTCGGCGTCGGCGGCCTTGCTGTTGTACGTGACCCAGACCGCGCCGTGCTCCAGGGAGTGCACGGCGTTCATGTTGTTGATCGCCTTGGTGTAGACGTCACCGTTGCAGTTCATCCAGACCGCGTTGTGGTCACCGCCTACCGGGGGCTCCATCGGATAGTTCACGGTCTTGCTGACGTGCGTCTGGGAGAGCTTGGCGCTCCACGTCTTCACCCCGTCCGAGCCGGCGACGAAACGGCCCTTCGCCCCCTTGGAGTCGCTCGCCGTGTCGTCCTTGCCGGACTGCGACTGGACGAGCGCGTAACCGCCCAGGCCGAGCGCCGCGACGATGACCACGCCGAGGGTGATCGAGAGAAGCCGGTTGCGCCGCTCACGGGACTGCTCGGCGCGGCGCATCTCCGCTATGCGCGCCTTCCGCGAGGCGTTTCTGGTGTTCTTCTCGGAACCCATGGCGAGAGTCCTTACACGTGGGGGACGGTCGAGAAAACTGATCGTAGTGGGAGTGCTGCCGCCCATTACGGACGAGCCCCCCAGCAGGCAAGATGGGCGGCGGCGCGGGATCGGCGCGGGACACCTGCCGTACGCGAGGCGTTAAGACCCCGGTCGGCCGGCCGATCAAGGTCGGCAACGCGCATGAAATGCTGTTGTGGTGGGATGGTCAGGTGCCACGACCGTCCCCGAGGCGTGGGAGCAGGCGGCCTGACCAGCAAGGATGGGTGGAAGCGGAAGATGGACAAGCAGCAGGAGTTCGTGCTCCGGACACTGGAGGAGCGTGACATCCGGTTCGTACGCCTGTGGTTCACGGACGTACTCGGCTTCCTCAAGTCGGTGGCCGTGGCCCCGGCGGAGCTCGAACAGGCCTTTGACGAGGGCATCGGCTTCGACGGATCGGCGATCGAGGGCTTCGCCCGTGTATACGAGTCCGACATGATCGCCAAGCCGGACCCCTCGACCTTCCAGGTCCTGCCGTGGCGCGCGGAGGCCCCGGGCACGGCCCGGATGTTCTGCGACATCCTGATGCCGGACGGCTCCCCGTCCTTCGCGGACCCGCGCTACGTCCTCAAGCGCACCCTCACCAAGACCTCCGACCTGGGCTTCACCTTCTACACCCACCCGGAGATCGAGTTCTTCCTGCTGAAGGACCGCCCGCTGGACGGAACGCGGCCCACCCCCGCGGACAACTCCGGCTACTTCGACCACACCCCGCAGAACGTCGGCATGGACTTCCGCCGCCAGGCGATCACCATGCTGGAGTCGATGGGCATCTCCGTCGAGTTCTCCCACCACGAGGGCGCGCCCGGCCAGCAGGAGATCGACCTGCGGTACGCCGACGCGCTGTCCACGGCGGACAACATCATGACGTTCCGCCTGGTCATGAAGCAGGTCGCGCTGGAGCAGGGCATCCAGGCCACCTTCATGCCGAAGCCGTTCTCCGAGCACCCCGGCTCCGGCATGCACACGCACCTCTCCCTCTTCGAGGGCGACCGCAACGCCTTCTACGAGTCCGGCTCCGAGTACCAGCTCTCCAAGGTCGGCCGCTCCTTCATCGCGGGCCTGCTGAAGCACGCCGCGGAGATCTCCGCGGTCACCAACCAGTGGGTCAACTCCTACAAGCGCATCTGGGGCGGCTCGGAGCGCACCGCGGGCGCCGGCGGCGAGGCCCCCTCGTACATCTGCTGGGGCCACAACAACCGCTCCGCCCTCGTCCGCGTCCCGATGTACAAGCCCGGCAAGACCGGCTCGGCGCGCGTCGAGGTCCGCTCCCTCGACTCCGGCGCGAACCCGTACCTCGCCTACGCGATGCTCCTCGCCGCCGGTCTGAAGGGCATCGAGGAGGGCTACGAGCTCCCCCCGGGCGCCGACGACGACGTCTGGGCCCTCACCGACGCCGAGCGCCGCGCCATGGGCATCGAGCCCCTGCCCCAGAACCTCGGCGAGGCCCTCTCCCTCATGGAACGCAGCGAACTCGTCGCCGAAACCCTCGGCGAACACGTCTTCGACTTCTTCCTCCGCAACAAGAAGTCGGAGTGGGAGGAGTACCGCAGCGAGGTCACGGCGTTCGAGCTGCGGAAGAACCTGCCGGTGCTGTAGGGCCGCTGCTCGGGCAGTGTGTGGGGCCGACGGTCGTTGACCGTCGGCCCTTGGCGTTTCCGGGGCCGGGGCTGATCCAAACGACACCCCCTAGCGGTCGGCGGCGCGGTGTCCGCGGTGCGTGGGGAACCAGTCCTGGGCGTGGTCGACGGCGTTCACGAGATTCAGCAGGCGGCACCGGGCCGTCCCCACTGTGCCGACCCGCACCGCCGCCGGGTCCGCGTGTTCGAAGTCCGTGCCCAGTGCGGCGAAGTCGCTGTCGTCCAGGGCGACGTCGTCGTACTGCCACCACTGGCGTCGGCCGTCACGGTGGATCACGCATCGGTAGGACCGGCGAGGAGGGGAGTCCAGGCGGTATTCGCCCAGGTGGAAGGCGGTGCAGCTGTCGAAGGTGACGCCGAGGAGCAGGATGTGGGCTCGGAGGTCGTAGAGCCGGGCCAGGGGCGACTGCTCGCCCAGGTGGCAGTCGGGGCTGTGGTCGGCGGTGACCTTCACGGCTCGGGGGCCGAGGGCGGCGAAGGACGTCTGGGGGTGGGCGCTGCGCAGGGATTCCGGGTGGAGGCGGATCGTCTCGGCCAGGACGCCCATGCCGGTCGAGGGAGTGGTCGCCGGGTCGAAGGGGGGCATGTGCCGGCGGAAGGCGGCTCTGGCCTCGTCGCTCAGGCCGCGGACCCGTTCGCGGTGGGCGGCCGACGTGTCGGAGTTGTCCGAGGTGAAGGTGGGCACGATCACCGTGCCGTCGGGGCCGAGAGCGCGGCGCAGTGCGCGGAGGACGGTGACCGCTCCTCCCTCGACCTTGCCGAGGGAGCGCAGGGAGGCGTGCACCAGGAGGACGGACCCCGCCTCCAGTCCCAGGTCGGTGAGCTGGTGAGTGAGGTGGGACTCGGTGAGTCCGGCCCCGCCGGAAGCTGTGCTCAAGGAACCTCGTCCCCCGCTGTCACGAAGCCGCGGCGCCGACGCGCCGCGGCTTCCAGTGTCGCCTCCCGGTGGTGGACTACTGACGCTCGGCCGCAAGTTCGGCGAGCAGCTGGTGCAGGGGGCGGGTCGCGCGCTGGCGGTACTCCTGGATCGCCCAGCCGTTGCCGTCCGGGTCCTTGAAGTACATGAAGGTGGCGCCGTCCTGCGGGGAGTAGGCCTGCGGCTCGCTGACGTCGAGGCCGCGGCCCTTCAGCTCCTCGTACGCCGCCTTGGCGTCCTCCACGCACAGCTGCATGCCGTGGTACGTCCCCGGCTGCGGTGTCCCCGTCGGGATCGGGAGGCCGTCGACGAGGGCGATGGAACACCCGGACCCGGGCGGCGTCAGCTGCACGATCCGCACGCCCTCCATCACCTCGCCGTCGAGGTCGACGTGGAAGCCGACCTTGTCCCGGTAGAACTCCTTGGCCCGGTTCACATCGGTGACCGGCAGCAGGATCACTTCGAGGGTCATATCCATGGGACGACTCCTTTGTCGTACGGCGTCATGTACTGGATCTACTGGATCTACGGGAACACTCGAACCGCCCGCGTGTCTGGCTGAACGCGGCTCACCCTTACCGAATCCGAAAACCGTGCGGGGCGCCACAGCGAGGACCCGGGTGTTGGTGCCCGTGGTGAGGACGACCCGCGAGTTCCCGGCGAGGTTGTGCGCCTTGCGCTCCTGCGCGCCGAGCTTTTTTTGAGGTACCCGGGGACCCCCGCAGCGCCCCGTCCTTCCAGACGCCGATCATCATGGGCTTCCTCCGGGTTCGGCATGGGTTCGCCGTGTTCGACATGGTTCCGCTGGAGAAGAGACCCCCGACGCGGGGCGGAATCATCGGCGCCGGTCGTGGTGCCCGGCCCGGCGCTTCCGGCCAGGTCTGCGGTTACGCTCGGGATCGTACGACCTTGATCCGACAGGAGGGCCGGGCATGACGGTGCCGGGGCGCAGGAGCAGTACCTTCACGCGGCTGCTGCGGCACGGTTTCACCGATCCGTCGGCCGCCGAGCGGCTGCTGGAGAGCGTGGAGCTGGCGCCCATAAAGGCCGACCCGGTGCTCCTGGACGCGCTGGGAGCCACCGCAGACCCGGATCTGGCGCTGCTCGGGCTCGTAAGGCTCGTCGAGGCGCAGGACGGCAGCCCGGCGCAGCGGGAACTGCTCGACACGCTCATCGCGGCGAAGCCCCTGCGGGACCGGCTGCTCGGCGTGCTCGGCGCCTCCGCCGCGCTCGGCGACCATCTCGCCCGGCACCCGCTGGACTGGCAGGCGCTCGTGACGTACGAGCCGCGGGACCTGCACCCCGGGGTGGAGGAGTTCGAGCGAGGGCTCGCCTCGGCGACGGATCCGGTGTCCCTGAGGGTTTCCTACCGGCGCTGCCTGCTGTCCATCGCCGCGCGTGACGTGTGCGGCACGACCGATCTCGCGCAGACCGCCGCCGAGCTCGCCGACCTCGCGACGGCGACCCTGCGTGCGGCGCTCGCCATCGCGCACGCCGCCGCGCCCGACGACGCCGCGCAGTGCCGGCTCGCCGTCGTCGCGATGGGCAAGTGCGGTGGCCACGAGCTCAACTACGTGTCCGACGTCGATGTCATCTTCGTCGGGGAGGCGGTGGAGGGGGCCGACGAGGGTAAGGCCATGCAGGCCGCCAGCAGGCTCGCCTCGCATCTGATGCGGATCTGTTCCGAGACCACCGTCGAGGGCAGCATCTGGCCCGTCGACGCGAACCTGCGGCCCGAGGGCAGGAACGGTCCGCTCGTGCGGACCCTCAGCAGCCACCTCGCGTACTACCAACGCTGGGCCAAGACCTGGGAGTTCCAGGCGCTCCTCAAGGCACGGCCGGTGGCCGGGGACATCGAGCTCGGCGACGAGTACGTCGCCACGCTCGCACCCCTCGTCTGGCACGCCGCCGAGCGCGAGAACTTCGTCCCCGACGTGCAGAAGATGCGGCGGCGGGTGGTGGAGAACATCCCCGTCGCCGAGGTCGAGCGTGAGCTGAAGCTCGGGCCCGGAGGGCTCAGAGATGTCGAATTCGCCGTGCAGTTGCTCCAGTTGGTGCACGGGCGGGCCGATACGTCGCTCAGGAGCGGGACCACCCTTGACGCGCTGAAGGCGCTGGCCGCCGGTGGGTACGTGGGCCGCGCCGACGCCGTGCAGCTCGACGAGGCGTACCGGTTCCTGCGGTCCATGGAGCACCGGATACAGCTCTACCGGCTGCGGCGGACCCACCTGGTGCCCGAGGAGGACGCCGATCTGCGGCGCATCGGGCGGTCGTTGGGCCTGCGCGCCGATCCGGTCGTCGAGCTGAACCGCGAATGGAAGCGGCACGCCGCCGTCGTACGACGCCTGCACGAGAAGCTCTTCTACCGGCCGCTGCTCGACGCTGTCGCCCAACTCGCGCCGGGAGAGACGCGGTTGAGTGCGGACGCGGCCCGGGAGCGGCTGGTCGCGCTCGGGTACGCCGATCCCGCGGCGGCGCTGCGGCACCTGGAGGCGCTGGCCTCCGGGGTTTCGCGCAAGGCGGCGATTCAGCGGACATTGCTGCCCGTGCTGCTGGGGTGGTTCGCGGATTCCGCCGACCCCGACGCCGGGTTGCTCAACTTCCGCAAGGTGTCCGACGCGTTGGGCAAGACCCCCTGGTATCTCCGGCTGTTGAGGGACGAGGGCGCCGCCGCCGAGAACCTGGCGCGGGTGCTGTCCGCCGGGCGGCTCGCCCCCGACCTGCTGATGCGCGCCCCCGAGGCGGTCGCGGTGCTCGGCGACGGGGACGGTGGCAGAGGCGGGCTCGGACCGCGGCCCCGCGCCCATCTGGAGCAGGAGATCCTCTCAGCCGTGGGGCGGGCCGCCGGCGGCGAGCAGGCCATCACGGCGGTGCGTGGAGTGCGCCGCCGGGAGCTGTTCCGTACGGCGGCGACGGACATCGTCGCCTCCTACGGCACCGAGGAGCACCCGGCCGTCACCGACCAGGGCGCGCTGGTGGACCTCGTCGGCGGAGCCGTGTCCGACCTGACGGCGGCGACCATCGCGGGGGCGCTGCGGGCCGCGGTGCGATGGGGGTCCTCCCGATCGAGCGAGGCCGAGGGCGGGGGAGGGTGGGGGGAGACGCTGCCCACACGGTTCGCCGTCATCGGCATGGGGCGCTTCGGAGGGCACGAGCTGGGCTACGGGTCCGATGCCGACGTGCTGTTCGTGCACGAGCCCCGGGACGGGGTCGATGAGCAGGAGGCGTCCCGGGCCGCCAACGCCGTCGTCTCCGAGATGCGTCGGCTGCTGCAGATGCCGAGTGCCGATCCGCCGCTGCTGATCGACGCCGATCTGCGGCCCGAGGGGAAGACCGGGCCGCTCGTACGGACGCTCAACTCCTATGAGGCGTACTACCGGCGCTGGTCGCTGGTGTGGGAGTCGCAGGCCTTGCTGCGGGCCGAAGTCGTTGCGGGGGACGAGGACCTGGGGCGCCGGTTCATCGAGCTGATCGATCCGCTGCGGTATCCGGCGGAAGGGCTCGGGGACGATGCCGCACGGGAGATCCGGCGGCTGAAGGCCCGGATGGAGTCGGAGCGGATGCCGCGTGGGGCCGATCCCACGCTGCACACCAAGCTCGGGCGGGGCGGGCTATCCGACGTCGAGTGGACCGTGCAGTTGATCCAGCTTCGGCACGGGTGGGCGGAGCCGGGGCTGCGGACCACCCGCACGCGGGAGGCGTTGGCGGCGGCCTGTGCTGCGGGGCTGCTGGGCGGGGAGGACGCGGCGATCCTGGACGAGGCGTGGGTGTTGGCCACGCGGGTGCGGAACGCGGTGATGCTGGTGCGGGGGCGGGCCGGGGATACGTTTCCGTCCGACGGGCGGGAACTGGCCGCGGTGGGGCGGTACTTGGGGTACGGGGCGGGGGACTCGCGTCGGCAGGGGGCCGGGAGTCACAGCGGGGACATGCTCGACGACTACCGGCGGATCACGCGGCGGGCTCGGGCTGTGGTGGACGAGCTGTTCTACGGGGGGTGACGCCGGGACCCGGGTTCGGCTTGGTGGCTGTCGCCGGTGGGTGGGTGGGTCGGGGCCGGGGGCCGGTACATCCGCCCGTCGCCGCCGGATCAGACGTCGGGCGGGCATGGGGACCGTCCGGTGACGCGAACGTACGCGACGGGCATGTGATGTACCGGCCCCCGGCCCCTCCCGCCGGTGGGCGGCGATCAGGCCGTGGGGGCGGCGGTCAGGCATTGGGGTTGCGGTCTTTCTGGCCTATGGGCGGGCTGCGGCTGTACGGGGGTCCGTGGTCGCGTCCTGGGGCTGTGCCTTCGGCTTTTTGCGGGACAGGGCTACGCCTGTCAGGACTACCGCCATGCCTGCGACTACTCGTAGGCCGATCTGTTCGTCCAGGACGAGGGCGCCCAGGGCTACGGAGACCACGGGGAGCAGGTAGCCGACGGTGGCGGCGCTGGTGGGGCCCTCGTCGGCGATCATGCGGTAGTTGAGGTAGAAGGTGATGCCGGTGGCGAAGATGCCGAGGATGGTCACGGCGATCAGGGCGGTGGCGTCGGCCTCGCCGAAGGAGCCTCCGGTGGGGAGGGCCAGGGTGCTCCAGGCGGTGGCGGTGAGGAGTTGGGCCGCCGATACGGCCAGGGGAGCGCCCTGGGTGGTGAGGTGGCGGGCCATGTAGGCGAAGGCGATGGCGTAGCTCGCGGCGGCGGCAAGGAGGGCGAGGGCTCCCCAGCTGGCCAGGCCCTCCTGGTGCCAGGGGGCGAAGATCAGGAGTACGCCGGCGAAGCCCAGGAGGAGGCCGGTCAGGCGGAGGGGGTGGAGGCCTCGGTCGGTGCCGAGGAGGAAGCCTATGAGGAGGGCCCAGAGGGGGGTCGTCGCGCTCAGGACGCCCGCGATGCCGGAGTCGACCGTCTGCTCGCCGATGGCGAAGAGGGCGAAGGGTATGGCGTTGCAGAAGAGCGCCGCGACGACCAGGTGGCCCCAGATCACGCGGGAGCGGGGGAGGTGCTGCTTCGCCCTGCGGGCCAGGATCAGGAGGACCGCCGTGCCCAGGGCGCAGCGCGTGATCGTGATGTGCGCGGGGGACAGGCCGTGGTTCAGGGCCAGTTTGATCCACAGGAAGCCCGAGCCCCACAGGAGGGCCAGAGTGGCCATGCGGAGCGGCGAGGCGAGGGAGCGGAAGCTTGGCATGGGTCTACGGTCCCGGAAGAAACCTTTGAGGACAAGTGAAGAGTGCTGCATGCACTGTTAAGCTTGGCTGCATGCTCGATGTGAGGCGTATGCAGGTCCTGTCGGCTGTGGTGGGGTGCGGCTCGGTCACCGCTGCCGCGGCTGATCTCGGGTACACGCCGTCCGCCGTCAGTCAGCAGATCGCCGCCCTGGAGAAGCAGGCCGGGGTCGAGCTGCTGGAGCGGGTGGGGCGTGGGGTGCGGCCCACCGCGGCGGGGCTCCTGCTGTCCGAGTACGCCGGTGTGATCGGGCGGCAGGTCGCCGAGGCGGAGACCGCGCTCGGGGATCTGCGGGCCGGGCGCACGGGGCGGCTCGCGGTGCGCTACTTCGCCACCGCGGGGGCCGCGCTCGTGGCTCCGGCCATCGCCCGGTTCCGGTCCGAACACCCCGGTGTGCAGGTCGAGTTGAAGCTCATCGATCCCGAGGATCCGCTGCCCGACGTGAAGGAGGGGCGGGCCGACCTGGCGCTTGTCGTGCGGCCGCCCCATGACTCCGGCGGGCCCGAGGGCGTACGGCTGGTACATCTGCTCGACGATCCCTACCGTGCCGTGCTGCCAAAGGGGCACCGGCTCGCCGGAAAGCGCTCGCTGGAGCTGACCGACCTCGCCGATGAGCCGTGGGTCGGCAGCGAGTGGCCCGGGACCTGTCTCGACGCCCAGCTCGACGCCTGCGCCGCGGCCGGGTTCAGGCCCGGTTTCGTGGTCGAGAGCGAGGACTACGTGACCGCCCAGGGGTTCGTGGCGGCCGGGCTGGGGGTCAGCCTGATTCCGCGTCTCGGGCTCGGGGGTCTCCATCCGGAGGTCGTCATCCGCAAGGTGCGTTCTCCCGAGCCGCGGCGGGCGATCTACGTGGCCGTACGGGAGAGTGCCCCGCAGCAGCCGGCTCTGCAGGGGCTGATCGACTCGCTGCGGCACGCCGCCCGCGCGAGCGAGACCCGGGAGTGACCGGAAAGGGGCCCGGCGGCCTGCTGTCAGGCCTCGGCCGGCAGCGGGGGCGCCTTGCGTGAGCCCGGTACCCATCGCGGCAGCGCGTACGGCAGCGCTCCGTACCAGAGCCGGGCCACCGTGAAACCGAAGGCCAGGCAGAGCATGCCGCCCACCGCGTCGAGCCAGAAGTGGTTGGCGGTGGCGACGATGACCACCAGGGTGGCCGTCGGGTAGAGGAGGCCCAGGACGCGGGCCCAGGGGGCGGAGGCCAGGGCGAAGACGGTGAGGCCGCACCACAGGGACCAGCCGATGTGCATGGACGGCATCGCGGCGTACTGGTTGGACATGTGCTTGAGGTCGCCGGAGGCCATGGAACCCCAGGTCTGGTGGACCAGCACGGTGTCGACGAAGCTGTTGCCGTTCATCAGGCGGGGCGGCGCCAGCGGGTAGAAGTAGTAGCCGACGAGGGCCACCGCCGTGGTCGCGAAGAGCGCGAGGCGGATCGCCGCGTACCGGCCGGGATGGCTGCGGAACAGCCACACCAGAACACCCAGCGTCACCACGAAGTGCAGTGTCGCGTAGTAGTAGTTCATGCCGATGATCAGCCAAGTCACCGAGTTCACGGCGTGGTTGACGGATTCCTCGAAGGCGAGACCGAGTTGGTGCTCCGTGCGCCAGATCCAGTCGGCGTTGCGCAGCGCCTGGCCGCGCTGCTCCGGGACAGTGTTCCGGATCAGCGAGTAGGTCCAGTAACTGACCGCGATGAGCAGGATTTCGAACCAGAAGCGGGGGCGCCGCGGGGTCCGCAGCCGACGCAGGAAACGCAGCCCCGCTTTGTCCTCCGCGACGGGCTGCGAAGCAGTCTGCTCCCGGCCTTGCAGTGTCGTCACGGTTGTCTCACCCATAGGGACAGAGTCTGCCAGAAAAGCCTTCCCTCACAGATCATCCCTTGGTCGGGTCCGCGTCGCATGTTCTACGACCAGAGGACTCCAACCGGTGCCGTACGGGCTCCTCCCCAGGGAGGATCACGGACGATTCCGGTCTCCGGGGGCCGAAGCGGTCGAACCGCGCACCACCAGCTCGGGCATGAACACGAACTCGCTGTGCGGCGCGGGCGTCCCGCCGATCTCCTCCAGCAACGTCCGTACCGCCGCCTGCCCCATGGCGGGCACCGGCTTGCGGACCGTCGTGAGCGGCGGGTCGGTGAAGGCTATGAGGGGGGAGTCGTCGAAGCCGACGACCGAGACGTCCTTCGGGACGTCCAGACCACGCTGCCGGGCCGCCCTGATCGCGCCGAGCGCCATCATGTCGCTGGCACACACCACGGCCGTACAGTCGCGGTCCATGAGTGCGGAGGCCGCCGCCTGACCGCCCTCCAGCGTGTACAGCGAGTGCTGGACGAGCCGCTCCTCGATGTCGGCGGAGGTCAGGCCCAGCAGATCCTGCATCGTGCGTATGAAGCCCTCGATCTTGCGCTGCACCGGCACGAACCGCTTGGGGCCGAGCGCGAGCCCGATGTGGGTGTGGCCGAGGGAGACGAGGTGGGTGACGGCCAGGGCCATCGCCGCGCGGTCGTCGGGCGAGATGAACGGCGCCTGGACCTTCGGCGAGAAACCGTCCACGAGGACGAACGGGACACCCTGGGCGCGCAACTGGTCGTAGCGCTGCATGTCCGCGGAGGTGTCGGCGTGCAGGCCCGAGACGAAGATGATGCCGGCGACCCCCCGGTCCACCAGCATCTCCGTCAGCTCGTCCTCGGTGGAGCCGCCCGGGGTCTGGGTCGCGAGGACCGGTGTGTAGCCCTGCCGGGTCAGCGCCTGGCCGATGACCTGCGCGAGGGCGGGAAATATCGGGTTCTCCAGCTCCGGCGTGATCAGGCCCACCAGGCCCTCGCTGCGTTGCCGGAGTCGTACGGGGCGCTCGTAGCCGAGGACGTCGAGCGCGGCCAGAACGGTCTGGCGGGTGGTCGCCGCGACGCCCGGCTTCCCGTTCAGGACGCGGCTGACGGTCGCCTCGCTGACACCTGCCTGAGCCGCGATGTCGGCAAGCCGTGTGGTCACGGGAGTGGACTGTACCGGCCTGTTCTCGCCTTGCCCACCAACCGGACGCCGTGTGCGGGCGGTTGAACGGCCCGCTCCGGGCTGCTGCGTCATCGCGCTCCCTCGTGTAGTGGTCGGCTCGGCGTCCCGGGCGTGCGCCGCGGGAAGGGGTGGCTCCCGCAAGGCGCTGACGGGGCGATGATCCCCGTACCCGGCAGGCGTGGCAAGAGCTTGCAGAGTCTTGCACAGCGCGCCCGATGTCCGCTGAGCGGCCTTGTGCAGGGGTTTTCAGGGGCCGGACGGAGGTCACGGGCACGTAACTCTCGGCAGTCCTTGCACTTTTTTGCTGCAAGGCCTTTCGCGGCGCTTACAACGCTGTTACGTTCACGTCGCCCGGCGGACGCAACGGCGCAGTCGGCAAGTCGGCAAGGGCAGCGGGCGGGACCGCTGCCTCAACCACTCGGGCTTTCACCCTCAAGGAGATCTCATGCGGCGTGGCATAGCGGCCACCGCGCTGGTGGCGTCCATCGCCCTCGCGGCGACGGCCTGCGGCGGCAGTGACAGCGGCAGCGACAAGTCGGACGGCCCCACCACCATCACCTGGTGGGACACCTCCAACGCCACCAATGAGGCACCGACGTACCAGGCCCTGGTCAAGGAGTTCGAGAAGGCCAACTCCGACGTCAAGGTCAAGTACGTCAACGTCCCCTTCGACCAGGCACAGAACAAGTTCGACACGGCCGCCGGTGCCAGCGGCGCCCCGGACGTGCTGCGTTCCGAGGTCGGCTGGACCCCCGCCTTCGCGAAGAAGGGCTACTTCCTGCCGCTGGACGGCACCGAGGCCCTCGCGGACCAGGGCAAGTTCCAGCCCAGCCTGATCGAGCAGGCCAAGTACGACGGCAAGACGTACGGCGTACCGCTGGTCACCGACACGCTCGCGCTGGTCTACAACAAGAAGGTCTTCGAGCAGGCCGGCGTCGAGGCCCCCACCACCTGGGCCGAGCTGAGGACCGCCGCCGCCGCGATCAAGAAGAAGACCGGTGTCGACGGCTACTGGGGCTCGACCCAGGCGTACTACGCGCAGTCCTTCCTCTACGGCGAGGGCACCGACACGGTCGACGCCGACGCCAAGAAGATCACCGTCAACTCGGCCGCCGCGGTGAAGGGTTACGAGACCTGGGAAGGCCTGTTCAAGGGCGACGGTCTGCACAAGGCCGACACCACCGTCGACGCGTACGCCCACATCCAGGAGGCGTTCGTCAGCGGCAAGGTCGCCTCGATCATCCAGGGACCCTGGGAGATCACGAACTTCTACAAGGGCTCGGCCTTCAAGGACAAGGCCAACCTGGGCATCGTCAGCGTCCCGGCCGGCTCCAGCGGCAAGGCGGGCGCCCCGACCGGCGGCCACAACCTGTCGGTCTACGCGGGCTCGGACAAGGCCCACCAGGAAGCGTCCCTGAAGTTCCTGAAGTTCATGACCTCGGCGGCCTCCCAGGAGACGATCGCCCTGAAGAACTCCACGCTGCCGACCCGCGACGACGCCTACACCGCCGAGGTCAAGGCCGACCCGGGCATCGCCGGCTACCAGACGGTGCTCTCCGCCGCCCAGCCGCGCCCGGCGCTGCCCGAGTACAGCTCGCTGTGGGGCCCGCTCGACACCGAGCTGAACAAGGTGGCGGCAGGCAACGAATCGCTGGACAAGGGGCTGGGCAACGCGGCGACCGCGATCGCCAAGCTGGTCCCCGACTTCAGCAAGTGACCGTCGTGGCCGTCGGATCCGCCCGTCACCGGGGCACGGATCCGACGGCCACCGGCCCGCGTGCGCCCAACCCCTGATCTTCCAGAAGGTGTCGAACCATGACAGTCGTCATCGACCGCGCGACCGGCAAGCGCCGCGGTGAACGAGGGCCGCGCCCCGGGCCGCTCCAGCGCCTCAAGCACGGGTACCAGAAGTTCTGGTACGCGTACGCGATGATCGCCCCGGTGGTCGTCGTGCTCGGCGCGCTGGTGCTCTACCCGCTGGTGCGGGGCATCTATCTGACGTTCACGGACGCCAACAGCCTCAACTCGGCCCGCCAGATCGGCGTCAACCACATCGACGCCACCTACAAGTTCATCGGCCTGGACAACTACGCCGACATCCTGTGGGGCCCGACCTCCTACGACCGCTTCTGGTCGCACTTCATCTGGACGATCGTGTGGACGGCGCTGTGCGTCCTGCTGCACTACGCCATCGGCCTCGGCCTCGCCCTGCTGCTCAACCAGAAGCTGCGCGGCCGCACCTTCTACCGGCTGATCCTGGTCCTGCCGTGGGCGGTGCCCACCTTCGTCACGGTCTTCGGCTGGCGCTTCATGCTCGCCGACTCCGGCATCATCAACTCCGCCCTCGACGCGCTGCATCTGCCGTCGCCGCTGTGGCTGGAGGAGACCTTCTGGCAGCGCACCTCCGCCATCATGGTCAACACCTGGTGCGGTGTGCCGTTCATGATGGTCTCGCTGCTCGGCGGTCTGCAGTCCATCGACTCGACCCTGTACGAGGCCTCCGAGATGGACGGTGCCAACGCCTGGCAGCGCTTCCGGCACGTGACACTGCCGGGGCTGCGGCCGGTCAGCTCCACCGTCGTACTCCTCGGCGTCATCTGGACCTTCAACCAGTTCGCCGTCATCTTCCTGCTGTTCGGCGACACCGCCCCGGACGCGCAGATCCTCGTCACCTGGGCCTACTACCTGGGCTTCGGCCAACAGCCGCGCGACTACGCGCAGTCGGCCGCCTACGGCGTGCTGCTGCTGTCCATCCTCGTCGTCTTCACCTCCGTCTACCGCCGCTGGCTGGCCCGCAATGAGCAGCAGCTCGCGAACTGAGGCAGGAGCCCCCATGAGCACCACCACACTGCAGAGTTCCGCCTCGGCGGACCAGGCCCCCACGGACGCGAAGCCGGGCCGCAGGCCGCGGCGGCGCGGCGAGAACAGCCTCGCCGGGACGATCACCTCGCACGGCATCCTGACCGTCGCCAGCCTGATCGCGCTGTTCCCGATCGCCTGGCTGGTGTATCTGTCCCTCGGTCCGGACAAGGACGACTACCTGCACCCCGGGCGCATCTTCGGCAAGATGACGTTCGACAACTACTCGTTCGTGTTGCGGCACACGCCGTTCTTCGACTGGCTGTGGAGCACGCTCGTCGTGTCGCTCGGCACCACCTTCATCGGTGTGCTGGTCGCCGCGACCACCGGCTACGCGGTCTCCCGCATGCGCTTCCCCGGCTACCGCAAGTTCATGTGGGTCCTGCTCGTCACCCAGATGTTCCCGGTCGCCGTACTGATGGTGCCGATGTACGAGATCCTTTCCGAACTCCAGCTCATCGACAACTACTTCGGCCTCATCCTCGTCTACTGCTCGACGGCCGTGCCGTACTGTGCCTGGCTGCTCAAGGGCTACTTCGACACGATCCCCTTCGAGATCGACGAGGCGGGACGCGTCGACGGACTGAGCCCTTTCGGCACCTTCGCGCGGCTGATCCTGCCGCTCGCCAAGCCGGGTCTGGCGGTTGCCGCCTTCTACAGCTTCATCACCGCCTTCGGCGAGGTCGCCTTCGCCTCGACGTTCATGCTGTCCGACACCAAGTACACGTTCGCCGTCGGCCTGCAGAGCTTCGTCAGCGAGCACGACGCGCAGCGCAACCTGATGGCCGCCACCGCGGTGCTCGTCGCGATACCCGTCTCCGCTTTCTTCTACCTTGTGCAGAAGAACCTGGTGGCCGGGCTCACCGCCGGCGGCACGAAGGGCTGACGCCCGCCTCTCAGTGACTCCCGCGTGCCAAGTCGCGCGGGTGGCGGCCGCGGTGGCTCCCCCAGCCTCCGGCCGGGGGACCGCCAGACCCCGCCGTCACCGCGGCCGCCTCGTTCACCCGCCCCACCGCACACGCCCATGACCCGAACTCCGCACCAAGGACGCCATGAGCCAGCACTCCGCCGACCAGGCACCGACCGCCGCCCTCGCCACCGTCGCCACGCACCGCGACTGGTGGCGCGACGCGGTGATCTACCAGGTCTATCCGCGCAGCTTCGCCGACAGTGACGGCGACGGCATGGGCGACCTGGAGGGCGTACGTTCCAGACTTCCCTATCTGCGCGACCTCGGCGTGGACGCCGTGTGGCTGAGCCCCTTCTACGCCTCGCCGCAGGCCGACGCCGGCTACGACGTGGCGGACTACCGGGCCGTCGACCCCATGTTCGGCAATCTGCTGGACGCCGACGCCCTGATCCGCGACGCCCACCGGCTGGGCCTGCGGATCATCGTCGACCTCGTTCCCAACCACTCCTCGGACCAGTACGAGTGGTTCAGGCGAGCGCTCGCGGAGGGGGCCGGTTCCCCGCTGCGGGACCGCTACCACTTCCGCCCCGGCAAGGGCGAGAACGGCGAACTCCCGCCCAACGACTGGGAGTCCATCTTCGGCGGCCCCGCCTGGACGCGCGTACCGGACGGCGAGTGGTACCTGCACCTCTTCGCGCCCGAGCAGCCCGACTTCAACTGGGAACACCCCGCCGTCGGCGACGAGTTCCGCTCCATCCTGCGGTTCTGGCTCGACATGGGCGTCGACGGCTTCCGCATCGACGTGGCACACGGGCTGGTGAAGGCGGAAGGGCTGCCGGACCTGGGATCCCACGAGCAGCTGAAGCTGCTGGGCAACGATGTCATGCCGTTCTTCGACCAGGACGGCGTGCACGAGGTCTACCGGCAGTGGCGCACGATTCTCGACGAGTACTCGGGCGAGCGCATCTTCGTCGCCGAGGCGTGGACGCCGACCATCGAGCGCACCGCCAACTACGTGCGCCCCGACGAGCTGCACCAGGCCTTCAACTTCCAGTACCTGAGCACCCATTGGGACGCGGACGAGCTGCGCTCCTGCATCGACCGCACGCTGGACGCGATGCGCCCGGTCGGTGCCCCCGCCACCTGGGTGCTGTCCAACCACGACGTGACCCGGCACGCCACGCGCTTCGCCAACGAGGCGGGGCTCGGCACCCAGATCCGCACCGCGGGCGACCGCGCGCTCGGCCTGCGCCGGGCCCGCGCGGCGACGCTCCTGATGCTGGCGCTACCAGGCTCCGCGTACCTCTACCAGGGCGAGGAGCTCGGCCTGCCGGACGTCGTGGACCTGCCGGACGAGGTGCGCCAGGACCCCGCGTACTTCCGGGGCGCGGGCCAGGACGGCTTCCGTGACGGCTGCCGGGTGCCGATCCCGTGGACCCGGGAGGGCTCCTCGTACGGCTTCGGAAGCGGGGGCAGCTGGCTGCCGCAGCCCGCCGAGTGGGCCGAGCTGAGCATCGAGGCGCAGACCGGCGCGGCGGGCTCCACCCTGGAGCTGTACCGGGAGGCGATCGCCGTCCGGCGTGAGCGGTCCGACCTCGGCGCGGGCGACTCGGTGAGCTGGCTGAAGGCTCCAGAGGGCGTACTCGTCTTCCGCCGCGGCGAGTTCACCTGCACCGCGAACACCGGCACCGAGGCGGTGACCGTCCGGGCGTACGGTCGTGTGCTCCTCGCCAGCGGCGAGCTGACCCTGTCGCAGGACGGCGAGGCGAAGCTGCCGGCGGACACCACGGTGTGGTGGACCACCGGCTGACGGTCCGGCAGCCGGTCGATCGGCCCGGCTGCCCGGTACCTGACGGTCCGGCAACCGACAGGCTCTGCAAGAAGTTTCTGACAGTTTCAGAGGCCCGCCTTCCGCTTCGGGAGGCGGGCCTCTACTATCTGCGGCACCCGCACAGCTCTGCAAGCTTTCTGCAAGAACCTTCAATTCACCTCAATGCGCCTCAATGCACCTTCCATGGACCTTCAATGGAGAAGGAATCCCCACATGGCCAGCAGAACCCTTTCCGGTGCCCTCGCCCTCGCGGCGGCCGCGTCGGTCGCGCTCGCCGTCCCCGCCGGCACCGCGCAAGCGTCTCCCCCCGGCACCAAAGACGTCACCGCCGTCCTCTTCGAGTGGGACTTCGACTCCGTCGCGACGGAGTGCGCCGGCCGCCTCGGCCCCGCCGGGTACGGCTTCGTCCAGGTCTCCCCGCCCGCCGAGCACATCCAGGGCTCGCAGTGGTGGACCTCGTACCAGCCGGTCAGCTACCGGATAGCGGGGCGGCTCGGTGACGCCACCGACTTCCGGGACATGGTCACGGCCTGCCACAACGCGGGCGTGAAGGTGGTCGTCGACACGGTCATCAACCACATGTCCGCGGGCAGCGGCACCGGCACCGGCGGCTCGTCGTACACGAAGTACAACTACCCGGGCCTGTACTCCTCGTACGACTTCGACGACTGCACCGCCAGCATCAGCGACTACACCAACCGCGCCAACGTCCAGAACTGCGAACTGGTCGGTCTCGCGGACCTGGACACCGGTGAGTCGTACGTCCGGTCCGCCATCGCCGGCTACCTGAACACCCTGCTCGGCTACGGCGTGGACGGCTTCCGCATCGACGCGGCCAAGCACATGCCCGCCGCCGACCTCGCCAACATCAAGTCCAGGCTGAGCAACACGGGCGTGTACTGGAAGCAGGAGGCCATCTACGGCGCGGGCGAGGCGGTCCAGCCCACCGAGTACACCGGCACCGGCGACGTCCAGGAGTTCCGGTACGCCTACGACCTCAAGCGGGTCTTCAACAACGAGAACCTCGCCTACCTGAAGAACTACGGCGAGGGCTGGGGGTACATGAGCAGCGGGGTCTCGGCCGTCTTCGTCGACAACCACGACACCGAGCGCAACGGCTCGACGCTGAACTACAAGGACGGGGCGAACTACACGCTCGCCAACGTCTTCATGCTCGCCTGGCCGTACGGCGCGCCCGACATCAACTCGGGGTACGAGTTCTCCTCCACCGATGCCGGGCCGCCCAACGACGGGACGGTCAACGCCTGTTGGCAGGACGGCTGGAAGTGCCAGCACGCCTGGCAGGAGATCCAGTCGATGGTCGCCTTCCGCAACGCCACCCGGGGTGAGTCGGTCACCAACTGGTGGGACAACGGCGCCGACGCCATCGCCTTCGGCCGCGGCTCCAAGGGCTTCGTGGCCGTCAATCACGAGTCGTCCTCGCTGAGCCGTACGTACCAGACCTCCCTCGCGGCGGGAACCTACTGCAACGTCCAGAGCAACACGACCGTCTCGGTGAACGGTTCGGGCCAGTTCACCGCGACACTCGGCGCCAACACGGCGCTGGCGATCTACTCGGGCAAGTCCAGCTGCTGAGTGGCGGCGGAGGAGGGCCCGTTCACCGATCCCATGGTGAACGGGCCCTCTGTCACGAGCAGATGTGAAAGTTCTTGCCATCGCTTTCAAGACTCTTGCTGTAAGGCTTGCGTGAGCGATACGTTCACGCCGGCGCCCGGCAAAGAGGCCGAGCCGCGGCGTGGGGCAGACGGGGCTTCGGACCTGCCCGCCTGACCCGAATGAGCCGTAATCGCGAGGAGTTCACGCCTGTGATACCGAGATGGCCGGCGCCCTGGGTGCGCCGCAGCGCGCAGCCCGGACGGACCTCGCACCGCGGAAGGGTCGCGGCCGTCGCCGTGACCGCCCTCGCGGCAGCGCTCGTCCAGCCCCTCGCGGCCCGCGCCGCTACCCCGCCCGCACCCCCCTCGGACGCGACGCTGGCCAGGACGGCCGCCCGCAACGACGCGACCCGTGAGCAGTTCTACTTCGTCCTGCCGGACCGTTTCGCCAACGGCGACTCGTCCAACGACCGGGGCGGTCTGACCGGTTCACGCCTGTCGACCGGCTACGACCCCACCGACAAGGGCTTCTACCAGGGCGGCGACCTCAAGGGTCTGACCCAGCGGCTCGACTACATCAAGGGTCTCGGCACCACCTCCATCTGGATGGCGCCGATCTTCAAGAACCAGCCCGTGCAGGGCACCGGCGACAACGCCTCGGCCGGCTACCACGGTTACTGGATCACCGACTTCACCCAGGTCGACCCGCACTTCGGCACCAACAAGGACCTCGAGACGCTGATCTCGAAGGCCCACGCCAAGGGCATGAAGGTCTTCTTCGACGTCATCACCAACCACACCGCCGACGTCGTCGACTACGAGGAGAAGTCCTACGGGTACCTCTCCCAGGGCGCGTTCCCCTATCTGACGAAGGACGGCGAGCCCTTCGACGACGCCGATTACGCGGATGGTTCGCAGGACTTCCCCGAGGTCGACGCCGACTCCTTCCCGCGCACGCCGACCGTGCCCGCCGCCAAGCGGAACACCAAGGTCCCGTCCTGGCTCAACGACCCGACGATGTACCACAACCGCGGCGACTCCACCTTCGCCGGTGAGAGCTCCGAGAACGGCGACTTCTCCGGTCTCGACGACCTGTGGACCGAGCGCCCCGAGGTCGTCGGCGGCATGGAGAAGATCTACGAGAAGTGGGTCCGCGACTTCGGCATCGACGGCTTCCGGATCGACACCGTGAAGCACGTCGACATGGAGTTCTGGACGCAGTGGGCCACCGCCCTGGACGCGTACGCGAAGAAGCGGGGCCGTGACGACTTCTTCATGTTCGGCGAGGTCTACTCCGCCGACACCTCGGTCACCTCGCCGTACGTCACCGAGGGCCGCCTCGACGCCACGCTCGACTTCCCCTTCCAGGAGGCGGCCCGCCAGTACGCCTCCCAGGGCGGCAGCGCGCGGAAGCTGGCCTCGGTCTTCGGCGACGACTACAAGTACACGACGGACAAGGCCAACGCGTACGAACAGGTCACCTTCCTCGGCAACCACGACATGGGCCGCATCGGCCACTTCCTGGACCAGGACAACCCGGACGCGACCGACGCCGAGCTGCTGAAGAAGGACCAGCTCGCCAACGAGCTGATGTTCCTCAGCCGCGGCAACCCGGTCGTCTACTACGGCGACGAGCAGGGCTTCACCGGCGCGGGCGGCGACAAGGACGCCCGTCAGACGATGTTCGCCTCCAAAACCGCCGACTACCTCGACGACGACGAGCTCGGCACCGACCGTACCCACGCGAGCGACGCGTACGACACGAGTGCACCGCTCTACAAGCAGATCAGTGCTCTCGCCAAGCTCCGCAAGGCCAACCCGGCCCTGGCGGACGGCGTCCAGACGGAGCGGTACGCCGCCGACGGCGCCGGTGTCTACGCCTTCTCCCGTACGGACTCCAAGACCGGCACCGAGTACGTCGTGGCCGTGAACAACGCGGACGAGGCGAAGACGGCGACCTTCGCGACCGGCTCGGCGGACATGAGGTTCCGTGGGATCCACGGCACCCAGGACACCGTCACCAGCGGAGCCGACAACCAGGTCACCGTCGCCGTCCCGGCCGGCTCCGCCGTCGTCCTCAAGGCGGCGGGCAAGCTCGCTGCGCCCGCCTCGAAGCCGACGCTCACCCTGAAAGCACCGGACGCGGGCGCCACCGGCACCGTCGAGCTGAGCGCCGACGTCACCGGCGGTCAGCTGAACCGTGTCGTCTTCGCCGCCCAGGTCGGCAATGCCAAGTGGCGGACGCTCGGCTCCGCCGACCACGCCCCGTACAAGGTCACCCAGGTCGTCGGCAAGGACGTACCGGCCGGAACCGCCCTGCGCTACAAGGCGGTTGTCATCGACTCGGCCGGACGCACATCGAGCACCACGGCCACCTCGGTCACGGGCACCCCGCCCGCCGAAGAGGTCCCGACGGTCACGTCGCGCGACTACGCGATCGTCCACTACCAGCGTGCCGACAACGACTACACCGACTGGCGGCTCTACGCCTGGGGCGACCTCGCCGACGGCGAGGCGACGACCTGGCCCGAGGGCCACGACTTCATCGGCCGCGACGCCTACGGGGCCTTCGCCTACGTCAAGTTGAAGCCGGGCGCGGCCAACGTCAGCTATCTCGTGATCGACAAGGACGGCAACAAGGACGTCTCCGCCGACCGCACGATCGACGTCACCAGGACGGGCGAGATCTGGCTCGAACAGGGCAAGGAGGCCGCCCTCACCGAGCGGCCCGACTACCCGGCGCAGGACAGGTCGAAGGCCGTCCTGCACTACCACCGCGCCGACGGCGACTACGACGGCTGGGGACTGCACGTCTGGACGGGCGCCGCGACGGGCACGGACTGGTCCAAGCCGCTGGAGCCGGTGGACACCGACGCCTATGGCGCTGTGTACGAGGTGCCGCTCGCCGAGGGTGCCACCAGCCTCAGTTACATCCTCCACAAGGGCGACGAGAAGGACCTTCCCACCGACCAGTCGCTGGACCTGGCGGCGAACGGCCACGAGGTGTGGCTGTTGAACGGGCAGGAGAAGTACCTGCTCCCGCAGCCGGCGGGCAGCGCGGCCGCGCTCGACCTGACCACGTCCAAGGCCGTCTGGATCGATCGGAACACGGTCGCCTGGAACGGCTCGGAGGCGGCGGTGTCCACGCAGCTCCTCTACTCGCGCGACGGCTCGATCGCGGTGAAGGACGGCACCCTGACCGGGGAGGCCAAGTGGCTCCGCCTGTCCAGGTCCACGCTCACCGACGCCCAGAAGGCCGCCTTTCCGCATCTCAAGGACTACACCGCCTGGACCGTCGACCCGCGCGACCGTGACCGGGTGCGGGAAGCGCTGAGGGGCCAGCTGGTCGCCTCGCAACGGGCCGTGAACGGAGCGGTGTTGTCGGCGACGGGCGTACAGATCGCCGGCGTGCTCGACGACGTGTACGACGCGACGAAGGCCGACCTCGGTCCGGCCTTCCGTAACGGCCGCCCCACGCTTGCCGTGTGGGCACCCACCGCACAGAGCGTCGCCCTGGACCTCGACGGCACGGCCGTCAGGATGAAGCGGAACGACACCACCGGCGTCTGGTCGGTCACCGGCGACAGGTCCTGGACGAACAAGCCCTACCGGTACGTCGTCAAGGTGTGGGCGCCGACGGTCCAGAAGGTCGTCACCAACCCGGTCACCGACCCGTACTCGGTGGCCCTGACCGCCGACTCCGAGCGGAGCCTCGTCGTCGACCTGGACGCCAGGTCCCTTGCCCCGAAGGGCTGGTCGACCCTCAGGAAGCCGAAGGCGGTGGCGCTGAAGGACGCCCAGATCCAGGAGCTGCACATCCGGGACTTCTCGGTCGCGGACCCCACGGCCGAACACCCGGGCACCTACCTCGCCTTCGCCGACAAGGACAGCGACGGCTCGAAGCACCTCCGGGAACTGGCCGAGTCCGGTACCTCGTACGTGCACCTGCTGCCCGCGTTCGACATCGCCACCATCCCCGAGAAGAAGTCCGACCAGGCGACCACCGACTGCGACCTCGCCTCCTACCCGGCCGCCTCCGACAAGCAGCAGGAGTGCGTCGCGAAGGTCGCCGCGAAGGACGCCTACAACTGGGGCTACGACCCCTTCCACTACACCGTTCCGGAGGGGTCGTACGCGACCGACCCGGACGGCACGGACCGTACGGTCGAGTTCCGCGAGATGGTCAAGTCGCTGAACGAGGACGGCCTGCGGGTCGTCATGGACGTCGTCTACAACCACACCGCCGCCAGTGGGCAGGCCGACACCTCGGTGCTCGACAAGGTCGTCCCCGGCTACTACCAGCGGCTCCTTGCCGACGGCAGCGTCGCCAACTCCACCTGCTGCGCCAACACGGCGACCGAGAACGCCATGATGGGCAAGCTGGTGGTCGACTCGATCGTCACCTGGGCCAGGGAGTACAAGGTCGACGGCTTCCGCTTCGACCTCATGGGGCACCACCCCAAGGCCAACATCCTCGCGGTCCGCAGGGCGCTCGACGCCCTCACCCTCACCAAGGACGGCGTCGACGGCAGGAAGATCATCCTGTACGGCGAGGGCTGGAACTTCGGCGAGATCGCCGACGACGCCCGCTTCCCGCAGGCCACCCAGAAGAACATGGCGGGGACAGGCGTCGCGACCTTCTCCGACCGTGCCCGTGACGCCGTACGCGGCGGCGGCCCGTTCGACGAGGACCCCGGCGTCCAGGGCTTCGCGTCCGGCCTCTATACCGACCCCAACTCCTCGACCGGGAACGGCACTTCGGCCGAGCAGAAGGCGCGCCTGCTGCACTACCAGGACCTCATCAAGGTCGGGCTGACCGGCAACCTCGCCGGGTACGGCTTCACCGACACCAGCGGCACGGAGGTCAAGGGCTCCGAGGTCGACTACAACGGCCAGCCCGCCGGATACGCGGACGCGCCCGGAGACGCCCTCGCCTACGCCGACGCCCACGACAACGAGTCCCTGTACGACGCCCTCACCTACAAGCTGCCCGCCGGGACGAGCGCCGGCGACCGGGCCCGTATGCAGGTCCTCGCCATGGCGACGGCCACCCTCTCGCAGGGCCCGTCCCTCTCGCAGGCCGGCTCCGACCTGCTGCGCTCCAAGTCCCTCGACCGCAACTCCTACGACAGCGGCGACTGGTTCAACGCCATCCACTGGAACTGCCGGAACGGCAACGGCTTCGGACGCGGGCTGCCGATGGCGGCCGACAACGTCTCCAAGTGGCCATACGCCACACCCCTGTTGACCTCCGTCAAGGTGGGCTGCGACCAGATCGAGGGCAGCTCGGCCGCCTACCAGGACCTGCAACGCATCCGTACGACCGAGAGCGTCTTCTCGCTCGGCACGGCCGGCCGGGTGCAGTCGAAGCTGTCCTTCCCGCTGTCGGGCAGGGACGAGACACCCGGTGTGATCACCATGAGGCTCGGCGACCTCGTCGTCGTCTTCAACGCGACGCCCGACCGGCAGGAGCAGAAGGTCGCGGCCTCGGCCGGGACGGCGTACGCGCTGCATCCGGTGCAGGCGGCGGGCGCGGACTCCACCGTCAAGTCCTCCTCGTATGCGGAGAAAACGGGCACGTTCTCCGTTCCGGGGCGCACGGTGGCGGTATTTTCCCGGAGTTCCTGAAAAAGAGCATTATCTTGGTGGGACAGGCCTCGAATCCAGGTCTGTCCCACCGGCATGTCCAAGGGCTGGCAGATGGACGTCAACGGCAAGCGGACGGACACGACCGTGCTGGTCGTGGACGATGTGGCGGCCAGCCGGTACGCCATGGGCGCCCTGCTGCGCCGCGTCGGCTATCAGGTCGTGTCCGTCTCCAGCGGCCACGACGCACTCGTCGAACTCGACGTAGGGCTGCGCAAGGGCACCCTGCCCGACGTGGCGCTCATCGATGTGAACCTGCCGGACATGAGCGGCTTCGAACTGTGCCGTCGGCTCAAGGACCGGCCGCACATGGCCGGCCTGCCCGTCGTGCACTTCTCGGCCGCCACCGTGGACGCGGGCGACCGTTGCCGGGGTCTCGACGTCGGCGGCCAGGCGTATCTGACGGTGCCCGCTGAGCCCGAGGAGATCGACGCGGTGATCCGGTCCGCGGTGCGCGCCGCGCGGCTGCGGGCCGGTGACCAGGCGCTGGCACGGCGGCTGACCCGGCTGTCGGAGACGATCGTCGCCATCCAGACGGCACGCTCCCCGCAGGAACTCGCCGACGCCGCCGCCGAAGGGACCGCGCGGCTCACCGGCGGTCCCGCGGCCGTCTTCGTCCTCGGCCCGGACGACCAGCTGTACCGCAGCACCTCACGGGACCGCACCTCGCTCGCGATGCCGGACGAGGGCGCCCACCGGACCGTGGCCGGGCTGCTGCGGCGGCTCGTCCGCGGGCAGTCGGGGGTGCGGCTCACCACGGTGCCCGCGCCGCTGTGGCCCGCCGGGTTCTTCCGGCCGGGCGTGCAGCACGACGCCCGCCTCGCGCTGATCCCGATTCAGGACGGCCGCGCCTCGGTGTGCCTGGCCACGCCCACCCGCGGGGTACGCCGGGTGAACCCCGAGGACGAGACCCTGGTGGCCAGGCTCGCCGAGGCCACCGCGCTCGCCGCCGAGCCGCTGCTCATGTACCAGGTCGAACGGCACGTCGCCCTCACCCTCCAGCACAGCTTCCTGCCCCAGCCGCACCGGCTGCCCGAACTGCCGGGCGTCGACGTCGTGGTCCGGTACGTGCCCGCGTCCCACGAGACCGAGATCGGCGGGGACTTCTACGCGGCGCTGCGCGTCGGCGACGGTGTGCTCGCCGCGGTCGGCGACGTCGTCGGGCACTCGCTGGAGGCGGCCACCGTCATGGTCGAGATCCGGCACGCGCTGCGCGCCTACTGCGTCGACGAGAGCGACCCGGCCGTGCTCGCCGAGCGCCTCGACCGGATGCTCCAGCGCTACCACCCCGAGGTCACCGCCACCGTCTGCCTGGCGCTGATCGACCCCGCCACCGGCCGCACCCGCATCGCCAACGCGGGCCACATCCCGCCGTTGATCATCCGGGACAGCGGCAGCGCCGACTACGCCAAGGCCGCGGGACCGCTGATGGGCGTGGGCCTGTCCCACCCGCCGCCCACCGAACTGTTCCTCGAACCCACCGACCGGCTGCTCATGGTCACCGACGGCCTGATCGAGACCCGGGGCACGGACCTCGCGGCCTCGATGGAAACCCTCCGCTCGGCCGCCGCCGGTGCCCTGCCCGGACTCGACGCCCTCTGCGACACCCTCTTCGACTGCTTCGGCCGCGACCGGGAGGACGACATCGCGCTGCTGGCGCTCCGGCTAGGCTGACCGGGACATCTCTGGAAGAGGAGTGCTCATGCCGCAGATCACGATCGAACGCTCCCCGGGGCTCGATCACGTCGACTGGACCGCTTTCGCGCTGGCCCTGCACCCGGTGGTCGTCGAGGTGGCGGCCGCGCGCATCGAGGCGTGCAAGACGCGGGTCCTGAGGACCGAGGACGAGGTCGTGGGAGACGCGGCGGCGACGGGCGCGAGCGGACCGGCCATCGTGCACGTCACCCTCGCGCTGCTCGCCGGCCGCACCGACGAGACCAAGGCCGAGCTCACCGAAGCCGTGCTGGACCTGCTGCGCAAGCACATCGAGCCCACCGACGGGGTCGCGAAGGTGCACGCGTCCGCGGAGGTGCGCGACCTCGACCCCTCGTACCGGAAGTACGAGGAGTAGTCCCGCCGGGGTCTACGTCGCCGGTGGTGACGCCAGTGCGATCAGCCGGATGACGAGGTCGCTGAACGGCCCGTCGCCCGGCTCGCCCCTGAGCGACTCGCGCAGCAGGTCGCTCAGCTCCTCGTCGTAGGCGGCACTCACCGCGGCCAGCGCCCCGAAGTCGTGCACGAGCTGCCGTTCCAGGTCGGCGCGCGGGATGCGCCGACCGTCCAGCCAGAGAAGCGCCGTCGACTCGACGAGCGAGACCCACGAGCGGATCATCAACTCCAGCCGGGCAGGCGCGTTCTCGATGTTCATGTGCGACAGGATCTGGACGTACGCGGCCTGCCGCACCCCGTCGACCAGTGCGTTGGTGGTGGAGGAGCCGACGGCCGGGCCGCCCCGCATCAGCGCCGCGAAACCGGGCCCGTGGTCGTCCACGAAGTCGAAGAACCGGTGCATCACCCGCAGCAGCCGCGAACCCAGAGAGCCCTCCGCGGGGACCACGAACCGCTCCGCGAGATCGTCCGAAGCGCGCTGCAACGCGGCCTCGTACAGGCTGAGTTTGCCGGGAAAGTAGTGGTAGACCAGCGGCCGCGAGATACCGGCGGCAGCGGCTATCTCGTCGATGGAGACCTCGTCGGGCGAGCGTCTGCTGAAGAGTTCGAGGGCGACGCCGATCAGCTGCTGCCGCCGTTCATCGACACCCATTCTGCGGCGTACCCCGGTTGTCATACGAACACCTTACCGATCGGATCCGGCCTGGAACGGCACGGTCCGCCCAAGGCGGTTCACATGTCCAGCACGATCCTCTCACCACGCGACCGGGATACACAGATCAGCATCGAGTCGCCACGCTCCGCATCCGTCAGCAGCTCGTCCCGGTGCTCGATCTCCCCCTCCAGCACCCGTTGTTGGCAGGTCCCGCAGAATCCCTGCTCGCAGGAGTAGGCGGTGTCCGGCAGCTCCGCACGCACGGCGGCGAGCACGGTGGAGTCGGCGGAAACGGTCAACGTACGCCCGCTGCGACGGAGTTCGACCTCGAATTCGCCGTTCCCCTCGGCGGAGGTTCGGGGCGTGAACCGCTCCAGGTGCAACGCCGCCCCCTCCGGAAGCCGGGCCTCGACGGCCTCCATCAGCCCCTGCGGGCCACAGCAGTAGACCACCACGCCCTCGGGTACCTCCGCGAACAGCGCGTCGAGATCGGGGAGTCCGTCCTCGTCCTCGGCGACGACCGTCACCCGCCCGCCCTGCAGCTTCCCGACCTCCTCCAGGAACGGCATCGAGGCACGCGTCCGCCCGCAGTACAACAGCCGCCAGTCGACGTCCTGTTGGAGCGACCGCAGCATCGGCAGGACCGGCGTGATCCCGATACCGCCGACCACGAACACGTACCCGGGCGCGGCCACGAGCGGGAAACGGTTGCGCGGCCCGCGCACCTCCACCTCCATGCCCTCCCGGAGCCCGTCGTGGACCTCGCGCGAACCCCCGCGCCCGCCCGCCGCCTCGCCCACCAGCCGCGTCGCGACGGTGTACGACGAGGTGTCCTCCGGGTCCCCGCACAGCGAGTACTGCCGTACGAGCCCCGAGGGCAGCACCAGGTCGAGATGCGCGCCGGGCTCCCAGCGCGGCAGTTCCCGCCCCTCCAGGCGCAGTTGTACGACACCGTCGGCGACCCGCTCGTGCCGGGTGACCGACAGCCGCAGCGCGCGCGAGCGCGGCCGGCCGGAGACGGGGTTCTCCAGCGCGGGCAGCGGCCACAGCGGCGAGCCACCGATACGGCGGCGCATCGCCCGCCTGGCGAGGAGAGCCGTGCCGGCGACGGCCACGATCGTCCGCAGCCGGGGCATCAGGCCGCGCCCCGCTCCGCGGCCGTCGCCGCGGGCGAGGAGGCGAGATAGGCCACGGCCTGCTCGGTAGAACCCTCCTGGGAGGGGTGGTAGGACCGGCTGAGATAGCGCGGAACGGACTTCAGCATGTCCCCGGTCGACGGCAGCACTCCCGCCCTCCCGCCCAGGTAGAAGTCCTTGAAGCTCGCCCGGCCCGCCGTGAGCGTCGGATCGTTCTCCATGAAGAACCGCGCCCCGCGCTGCCACAGGAAGACGAGAGCGGTGAAGGCGGTGGCCCAGGTCCGCGCGCGCCGCCGGTAGCCCCCGTCGACGTGCAGGAACAGCTCGAACGCCACGGACCGGTGCTCGACCTCCTCCGCCCCGTGCCAGCGCAGCAGGTCCAGCATGGTCGGATCGGCGCCGCGCCGGTCCAACTCCTCGGCGTTCAGGATCCAGTTGCCGAGAAAGGCGGTGTAGTGCTCGATCGCCGCGATGATGGCGACCCGCTCCATCAGCCACCACTCGCGGGCCCTGCCGGGCGGCAGCGTGCGGTCGCCGAGGAGCTTCTCGAAGAGCCAGTCGACCTGGGCGGTGTACGGCGTCGGGTCGAGCCCGAGTTCCCTGAGGTGGGGGAGTACCTCGTCGTGCGCCTGCGCGTGCATGGCCTCCTGGCCGATGAACCCGATGACGTCCTCGCGCAGCCGCTCGTCCCGGATGTGGGGCAGCACCTGCTTGTACACGTGCACGAACCAGCGCTCACCCGCCGGCAGCAGCAGATGCAGCACGTTGATGGTGTGCGTGGCGAACGGATCGCCAGGCACCCAGTGCAAGGGTGTGTCCTCCCAGGAGAACGACACCTTCCGTGCCTTGAGCGGTATCCGCTCGGAGTCGACCGGTTCGGGAAGCCTCGCCCGCGTGTTGGACATGCCGTCAATGTACTGACGGGTAAGCCCGGGGAGAACCCTTGTGCGAAGACTTGTTGACGCGAGTGTCAGCGGGCGGCTGTCGCCTGTTACCGCACTAGCGCAGCCCGCTGATCTCCCGCCCGTCCTCCAGGCTTCCCTTCAGCTCGGCCTGCGCCCCCTGCTTCGTCCGTACGGCGAGCAGCGCGCCCTTCGCCGAGCCGGTCACCCCGCCGGTCACACCGACCGACGCCGTGTCCTTGCTCCCGGCCGCGAGGAGATACCAGCTCCCGGTGCCCGACTTCCACAGCACGCCCGCCAGCACGTGCGGGTCGCGCGAACCGCACGCGGGAGAGTTCTCGGCCTTCGCGGCGACCGCTCCGTACGCCGCGCCGGGCGTCCGGAACTGCGCGAGGACGCGGGTGCCGCCGCCCCGCCAGGTGTCGGCCCGCGTGCACACCCAGGTGGCGCTGCCACCGGCGTCGGGCAGCGACTGCCGCGCGTACTGCCAGGCGTTCACGGTCCGCACGCCGTGGGAGCGCACGGAGGCCAGCGAGCAGGCGTACGGCGCCCAGTTCCGCAGCGCCTCGGCGCCGGACACCTCGCCGGGGGCCGAGGGCCGTCCCGAGGTGAGGTGGGCCGGGGTCAGCTCACCGAGGTCGGTCAGCAGCCCCGTACCCGAGCCGTCCTTCAGCTCCAGCACGTTCCACGAGGTGCAGGCGCCGGACCGCTGGGCGGGGCTGGCCAGCGGGGCGGTGACGCCGTCGGCGGCGAGGGCGAGGTCCATGGTGCCCGAGGACGGCTTCATCAGGTCCCGCTCGGCGGCCCCGGTCACCCAAGGGGCGGTCAGATAACGGACGTTGCCGTCGGTCCGGTCGAGGACCACCGCCTCCGCCTCCGCCGGCTTCGCGCCGTCGACCCGCGCGAAGTCGAGGGCCGCGCCGCTCGTGCCGTCGGTCGGCTCGGCGTACCGCGCGATGCGCAGCCCGTCGAAGAGGAGCACGACACGCGCCTGGTCCACCACCCCGGCGTACAGGAGCTGCGGCGGTCCCGACGGGGCGCCGGACGGTGTGCCGGGGGTAGCCGAGACGGCCACGGACTCACCGGGCCGCGCCCACACGGCGAGCGCCCGCCGCAGCAGCGCGCTGTCCCCGGTGAGGCCGCCGCGCGCGGGCCACACCGAGAAGTCGGTGCGCGCGGACGACTGCCAGGCCAGGGCCGGCACCTTCGTCAACCGCGCCGGATCCAGGGCGGCCTGGGCCGCCGGGTTCTGTGCGTAGGGCGGCGCCGCCGCGCCGTCGGGCCCCCAGCCTTCGCCGGGCAGGCCGAGCAGCGCACCGCACACCACGACAGCCGCGGTCGCGGCGATCGCGGCCTTCAGGTGCTGCCTGCGCCGCATCAGGTCGGTGGGCCGGGCGTGCAGCGAACAGGGGTCGAACTCGGGGGAGTTGAGCAGGGAGTCCTGCGCCTCGACACCGGCGGCCACCGCGAGCGCCGCGCCCGGGTCGTCGACGCCCGCCGCCGTCAGTACTTTCCGTACGTCGGCCTCGGACAGCTTCTCCAGGCCGCGCAGCACATAGGCGGCGCGGGCGGGCCCGGAGAGCGCGGAAAGCCGCTGGTCCAGGGCGAGTTCGTCGGCACCGCCCGACCGCGGGAAGAGCCTGAGACCCCACACCTGGGGCAGCAGCGGCGGCAGCTGGGACCGCCTGGGCCACGCCCGCCGGGCCAGCGGCAGGCCCGCCTCCAGCGCCGTACGCACCACTCGGAGGCGTACGAAGGCGTAGCCCGGGTCGCCGTCGCGGCCGCCGCCCGTCTGCTGGGCCGGGATGACCGTCGCGTCACCGGACGTACGGCCCCGGGGCAGCGCGCGCTGGGTGAGGGCGTGCGCGGTCAGCACCCGGCGGTTGCGGCCGAGGCTGGGCGGCAGCACCAGATAGGCGAGCCGGACCAGCCGCGGATAGTGCTCGACGAGCGCCGCCTCGGCCTGCTCGACATCGATGACCGGGCCTGAGGACGGCGCGGGGCGCGGGGCTACATCCTGTGACTGCACATAGAGCAGAACGAGCGAACCGTTGGATGGTCACCCGCCGGTGTCTACTCCGGTTCGACCAGGAGCCTCGCGTAGTTCGCCATCGACCGCTGATAGCGCGGCAGATGCGGTGCGAGGGCGCCGATCACCAGGGCGAGGCCCTCGCGTTCGCGGCCCAGGTCGGCGAGGCAGAGCGCCAGGCAGGCGCGGATCGCGTCGTCCAACTCGTCCGAGGGGGCGACGAGTTCGGGGCCGAGCAGGTCGACGCCCTCCTCCGGCTTTCCGAGGTTCCGCAACGAACTGGAGAGCTGGATCTTGGTGCGGCGCCCTCGGTAGCCGCCGAGCCCGCGGGCCAGCGCCTCCCGGTACAGCGGAACGGCCTTGTCCGAGTGGCCCGTCGAGTCCCAGGCGCAGGCCTGCTCGAAGGGGCCGAGCGGACTGGCCGCGGGCAGCTCCGCGACCAGCGAGTCGATCACCGCCCGGAAGTCCGCGGCGTCCTCTTCGTCGTAGTCGTCGAACGTGGCCCACGCCGCCGCCGTACGCTCTTCCCAGTCTTCGTTCACGGGCCCACCCTCGCACGGGTGTGCCCACCGAGGCCGATCGGGGCCGTTGATTGAGCGCTGGGCCGGTGGGAGCCGTATCCAGGGCGAGGGCCCTCGTTCGACAGGGCTCCCGGCGGCATGGGCGCCGGCACAGACCGGAGGTACGTAGGTATGAGGTTGACGGGACCGAAGCTCACGGTGGCCGGAGCCGTGGCGGTGCTCGCGCTCACGGGCTGCGCCGCCGAGGACAAGTCCGACCCGGTGCCGGTCACCGCGACCGGCAGCCTGGAACACATCGCGAGCGAGGCGGGCTGTGACCCCGAGATGCAGACGGACGCGGACGAGATCCGGCAGGCCACCTGCAAGAACACGGACGGCAAGTTCATCCTCGCGACGTTCGCCACCGACCGCGGCCAGCGCGAGTGGATCAACGGGGCCAAGGACTACGGCGGGTTCTACCTCGTCGGCCGCAAGTGGGTCGCCGTCGGCGAGCAGAAGGTCGTGACGGCGCTGCGCGGCCGGCTCGGCGGCGCCATGGAGGTGGGGACCGTGCACACGGGTCACAGCGGCTGACCGCGCGCGGGTTCCTCGGGGCGGCCACCGGAACCCGTACCGGTCCGGGGCAGACGAAAGCCGGTGGCGGAAATTCCCGCCACCGGCTTTCTCAGTGGTTCAGCTTCTCAGCGGGCCACTGCCTGTCGGTACTTCTCGCTACTGGCACCTCTTGCCGGTGTTGATGCACTTGACCAGCTTGTTCATCGTGTTCGCGGAGAAGAAGTTGATGAAGTCGTTGTGGTCGGTGATCGGCTTGTGCAGGTTCTCCGGGAAGCTGTCCACCGCGTACGGGTTCACGACCGTACCGTTCTCGATGGTCGGAGCCGGGACGTCGTAGACCAGGCGGACCTGGAGCTGGGGGATCGCCTTGAAGCCGTTGGCGCAGGTGCCGTCGGCCTGGACGAACGCCACGTGCGTGCGGTGGTTGGCGCTGTCGATGTTCTGGCCGTCCCAGCAGCTCTGGAAGTTGGTGGTCCGCACCACGTCACTGCCCTCGGGGCAGATCGGGTACTTGTCCTCCAGCTGCACCTTGTTCTCGAAGCCGGTGCAGCTCCAGTTCACGTTGGCGTTGGCGTTGCCGTTGACGAAGGCCTTGGCGTCACCGGTGATGATGCGCAGGGCGGACGGCATCGCGACGACCTTGCCCCGCTTGTTGCCGACGAACTTGAGCTGCGCCTGGACGGGCTGCAGGATCTTGCCCACGTTGCCCTCGGTGCCGCCACCGGCGTTGTTCTGGTCGAAGTCCTGCGTACCGTCCTGGAGACGGAGCACCGGCCAGAAGTACGACGACTTGTCACCCTGGTTCTGGCAGGTGGTGTCGGCCGCCGCCAGGTCCGCGTCGCTGGCGAACGCGTCGTTGTTCTGGTTGCCGACGTAGTCGTGCAGGTGGTGAGCACCGTTGGTGACACCCGGGGCGACGATCACGTTGTCCGTGTTGTGGTTGTCGTTCCCGTTGGTGCCGCACTTGGTGCTGAAGGTGCCCTTCGAACCGGACCTGCCGTTCGCGGCGAGCCCGTTCGCGCCCACACCCAGCTGGGCGTTGCCCTGCGCGGCGGTGATGTCCTGGAAGTCGGCTGCCACCGGACCGTTGCTGACCGGAGGAGTCGCACCGGCGTCGTCGCCGCCCGCGTCTTCCCCGCCGGCGTCGCCGCCCGCGTCCGCACCGGCATCGGCACCGGCGTCCGCACCGGCCTCGTCGCCGGGCGCGGGGCTCGCGGTCTCCTGACCGTCACCGGTCTGGCCCTGGGCGTCGCCGCCCTCGCCGTCGTTGGTCTGCGGCAGTTCCACCGACTGTCCGGTGCAGGGAGCGAGACCGTCCAGCGAGTCCGGCGCGGTACCGCCGACCCGGGTGATCTCCAGCTGGATGCGGTCGATGATGTTCGCCCGCCGGTCCTTCAGCGGCTGCAGGACCGCGTTCTGGACGAAGCTGGCGTCCCGGGTCTGCGCGTCCCGGGTGGTGGCCAGGCGCTGGTAGGCCTCGGTGATCTGCTGGTCGAGCGTGGCCAGCTCACCGTCGACCTCCCCGCGAGCCTTATCGGGAACACTGGTGAGCTGCTGACCGACATCGGGGCAGTCGATCGTGGCCACCTGAGAGGTGGCGGCCTTGGTGCTGTTCTGCGTGTTGTTCTTCTCATGAGCCGAGGCGTAGAAGTTCGCCCAGACCAGACCGCCTCCACCGATCGCGAGGGCCGCGGATGCGGCCACGGCGCGAACGGCCAGTGGCGAACGTCGTTTTCGTGCATTGCGTCCCATGGAACTCCTCTGACTTCCTTGCGGGGCAGCGGAGGCGCCCGACAGGAGTGAAGCGGCTCCATTCCATACGCATGAGGCGGGTGGGGTGTTCAGAAACCTCAGAAAATCTTAGAAGTCCCTGAGGTCAATTCCCCCACAATGGGCGCAGAAGCCCCCGATTCTCCGGGAGTTGATCTCGTGAAACAGGTTTGCGGCAGCCCTGAATGATATTCAGCGGCGCTGAATATCTGTCAACGGGGCCCTTGGTCCAGATAAGCGAGCACCGCCAGTACGCGCCGGTTGTCGTCATCCGAGACCTCTAGTCCCAGTTTGGCGAAGATGTTAGAGGTGTGTTTGGCGATCGCCCTTTCCGTGACCACGAGTTGACCCGCGATCGCCGCGTTCGTGCGCCCCTGCGCCATGAGTTCGAGCACTTCCCGTTCGCGCGGGGTGAGCCGCCCGAGCGGCTGGTCGGTCGTCGCCCGTCGCGACAGCAGCTGCTGGATCACCTGCGGGTCCATGGCCGTACCCCCTGCCGCGACCCTCCGTACGGCGTCGATGAACTGGTCCGCGTCGAACACCCGGTCCTTCAGCAGATAGCCGACCCCGCCGGTGCCGTCGGCGAGCAGCTCCCGCGCGTACAGCTGCTCCACGTGCTGCGAGAGGACGAGCACCGGGAGGCCGGGCCGGTTCCGGCGGGCCTCCAGCGCGCACTGCAGGCCCTCGTCCGTGTGCGAGGGCGGCAGCCGTACGTCGACCACCGCGACGTCCGGCTCCAACTCGGCGAGCGCCCTGCTCAGTTCGGGCCCGCTCTCGACCGCCGCGGCGATCTCGAAGTCGTACGCCTCGAGCATCCGGACCAGTCCGTCGCGCAGCAGGAACAGGTCTTCGGCTAGGACAACTCGCAAGGGATCTCCATGGTGACCATGGTGGGACCGCCCGCGGGGCTGCTGACGGCCAGGACGCCGTCGAATGTACCCAGCCGCCGGTCGACCCCGGTGAGCCCGGAGCCCGCGTCGAGCCGGGCGCCGCCCCTGCCGTCGTCGGTGACCGTGACGCGCAGCATGCCGTTCGCGTGGTGGACGTCCACCCAGACACGGTCGGCGCCCGAGTGCTTGACCGCGTTGGTCAGTACCTCGCTGACGGCGAAGTACGCCGCCGCCTCGACCGGTTCGCCCGGCCGGCCGTCGAGCTCGACCTCCACCTCGGTCTCCAGCGGCAGCCGCAGCGCCAACGCCCGTACCGCGTCGCCGAGTCCGCGCTCGGCGAGGACGGGCGGGTGGATGCCCCGGACGAGGTCCCGGAGCTCGGTGAGCGCGTCGGCGGAGGACCTGCGGGCCCGCGCAAGCAACTCCTTCGCCTTCGCCGGGTCCTTCTCGACCAGCGCCTCGATGGTGCCCAGGTCCATCCCCATGGCGACCAGCCGCGCCTGCGCCCCGTCGTGCAGGTCCCGCTCGATACGCCGGAGTTCGGCGGCGGAGGAGTCGACGGCGTCGCGACGCGTCTGGGTCAGTACGCGTACCCGCGCGGTGAGTTCGCCCTCGTCCCCGCCGAGCACGGCGCGGGTGAGCAGGAAGTGGACGCGCAGCAGGGGCGGGGTGAGGTGGTAGGCGGCGACGAGGAGAGCCGCGCCCAGCGCGCCCGCGAGAAGCGCCGTGCCCTGCCCGGAGACCGGCACGAAGCCGTACCACCAGTCGCCGCCCGTGGCGTCCGTCAGGACCCGCCACAGGCCGAGCGTGAGCGCGAACCCCTCCAGGGAGTAGAGCAGCAGCGCGGCCGGCAGCACCGCGGTGACCAACCCCGCGGTCAGGTCGACCGGCAGCCATCCCAGATCCCGCCAGGTCGCCGGGTCCCGGAGCATCCGGAAGCACCGCTCCCATGGGTTCGCCCCCTCGGGCACCGGCCGGTACATGGCCGGAATTCGCACTCCGGACCACTGCGCCGAGACGGTCCGCCGCCAGTTCGCGAAGCCGCGAACGCCGCTGAGAACCCACGGGGTCGTGAGGATGCCGACGCCGACCGGCACCAGCAGGACCGACACGAGCGCCAGCACGAACAGGGTGACCGATCCGACCGGTCCCACGACAGCGATCAGGAGCCCCCGGCCGCCGGCCACGACGGCTTCCCGTGCCCGTGCCCGAACTCGGCTGCTGCTCCGCGTATCCATGCGCTCAGTCTCACCGACCCGGCGGGGAGGGTCACTGGGCCTGGCCCCCGGGCGAGGGGTGGTGATGGGTGCACCCCTAGGCTTCTTCGCCCCCTCCGCCCCTGCCCGTCCCCTGCTCCTGGGGCTCCGCCCCAGACCCCGCTCCTCAAACGCCGGAGGGCTGAAATCTCTAGCCCGTCCGGCGTTTGAGGACGAGCGCGTCAGCGCGAAGCGGGGGTCTGGGGGCGGCAGCCCCCAGAAACGGGACGGGCAGGGGCGGAGGGGGCGAAAAAGGCCACTCCTCACAGGCCGAGCACCTTCGCCTCCACCGCGGGATCGAGTCCCACGACGGGCCGGTCGGCCCGCTGGGGCGCAACCCCGCCGAGCCCCTGGAGCCAGCTCCAGGTGTCGGCGACGGTCTCCAGGACGGGCCGGCACCGCAGTCCGGCGCCGACCGCCCGGGACACGTCGGCCCCGTGCAGGGAGTCATGGAGCTCGCTCCCGCCCGGCGCCCACACCGGCAGCTGACTCCACGGCTCGACACCGGCCCCGAGGACCACCTCGGGATCGGTCCACCGCAGGTCCCCCTCGCCCCCGGTGACCTGGACGCACGCGTCGAGCAGCGCCCCCGTCGTCGTGTGTCCCCGCGGACCGATCACGTTGTACGCCCCGCCCAGCTCACGCTCCACGCCCCCGAGGATCCACTCGGCGAGATCGCGGACGTCGACGTACTGGAGGGGGAGGTCGCGTGGGCCGGGGGCGAGGACCGGTCCGCCGCGGGCGACACGGTTCAGCCACCACGGCAGGCGCCCGATGTTCTCGTACGGGCCGAGGATCAGCCCGGCCCGTACGAGCAGCGCACCCTCGGCCCCGAACGCGTCGAGGGCGGCCAGTTCGCCGCCGCGCTTGTCCCGCGCGTAGTCGGTCTGCGCGGCGTCGGCCGTGGCCCCGTCGACGAGCGGCGCGTCCTCGTCGTATCCGGCCGTCATGGGCCACGCGTACACGGAGCAGCTCGACACGTACACGTAGCGGCGCACCCGGCCGGCCAGCAGCCGTGCCGAGTCCCGTACGGCCCGCGGCGCGGCGGACCAGGTGTCGACGACGGCGTCCCACTCGCCGTCGGCGAGCGCCGTGAGCCCGTCGGGAGCGGTGCGGTCGCCCTGCGACGACCGGACCCCGGCGGGCGGTTCGTGCCGTCCCCGGTGGAAGACGGTCACTTCCCAGCCACGCCCGAGCGCCGCCTCCGCGACAGCCCGCCCCGCGAACTCCGTACCACCCAGTATCAGAAGCCTCATACCGACGACTCTGCCCGCACGGCCCGCCACAGGGAACGGGAATCTGCTGACAGAAGATCCGCGCTCAGGCCGCGGGACGCGGCTGTGCGGTCAACGCCCGGTCGGCGGCGCGTACTTGTACCCCACCCGCCGCACCGTCTGGATCGCCTGCCGGTGCTGCGTACCGAGCTTGCGCCGCAGCCGGGCGACGTGCACGTCGACGGTCCGTCCGTCGCCCACGTGCCCGTAGCCCCACACCGTGGTGACCAACTGGTCGCGGGTGTGCACCCGGTTGGGGTGCGTGACGAGGTGGGCGAGCAGCTCGAACTCCAGGTACGTCAGGTCGAGTCGCTGTCCGTCGACCTCGGCGGTGCGCTGCACGGTGTCGATACGGACGAGCGGGTTGGCACCGCCGGCGGCGCCCTCGGCGTCGAGCGGCTCGGGCCGGTCCGGCACGGCGACCGGCAGCAGCGGCTGCTGGTCGGCCGGCACGAGGACCAGGTAGCCGATCATCGGCGGCTGTCCCGGCAGCACCGGCAGGGTGTGCGGGGGAGCGGGCAGCCAGGTGGCGCCCGGCGGCAGGAAGTCGGTGACGTCGACCACCTCGTCCCGATCGACGGCACGCAGTCGGTGCCGTCCGGAACTGGTGTTCGTCGCCGCCGAGGGAGAGGTCGCGACGGACGAGAATGAACGGGTGTTCGCCATGAGAGGTCAGCTCTTTCGCGCGAGGAGTTCGTCGGGGAGATCGACGACCGCGAGTTCGTGGTCGGGTTCGTCGAGGACGTACGTCGTGCGCGCTGGCCGGAGGCCGGGGTGTCGGCTTTAGAGGGCCCGCGCGTTCATCGCGCGACAACACACCCGGTCGAAGTCATGGTGCTGACGGGAAGGCCAGAACGGCTCGAGGTCATGGCGACCCGTCGCGCTGTACTTCTGGAAACCGGCCATGCCCCCATTGAAGCAGAACCCTGCGCCGGGCAGCAGAGCCCTCTCACCGGTCGGACGCTTCCTTGGCGCGAACTTGACGTCGCGCCCCTGTGAAAACGGGAAGGGGCGCCCACCGTGATGGTGGACGCCCCCGCACAGAGCTGGGTGATCAGATCTGGCCGGCCTTCTCCAGGGCGGTGCAGCAGGTGTCGACGATCAGCCGCGTCACGACGTACGGGTCGACGTTGGCGTTCGGACGGCGGTCCTCGATGTAACCCTTGCCGTCCTTCTCGACCTGCCACGGGATACGGACCGAGGCGCCGCGGTTGGAGACGCCGTAGCTGTACTCGTTCCACGGGGCGGTCTCGTGCAGGCCGGTCAGGCGGTCGTCGATGCCGGCGCCGTAGTTCTTGACGTGGTCCAGGGGCTTGGAGCCCTCGCCGAGGGACTCGCACGCGGTGATGATCGCGTCGTAGCCCTCGCGCATCGCCTTCGTGGAGAAGTTGGTGTGCGCACCGGCGCCGTTCCAGTCGCCCTTCACCGGCTTCGGGTCCAGGGTCGCGGATACGTCGAAGTCCTCGGCGGTGCGGTAGAGCAGCCAGCGGGCCACCCACAGGTGGTCGGAGACCTCCAGCGGGGAGACCGGGCCGACCTGGAACTCCCACTGGCCGGGCATGACCTCGGCGTTGATGCCGGAGATGGCGAGACCGGCGGCGAGACAGTTCTCCAGGTGCGCCTCGACGATGTCACGGCCGAAGATCTCGTCCGAGCCGACACCGCAGTAGTAGCCGCCCTGCGCGGCGGGGAAGCCGCCCTCGGGGAAGCCCAGCGGGCGCGTGCCCTTGAAGAAGGTGTACTCCTGCTCGATGCCGAAGATCGGCTCCTGGGCGCCGAACTTCTCCTCCACCTCGGCCAGCGCGGCACGGGTGTTGGACTCGTGCGGCGTCATGTCGATGTTGAGGACCTCGCACATGACGAGGACGTCGTCGCCGCCGCGGATCGGGTCCGGGAAGACGGCGACCGGCTTGAGTACGCGGTCGGAGGCGTGACCCTCGGCCTGGTTCGTCGAGGAACCGTCGAAGCCCCAGATCGGCAGCTCGGCACCCTTCGCGTCGTCGGCCAGTATCTTCGTCTTCGAACGGAGCTTGGCCGTCGGCTCGGTGCCGTCGATCCAGATGTACTCAGCCTTGAAGGTCACGGGCCACATCCTTCGGGGTGGGTCTTCAGTCGCACTGCGGTGCTGCCTGCGGCGCTGCGGCACTGGGGCGCCGCGGAGATGCAAGGCAGCCTGTCAACAGGCGATTTCCCGATCATTGCTCGAATGTGAACCCCGTGTTACCTGAGCTGTGTGTGCCGGTTGTCACCCGGCAGCGCCCCGCAGGGGGGTTCGCGACCGCGACCGGCGGTCCTGCCGGGCGGTCGCGCGCGGCGCCTCCCGCCGCTCCCGGTGCCGTGGCTCGTATGCGATGGGTTTGCGGGCGCGCACGGGGAAATGAGGGGGTCCTGCCGCCTCTGGCCGGAAAGCGGCAGGACCCGGTAGGGACGGCTCCGGTCAGCCCACCCGCTCGATCCGGGCGTTGCGGATCAGGAACTTGCCGGGCTCGCGGACCAGCTCGAAGGCGGCGTTGTTCAGCAGGGCGCAGCTTCCGGAGGTCGCGGTGACCTCCACGGTCGTGGACTTGTTGTTGTCCAGGTTCGTGACCTTCAGCTTCGTCCCGGCCGGGAACTGGTTGCTGGACGCGGCCGGGGCGCCGGCCTCCCCGGAGAGGGTGACCGTCGAGCCGTTGCAGACCTGCTCGCCGGTGGCGGCGCCGGCACCGGCATCGGCACCGGTGTCCTCCGCGGGGGCGGTCTCCTCGGGAGCCGCGGCCGGGGGCACGGATGCGGCGGGCGGCGTGTCGGTCTGGGAGTCCTGAGCCGACTCCCCGACCTCGCAGCCGGACGCTTCCTGCTGGACCTTGATCTGCGCGAGGACCGCTTCGCGGTTGGCGATCCGGGCCTCCGACTGCGCGTCGGGGGCGGCCCGTTGGTCGGCGATGAACTTCTCGTTGTTGCCGAACGCGGTGGCCAGGCCCTGGCAGACCGTCGAACTCGCCGCGTTCTGGACCGAGGCCGCGTTCGAGGTGGCGGCCAGGGCGAAGGCGCCGCCGCCGGCCACGGCGGCGGCGCTGACCAGCAGTACGAGCTTCTTCTTGGTGCTGAGGGTTCTCCTGCGCGACATGTGCGCCTCCTGTGTGCGGGGGTGCGGTACGTCGCTATGTACGAGATCCCGAACAAGGTTACTCAACGGTTACAGGAGTCACTGAAGTGGCGTGGGTCACAACGGAGTTGGCGTCCGGCGGGGATCCGTCCGGGCGGGAAAATCACGCGGCGCGGACGGCGGCCGCATCGCCGCCCACTGGAGCTGTTCGAATTTCTGCCGCCTCACGCGCATCTCCAAAACCTGCTGTGACATGTCGGCAATTCCCTTGCCCACCTGGCTGTTTGGCGGACTTCACGGACTCCCCGGTTGTCAGTGGGGGCCGGTAGACTGGGAGCAGTGTTCGAGGGAATCGCCGGGGGAGCCGGACGGTTCCCAGACCGCGACAGGAGGAGTTCCGTGCCCGCTGCCGCACTGAAGCCGCTGCCCACCCAGTCCACGTCCAAGAGGGCGGTCCTGCTGGACCTGCCGTACGAACCCGTGGAGAAGCGCCCGCTGCCCCCGGGGCGCCCCCGCGAGTGGTACGTCATCCACAACCGCCGGCTCAAGGCGATGCGCCTCGCGATCGCCCTCCTCGACTCCGGCGTCTACATGCCGAACCAGGCACGCAACGAGCAGATCCGCGCCACCGCTCAGATCATCGGCATCCACCCGCCGTCGGACACCACGTGCCACATGGTGCGCGCGCTGATGAGGTACGCGCGCTGACCCGTTCCCCGATCTTCTAGCCCGTCCGGCGCTTGAGGACGAGCGACGAGCGACTAGCGCGAAGCGCGAAGGGGGTCTGGGGGCGCAGCCCCCAGGAACGGGACGGGAAGGGGCGGAGGGGGCGAAAAACCTCCCCGCCCCGCCCGGCCTCGCCCCCACCTCACCCGATCGCCGCACCCGGCATGCGCACGTTCCGCTCCCCGCCTTGACTGAGGCAACCGCGCGGAGCGGAACCGGACGAGAACCAGCGAGACGTCGGGAGACGCCATGACGAGGCACGGCATACCGGGACTGATCCTGGCGGCAGCCGCGACAGCGGCGCTGACCGCGCCCCTCACCGGCTGCTCGGACGACACCACCCCCTCCGGCGCCGCTTCCAAGGCGGCCTCCGCCGCCTCCGCGGCCGGTGACGCGCTGTCCTCCGCCACCGCCGACGCCGGAGACGCCCTCGCCTCCGCCACCGCCGAGGCCGGCGAGAGGTTCGACGAGTTCAAGAACGGCGTGAACGCCAAGGGCGACGTGCGGACCGGCGACGTCGGCACCGACTCCGACGGGCGCTCCACCACCGAGGTGACCGTCACCAACTCCGGCTCCTCGTCGAGGTCCTACGCCGTCCAGGTCGACTTCCGCGACCCGAGCGGCAACCTCCTCGACACGGTCGTCGTCACGGTCGACGGCGTCGCGGCGGGCGCCACCAAGGACGCCACCGCCCGCAGCAACCGCACACTCTCCGGCGACGTCACCGCCGAAGTGTCCAGAGCCGTGCGGAAGTGACGGAGGTGGCCCCGACCGGCGTCACGGCCACCCCGGAGGACCGCGCCGCGCGGGGCAGAGCGGCCCGCAAACGCGTCTCCCGGTCCGCGCACGCCGGCTGGATCCCCGGCGTCGGCCGCCCCGACCCCGTCGCGCTGCTGGAACGACAGGGCAGGAACCGGCTGGCGGAGCTGCTGCCGATCCGGTACGGGCGGATGACCGCGTCACCCTTCGCGTTCCTGCGCGGCGGCGCCGCCGTCATGGCCGCCGACCTGGCGGCCCAGCCGCACACCGGGCTCACGGTGCAGCTCTGCGGTGACGCCCACCTGCTCAACTTCGGCCTGTACGCCTCCCCGGAACGCGCCCTGGTCTTCGACCTGAACGACTTCGACGAGACGCACCCGGGCCCCTTCGAGTGGGACGTCAAACGGCTCGCGGCCAGCGTCGCGGTGGCGGCCCGCGAGAACGGGCACACGGAGGCCCAGGTCCACGGCGCGGCCCAGGCGGCGGTGGGCCAGTACCGCGAAGGCATCCGGCGGCTCGCGAAGAAGGGCGAACTGGCCGTCTGGTACGAGCGTCTCGACGCCGACAGCCTGCTCCCGCTGGTCCGCTCCGCCCGGCATCGCAAGCGCGTCGAGTCGAGCCTCACCCGCGCCCGCCGCCGCACCAGCCTGCACGCGCTCGGCAAACTCACCGCGACCGTCGGCGGACGCCCGCGCATCGTCCAGGACCCGCCGCTGCTCGAACCGGCCGGAGTCACCGACATGGCGTCGCTCCGCAAGATCTTCAGCGACTACCGCTCCACACTCTCCGAGGAACGCCGCGTCCTCCTGGACCGATACCGCTTCGTCGACGCCGCCCGCAAGGTCGTCGGCGTCGGCAGCGTCGGCACCCGCTGCTTCATCGTGCTGCTCGCCGGGCGCGACACCGACGACCCGCTGTTCCTCCAGATCAAGGAGGCCGGCAGGTCCGTACTCGAAGAGCATCTGCCCAACGGCCCGTACGTCCATCCCGGCCACCGGGTCGTCGCGGGGCAGCGCCTGCTCCAGGCGGCGAGCGACATCTTCCTGGGCTGGATGACCGGGCCGCAGGGACGCGCCTTCTACTGGCGGCAACTGCGTGACATGAAGGGTTCCGCGGACGTCGCCGGGATGACCCCCGGTGAACTGCTCGCGTACGCCCGGCTCTGCGGCACAGCGCTGGCCCGCGCCCACGCCCGCTCCGGCGACCGCATCGCGATCGCCGCCTACCTGGGCGGCGCCGACACCTTCGAACGCGCCGTCGCGGACTTCGCGCTGCGCTACGCCGACCAGAACACCGCCGACCACGCGGCGCTGAGCGCCGCCGTGACGGCCGGGGTGGTCACGGCGACGCAGGGCGTGTGAGCCGAGGGGCCGGCCGCGACCGGCGGCCGGGACCGCGTCACGCTGCCCCAACTGTCATTCGCAGCAACGCCGTTGAGCGTCAGGCGTACGGAGTCACTCGGCGACCGACGCCGATGATCCGGTCGTCTTCCGCCCCTGGTCGTCCGGGCCGCCGAGCAGGGCGTCCACGAATCGCCGCCGGTCCTCGGGGTGGTCGCGGAACCACAGCCCCAACATGTGCTCCGCGCCCGGCAGTTCGAGCCGGGTGAACCGGGCCCGGGTGGCGAGAGCCTCCGCCACCGCTTCCGTCACGTCGGCCGGGATCACGGTGTCCGTGCCCGGCACGGCGAGCACCGCGCGTCCCGCGTACGCCCGCAGGACGTCGAGCGCGGGGGACCGGCGCCAGCTGTCCGGCGTACGGATGAGCTCGCTGAAGAGTCCCGCACCGTCCCCGAACGGAACCGGCCACGCCGCGGCGCCGTACACGGCGGGCGCGCACAACCCCAGCGCCGCCGCGCGCTCCCCGTAGTGCCCCGCCAGATCGGCCACCGTCTGGCCGCTCATGCTGAACCCCACGAGGATCAGCGGCGCGTCCGCCGGCACGCTCGCGTCGATCACGGCGACGGCCTGCTCGAAGCGCCTCTTCAGGCTCAACTCGCCCAGCGCGCCCGAACTTTCGCCGTGTCCGGAGAAGTCGAGAGCGAGGCCGCGGCAGCCACGCGCGACGAACTCCTCGAGCAGCGGCAGCAGCCGTTCCTTGTTGCCGACGCCCGCGCCGTGCAGCAGGACGGCGGTGGCCGTCGGGCCACCACCGGCCGATCCGCTGACACAGCTCAGTCGTTCACCGTCGTGGTCGCACGTGAAGTGGTCGAATGCGAAGTGGTCGTGCGTGGAGGGGGAAAGCATCCCTCATTCACTCACGCCGCTCGCGGCCTTCAGGCGGCGGGCGTACCGCTGTCCGCCGTCTTCGCCTGCGCGGCGGCGACCGCCTCGCGCAGCGCGTCCTCCTGCTCCTGGCTCAGCGACGTCTGCACCAACTGGCCGCCGAACTGGGCGATCTGGGGGATCACCTTGTCGCCCGCGGCCTGCTTGACCAGGACGAAGAGGGCGGCGGCGCCCGGCTTGAGGTTCTGGCTGAGGTCCTTCATGAACTTGTCGTTGACGCCGGTGTCCGTGACCGCGCCGCCGGCCGCACCGGCCGCCGCGCCCACCGCCGCGCCGAGCAGCGGAACCAGGAAGAGCAGCCCGATCACGCCGCCCCACAGCGCGCCGCCGGCCGCGCCCACGGTCGTGTGGCTGACCGCCTGGTGCAGCTTGATCCTGCCGTCCTCACGCCGCTCGACGACCACCGCGTCCTCCAGCTCGACGAGGTGTTCCTTGGAGAGCTCGAACAGCTTGGCGCGTACCTGGTTGGCGGTGGCGAGATCGTCGTACGCGACGACGAACAGATTGCTCATGAGGGGCACCTCTTCAGGTCATATGTCTATTTTGACAGACTCTATAGCGATATCCGCACGGTTGCAGGTGAGGGATTCGCCGAGGGAAATACAGGTGCGCGCCGACAACGCGCTTCCCTACGCTGGGTGGGCGTTCCGGAGGTGTCGAGCGCCGCTTTCCTCCGTACGGGCATCAGCGGGCGGACTCGGGGCTACTCTCTACGCACCGACGGACGGCAGCCTTCCCCAGCGCCCTGTCGGCCCATCCGGAAAGCACCTTCACGACATCGAGATCCAGTCACCCACGCACACAAGGAGTCCCGTCATGGGAACCTTGATCATTTCCGCTACCGCGATCCTGGTCGTTCTCGGCTTCTCCAATCACGTCCTGTGGCTCGCGGCGATCGCCCTGCTCTTCCTGTACGTCCGCTACGGCCGCGCCGGGGACGGCACCTCGGCGGCGTCCGCACCGGGTTCGGCGCCCGCCCCTCCTCAGGGCGGGGCGTCGGGGGGCCGCCCGGACTCCACCTATCGGGCATACCGTGCCCGCCGCGACCGTCAGGCCAGGTGGGAGCGCCGCTACCGCCGTGAACGTCCGCTGGAGGTGCGCCGCCAGGAGCGCAAGAAGTAGCCCATGTGCCATGGAGCCGGTGCCGGCGGGCGGGTGCTCCGGGTTCTCACAGACCCGGGGCACCCCAGAGCGGGAACCAGCGGGTCAGGTCCTGCTCGACCCGCAGATCGTCGGCGAGCGCGGCCTTGATCCGCAGTTCCAGCGCGTTGTCGCGCTGCTGCCCCCCGCCGGCCGACGGGGCGAATGGATAGAACGTCCCGCGCTTGTAGAGGTAGACGAGCCCGAGCCGGCGCCTGTGTTCGCTGTCCTGGAAGCCCGCCACCGAGCAGAGCAGTTGCGGCCCGAAGCCGCTGCCCTCCAGCGCGGTGTTGACCGCGTGCAGATCACCGACCAGCGCGGGCAGATCGTCGGGCGCCCGCCGCGAGACCAGCCAGGAGTACCCGTACTCGTCCCGGCTGACCTCCACCGGCGAGTTCCCGCGCCCGGAGTCCGCGTCGAGCAGCGCCTGGACCTCCTGGTGGGCCTCGGCGAAGGCCGCGCCCTCGACGGTCGCGAAGCACACCGCGCCCGTCCCCGTCGGGGTGAACCCGGCGGCCGCCTGCAGGGTGATCGCGGCCGACGGCAGGGCGAAGAGCTGGTCGAGGTCGGGCGTGACGGGTCTGCTGCGCCCGAGCAGGATGTCCAGGAGCCCCATGTTCAGCCGGCCTTCCCGGGGGTTGCCGCCTCGCCCAACTCGACGGACATGCGGGCCAGTTGTTCGAGCCGCTGCTCCAGGCTCGGGTGGGTGGAGAAGTACTTGGCCACACCAGGCTCGGCGCCGAGGGCGGGCGTGAAGTAGAAGGCGTTGAAGGCCTGGGCCGTCCGCAGGTCCTTGGTCGGGATCCTGGCGATGTCCCCGGTGACCTTGGTCAGCGCGGACGCCAGCGCCGAGGGCCGTCCGGTGAGCTGGGCCGCGGCCCGGTCGGCGGCCAGCTCGCGGTACCGGGACAGCGCCCGGATGAGCAGGAAGCTGATCGCGTACACGGCCGCCGAGACCGTCATGACGGCCATGAACACCATGGCCGTGTTCTGGTCCCTGCGCCCGCCGCCCAGAAGCTGCGAGTAGAAGGCGAACCGGACGATCAGCCCGGCGATCACCCCGAGGAAGGAGGCGACGGTGATCACCGCGACGTCCTTGTGCGCCACGTGCGACAGCTCGTGCGCCAGCACACCTTCGAGTTCGTCGGGCTCCAGCCGCCGCAGGAGCCCGGTGGTCACACAGAGCACCGCGTGATCGGGGTTCCGTCCCGTCGCGAAGGCGTTGGGCATGTCCAGATCGGAGACGGCGACGAGCGGCTTCGGCATGTCGGCGATGGCGCACAGCCGGTCGACCACGCCGTGCAGCTGCGGATACTCCTCCCGCTCCACGATTCTCCCGCGCATCGCGAACAGCGCTATCCGGTCCGAGAACCAGTACTGCGCCCCGAGGAACGCCGCCGCGACCACCACGACCAGCACCCAGGACTTCATCAGCGCGATCAACGCGGCGACGAAGGCCACGTACAGCAATCCGAGCAGAAACAGCGTGACCGTCATCCGCACGGTCAACCGCCGATCGCTCTGGAACCGGCTGCGCATCATGCACCACCCCACACTCGGGCACTCGTCCCGATTCCCATTGTGCGCCCGCCCCCTCCCATGAACAGGCCCCGGTCTACCCCGCACCAGGCAAAAACCTGCCCTGTCAAGAGTCACTTATTTATCCGGAGCGAACAGTCCCGTACACGGATCCGAGCGGACGACGACGGAGCCCCGCCACCACCCGAAGGCGATGACGGGGCTCCGTGGGAGAACCGTGACGACGACCTACACGTCGTAGTACAGCTCGAACTCGTGCGGGTGCGGGCGGAGCTGGAGGGGGGCGATCTCGTTGGTGCGCTTGTAGTCGATCCACGTCTCGATCAGGTCGGACGTGAAGACGTCGCCCGCGAGCAGGAACTCGTGGTCGGCCTCGAGGCGGTCGAGGACGGCCGGGAGGGAGGTCGGGACCTGGGCGACGCCCGCGTGCTCCTCGGGAGCGAGCTCGTAGAGGTCCTTGTCGATCGGCTCGGCCGGCTCGATCTTGTTCTTGATGCCGTCCAGGCCCGCGAGGAGGAGGGCCGAGAAGGCGAGGTACGGGTTGCCGGAGGAGTCGGGCGCGCGGAACTCGACGCGCTTGGCCTTCGGGTTCGAGCCGGTGATCGGGATACGCATGGCCGCGGAGCGGTTGCGCTGCGAGTACACCAGGTTGACCGGGGCCTCGAAGCCGGGGACCAGGCGGTGGTAGGAGTTCACCGTCGGGTTGGTGAAGGCCAGCAGCGACGGGGCGTGCTTGAGGATGCCGCCGATGTAGAAGCGAGCGGTGTCCGACAGGCCCGCGTAACCGGCCTCGTCGTAGAACAGCGGGTCGCCGTTGGCCCAGAGCGACGAGTGGATGTGCATGCCCGAGCCGTTGTCACCGAAGATCGGCTTCGGCATGAAGGTCGCGGTCTTGCCGTTGCGCCAGGCGACGTTCTTCACGATGTACTTGAAGAGCTGGAGGTCGTCGGCCGCGGAGAGCAGCGTGTTGAACTTGTAGTTGATCTCGGCCTGGCCGGCGGTGCCCACCTCGTGGTGCTGGCGCTCGACCTGGAGGCCGGACTTGGCCAGCTCCAGGGAGATCTCCGCACGCAGGTCGGCGAAGTGGTCGACCGGCGGGGTCGGGAAGTAGCCGCCCTTGTAGCGGACCTTGTAACCGCGGTTGTTCTCGGCGGCACCGGTGTTCCAGGCGCCGGCCTCGGAGTCGATGTGGTAGAACGCCTCGTTCGACTTGGTGTCGAAGCGCACGCTGTCGAACACGTAGAACTCGGCCTCGGGGCCGAAGTACGCGGTGTCGGCGATACCGGTCGACGCCAGGTAGGCCTCGGCCTTCTTGGCCACGTTGCGCGGGTCACGGGAGTACTGCTCGCCCGTGATCGGGTCGTGGATGAAGAAGTTGATGTTGACCGTCTTGTCGCGGCGGAAGGAATCGACGCGCGCGGTGGACAGGTCGGCGCGGAGCGCCATGTCGGACTCGTGGATGGCCTGGAAGCCGCGGATCGAGGAGCCGTCGAAGGCCAGTTCCTCGGTGGGGTCGAAGGCCTCCGCCGGGATCGTGAAGTGCTGCATCACACCCGGCAGGTCGCAGAAGCGGACGTCGACGAACTTGACGTCCTCGTCCTTGATGAACTTCTTGGCCTCGTCGGCGTTCTGGAACATCCAGCTCCTCCTACTCCCGCCCACTTCGGACCGGGGTGGTAGTTCGTTCGTGCGGCCAGTGCGGTGGCACACGCTGGACCCGACCATAGGGACGGGGGATTTCTCAAGCGTGACCCATTTGTTTCGCCCAAGTTAACCGAGCCGGGCCCGTGATACCCCGCCTGTCCACATGCCAAAACGGGCGCAGTACCTTGGACGGGTGGACAAGAGGCAAGTAATCGGATCATGGCTCGCCGGACCGCGCGAGGCACTGGAGGACGCCGGTGTCGACCTCGGCTACCGAGGCGAGCAGCTCGGCCTGCCGGAACAGGGGCCCGGTTCGATCGCCCGCCCGGGCCGCCGCTTCGGCGCCCTCGCGGTCGACTGGGCCCTCTGCCTCTTGATCGCATACGGCCTGCTCACTGACGGCGACAGCCAGGCGACCGGCAACTGGACCCTGCTCGTCTTCTTCACCCTCGGCGTCCTCACCGTCGGAACGGTCGGCTCCACCCCCGGCAAACGCCTGTTCGGCCTGCGCATCGTCCCCGAGAACGGCGGCCGGCTGAACCCCCTGCGCGCCCTCGTCCGCACCGCGCTCCTGTGCGTCGCCCTCCCCGCCCTGATCTGGGACCGCGACGGCCGCGGCCTCCACGACCGCCTGGCCCGCACGATCGAGGTCCGCATGTAGGGGAGACGGTTCCTGTCACGACGCTCACGACTCCGCTACGACGATGGGGCGCCCGGAGGAATCCGGGCGCCCCATCGTCGTAGAAGTCTCAGCTCGTGAACTCGAAGCTTGTGAACTCGAAGCTTGTGAACTCGTAGAAGGAAGGTCAGCGGGTCTTCGGGCCGCCGCGCGGCATCCGCATGCCCTTGGGCATCGGCCCCTTCGGCAGCGGCATGTTGCTCATCAGGTCGCCCATCGCGCGCAGCCGGTCGTTGGTCGCGGTGACCTGCGGCCCGGCCAGGACGCGCGGCAGCTTCAGCATCGTCGTGCGGAGCTTCTTGAGCTCCACCTGGCCCTCACCGGTGCCCACGAGAATGTCGTGCACCGGGACGTCCGAGACGATCCGCGCCATCTTCCGCTTCTCGGCGGCCAGCAGGCTCTTCACCCGGTTCGGGTTGCCCTCGGCCACCAGCACGATGCCGGCCTTGCCGACCGCGCGGTGCACCACGTCCTGGCTGCGGTTCATCGCCACCGCCGGAGTCGTGGTCCAGCCCCGCCCGATGTTGTCCAGCACGGCCGCGGCAGCGCCCGGCTGGCCTTCCATCTGCCCGAAGGCGGCCCGCTCGGCCCTGCGCCCGAAGACGATCGCCGTCGCGAGGAAGGCGAGCAGGAGGCCGAAGATGCCGAGATAGATCGGGTGGCCGATCAAGAAGCCGATCGCGAGGAAGACACCGAGGGTGACGATTCCGACAGCCGCGAGTACAAGACCGATCTTTGAGTCGGCCTTGCGGGTCATCTTGTAAGTCAGAGCGATCTGCTTGAGTCGCCCGGGTTCGGCAGCGGTGTCCGCTGCGGTTTCCTTCCTCGCCATGCCTGGAAGTCTACGTGGCCCGGCAAGCGCCTACGACGGCAGTACCGGGGGAGCCCCGGCCGACGGCAAGGAGGGCCTCGCGGAGGCTACGAACGCGTCGCGACGGCTTCCAGCACCTGCTGCGCCTCGACCCTGTCCTTGGCCCGGCGGCGGTCCTCCAGGACGGACGTCCACGCGTTGCGGCGGGCGGTGCGCTGGCCGCCGCTCAGCAGGATCGACTCGACGGCACGGAGTGCATCGGTGAACGACGGAATCGCGGTGGCGCGTACGGGCGCGGCCTGCATGATGGTGTTCCCCCCTCGGGACGGCGGCTCTGGCGGGTGCGGTACGGGGTCTGCAACCAGGGTCACTGATTGGTGTTACCAGGGCGTGACCGACCGGTCAAACACCAATGAAACCTTGACGCACCGGGCCCGATCCCTGACACGTCCCTGTCGGCGCCCCCATCTGCGGGGAAGGCGTCGAGGGTGTGGAACGGGCCATCGTGGAGGCGGAGTTGCTTGTGTGCCGATTCACATGAAAGCGGTGGCACTCAGTGCCACCGCTTTCGTCGGACCACTCGTTTCGACACGTCCGTCCGACTAGGCCGTACGAGGCCCCGCGTCGTCCGGCGCCGCGTCGCGCCGTCCGGAGCTCCTCCTGCCGCGCCCGCACGCGCCGGCGCGGACCGTTCCTCAGACCGCCTGCGAGGCTACGTACGCCCCTCGCTTCTCGATGGCCATCTGGTACAGCCGGCCGGCCCGGTACGAGGAGCGGACCAGCGGGCCCGACATGACACCGGAGAAGCCGATCTGGTCGGCCTCCTCCTTCAGCTCCACGAACTCGTGCGGCTTGACCCAGCGTTCCACGGGGTGGTGGCGCACGGAGGGACGCAGGTACTGCGTGATCGTGACCAGCTCGCAGCCCGCCTCGTGCAGCTGCCGGAGCGCCTCGCTGACCTCTTCGCGGGTCTCGCCCATGCCCAGGATCAGGTTCGACTTCGTGACCAGACCGTAGTCGCGGGCCTCGGTGATGACCTTCAGCGAGCGCTCGTAGCGGAAGCCGGGGCGGATGCGCTTGAAGATCCGGGGGACCGTCTCGACGTTGTGCGCGAAGACCTCGGGGCGTGAGGAGAAGACCTCGGCGAGCTGCTCGGGCTCGGCGTTGAAGTCGGGGGCCAGCAGTTCGACCTTGGTGCGGCCGGCCTCGCGGCCCGACGTCTGGGCGTGGATCTGGCGGACCGTCTCCGCGTACAGCCAGGCGCCGCCGTCCGCCAGGTCGTCGCGGGCGACGCCGGTGATCGTGGCGTAGTTCAGGTCCATCGTGACGACCGACTCGCCCACGCGGCGGGGCTCGTCGCGGTCCAGAGCCTCCGGCTTGCCCGTGTCGATCTGGCAGAAGTCGCAGCGGCGGGTGCACTGGTCACCGCCGATGAGGAAGGTGGCCTCGCGGTCTTCCCAGCACTCGTAGATGTTGGGGCAGCCCGCCTCCTGGCAGACCGTGTGCAGGCCCTCGCTCTTCACGAGGGCTTGCATCTTCGTGTACTCGGGGCCCATTTTCGCCCGGGTCTTGATCCACTCGGGCTTGCGCTCGATGGGGGTCTGGGCGTTCCGGACCTCCAGGCGCAGCATCTTGCGTCCGTCGGGTGCGACTGCGGACACATCGGCTCCCTGTAGCTTCGATTCTTCGGCGTACACCAGGGTACGCCCGTGCGGTTCCTGGTCCTCGCGGTGGGCAACCTTCGGGAACGGGGGTGCATTCCCGGGGCCCCGTTTCGCTAGGCCGACGCCGGTGCCACCACCCGCGGCTTCAGGTCCGCGTGCTCCAACACGTCCCGCAGATGCCGCTCGGCGACCGGCAGGACCTCGTCGATGGTGATGTCTCGGCCCAGCTCGCCCGCGAGCGAGGCGACTCCCGCGTCACGGATGCCGCACGGGATGATCCGGTCGAACCAGACGTTGTCGGGGTTCACGTTCAGCGCGAAGCCGTGCATCGTGACGCCCTTGGCGACCCGGATGCCGATCGCCGCGATCTTGCGGTCCTCGCGGCGCTGGCCGGCGTTGGAGGGGGCGTACTCGGGGCCGTTCATCCGCGGGTCGAACTCGTCGTCCGTCAGGCGCGGGTCGAAGTCGAGGGAGAGCCCGCCGAGGGCCGGCCGCCGCTCGACCGGGTCGCCGAGGATCCAGACGCCGCTGCGGCCTTCGACCCGGCTGGTCTCCAGACCGAACTCCGCACACGTACGGATAAGTGCCTCTTCCAGGCGTCGTACATGTGCTACGACGTCCACCGGGCGGGGCAGCTTCTGGATCGGGTAACCCACCAGCTGGCCGGGACCGTGCCAGGTGATCTTCCCGCCGCGGTCCACGTCGATCACCGGGGTGCCGTCGAGCGGCCGCTCGTTGTCCGCCGTGCGGCGGCCCGCCGTGTAGACCGGCGGGTGCTCGAGGAGCAGACAGGTGTCGGGGACCTCGTCCAGGAAGCGGGCGGCGTGCACGCGGCGCTGCTCGTCCCAGGCCTCCTGGTAGTCGACGGCCTCCGCGCCGAATCCCATACGGACGAACCGCAGCTCACTCACGGCAAGCGCCTCCCTCGAAGCTTCGTCAGGTACGCGGACAACGCGAAGTACCTGTGTCAGGCATGTAACGCGCCCACGCCACTGTACGTCCGGCCGATGCCCGTCAGCCCAGCGGTCAATCCTCACACGATCGGATGAATGCCCGTCGAATCGTGCGACGGCGTGCTTACGCTCCGCTACATTCGCGCCGTTCAAGAGGCCAAAAGGGCTGCTCACAGGCAATCCGGGACACCTCGGCGGTCCCAAGGCCGCTCAGAGGCCCGAAAGGCAGGAGACCGCACCGCAGATGACGGAACGACCCGCGCAGCGCACCCCCAACCGCCAGCTCGCCGCGCTCATCGCAGAAGCGGGGTTCTCCAACGCAGGTCTCGCCCGTCGCGTGGACCAGCTCGGCCTCGAACACGGCCTCGACCTGAGATACGACAAGACCTCGGTCACCCGGTGGCTGCGCGGCCAGCAGCCGAGAGGGACCACGCCCGCGCTGATCGCCGAGGTGTTCACCCGCCGCCTCGGACGCCGGCTCAGCGCGCAGGACCTCGGACTGGACGCCTGCGCACCCGTGTACGCGGGCCTCGAGTTCGCGGGGTCCCCCGAGGAGGCCGTCGACATCGTCAGCGGCCTCTGGCGCAAGGACGCCGGCAGCCATGCCGAGCTGCGCAAGATCGCCTTCACCCCGGCGGGACTCGTGGTCCCCAGCCGGGACTGGCTCATCGGCAAGGCCGACGACCGGGTGAGCCGCGGCGACCCCGCCCCGGGACGGGTGCCCGCGCAGGGCCGCTCCGCCGTGCCCAGGCAGCGCAACCAGGCCGAGCGCGGACCCGGCCAGAAGGTCAGCGGCGGCGACATCGCCGCGCTGCGCTCGGTCGGCGAGCTCTTCCGCACCCTCGACCACGCCTACGGCGGCGGCCACGCCCGCCAGGCACTGGTCCGCTACCTGGAACACGAGGCGGAGCCGATGCTGCGCGGCGCGTACGGCGAGCAGACCGGACGCCGCCTGTTCGCCGCCACCGCCGACCTCACCCGCCTCGCCGGCTGGACCTCGTACGACATCGCCGCGCACGGACTCGCCCAGCGCTACTTCGTCCAGGCGCTGCGTCTCTCGCAGGCGGCCGGGGACCGCGGGTACGGCTCGTACGTGCTGATGACCATGAGCAGGCAGGCGGTCTACCTGGGGCACGGCAGAGAGGCCGTCCAGCTCGCGCGGGTGGCCCAGCAGGGCGTCGGGTCGGCCGCGCCGCCCGTGGTGCAGGCGATGCTGCACTCCGTCGAGGCGCGCGGGCACGGAGTACTGGGGGAGGTGCGGGCCTGCACGGCGTCCCTGGTGCGCGCCGAACGGGCCCTGGAAGCGGCCCGCGCCGGTGACGAAGTCCCCTACTGGGCACGGTTCTTCGACGAGGCACAGCTCGCCGACGAGTTCGGGCACTGCCACCGGGATCTCCAGCAGTACCGGGCCGCCGCGCAGCACGCCGAGCGCTCACTCCAGTTGCGGGCGCCCGGCTATGCGCGCAGCCGGCTGTTCTGCCGGGTGGTGCTCGCCTCGGCGCGGCTCGGGCTCGGGGAGCTCGACCAGGCCTGCCAGTTGGGGGCCGAGGCCGCCGGGCAGGCGCTGGAGATGCGGTCGGTGCGGGCGGTCGAGTACGTACGGGACTTCGAGCGGCGGCTGGAGCCCTACCGGGACGCGGCCCCCGTACGCGGGTACCGGGACCGGGTGGCGGCGCTGGGCTGAGGCTCAGGCGGCCTCCGCCTCCCGGTGTTCCCCGAGTAAGGCCGGGCGGGCGCCCAGGTCCATGAGCACGGAGTGGGCCGCCCGGCGGGCCGAGTGGAGCGCGCCCTGCACGGTGCTCGTGTCCCGGTGGTCCCCGCAGACGTACAGGCCCGCCAGGAGCCGTACCGGGCGGCGCAGGTCGTGCGGCGGGGGCATCGCGGGCACCGCCTCGGGGTCGTGATGGACCGCGAGGAGTTCCCAGCGCGAGGTCGGGGTCCCGTAGAGGCGGGCGAGTTGGGCGCGGACCGCCGCGTCCAGCCGGCCGGCGGGCGGCGGAGTGCCGAGGACGGTCGAGGTGATGAGTGCCCGTCCGGCCGGGGCGCGGGTCGCGTCGACCTGGCTGATGACCGCCGTGTGCGTCACCGGACCGCTCCTGTCCGCGTCCAGCAGCAGGGCCGGTTCCGTGAGCGGGGGCTCGTCCGTGGTGTGGTGAACCACCGTCACCGGGTGGAAGGCCGGCACGTGCAGCCCGGGCAGCAGCTCGGCGGCGGCGCGCGCTCCGGTCGCCAGCAGGACGGCCCGGCAGCCGAGTTCGCCGTGCTCCCGGGTCGTCACCCTGGTGGTGGAGACCGAGTCGACCCGGACGCCGGTGCGGACCGTCCCCGGGGGGAGCGAGGCCGCGAGCAGTTCCGGGAGAGCGTCCGCGCCGCCCTCCGGCAGACACAGCCGGCCGGTGGCGAAGGAGTGCAGCGCCAGGTCCGCGCAGCGGCTGGAGGTCCGCAGCTCCGGGTCGCAGAGCAGGGCGGCGAGCAGCGGGCGCAGGAAGCCGTCGACCGTGCGGGGCGGCAGACCCCGGGCTGTCAGCGACTGGGCGGTGGGGAGGTCCGGGCGGGCGAGGAGACGGGCCGGCGGGGTGTCGGCGAGACGGGCGAGCGTGCCGGCGAGCCGGGTCCGGTCGAAGGGGCCGCCCAGGCGGTCGGCCCGGTGGGCGCCGCTCTGGGGGCGAGGGCGGGGGAGCCGGGGGGCGCTCGCGAGGGCGCGTGCGGCGTTGAGTGCGCCCCTCGCGCTCCGGGGTGCGAGGGGGGTGCTCGCGCGATGGTGCCGGCCGTCGCTGTGGAGCAGGGCTCCCGGGGAGAACGGGCGCAGCGTCAGGGTGTCCAGACCCGGCGTGCGCCGGAGTTCGGGGTACGCCGTGGACAGGAGCCGGCCCGCGCGGTCGAGCCGGAAACCGTCGACTTTCTCCGTGGACATGCGGCCCCCCACGTGCTGGGTGGCCTCCAGGACGGTGGCCGTGAGGCCCGCCCTGGTCAGATGCTGGGCGGCTGCGAGGCCGGCGGCCCCGGCCCCCACGATGACGACATCCACGTCTTGCGCCAGGCGAGCGGGCTCTAGCACGTGCTCCTCCTCGAGGTTGCGCGACGGTGCCTTGCCGGGTGGGGACGTCATGCCCCCAACGGGCTTCTGGGATGCCCGAGTTCGGATCGAGGTTAGGGGCGTGACGGGCGAGGGCAAGTCGTGCGGAGGCCGTGCACGGTCGCATGGGGGTGCACTTCCTCTCTTCAGCCCCCCGGCGTTCGAGGACGAGCGCGTCAGCGCGAAGCGGGGGTCTGGGGGCGCAGCTCCCGGAGACGGGACGGGAAGGGCCGGAGGGGGCGAGAGACCGTCGTGGTGCCCGCCCGCGTCACCGCCCCTGAAGCCGCGCCGCCGACTCCCGTATCTCCGGGAGCCGGGCCGTCAGCGCCGCTCCCGGGCAGCTGGTCATGAACCCGTCCTTGTGCCCGGCAAGGGTGTGCAGCACGGCGGACGTCCCCGCCGCGTACCGGGCGAGGTCGTTGCTGGAGACGAGCCGTACGGTCGCGCGCGGATCGACGTCCGACAGCCCGAGCTTCCACGCGGCGATCGCCGCGATCGCCGCGGTCATGGCCCGCGGCACCGGTGTACCCGCCGTGAACGTACCGATCGCCGCGACCCCCGCGGTGCGATGGTTGAACCCCTGCGCGTGCGCTCCGGTGACAGCCCGGTCGACGCCCCCCGCGCGGCCCTCGTAGATCGTGCCGCAGCGGTCGACGAGGAAGTTGTAGCCGATGTCGTCCCACTGCCGGGCGCCGGTCTGGCCGGCGTACAGATAGCGGATGATCCGGGGCGTGTCCGCGCAGGCGTACCCGTTCGGCGAGTCGGTGTGGTGCACGAAGACGGCGACGACCCGGTCGTCGTAGCGGGCGGGCGGCTGTTCGTGCGTGCTCTCGGCGTCCAGCCACCGGGACCGGGGGACGATGGGCGGCTTGGCCGCGGGATGGGCCACGGCGGGCCGGGCCGCGACCGGCGGCCGCGCGGGACGGTCTCCCGCACCGCTCACCCAACGGGCGCACACGACCAGCAGCAGGACGGCGACCACCCCGGACACGCAGACGAGCGCGACGCGCGCCGCCCGCGGCAGCGGTACCCCCCGTGACGGAAGCAGGCGGCGCACCGCACGCCACGCCCGCTCCCCGCCCCGTATTCGTACCCCCCGCGCCTTCCGCGAGACACGCATGGACTCACCCTGACCCGGATCCACCCACCCCGCGATGTGTGTTGTGCCACCCGGTGGATCCCGGGTGGAACCATCGGGCCCGTCCGGGACGTTTTTAGAGGTCCAGGCACGCGTGGCCGCTTTCCCGGCACCACACGCGCGTGCTTGATCACTGGGCCCGCGTCACGCGTACTAGGGGGCCCGAGAGAAAGGCGGCCCCGTGGACGTGCTCGACATCCTGTTGTTGCTGGTGATCCTGGCCTACGCGGCGTCCGGCTACCGTCGTGGCCTGGTCGCCGGCTGTGTCTCGCTGGCCGGTTTCGTGGGCGGCGCCGTCATCGGCGTATGGGTGCTGCCGTGGATGATGGACCTGGTCTCGCCGGGCACACCCGGGGCGACGCTGACGGCCGTGCTGACCGTCCTCGTGCCCGCCGTGGTGGGCCACGAGCTGATGGGGCGGCTGGCGCTGAAGCTGCGCCGCGAGCTGGACAGCGGGCCGCTGCGGGTGGCCGACGGAATCGGCGGGGCCGCGGCGAACACGGTGGCCGTGCTCCTCGTGGCGTGGGTGGCTGCGAGCGTCCTGGGCGCGTCCTCGTCCAGCGTCGTCACCCAGTCGATCCGCAACTCCGCCCTGCTGGGCGCCGTCCAGGACACGATGCCGGAGACCACACCGACCTGGTTCTCGCGTGCCACCTCCGCGCTCACCGAGGCGGGCTTCCCGCAGGTCTTCAACCCCTTCGAGAACGAGCCGGCGGCGGGCGTCGCCAAGCCCTCCGGGGACAGCGTCACCGCCACCGCGACGAGCGCCGCGAAGCGCAGCACGGTCAAGGTCGAGGGTGTCTCGGGCAACCAGGGCCGCGAGGGCAGCGGCTTCGTATACACATCGGAGCATGTGATGACCAACGCCCACGTGGTGGCGGGCATCGACGATCCGACCGTTCGGGTGGGCGGCGTCGGCCGGGCGTACGAGGCGAAGGTGGTGCTCTTCGACCCGCAGAAGGACGTCGCCGTCCTGTACGTGCCGGACCTCGAGGCGCCCGTGCTCCCCTTCGACGACACCGCCACGCGGGGCGACTCGGCGGTCGTGGCGGGCTACCCGCAGGACGGCGGCCTCGACCTCCAGGCGGCCACGGTCGCGAGCCGGATCGACGCGACCGGCCAGAACATCTACAGCACGGGCACCGTCACCCGCGAGATCTACTCGATCCGCTCCACCGTCCGCCCCGGCAACTCCGGAGGCCCCCTCCTCACCACCGAGGGCAAGGTGTACGGCGTCGTCTTCGCCCGCTCGACCTCCGACGCGGAGACGGGCTACGTCCTGACCGCGGACGAGGTCGCCGCCGACGCCAGGCAGGCGCGGAACGCCACGGCGCCGGTGGACACGGGCGACCTCATCTCCTCCTGAGGCCGGCCGTCGCCACGGACCCGACCGGCGACGGCCCGCCGGGACGGACCGAGCAGGGTCAGACCGAGCGGCCCATGAGTACGTCGTCGACGTAACCGCCGTCGAGCAGGAACTCCTCCGGCAGGATCCCCTCCACCACGAACCCCTCGGACTCGTAGAGCTTCCTCGCCGGGGCGTTGTGCCCCAGGACCCGCAGCGTGAGGCGCCGGGCCCCCTGCCGCCGCGCCTCCTCCAGCACGGCCCGCAGCAGCGCCCGCGCGACTCCGGCCCCGCGCGCCTCCTCCGAGACGACGAGCCCCTGGATCTGCCGGACATGGGAGTTGCAGGGGAGGGGAGTGGGGAACCCCAGCCGGACGTAGCCGACGACCCCGCCGCCGATCTCGGCGAGCAGATGGTCCCGCGGGCCGAACCGCTCGTTGTAGAAGGGGTCGTACGGCGGACGCGGGCGCGGGGTGACCGCGTGCAGCGTGGACCAGGTGACGCGGTCGAGTCGGCCGAGCGTGTCCTCGTCGTCGAAGGTGGCGAAACGTATGTGCGGATCCGGCATGAGGATCACTGTACGGCGGCCCCCCGCGGCCCCGTCCCGTGATTTTCCGCCCGGCGGGGCAGGATGGGCCCATGAGCGAATCATCTCTTGCCCCCGGTTCCCGCGTCGCGATCGCCGGTGCGTCCGGCCTGATCGGTTCGGCGCTGACCCGCTCCCTGACCTCGGACGGACACGAGGTGATCCGCCTTGTCCGCCGCGCGCCCGCCGGGAGCGACGAGGTCCGGTGGGACCCCGAGAGCCACCGGGTCGACACCGCGCGGCTGGAGGGGTGCGCGGCGGTGGTCAATCTCGCCGGGGCTGGCGTCGCCTCGCGGTACTGGACCAAGGAGTACAAGGAGAAGATCCGGCGCAGCCGGGTGGCCGGCACGACGACGCTGGCCGACGCGGTCGCCTCGCTCGACGCGCCGCCGCGGGTCTTCGTGAACGGCAGCGCCATCGGGTTCTACGGCGACACCGGTGACCGTGCCGTGGACGAGTCGGCGCCCCCCGGGGACGGCTTCCTGTCCTCCGTCTGCGTGGAGTGGGAGGGGGCGACGGCCGCCGCCGAGGGGGCGGGCATCCGCACGGTCTTCGCACGCACGGGGCTGGTGGTGGCCCGCGGCGGCGGCGCCTGGGGGAAGCTCTTCCCGCTCTTCAAGGCGGGTCTCGGCGGGCGGCTGGGGTCCGGTGAGCAGTACTGGAGCTTTGTCTCGCTGCACGACGAGGTGGCGGCGATCCGGCACCTGATCGACTCGGAGTCCCTGTCGGGGCCGTTCAACCTGACGGCCCCGGAGCCTCTCACCAACCGTGAGATCACCGAGGCGATGGGGCGAGTCCTGCACCGGCCCACCTTCCTCGCCACCCCGGCCCCCCTGCTCCGCCTCGCCCTGGGCGAGATGTCCAGCGACATCCTCGGCAGCCAACGCGTCCTCCCCACCCGCCTCCTCGAATCGGGCTTCACCTTCGCCTTCCCGACGATCGAGGACGCGCTGCGGGCTGCGTCGAACTGACGGTCCAGCCCGTCCGGCGTCTGAGGACGAGCGCGCCAGCGCGAAAGGGGGGTCTGGGGGCGCAGCCCCCAGGAACGGGACGGGAAGGGGCGGAGGGGGCGAGGAAAACACCCACAGCCATCCCGCAGCCGCCTCACAGACTCCCCAGAGCCTGCCGTCCTACCGTCGGCACAGGCACTGACCGGAGGTGGGGATATGAACAGCAGTCGGAGGAAGATCCAGGAGCAGGGGGCGGGCCGGGCGAGGGCCGGGCGAAACCCGTGGACGGTGCTCTGCGCGGTGGTGACGGTGGTCCTGGGGCCGGCCGCGGTCACGGCGTCCGCCCTGGACCAGGCCAACGCGGCGCCGATGTACCACGCGGTGAAGGCCGAGCAGCCGCAGGCGTACATCCCGTCGGACCCGGTCCGCCGCAATACCCTGGCGACCTGAGGCGCGGCCCGCCGTCAGCCCCTGAACCGCTCCCACAGCTTGGGATAGCGCTCCGAGAGGGCCGACTCGTCCTCGAAGTCGAGCGGCGTGCCCTCCGGCTCGGGAGGCGCGGGCGGGATGCCCAGGTCCGGGGCGACGACACCGGTGAGCTGTTCGTAGGCCTCGTCCGCCGAGTAGCCCAGTTCCTCACCGTCGCCGTCGATCTCGTCGTCGAAGTCGTCCACGAGGTCGGCCAGTGAGTCCGGGTCGTGCACGGCGCCCTCGAAGACCTCCCGGCCCTGGCCGATCAGCCAGCACCGGAAGAAGTCGAAGGCGTCGTCGCTGGCGCCGTCGAGCAGCACCCAGGCGGCGCCCCACAGATCCCAGCGGTAGGCGCGGTTGTAGCGGGACTCGAAGTGCCGGGCGAAGTCCAGTACCGAGTCGGGGTCCAACAGGACGAGCCGCTCGACGAGCAGGTCGGCCTGCTCCTCGGGGTCGCCCTCGGCGGCCTCACGGGTCGCGTCCACCAGCTCCCAGAACTCCGTCTCGTCCATCACGGGTCAAGCATCGGCCCTGGACGGGAGGGACGCACGCGGAGTGCCGCAGATTGTTATGCGTGCCCACGCCGAAGGGGGAACCACCGGGTTCGTACGGATTTCAAGGGCGGCGTGAACTCGTGGCGGCCAGGTCACCCGTACAGCGCCGCCAGCCGGGCCGCGTCCTCGGCGAAGCGGTCACGCAGCGCCGCCGGGGACAGCACCTCCGCCTCCGGCCCGAGCCCGGTGAGCTGACTGTGGGCGATCTCCTCGGACTCGACGCCGAGGGTCACGGTCACCCGGCCCATGCCGTCGGGCGTGGAACCGGCGGACAGCGCCTCGCGCGCGGCCGTGGGATCGACGGCGTACGGCAGTCTCCGCACGCCCGCCGGGGACAGCCGGACGACCACCTCCGCCCGCAGGATCGACCGGGCGAACTCCTCGGCCCGCTCCTCCCAGAACCCCGGCAGGTCGAAACCCTCGTCCCGGCCGAAGCGGTCCTGGGAGCCGTCCACCGCCGTGAACCGGTCGATCCGGTACACCCGGAAGGTCCCCGCCTCGGGAACCCGCGCGCACAGGTACCAGACGCCCGCCTTCAGCACGAGTCCGTACGGTTCGAGCGTCCGCTCCACCTCGGCCGCTCCGCGCCGGTAGCGCGCGGTGATCCGCCGGTCGTCCCACACCGCGTCCGCGACCGCGGGCAGCAGCCCGGGTGCCTTCGGTTCGCTGAACCAGGCGGGCGCGTCCAGATGGAACCGCTGCGCGGCCGTCCGCGAGGCGTCCCGCAGGGACGGGAGCAGCGCCGCGGACACCTTCAGCCGGGCCGCCGAGGCCGCGTCCTCGAGCCCCATCTCGCGCAGCGCCCCCGGCACCCCGCTCAGGAACAGCGCCTCCGCCTCACCGCGAGCCAGCCCGGTCAGCCGGGTCCGGTAACCCCCGACCAGGCGGTATCCGCCGGTCCGCCCGCGGTCCGCGTACACCGGGACGCCCGCCTCGGTCAGCGCCTGCGCGTCCCGTGTGACCGTCCGCTCGGACACCTCGAGCTCCCGCGCCAGCTCGGCGGCGGTCATCGAGGGCCGGGACTGGAGCAGCAGCACCATCTTGATCAGGCGGGCAGCGCGCATACGTCCATGATGCCGGGCCCCACCGACAGCGAAGGGGCACGGCAGCCGCCGTACCCCTTCGCCTCAGAACGCCGGAACCTACAGGCCGTAGCGCTCCCGCGCTTCCTTCACCGCGGTGGCCCTGACCTCGCCACGCCGCGCGAGCTGCGCCAGCGCCGCGACGACGATCGACTCCGCGTCGACGCCGAAGTGGCGGCGCGCGGCGTCACGGGTGTCGGACAGACCGAAGCCGTCGGCACCGAGCGAGGAGTAGTCCTGCTCGACCCACTGCGCGATCTGGTCCGGGACCTGGCGCATGTAGTCGGAGACCGCGAGGACCGGGCCCTCGGCGCCGTGCAGCGCCCGCCGTACGTACGGCACCCGCTCCTCGCCGCGCAGCAGCGCCGCGTCCGCGTCCAGGGCGTCGCGCCGCAGCTCGGTCCAGGAGGTCGCGGACCACACGTCGGCGGCCACCCCCCACTCCTCGGCGAGCAGCTTCTGCGCCGCGAGGGTCCAGTGGATCGCCGTGCCGGAGCCGACGAGCTGGACACGGGCGGCGTTGGCAGCCGGGGAGAGACCCGCCGACTCGGCCGTGTTGAAGCGGTACAGGCCCTTGACGATGCCCTCGTCGATGCCGGGTCCGGCCGGTTTGGCGGGCTGCGGGATCGGCTCGTTGTAGACCGTCAGGTAGTAGAAGACGTTCTGGTCCTCGCCGGGCGCCGCCTCGCCGTACATCCGGCGCAGACCGTCCTTGACGATCACCGCGACCTCGTAGGCGAACGCCGGGTCGTACGACATCGCCGCCGGGTTGGTCGCCGCGATGACGGGGGAGTGGCCGTCGGCGTGCTGGAGGCCCTCACCGGTCAGCGTCGTACGGCCGGCCGTGGCGCCGACCAGGAAGCCGCGGCCGAGCTGGTCGCCGAGCTGCCACATCTGGTCGGCCGTGCGCTGCCAGCCGAACATCGAGTAGAAGATGTAGAAGGGGATCATCGCCTCACCGTGCGTGGAGTACGCGGTGGACGCGGCGATGAAGTCCGCCATGGAACCGGCCTCGGTGATCCCCTCGTTGAGGATCTGGCCGTCCTTGGCCTCCTTGTAGTACATCAGCTGGTCGCGGTCGACCGGCTCGTACGTCTGGCCCTTGGGCGAGTAGATGCCGAGGGAGGGGAAGAGGCTCTCCATGCCGAAGGTGCGGGCCTCGTCGGGGACGATCGGCACCCAGCGCCTACCGGTCTGCTTGTCGCGGACCAGGTCCTTGACGAGTCGGACGAACGCCATGGTCGTCGCCACGTTCTGCGAGCCGGAGCCCTTGTCGAAGGACGTGAACGCCTTCTCGGCGGGGGCGGGCAGCGGGGCGAGCGGGTGCGTACGGCGGGCCGGGGCCGGACCGCCGAGGGCGGCGCGGCGCTCCTGGAGGTAGCGAACCTCGGGGGAGTCGGCGCCCGGGTGGCCGTAGGGGACCACACCGTCGACGAACTGGCTGTCGGAGATGGGCAGTTCGAGCAGGTCACGCATCTGCTTGAACTCGTCCACCGTCAGCTTCTTCATCTGGTGGTTGGCGTTCTTCGACGCGAAGCCCTCGCCGAGCGTGTGGCCCTTGACCGTCTGGGCGAGGATCACGGTGGGCGCGCCCTTGTGCTCGACGGCCGCCTTGTAGGCCGCGTACACCTTGCGCGCCTCGTGACCACCGCGTGAGAGGTGGAAACACTCGAGGATCTTGTCGTCGGACAGCAGCTTCGCCATCTCGGCGAGTGCCGGGTCCTTGCCGAAGAAGTCCTGGCGGATGTAGGCCGCGTCACGCGTCTGGTACGTCTGCACCTGGGCGTCGGGTACCTCGCGCAGCCGGCGTACGAGCGCGCCCGTGGTGTCGAGCTGGAACAGCTCGTCCCAGGCGGAACCCCACAGCGACTTCACGACGTTCCAGCCGGCGCCGCGGAACTGGGCCTCCAGCTCCTGCACGATCTTGAAGTTGGCGCGGACCGGGCCGTCGAGGCGCTGGAGGTTGCAGTTGATGACGAAGGTCAGGTTGTCCAGACCCTCGCGGGAGGCCAGCGCGAGTGCCGCCGTCGACTCCGGCTCGTCCATCTCGCCGTCACCGAGGAACGCCCACACGTGGGACGCGGACAGGTCCTTGATGCCGCGGTTGGTGAGGTAGCGGTTGAAGCGGGCCTGGTAGATCGCGGAGAGCGGGCCGAGCCCCATCGACACGGTCGGGAACTCCCACAGCCAGGGCAGCCTGCGCGGGTGCGGGTAGGACGGCAGCCCCTCGCCGCCGGACTCCCGGCGGAAGTGGTCGAGGTGGTGCTCGGTCAGCCGGCCGTCGAGGAAGGCGCGGGCGTAGATGCCGGGGGAGGCGTGGCCCTGGATGTAGAGCTGGTCGCCGGACCCGGGGGAATCCTGGGATTCCTTGCCCTTGAAGAAGTGGTTGAAGCCCGTCTCGTAGAGCCAGGCCGCGGAGGCGAAGGTGGCGATGTGGCCGCCGACGCCGTACTTGCTGCCCCGGGTCACCATCGCGGCCGCGTTCCAGCGGTTCCACGCGGTGATCCGGTTCTCCATCGCCTCGTCGCCGTCCACGACGGGCTCGGCGGCGGTGGGGATGGTGTTGACGTAGTCGGTCTCAAGCAGCTTGGGCAGCGCGAGACCGTTGCCCTCGGCGCGCTCCAGCGTGCGGCGCATCAGGTACGCGGCACGGTGCGGCCCGGCCGCCTTGGTGACGGCGTCCAGGGAGGCCTGCCATTCGGCGGTCTCCTCGGGGTCGCGGTCCGGGAGCTGGTCGAGCTCGCTCGGCTGGATTGCGGTGGGGTCGGTCATTGCGCCGCCTTCCGGATGCGGAGGGTGGTTCCCTCGTCGGTAAGGGGTTTTCGGGTGCCCTTGTGTCTTTGGCAGGACAGGGCGGCGGGCTCTGGTGGGAGCCCGCTGAGACTGTAACTCCCTGATCGATGATCGATCAAAGGGTTCAGGGAGAAAATCTCTTGATCACGAGAAAGTAGGCACGCGGTGCCTCGCCGACGGGCACGGGGTGCCTTGAATTCGAAGGGTTTCCGCAGGTGAGCGGGGGTGCGCTCACAGGGTCACGGCCGTGGCGCGCAGCCGAGCACATGCGCCTTGACGAGGTCGGCGATCAGCGGATCCCGCCGCCGGAACGCGTCCACGAGCGCCTCGTGTTCCTCCGCGTACGACTGCTGTACGGTCCCCAGCCAGCGGATCGACAGAGCCGTGAACACCTCGATGCCCAGGCCCTCCCAGGTGTGCAGGAGGACCGAGTTCCCGGCAGCTCGGACCATTTCCCGGTGGAAGGCGACGGTGTGCCGGACCTGGCCGGTGCCGTCGGCCAGCCGGTCGGCCTGGTAGAGCGCCGCGACATGCGGCTCCAGGGCCGAGCAGTCCAGGGCGAGCCGCTCGGCCGCCAGTTCCGCCGCGATGGCCTCGAGACCGGCCCGCACGGGGTAGCTCTCCTCCAGGTCGGCGGCGGTCAGATTCCGCACCCGTACGCCCTTGTTGGGGGCCGACTCGATCAGCCGCAGCGACTCCAGCTCGCGCAGCGCCTCACGCACCGGCGTCTGGCTGACCTCCAGCTCGGTCGCGATCCGCCGCTCCACGATCCGCTCGCCCGGCTTCCAGCGCCCGCTGACGATCCCCTCCACGATGTGCTCGCGGATCTGCTCGCGGAGCGAGTGGACGACGGGCGCGGTCATGAGGGCTCCTTTGCTGGGGGCGTACCGGCCCCAGGGGCGTTTGACCATTAGACAATAAGGCCGACCTCACGCCGACGAGAGGCGCACGGGGGCGCTTTCGCGCAGGTGAGACGAGACTTACACGCTGTCAGAGCCGGCCCACCTGTAAAGACCCGTACCGGGTGCGGTGCGAAGGGGTCACGTCCCTGTCACCCCGAGAAACCCGCGGGCCCCGTACGAAGTGGCGGTGGACAGATGGGGTGCCGGAACAGGCTCCCCCCCGGGCACCTCAGGGTGGTGACATGAAGGGTCGACGGCACGGGTTAGGCCTTCGCCGGGCGATGGCGGCGGTGGTAAACCGCGCTCGGCCCGGGCCTGGAAACGCGGCGCCCCCGCCCGGAGGGTTCCGGACGGGGGCGCCTTACGAGCGGTGGGGCTACAGGCCGAGCTCGACCTCGAACTCGCCCGCCTCCAGGATCGCCTTGACCGCGGTCAGGTAACGGGCCGCGTCGGCGCCGTCCACCAGACGGTGGTCGTAGGAGAGCGTCAGGTACGTCATGTCGCGGACGCCGATGACCGTACCCTCCTCCGTCTCGATGACGGCCGGACGCTTGACCGTGGCACCGATGCCCAGGATCGCGACCTGGTTCGGCGGCACGATGATCGTGTCGAAGAGCGCGCCGCGCGAGCCGGTGTTGGAGATGGTGAAGGTCGCGCCGGACAGCTCGTCCGGGGTGATCTTGTTCGCCCGGACCTTGCCCGCCAGGTCGGCGGTGGCCTTGGCGATACCGGCGATGTTCAGATCGCCCGCGTGCTTGATGACCGGGGTCATCAGGCCCTTCTCGGAGTCCACCGCGATACCGATGCTCTCGGTGTCGAAGTAGGTGATCGTGCCCTCTTCGACGTTGATCCGGGCGTTGACGGCAGGGTGGGCCTTCAGCGCCTGGGCCGCCGCCTTCACGTAGAACGGCATCGGGGAGAGCTTGACGCCCTCGCGGGCCGCGAAGGAGTCCTTCGCCTTTCCGCGGAGCTTCATCAGGCGGGTGACGTCGACCTCGACGACCGAGGAGAGCTGGGCCTGCTCGTGCAGGGCCTTCACCATGTTGTCGCCGATGACCTTGCGGATGCGGGGCATCTTGACGGTCTGTCCGCGCAGCGGAGAGACCTCCAGGGTCGGCGCCTTCTTGGCGGCGGCCGGGGCGGCGGCGGCCGGAGCCGGCGCGGCGGCGGCGGCCTTCGCGGCCTCGGCGGCGGCGATGACGTCCTGCTTGCGGATACGGCCGCCGACGCCGGTGCCCTTGACGGTGGACAGGTCGACGCTGTTCTCGGCGGCGAGCTTGCGCACCAGCGGGGTCACGTAGGCGCCGTCGTCACCGGAGGTCGCGGCGGGTGCCGGGGCCGGGGACTGTGCCGCCTTGGCCGGCTCCGCCGCGGGGGCGGCGGGCGCGGCCTTGGCGGGCGCCGGGGCGGCGGGCTGGGCCGGAGCCGGGGCGGCAGCGGCCGGCGCGGCCGGAGCAGCGGGGGCCGGAGCCGGAGCGGCAGGCGCGGCCGGAGCCGGCGCGGGAGCCTCGGGGGCGGCCGGGGCAGCGGCGGCGGGAGCGGCCGGAGCCGCCGGGGCAGCCGCGGCCGGAGCCGAGCCGGGAGCGCCGACGACGGCCAGCTTGGCGCCGACCTCAGCGGTCTCGTCCTCGCCGACCACGATCTCGAGCAGCACGCCGGCGACCGGCGAGGGGATCTCGGTGTCGACCTTGTCCGTGGAGACCTCGAGCAGCGGCTCGTCCTCCGCGACCTCTTCGCCGACCTCCTTCAGCCAGCGGGTGACGGTGCCCTCGGTGACCGACTCGCCCAGTGCGGGCAGCACGACGTCGGTGCCCTCGGCGGAACCGCCGCCGGACGCGGCCTCGGCGGTGGGGGCGGGCGCGGGTGCCTCGGCCTCGGTCGAGGGAGCGGCCTGCGGGGCGGGCTCCGGCTCGGCGGCCGGGGCCTCCTCGGCGGCCGGAGCGGGCTCCGCGGCCGGAGCCGGGGCGGCCTCGGGCGCACCCGTGCCGTCGTCGATGACGGCCAGCTCGGCGCCGACCTCCACCGTCTCGTCCTCGGCGACCTTGATGGATGCGAGCACACCGGCGACGGGCGAGGGGATCTCGGTGTCGACCTTGTCGGTCGACACCTCCAGCAGCGGCTCGTCGGCCTCGACGCGCTCGCCCTCGGCCTTCAGCCAACGGGTGACAGTGCCTTCGGTGACGCTCTCACCGAGCGCCGGAAGGGTTACGGAAACCGCCATGGTTTCTGTTGCTCCTTAACGATGGTGCGGAAGTCTGTGGTCGTCGCGCCCAGGTGCGACGCGGTGACTGATGTGCAGCCAGTGGCGGCTGATCAGTCGTGCGAGTGCAGCGGCTTGCCCGCGAGGGCCAGGTGGGCCTCGCCGAGTGCCTCGTTCTGCGTCGGGTGGGCGTGGATGAGCTGGGCGACCTCGGCCGGCAGCGCCTCCCAGTTGTAGATCAACTGGGCTTCGCCGACCTGCTCGCCCATACGGTCACCGACCATGTGGACGCCGACCACGGCACCGTCCTTCACCTGGACGAGCTTGATCTCGCCCGAGGTGTTGAGGATCTTGCTCTTGCCGTTGCCCGCGAGGTTGTACTTCAGAGCGACGACCTTGTCCGCGCCGTAGATCTCCTTGGCCTTGGCCTCGGTGATACCCACGGAGGCGACCTCCGGGTGGCAGTACGTCACCCGGGGGACACCGTCGTAGTCGATCGGAACGGTCTTGAGACCGGCCAGACGCTCCGCCACCAGGATGCCCTCGGCGAAGCCGACGTGCGCGAGCTGGAGCGTCGGGACCAGGTCACCGACGGCGGAGATGGTCGGAACGTTAGTGCGCATGTACTCGTCGACCAGGACGTAGCCGCGGTCGAGCGCGACGCCCTGCTCCTCGTAGCCCAGGCCCTGCGAGACCGGGCCGCGGCCGACGGCGACGAGCAGTACCTCGGCCTCGAACTCCTTGCCGTCGGCGAGGGTGACCTTGACACCGTTGGCGGTGTACTCGGCCTTCGAGAAGAAGGTGCCCAGGTTGAACTTGATGCCGCGCTTGCGGAAGGCGCGCTCAAGAAGCTTGGAGGAGTTCTCGTCCTCGACCGGTACGAGGTGCTTGAGGCCCTCGATCACCGTCACGTCGGTGCCGAAGGACTTCCACGCGGAGGCGAACTCGACGCCGATGACGCCGCCGCCGAGCACGATCGCGGACTCCGGGACGCGGTCCAGGACCAGCGCGTGGTCGGAGGAGATGATGCGGTTGCCGTCGATCTCCAGACCCGGCAGCGACTTCGGCACGGAGCCGGTCGCCAGGAGCACGTGGCGGCCCTGGACACGCTGGCCGTTCACGTCGACCGAGGTCGGCGAGGAGAGGCGGCCCTCACCCTCGATGTACGTCACCTTGCGGGAGGCGATCAGCCCCTGGAGGCCCTTGTACAGACCCGCGACGACTCCGTCCTTGTACTTGTGGACGGCCGCGATGTCGATGCCCTCGAAGGTGGCCTTGACGCCGAACTGCTCACTCTCGCGGGCCTGGTCGGCGATCTCGCCCGCGTGCAGCAGTGCCTTGGTGGGGATGCAGCCATTGTGCAGGCAGGTACCGCCGACCTTGCCCTTCTCGATCAGGGCGACGTCCAGGCCCAGCTGAGCTCCGCGCAGCGCCGCGGCGTATCCGCCGCTACCGCCACCGAGGATCACTAGGTCGAAAACGGTGCTGGCGTCGTTCGCCACGTCACGTCCTCCATGCATGTGCGCCGTACGCCGGTCTGCTTCGACCGGGCGGCGGCTGGTGTCCGGCCGCTCTTTCTCCGGCCCTGTGGTGGGGGCCCTGTCCTGCCGAGAACCCATCTTCGCACTTGTCGGGGGCGAGCGAGACGCCGGGCCGGTGTGTGACGCGTCCCACCTGGCCCCCGGACGCGTCCCATCGGGCCCAGGAAGGGGACAAAACGGCCCCGGGGTGACTTGTCACCCCGGGGCCGTCCCGACCGGACGCCGACGCGGCCCTAGCCGAGGTCCCCCGCCGCGGTCAGCTCGGCGAGACGCACCAGCGTCCGCACCGCCGAGCCCGTGCCGCCCTTGGGGGTGTAGCCGAAGGGGCCCGACTCGTTGAAGGCGGGGCCGGCGATGTCCAGGTGGGCCCAGGTGATGCCCTCGCCGACGAACTCGCGCAGGAAGAGGCCGGCCACCAGGCCGCCGCCCATCCGCTCGCCCATGTTGGCGATGTCGGCGGTGGGCGAGTCCATCCCCTTGCGCAGGTGCTCGGGCAGCGGCATCGGCCACGACTCCTCGCCGACCTCCTCCGCGGCCTCCACGATCGAGGCGCGGAAGGCGTCGTCGTTCGCCATGACGCCGAAGGTGCGGTTGCCGAGCGCCAGCACCATGGCCCCCGTCAGGGTCGCCACGTCGATGATCGCGTCGGGCTTCTCCTCGGACGCCTTCCACAGCGCGTCGGCGAGGACGAGCCGGCCCTCGGCGTCCGTGTTGAGGACCTCGACGGTCTTGCCGCTGTACATGCGCAGCACGTCACCGGGGCGGGTGGCGGAACCGGAGGGCATGTTCTCGGCCAGCGCGAGCCAGCCGGTGACGTTGACCTCGAGGCCCAGACGCGCGGCGGCGACCACGGCGGCGAAGACCGCCGCCGCACCGCTCATGTCGCACTTCATCGTCTCGTTGTGCCCGGCGGGCTTGAGGGAGATGCCGCCCGAGTCGTAGGTGATGCCCTTGCCGACGAAGGCGAGGTGCTTCGTCGCCTTGGCCGAGGTGTACGACAGCTTCACCAGGCGGGGACCGGCCACCGAGCCCTTGCCGACGCCGAGGATGCCTCCGTAGCCGCCCTTCTCCAGGGCCTTCACGTCGAGCACCTGCACCTTGACGCCGTGCTCCTTGCCGGCCGCGGTGACGACGGCGGCGAAGGACTCGGGGTTGAGGTCGTTCGGCGGGGTGTTGACGAGGTCGCGGGCGCGGTTGAGCTCCTCGGTCACGGCGGTGGCGCGCGCGATCGCGGCCTTGTACGCCGCGTCGCGGGGCTTGCCGCCGATGAGGGCGACCTCGCCGAGCGGGCCCTTGCCGTTCTTGGCGCCGTTGCCGGTCTCCTTGTACGCGTCGAAGGCGTACGCGCCGAGGCGGGCACCCTCGGCGACGGCACCGGCGTCGGCGGGGTCGCCGATCGGCAGGGCGAACGCGGCCTTCTTCGCGCCGGCCAGAGCGCGGGCGGCGGCACCGGCCGCGCGGCGAAGCGCCTCGGCGCTGTACGTGTCGTCCTTCTCCGGGACCGCTCCCAGGCCGACGGCCACGACGACCGGGGCCTTGAAGCCGGAGGGCGCGGGCAGCTTCGTCACCTCGCCCTCGGCCCCCGAGGCGCCGAGGGTCTCCAGGATGCCGGCGAGCCCGCCGTCGTAGGCCTTGTCGACGGCCTCGGCGCCCGGTGCGACGACCGGACCCCTGGGGCCCTTCGCGACACCGACGACGATGGCGTCGGCCCGCAGACCGGACGCCGCGGCGGTGCTGAGAGTAAGAGCAGTCACGGTGGTGAAATCTCGCTTCCGTAGGAATTACTGAGGCCGAACGGGGGCGGGTCGACCGGGCCCGGCAATCGACCCTGGATCCGGCCCTGAGGGGTGGACCTCACCGGGGCAGGGCAAGTACCAGGGTCGAGCCTACGCTCGGGGCCCGGTTCAGCTCATACCGGCGGGTGTTCACCGCGGGGTGGCGCCGACGTCGATCTCCCGCCGCTCGCTCGCGGTGACATGGGACGCACTGTCCGTGTTGGCCCTGGTATGGAATCGGGCTCAGCCGAGTGACAGGATCACGAGCGCCGTCGTCGCCGCCGTCTCGGCGAGGCCGCCGAAGACGTCGCCCGTGATGCCGCCGAAGCGGCGCGTGCAGTGGCGCAGCAGCAGTTCGGCGCCGGCGCAGGCGGCGAGCACCGCGAGCGCGGCGCGCACCGGGTCGTACGTCCCCAGAAGCGCCCCCGCGCCCGCCGCCGCGATCGTGACGCCGGCCGCCACCAGCAGGGCCCCGCGCACCGGAACCGTGCCCGCGACCGCCGCGCCCAGGCCCTCGGGGCGGGCCGCCGGGACCCCGGTGCGCGCGGCCAGGGTGAGAGCGAGGCGGGCCGCGGTCGCCGAGACGACGGCCGCGAGCACACCCCGGGCCCAGGAGGTCTCGTACGCCTGGAAGAGTGCGGCCACCTGCGCGAGCAGCACGAAGAGCAGGGTGATCACGCCGAACGGGCCGATGTCCGACTGCTTCATGATCCGCAGCGCGTCCTCGGCGGGCCTGCCGCTGCCGAGGCCGTCCGCGGTGTCGGCGAGCCCGTCCAGATGCAGCCCCCGGGTGAGCGCGGCCGGTACGGCGGCGGTGGCCACGGCGGCCAGCAGCAGGCCGCCGCCCATCGCGAGCAGGGCCACTCCCGTCAGGGCCGCGCCCGCCCCGACGACCAGCCCGGCCAGCGGCGCGCACAGCATCCCGCCGCGCGCCGCCTCGCGGTCCCAGCGGGTCACCGTCACGGGGAGCGCGGTGAGGGTGCCGAAGGCGAAGCGGAGGCTGTCGGCGAGGGTGGGCTTGGGCACCGGCGCAGGTTATCCGGCCGTACGAGGAGTGCCTGCGGCGGCTGTCGTCAGCCATGGATAAAGTGCGCGATATGGGTCATTGGTTGCATCGGAACATCGTCGAGCCGGGCAAACTGCCGCTTCTGCTGGCACTCGCCTCGTTCGTGCTGACCTTCGTGATCACCCGGGTCATCGTCCGGCTGATCCGGGCCGGCAAGGGCCCGTTCGGCAACATGGAGGCGGGCGGGGTGCACATCCACCACGTGGTCCCGGGCGTCGTGCTGACGGTGATCGGCGGGTTCGGGTCGGTGGCCAGCAACCGGCACGGCTTCGGCTCGGCCGTTTTCGCCGTGGTGTTCGGGGTGGGTACGGGCCTGGTGCTCGACGAGTTCGCGCTGATCCTGCATCTCGACGACGTCTACTGGACCGAGGCGGGACGCCAGAGCGTCGAGGTCGTCGTGGTCACGGCGGCCCTCGTGGGTCTGGCGCTCGCCGGATTCGCGCCCTTCGGCGTGAACGACCTCAGCCAGGAGGAGCTCCAGGACCGCGGGGGCGTGATCCTGAGCATCCTGGTGAACTTCGCCTTCGCCCTGCTCGCCCTGGGCAAGGGCAAGGTCCGGACGGCGGTCTTCGGCGTCGTCATCCCGTTCATCGCGATCGTCGGCGCGATCCGCCTGGCCCGCCCCGGCTCACCCTGGGCCAAGCGCTTCTACCGCCGACGGCCCCGCGCCCGGGCCAGATCCACCCTGCGCACCTACCACCACGACCGCCGCTGGGCCGGCCCCCGCCGCGTCTTCCAGGACTGGATCGGCGGCAAACCCGACGAGCCGGTCCGCTCACTGCCCGGCGGCCGGTGACGCGCCGCGGAGATCCCGCACATCAGCATTACCGCGGCGACGGCCGCGAGGTGTTCCTTGCCCGCCAGGTTCTCCTTGAGCACGGTCTCCACGAGCATCGCCACGATCACCGCCGCGCCCGTGACGTACGCGCGACAGCGCCGGCACACGAAGACGGCGAGGCCGACCACGGCCGCGGAAGGGCCGGTGTCGACGACGTACCGGTCCGCCGCGGGCAGCCCCAGCGGGCTGTCGGGGCCCAGCGCGATGCCCACGCGCGCGTAGAGCGTGCCGGCCAGCGTCGCGACGTACGCGATGACCAGCGTCCGCCACCGGCCCAGGACGATCTCGGCGATCGCGAACACGACGAGGATCTGCGCGAGCGCGCCCCATACCGGGAGGTCCAGCGCCGGTACGAAGAGGGAGAGCGGGGTGCGCGCGAGGGCGAGGGGGAGCGGGTCATCGGCGCGCACGGAGCCGATGTTCTGGACGAACCGGAAGCCCCACGTCTGGTTCTGCGTGAACTGGAGGGCCGCCGTGAGCAGGACCGCGCCGCTGGTCAGGGGAATCGTCCGCAGGTGGTCCGCCCGCAGAGCCTCGCGCAGGGCGGCGTACAGCGGCCCCCATTCGGCGCGGGCCCAGCGGGCGCACCGGTTCGTCCGCGCGTACTCATCCGGTGCGTACCCGATCTGTTCGCGCGGCGGGTGCGTACTCATCTCTGCGACTCCAGGTGCTTGCGGTGCAGCCACTTCGGCAGGCCCGGCGCCTCCAGGAACCCTTCGGCGCGCCCGGAGGCGGCACCGATGCGCAGCAGGTCCGCGCTCTTCTCAAAGAGCAGGAACCGCGGCTCCCAGATGGGCCGGTACTTGGCGTTGGCGCGGTACAGCGACTCGATCTGCCACCAGCGGGAGAAGAAGCTGAGCAGCGAGCGCCACAGCCGCAGCACCGGTCCCGCGCCGAGGCGGGAGCCACGTTCGAAGACGGAGCGGAACATCGCGAAGTTGAGTGAGACCTGGGTGATTCCGATCTCCTGCGCACGGCTGAGGAGTTCGATCACCATGAACTCCATCAGCCCGTTCTCGGCGTCGCGGTCACGCCGCATCAGATCGAGGGAGAGCCCGTGCGGCCCCCACGGCACGAAGGACAGCAGAGCCCTCAACGCGCCGTCCCCGTCCGTGCATTCGAGCATCACGCACTGCCCGTCGCCGGGGTCGCCGAGCCGTCCCAGAGCCATGCTGAACCCGCGCTCGGTGGCCCCGTCGCGCCAGTCGTCGGCGCGCCGCAGGAGGTACGTCATCTCGTCGGCCGGGATGTCCTGGTGGCGCCGGATGCGCACCTGGTACCCGGCGCGCCCGACCCGGTTGTAGGCCTGCCGGACGGTACGCATGGCCCGTCCGTCGAGGGTGAACTCGGCGGTCTCCACGATGGCTTCGTCACCGAGTTCGAGGGCGTCCAGACCGTGCCGGGCGTAGACGGTGCCCGCCTCCTCGCTCGCGCCCATCACCGCCGGGATCCAGCCGTGTTCGCGCGCCTCGGCGAGCCAGGGCTCGATGGCGCCGGGCCACGCCTCCAGGTCGCCGATGGGATCGCCCGAGGCCAGCGAGACCCCGCCGACGACGCGGTACACGACCGCCGCCTTGCCGGTCGGCGACCAGACCGCGCTCTTCTCGCGGCGCAGGGCGAAGTAGCCGAGCGAGTCCCGGTCGCCGTATCGGTCGAGCAGCGCCCGCAGCCGCCGTTCGTCGTCCTCGGTGAGCGGGTCGACGGCGCGGCGGGAGCGGAAGGCGGCGTAGAAGACGGCGAGGATCAGCAGGGTGCTGAGCACGTTGATGACGACGTTGACCCAGTTCGGCGTGGTGATTCCGGGGAAGCCGGCGTCGTCGGCGGCGACCGAGACGAGCCGCAGGAGGCCGTAGCGCCAGCGGTCCAGGAAGGTCGAACGGTCCGCGTCGTGGGCGTGGTTGGTGACCGTCACCAGGAGCGCGGCGAGCAGTGAGGTGACCAGCAGACCGCCGATCCCGACGGCCGCGGCCAGCTTGGGGTTGGACCGGTCGCCCTTGGCGTAGAACTCCCGGCGGCCGACGGCGAGCGACGCCACGAAGGCCGCCGTCAGGACGAACGAGATCCAGTTCTGCGGGTACCGCCGGATCTCCGGGAACACCAGCGCGAACGCGAACAGCAGCAGGAACAGCCCGCTGAGCACGAGGTTCAGGATCCACGCGGCCCGCTTCCGGCGCCGCATGGTGATCGCCAGGAACATCGTGAACACGCCGGACGCGAACCCCGCCGTCAGCAGGTACGGGGTGAAGTAGTTGTCGGTGTTGTGCCGCCGGAGGTCCTGCCCGAGGGAGACCCACACGGCGCTGAGGAAGTTGATGAACGTGACGACCCGCAGGTACCAGACGGCGAACGCGGCGGCCCGCCGCGAGGCGCCGGTGGACCGGCGTTCCCCCTCGCCCTGCTGGGCCGCGGCCCGTTCCTGCTCGCCGGAAACTCGGGCATCTCCCATGAAGATGGATGATATGGGGCAAGCCGAAATCCGCCGCCACGGCGCTCAGCCGGGGCGGCGGATTTCAGAGATGCGCGAGATGCGGAGAGTGCCGTACCCGTACCCCGCGAAGAGCCGGACCCGGCGGGAGTGCCGAACCCGACACGGCGCGCCGGCGCTGGACGCGCCGCACGTACGCCGCTCGGTTACGCCTCCCGGCCCGAGGGCTCCGCTTCGGCGCCGACCTCGGCCGCAGGCTCAGGCTCCGCAGCCGCAGGGCCCGCCCCTGCCTCCGCCTCCGCGTCTGCTTCCGCCTCTGCCCGCGCTTCCGGCCCCGCTTCCGTCTCCGTCGCGGCCGTCGGCTTCTCCGGAAGCTCCGCCGCCAGCGCGGCCGCCGCCTGGACTAGGGGGAGGGCGAGGAGGGCGCCCGCGCCCTCGCCGACGGTGACTCCGTGGTCGAGCAACGGCTCGAGGGCCATCCGGTCCAGGGCCTTGGCCTGCGCCGGCTCCCCGCTGTTCTGGCCGGCCAGCCACCAGTCCGGCGCCCGGAAGGCGACCCGCTGCCCGACCAGGGCGCAGGCCGCCGCGACTACGCCGTCGAGGACCACCGGCATCTTCCGTACCGCGCTCTGCAAAAGGAACCCGGTCATCGCCGCGAGGTCGGCCCCGCCGACCACCGCGAGCAGCTGGAGCTGGTCCCCGAGCACCGGCCGGGCCCGGCGCAGCGCGTCCCGCACGGCGGCGCACTTGCGCATCCACGCGAGGTCGTCGATGGCGAGCCCGCCCCGCCCGGTGACCACGGACGCGTCGGTTCCGCACAGCGCGGCCACCAGCACCGCCGCCGCCGTGGTCCCGCCGACGCTGATGTCGCCGAGCACCACCAGATCCGTACCGGAGTCCGCCTCCTCGTCCGCGACGGCGACCCCCGCGCGGAACGCCGCCTCCGCCTCTTCCGGCGTCAGCGCGTCCTCGACGTCGATACGGCCCGAACCGCGCCGCACCCGATGCCGTACGACCTCGTCGGGCAGCCCCTGCGGATCACAGTCCAGCGCCATGTCGACCACGCGCACCGGAACACCGAGCCGGCGGGCCAGGATCGACGCCGGGCTCGCACCCTCGAGGACGGCCCGCACCAACTGGTCGGCGCTGCCCGGGGGGCGCGCCGACACGCCGAGTCCGGCGATCCCGTGGTCGCCCGCGAACAGCACCGCACGCGGGTGCTCGACCGGCCGCACCGGCACGGCGCCCTGCGCCGCCGCCAGCCACTCACCCAGTTCGTCGAGGCGGCCCAGCGAGCCGGGCGGCACGATCTGGCGCTCCCGACGTGCTTCGGCGTCGCGGCGGACGCCTCCGTCGGGGCGCTCGATCAGATCGGTGAAGTCGTCGAGATTAAGCGAGCTCATTCGCCGAAGAGTACCGGCACCGATCGAACACGTCCGCGCCACGTCGTTGCACCTGGGATCGCCCTTCAATACGTACCTTTTATGTCGGATTGTCATGTGGCCAGTCGCCCCCCACAGGAGCACCAGGAGCACTCATGCCCCCCACCTCGCAGTCGACCGCGGAACGCCGGGCCGCCTGGCTGAGCGAACTCGCCCAGGGCACCGACCGGTTCCACGAACCGCGCCGGGACGACTGCCCCTGGTGCGGCTCGAAACGGCTGCGCACCCGGCTCCGCACGCCGGACCTGCGGCAGCGCAAACCCGGCACCTTCGTCGTCGACGAGTGCGGGGACTGCGCCCACGCCTTCCAGAACCCCCGGCTGACGGCGGAGGGGGTGGCCTTCTACCACCGGGACCACCACCGGGACGACCACCCGGACGACCACCCGGACGACCATCCGGACGCACCCGACAGCCTCGCCGACCGCATCCTCGCCGCCCGCGCCGGCCGCGGCCGGCACCTCGCCGCCGCCCGCGCGATGCTGCCGCACCCCGAGCCGGAGAGCTGGCTCGACGTCGGCACCGGGCACGGGCACTTCCCCGCGGTGGCCAAGGAACTGCATCCGTACACCGCCTTCGACGGTCTCGACGCCACCCGGCGGGTCGAGAAGGCGCGGGCCGCCGGGCGGGTGGAGGAAGCCCACCGCGGCCGGCTCACCGACCCGGAGACCGCCGAGCGGCTGCGCGCCCGCTACGACGTCGTCAGCATGTTCCACCACCTGGAGCACACCCCCGACCCGCGCGAGGAACTGCGCGCCGCGCTGACGGTGCTGCGCCCCGGCGGCCTGCTCCTCGTCGAAGTCCCGGACCCCGACTGCGCGTTCGGCACGCTGCTCGGCAAGTGGTGGGTGCCGTACGGGCAGCCGCGCCACCTCCACCTGATGCCGCTGCCCAACCTGCTGGCGGAACTCGAGTCGCTCGGCTGCGAGATCGTCTCGACGGACCGCCGGGAGCCGCACATCCCGTACGACCTCTCGGGCGCCCTCGCGCTGGCCCTCAGCCGGATCCTCCCCGGCCTCGACGCCCCCTGGCGCCCGCTTCCGCCGCCACTGCTCCAGCGCCGACTGCGTACGGCCCTGACGCGGGTGTCCGTCCCGCTGCTCGCCTCGGCCGCCGCGCTGGACCACACGCTCGCCCCACTCTTCCGCCGCACCCGCTTCTCCAACGCGTACCGGATCATCGCGCGCCGGGAGGCATGAGCGGCGTCAGCCGCGCAGCGTCACCGCCTGTCCCGCCACCACCAGCAGCAGGTGCTCGCACTCGCTCCCGAACGCCGCGTTCAGCCGGCCGAGTTCGTCCCGGTAGCGGCGGCCCGAAGCCGTGGCCGGGACGATCCCCGAACCGACCTCGTTGGAGACGGCGACGACCGTGCGGCGGGTCCGTCGCACGGCGTCCGTCAGCTCCTCCACCCGGGCCCGCAGCGCGCGCTCCCCGCCGCACGACCACTCCGCGTCGTCCCAGGCGTTCACGGAGTCCATCGCGTCGGTCAGCCACAGGGAGAGGCAGTCGACGAGCAGCGGGGCGCCGTCCGCCTCCAGGAGGGGGACGAGGTCGCAGGTCTCGACGGTGTGCCACGAGCCGGGGCGCCGCTCGCGGTGGGCGTGCACGCGCGACGCCCACTCGTTGTCGCCGCCGCGGGTCCCGCCGGTGGCGGCGTACACGACGTCGGGGAAGGCCTCCAACCGCCGTTCCGCCTCCAGCGACTTGCCGGAGCGGGCGCCGCCGAGCACGAGGGTGCGGCGCGGCACGTCGGGGACGTCCTCGTAGACGCCCACGTCCAGCGTCGTCCCGTCCGGGACGGCCCGCGCGCCCGCCGCCGCCAGCCGCCGCCGCAGTTCGGCACCCGGCGGCACGTCGTGGTCGAGGTGCACCGCGATCACGTCCGTCGCCGGGCCGACGGCGCCCACCGCGCGCAGTTTCGCCAGCGCGTCCGGGCGCCCCACGATGTCGGCGGCCACCATGTCGTAGGGCGGGTCGCCGTTCACGTCGAGCCCGGCGGGCGCCGCGCCGGGCGGCAGGTACAGCAGCCGCTGCCCGTCGGGCCCGGTCACCGCGTACCCGGTGCCGGGCGCGTCCATCGGCACCGCCCGTACCCGGTGTCCGGTCAGCAGCGCCAACTCCCGGCCGTCGGGCACCCGCCCCGGCTGCGGCAGCCCGGCGGGCACCTCGACCGCGGGGCCGTCGTGCGGGTGCGAGAGCAGCACCTGCCGTACGCCGCCCAGCGAGTGCCCGGCGCGGGCGGCCGCCAGTACGGCGCCGGGGGTGAGGTCGAGCAGCAGCGTGCCGTCCACGAGCAGCGCGGTCGCCGCCCGCGCGTGTTCGCCGAGCGCGGTCGCGCAGGCCGCGCAGGGGCAGTCGGGGCGGGGCAGGCCGTCGGGGGCGCCGGTGCCGAGCAGTGTCAGTTCCACGGAGCTGATTTTCGCGTGTCCCCGCAGGTCTTGCCCGTCCGACTAGGCTTCGGGCAGGAGCCGGATCTTGTCCGGCTTCCGCTGTGCAGTGAGCTGAGACCTGGGAGGCGTACATGGCGGCATGGACGTGGCGGTTCGAGAAGGCCGACGGGACAGAGGTCCAACCCGTGGTGCAGCCCGAGGAGTTCACCACCCAGGGGGACGCGGAGTCCTGGATCGGCGAGGTGTGGAAAGAGCTCCTGGAGGGCGGCGCGGACCAGGTGTTCCTCTTCGAGGACAGCACACAGATCTACGGGCCGATGAGCCTGCAGGCCGCTTCGGAGGCGTAGGCCGGCCGGGGGTGGCAGCGGGTGCCGGGGTTCTCTCCCGGCACCCGAGGCGCCTACTGCTCGCCCAGCGTCACGTCCACCGTCTTCTCGCTGCCGTCCCTCGTATAGGTGACCGCACTCTTGGCACCCGGTTTGTCGGCGGCGAGTGCCTCGGAGAGCGAGGTGATCGTGGTGATGCCGGTGTCCCCGAGCCCGGTGATGATGTCGCCCGGCGCGATGCCCGCCTTGTCGGCCGCGCCGCCGTCCTCCACCTCGACCACGGCGACACCCGCGGCCCGGTAGTCGTCGTCGACGACGGTACGGCCGGTGATCCCGAGCGCGGCCCGGCCCGAGTCGGTGACCTTGCCGTCCTTGATGATCTGGTCGGCGACCTTCGTCACCATCGACGCGGGGATCGCGAAGCCGATACCGGGCGCCGTGCCGCCGCCGAGGCTGGGATCGGACGCGGCGAGCGTGGGAATGCCGATGACCTTGCCGTTCAGGTCGACCAGCGCGCCGCCGCTGTTGCCCGGGTTGATCGCCGCCGAGGTCTGCACCATGTTCGCGATGGTCGCCCCGGTCCCGCCGCCGCTGCTGCCCTCGCTGACGGTGCGCCCGGTCGCCGACACGATGCCCTGCGTCACGCTGGACGACAGCCCGAGCGGCGACCCCATCGCCAGCACGATCTGGCCGACCTCGACCTTCGAGGAGTCCCCGAAGGAAGCCGCCCTCAGGCCGTCCGGCACCTTGTCCAGCTTGATGACCGCGAGATCCTGCTCCGGGTAGGCGTACACGAGCGTCGCCGTCTGTTCGTCCTCGTTGTTGGCGGTGGTGACCTTGAACGTCTTCTCGTCCCCGACCACGTGCGCGTTGGTGACGATGTGCCCGTTGTCGTCGTACACCACCCCGGACCCCAGATCACTGCTGGCCTGGATCTGCACCACCGACGGCAGCACGTCCTTGATCACCTTCAGGTAGTCGTCCTGGAGGCCATCGGCCGCGACCGGGACCGCCGCCTGCGTCGTCGTGCCCTTTTTCGCGGGCGAAGATCCGGAACCGGACGAACAGCCGGCGAGCAGGGCGGCGGAGCAGGCGAACACGGCAAGGGGGACGTACAGACGGGCACGGGTGGTGCGGGCACGGGTAGGGGTACGGAAAGCGTCCATGCCCGAAGTGTCCCTTCGGGGGACTTGCCCTGACCTGCGGTGCGCACCCGAACGGGTCGGACCTCAGCCCCGCACTCCGCACAGGTGCAGCAGCGCCGCCACCTGGCGGTACGGATCGGTCCGCCCGGCCCGTTCCTCCACGGCGAGGAGGGCGTCCAGGTCCGCGGGGACGGGGGCCCGGTCGGCCGCGGTGTCCGTGCAGACCCGCACGCCGTACCAGGCGCGCAGCGGCGCCCCGATTCCGGCGAGCGTCGCCGTCAGCGTGGAGAGCCGGTCGGCGCGCACGTCGAGGCCGAGCCGGTTCGTGTACGAGGTGGTGTCGAACGCCGTCAGCGCCGCCGCCCAGTCACCGGAAAGACCCGGCCGCATGGCCAGCGCGTCGGCGTTCCGTACGAGCAGCGAGAGCAGCCCGCCGGGGGCCAGCATCCGCGCCAGGCCCGCCAGCAGGGGATCGGGCTCCTGGACATACATCAGCACGCCGTGGCACAGCACCACGTCGAAGCTTCCCGGCAGGAAGTGGACACCCGTCTCGCGGCCGTCGCCCTCGATGAGGCGCACGCGGCACTGGATGCCCTCGGGCTCGGCGGCCAGCGCCTCCCGGGCCACCGCGAGCATCTTCGCGTCCTGCTCGAGCCCGGTCACCTGATGCCCGGCCCTGGCCAGCCGCAGCGCCTGGGTGCCCTGGCCCATTCCGACGTCGAGCACCCGCAGCCGCTGCCCCACGGGGAACCGCCCGGCTATCTGCTCGTCGAGCTGCCGGGCCACCAGCTCCTGCCGTACGACATCACGCAGGCCGCCCAGCTTGCTCAGCCAGGCGTCCGCCGCGCCCCCGGAGAAGGATGTCGCGCTCAGGGCCGCTCTCCGCGCTTGACCTGCGGCTTCGGCAGCCGGAGTCGACGCATCTGGAGGGTGCGCATCAGCGCGTAGGGCACCGCGCCCTTCTTGGGCAGCTCGGGGAATCGGGTGTTGAGCTGCTTCTTCAGGCGGATCGCGATGCCGACCGAGTCGACCACGATCATCAGGATGACCACGAGCCACAGCAGCAGCGCGATGTTCTGGAGCGAGCCCACCCGCACCATGCTCAGCACGAGGATGAGCACGGCGAGCGGCAGGAAGAACTCGGCGATACAGAACCGCGAGTCCACGAAGTCGCGGGCGAACTTCCGCACCGGCCCCTTGTCACGGACGGGCAGATAACGCTCGTCGCCGCTGGCCAGCGCCTGACGCTGCCGCTCCATCGCGGCACGACGGTCGCCGCGCTGCCGCTTGGACGCCTCCTTGCGCGTCGTCGGCGTGTTGGCGACGCTACGACGCTGGGTCTGGGCCTCACTGCGCTTGGGCGTGGGGCGGCCCTTGGGGGCCTGCGGATCACGGGTCTGCTTGGAGTCGGTCAGCGCCTTGTCGGCGGGGGCCTTCTCTTCCTTGGCACGGCTTCGGAACACAAAACCCAAGGGTACGCGGTATGTGCGCATGGACGTCATTCGAGTGGGGAACGATCCGGCAACACCGTACGTCTGTACTGGGAAAGTACTGGGACAGAGGGGACGTTGCGCACGGTTTCACCGGGCGGGCCCACCGGAATTCCCCAGGTGTTCCGCGGGAACCCCTGGTGGACCCCGAGGTCCACCTACTCCCTACGCCGGAGCGGTGCCGTTCGCAGTCGTCCTTGGGGATGAGCGCATCCGTCCCCGAACAGTGCGGTAATGGATGCAGGGCCCGTACTGTGGGTTCTGTTGCAGTACCTGGAGCTGGAGTCCGTCAGAAGGGGGCGCGCGAAGCCCATGAGCGGTGTCATGAAGCGTATGGGGATGATCTTCCGCGCGAAGGCGAACAAGGCCCTTGACCGGGCCGAGGACCCGCGCGAAACCCTCGATTACTCGTACCAGAAGCAACTGGAGCTGCTCCAGAAGGTGCGCCGCGGCGTCGCCGACGTGGCGACCAGTCGCAAGCGCCTGGAACTGCAGCTGAACCAGCTCCAGAACCAGTCGTCCAAGCTGGAGGACCAGGGCCGCAAGGCGCTCGCGCTCGGCCGGGAGGACCTGGCCCGTGAGGCGCTGTCGCGCCGGGCCGCGCTCCAGCAGCAGGTCACCGACCTGGAGACGCAGCACCAGACCCTCCAGGGCGAGGAGGAGAAGCTCACCCTCGCGGCACAGCGGCTCCAGGCCAAGGTGGACGCCTTCCGCACCAAGAAGGAGACCATCAAGGCCACGTACACCGCGGCCCAGGCGCAGACCCGGATCGGCGAGGCCTTCTCCGGCATCTCCGAGGAGATGGGCGACGTCGGCATGGCGATCCAGCGTGCCGAGGACAAGACCGCGCAGCTCCAGGCGCGCGCCGGCGCGATCGACGAGCTGCTCGCCTCGGGCGCCCTCGACGACCAGTCGGGGCTGGCCAAGGACGACATCCAGACCGAGCTGGACCGGCTCTCCGGTGGTACGGATGTGGAGCTGGAGCTGCAGCGCATGAAGGCCGAGCTGGCCGGCGGTCCCGAGTCGAAGCCGGCGATCGAGGGCGGTCAGGGCCAGTCTCAGTCCCAGCCGCAGGACACGCCCCGTTTCGACAAGCAGTAGCAAGCGGTAACCCACGCCTTAGGAGGGCGACATGATCGTACGGATCATGGGGGAGGGGCAGGTGAGGCTGGACAGCAGCCACCTCGCCGAACTGGACAAGCTGGACGACGAGCTGCTCGTGGAGGTCGAGAGCGGCGACGAGTCCGGCTTCCGCCGCACCCTGGGCGCCCTCCTGGAGGAGGTGCGCTGGCTGGGCGCTCCCCTCCCGGACGACGCCCTGGAACCGTCGGAGCTGATCCTTCCGTCCCCGGACGCGACCCTCGAAGAGGTCCGCGAGATGCTGAGCGACGACGGCTTCTTCAGCCCGTCCGGCGCTTGACGACGAGGCCGCCCGGGTCGGCAGCGGGGGTCTCGAGCCTCCAGGGACGGGCAGGGGCGGCGGACACCCCCGCGCCCACCCCGGCCCTGGGGACACCCGCTACCGCCGTTCCGAGCCCCGCGCCGGCCCCGTACCGTGAACGGGTGAGCACGCTGGATCGGACCATGTGCAGAGCCCGGGCCCACCCGCTGGCCGTGGACGCCACGCTCGCCGCGGGCGTCCTCGCCTGCATGGTGGCCGGCTCCTTCGTCGACCCGCACGGCGAGAACGGCGCGACGTGGATCACCCGCACCCCGAACGCCCTCAGCCTCACGCTGATGGTGCTCGGCGCGGCGGTCCTGGTCTTCCGCCGCCGCGCGCCCATCACGGTCCTCGCCGCGACGGGCGCCGTCTCCCTCGTGGAACTGGTGGTCGGCGACCCCAGGGCCCCGGTGGCGATGTCCGCCGTCGTCGCCCTCTTCACGGTCGCCTCGGCCACCGACCGCCACACGGCCTGGCGCCTCGGCCTGGTCACGATGACCGTGCTGACCGCGGCGGCGATGCTCGCGGGCCCGCTGCCCTGGTACGCCCAGGAGAACCTGGGCATCTTCGCCTGGACCGGCATGGCCGCCGCCGCGGGCGACGCCGTACGCAGCCGCCGTGCCTTCGTGGACGCCATCAGGGAACGCGCGGAGCGCGCCGAGCGGACCAGGGAGGAAGAGGCCCGCCGCCGGGTGGCCGAGGAACGGCTGCGGATCGCCCGCGATCTGCACGACGTCGTCGCGCACCACATCGCGCTGGTCAACGTGCAGGCCGGAGTCGCCGCCCATGTGATGGACAAACGGCCCGACCAGGCCAAGGAGGCGCTCGCACACGTACGCGACGCCAGCCGCTCCGCCCTCAACGAACTCCGGGCCACCGTCGGGCTGTTGAGGCAGTCCGGGGACCCCGAGGCGCCCACCGAGCCGGCCCCCGGCCTCGGCCGCCTCGACGAACTCGCCGACACCTTCCGCAACGCGGGCCTCCCCGTCGAGGTGGCCCGCGACCACGGCACCGGCCTGCCCGCCGCCGTGGACCTCGCCGCGTACCGCGTCATCCAGGAAGCCCTGACCAATGTGCGGAAGCACGCGGGCCCGGACGCGAAGGCCGAGGTCAGCGTCGTACGCGTGGGACCGAACGTGGAGGTGACCGTCCTGGACAACGGGCCGGGGCAGGACGACGGACCGGAGGAGGGCGGCGGGCACGGGCTGCTCGGAATGCGGGAGCGGGTCACCGCGCTCGGCGGCAGATGCACGGCCGGTCCCCGCTACGGAGGCGGCTTCCGGGTCCATGCGATCCTTCCGGTCAAGAACCGCACACCCGCCCGGGGGGCCTCCGTATGACCATCCGCGTCCTGCTCGTCGACGACCAGGCCCTGCTGCGCAGCGCCTTCCGGGTGCTCGTCGACTCCGAGCCCGACATGGAGGTGGTCGGCGAGGCGTCCGAGGGCGCGGAGGCCGTACTCCTGGTGCGCCAGGAGCGGCCCGACGTCGTGCTGATGGACATCCGCATGCCGGGGACCGACGGGCTGGCCGCCACCCGGCTGATCACCGCCGACCCGACCCTGGAGCACGTGCGGGTCGTGATGCTCACGACGTTCGAGGTCGACGAGTACGTGGTGCGGTCGCTGCGGGCCGGCGCGTCCGGGTTTCTCGGCAAGGGGGCCGAGCCGGAGGAGCTGCTGAACGCGATCCGGATCGCGGCGGGCGGCGAGGCACTGCTGTCCCCGGCGGCGACCAAGGGCCTGATCGCCAAGTTCCTCGCGCAGGGCGACGGCCTGGACGACGAGCGCGACCCCGCCCGCGCCGAGCGGCTCGGCGCGCTCACCGGACGCGAGCGCGAGGTGCTCGTACAGGTCGCCGGCGGGCACTCGAACGACGAGATCGCCGAGCGGCTCGAAGTCAGCCCGCTGACGGTGAAGACGCACGTCAACCGGGCCATGGCGAAGCTGGGCGCGCGCGACCGGGCACAGCTCGTCGTGATCGCGTACGAGTCGGGGCTGGTCCATCCAAGGGTGGACTGAACTCCACCGGCGTGTACTGCGCCTGGAGTAGGTTCCGCATAAGGAAATGGACCTGCGGGCGACGGAACGGCCGCCGGTGATGGCTCAAGGTGTGAGCGGGGGTGCTCAGATGTGCCCCTCCTGCCGCGCACACCACAGAAGAGAGACCCCTCACCCATGTCCTGGCTGTCCAGATTCAGCCTCGCGCAACGGGCCCTGATAGGTCTGATGTCCGTGGTCGCGCTCGCCTTCGGAGCGATCGCGATCCCCCAGCTCAAGCAGCAGCTGCTGCCCACCTTCGAACTGCCCGTCGTGTCGGTGCTCGCGCCGTACCAGGGTGCCTCTCCCGACGTGGTCGAGAAGCAGGTCGTCGAGCCCATCGAGGACAACCTCGAGTCTGTCGACGGCATCACCGGCGTCACGTCCACGGCGAGCGAGGGCAACGCGCTGATCATGGCGTCGTTCGACTACGGCAACGACACCAAGCAGCTGGTCGCCGACGTCCAGCAGGCCGTCAACCGGGCCCGCGTCCAGCTTCCGGACACGGTCGACCCGCAGGTCTTCGCCGGCTCCACGGACGACATACCGACCGTGGTCCTCGCCGTCACCTCGGACGAGGACCAGCAGGCCCTCTCCGACCGGCTCGACCGGACGGTCGTGCCGGACCTGACGGGCATCGACGGAGTCGGGCAGGTCACCGTCGACGGCGTACGGGACCTCCAGGTCACCGTCACCCCGGACGACAAGGACATGAAGCGGGCCGGGCTCACCTCCGCCGCGCTCGGCCAGGCCCTCCAGGCGGGCGGCGCGACCGTCCCCGCGGGCTCCTTCGACGAGGACGGCAGCAACCGCACCGTCCAGGTCGGCGGCGGCCTCACCTCGCTGGAGCAGATCCAGGACCTGATGGTCGCGGGCGCCCCGGGCAAGAAGCCCGTGCGTCTCGCCGACGTCGCCGCCATCAAGGAGGAGCAGGCCACCGCCGACTCCATCACGCGTACCGACGGCAGGCCCAGCCTCGCCGTGAACGTCACCATGGACCACGACGGCAGCGCGGTCGCCATCTCCGACGCGGTCGGGGACAAGCTCGCCGGCATGCGCGCGGACCTGGGCGCGGGGGCGGAGATCACCGTCGTCAGCGACCAGGGCCCGGCCGTGAAGAAGTCCATCGACGGTCTGACCACCGAGGGCGCGCTGGGTCTTCTCTTCGCCGTCCTCGTCATCCTGGTCTTCCTGGCCTCGATCCGCTCGACCCTGGTGACGGCGGTGTCGATCCCGCTGTCCGTGGTGCTCGCGCTGATCGTCCTGTGGACGCGCGACCTGTCGCTCAACATGCTCACGCTCGGCGCGCTGACCATCGCGATCGGCCGGGTCGTCGACGACTCGATCGTGGTCCTGGAGAACATCAAGCGGCACCTCGGATACGGCGAGGAGCGCGAGGAGGCGATCCTCAAGGCGGTCCGCGAGGTCGCGGGCGCGGTCACCTCCTCGACCCTCACCACGGTCGCCGTCTTCCTGCCGATCGGCCTCACCGGAGGCATGGTGGGCGCCCTGTTCGGCTCCTTCAGCCTGACGGTCACGGCGGCGCTGCTGGCGTCCCTGCTCGTCTCGCTGACCGTCGTACCGGTGCTGTCGTACTGGTTCCTGCGCGCCCCCAAGGGCACCCCGGCGGACGCCGAGGAAGCGCGGCGCAAGGCGGAGGAGAAGGAGGAGCGCAGCCGGCTCCAGCGTCTCTACGTTCCCGTACTGCGCTTCGCGACCCGGCGGCGGCTGACGAGTGTGGCGATCGCCGCCGTCGTCCTGATCGGCACGTTCGGCATGGCGCCGCTGCTGAAGACGAACTTCTTCGACCAGGGCGAGCAGGAGGTCATCAGCGTCAAGCAGGAGTTGAAGCCGGGCACCAGCCTGGCGGCGACCGACGCCTCGGCCAGGCAGGTCGAGAAGATGCTCGACGGCGTCGAAGGCGTCAAGGACTACCAGGTCACCATCGGTTCGTCCGGGTTCATGGCCGCGTTCGGCGGTGGCACGGACACCAACCAGGCCTCGTACCAGATCATGCTGGAGGACTCGGCCTCCTTCGACGACGTCCAGGACGGCATCGAGGAGGGGCTCGGCAAGCTCTCCGGTGCCGGTACGACCACGGTCGCGGCCGGGGACGGGTTCGGCAGCCAGGATCTGAGCGTCGTCGTGAAGGCGTCCGACGCGGGCGCCCTGCGCGAGGCGGCCGAAGAGGTGCGTGACGAGGTCGCGAAGCTCGACGACGTGACGGACGTGACGAGCGACCTGGCGCAGAGCGTGCCGCGTATCTCGGTCAAGGCCAACTCCGAGGCAGCGGCGGCCGGTTTCAACGACGCGACGCTCGGTGCGGCCGTCGGCGAGGCGGTCCGCGGCACCACGAGCGGCAAGGCCGTCCTGGACGACACCGAGCGGGACATCGTCATCAGGTCGGCGAAGCCTGCCCGGACGCTCGCCGAGCTGAAGGCCCTTCCGATGGGCGCCGTGAAGCTCGGTGACATCGCGACCGTTCAGGTGGTCGACGGTCCGGTCTCCATGACCCGGATCGACGGTCAGCGGGCCGCCACCATCACGGCGAAGCCGACGGGCGACAACACGGGCGCGGTCAGCGCGGACCTCACGTCGAAGCTGGACGCGCTCAAGCTGCCGGCCGGTGCGACGGCGGAGATCGGCGGTGTCTCGCAGGACCAGGAGGACTCGTTCGCCGCGCTGGGCCTGGCGATGCTGGCGGCGATCGCGATCGTCTTCATGCTGCTGGTGGCGACGTTCAGGTCGCTGATCCAGCCGCTGATCCTGCTCGTCTCGATCCCGTTCGCGGCGACGGGCGCGATCGGCATGCTGGTCGTCACCGGCACCCCGATGGGTGTCCCGGCGATGATCGGCATGCTGATGCTCATCGGCATCGTGGTCACCAACGCGATCGTGCTGATCGACCTGATCAACCAGTACCGCAAGCAGGGCTACGGCACGGTCGAGGCGGTCGTCGAGGGCGGCAGGCACCGGCTGCGTCCCATCCTGATGACGGCGCTCGCGACCATCTTCGCGCTGCTCCCGATGGCTCTGGGCGTCACCGGTGAGGGCGGTTTCATCGCGCAGCCGTTGGCCGTGGTCGTCATCGGCGGCCTGATCTCGTCGACGCTGCTGACGCTCCTGCTGGTGCCGACGCTCTACACCGTCGTCGAACTCCGCAAGGAGCGCCGGGCGAAGAAGAAGGCGGCCAAGCGGGCCGCGAAGTCCGGCGGGACCACCACCCCCGCGGGTGACGAGGACAAGTCGCCGGAACCGGCGGGAGTCTGACCTTTCCCGTCTTCCGAGAAGGCCCTTGTCCCGGCGCGACTGGCGCCGGGACAAGGGCCTTCGGCCGTTCCCCGGCCTGTTCAGCCGCCGCTTTCCGATTGGTCCATACCAAAGCCTTGACGCGCTTTCGCTCACGACTTAAAACAAGCGGTGAAGGACTTGCCAAGGTTCAACACCCCTCTTTCGACTCCCCACTTGAGTGCAAAATGGCGAAAGGTATGACATGGGCATGAAGTTCAGATGGGGGCGTGCGGCCTACGTCGCGGCCGGCTCTCTGCTCGTGGGCCTGCTGAGCGTGCTGCCCGCGTCTCCCGCCGCGGCGGCCACCGGTCAGATCAGCGGCCTGGCGGGCAAGTGCGTCGACGTGGCCGGCGCCTCCAGCGCCAATGGCACGGCGGTGCAGCTCTACGACTGCAACGGCAGCGCCGCCCAGCAGTGGAACGTCGGCTCCGACGGCACCGTCCGGGCGCTCGGCAAGTGTCTGGACGTCTCGAACAACTCGACCGCCGACGGGGCCCAGATCCACCTCTGGGACTGCGTGGGCGGCGCCAACCAGCAGTGGGTCGTGACGGCCGCCCGGGACATCGTCAACCCCCAGGCGAACAAGTGCCTCGACGTCAGCGGCAACAACTCCGCCAACGCCACCCGGCTGCAGATCTGGACCTGCACCGGCGCCGCGAACCAGAAGTGGACGGCTCCGGCCACCGGCGGCGGCACCACCCCCAGTGGATTCGTCGTGACGGAGGCGCAGTTCAACCAGATGTTCCCGGGCCGGAACTCCTTCTACTCCTACAGCGGGCTGACCGCCGCGCTCAGCGCCTACCCGGCCTTCGCCAAGACGGGCAGTGACACGGTGAAGAAGCAGGAGGCCGCGGCCTTCCTGGCGAACGTGAACCACGAGACCGGCGGACTGGTCCACATCGTGGAGCAGAACACGGCCAACTACCCGCACTACTGCGACTGGAGCCAGTCCTACGGCTGCCCGGCCGGCCAGGCCGCCTACTACGGTCGCGGCCCCATCCAGCTCAGCTGGAACTTCAACTACAAGGCCGCCGGTGACGCGCTCGGCATCGACCTCCTCAACAACCCCTGGCTCGTGCAGAACGACTCCTCGGTGGCATGGAAGACCGGCCTCTGGTACTGGAACACCCAGTCCGGGCCCGGCACCATGACCCCGCACAACGCCATGGTCAACGGCGCGGGCTTCGGCCAGACCATCCGCTCCATCAACGGCTCCCTGGAATGCGACGGCCGCAACCCCGCGCAGGTCCAGAGCCGCGTCGACGCCTACAACCGCATCACCGGCATCCTCGGCGTCACCCCCGGCGCCAACCTCTACTGCTGACACCTCCGCCCTCCTCGCGTGACCGCGCTCGCCACCGCTGCACCTCTAAACGGTGGCGAGCGCGTGCGCGTTGTTCAGCAACCAGGGCGGTCTGACGGACTGCTGTAGCGGACCGTGGACAACGAGCACCGCGACGACGGATCGCCGGGGACACACCTTGTACGTGCTCGTAAGGGAAGGCAGCACGCCGGCGGGCAAGTTTGACGAGTACGACTGGGGCAGCGCGAGCAGCGACCCGACGCGGGTCTCGCGGGACCTTTGCTCCTATTGAGACACCGGTCCCATCCCTGCTGGGCCAAGGTGGCACCGGTCGTCCTCCTGCGGTGGGGCAAGGTAAAGGGCGCTCGCTAAGCTTGTTCTTATGGTCTGAGCCGTCTGAAAGCGTGCGACAAGGTCAATCCAGCCCCTGAGTAGTGTTGTGGCCATGGCCATGGGGCGGCGGCCCAAGGTGGATCTGGACAGCGGCGTCGAGGACGCGACGACGCTCATCCTGGAATGGCTCGGCGAGCAGGGTGTAGGTCCCATGGTCCGGGTCGATGCGGAGCGGATGCGTGACGGTCAGCCGGCGTGGACATTCGCAGCCTCCGGTGGGCCCCTGGACGGTGGGATGAGGGCCGATGGGGCCTCGGCCGCCGAGTGCATGGGCAGGGCATTGCTTGGGTTGCGAGAAGCCGGGCTGGTCGTTCCCTTCTGAAGTCGTGTTCAGCGTCTGAGCTGGTCGCGTTGGGTGATGCTTTCGGGGCGTCTGGTGGTCTTGCCGACGTCGTAGCGGGTGGCGGGGCGCCGGTTCTTCGAGCCGAGCGGCCTGCCGGGGCCGGGCCGGTTGGGTTTTGGCGCACGGGTCGGACAGGGCAGGTCCGGGCGGAGGTTCCTGAACCCCCCGGCGGACCCGGGCCGGGGTGCGCCGACCCGGGTCCGCCGGCTTCTCCCACGGTCGGCGAAGGTCGGCGACCAAGGGCAGGGCGAGGCGAAGTTGGGTGTGGGCGGCGATGATCAGCCAGGTCCACCGGTCTGCCGCCGTGGGCGTGCGGAGCTTCGGGCGGTTCCAGCCCAACGTCTGCTTGACCATCCGGAAGGTGTGTTCCAGATCGAACCTGCGCAAGAACGCCTGCCGGCGCAGATCGACGTCCTCACCCGACAGGCGGTCGACCTCCAGACGTATCAACGTGCCTGCAATGAGCGGAAGTTCGCCGGTGTGGTCGATCCTTGCCGAGCGCGTGGTCAGCCTCGGGTGAATGCGGTCCCAGGCCATCATGCGGCGGTGCCGTAGCGGTTGGTGACCTGTGCGGTCTCCTCGCTCGGATCGCCCCAGGAATCAGGCTTGGCGAAGCGGAACTCCTTGCCGTGCTTCGGTGGGCGTCCTCCCTGTGGCGGAGAGATCCAGGGGACCGGGACGGGCTTGCGCATTACACGGTCCGTGCGCATCCGCCCCAGGACCTCCACCGGTAGTCCGGCCAGGAGATGGGCCATGCGCGGAGCGTCGTATCCGGCATCGAAGACAACCAGGATGTCGCGGTCACCCGGCTTCCAACGCCCCATGTCGATGAGGTCGGTGACCACCCGGCGGACCTGGGCGGCAGTGACCTCGGCGACATCGTCGGCCTGCCCCAGCCTCAGCGCGTCCAGGATCTGACACCACGAGGTCCGGCCCGACTCCAGCGCGGCGACGAACGAGTAGGGCCAGCCGGGCACGAACTGGTCCGAGGAGCGTCCGCTGCGGCCGTAGACGTGACAGAACAAGCGGTCCGCACTGGTCGGCGCGTCCGGCCGCAGACAGTGGGTGACGTCCACGGCCAGGACCAGGCGCCCGTCGGCGGCCTCAGGCTGAGGCAGCCCGGCCAGCACCTGCCGCAACCGTGGCACATCGACGTTCCCGCCGTTCAGGGCTTCGTACATCGCGCCGTGCCCGCGCCGGTGCTCGGCGGTCAGCGTGAGGTCGACCGGCGTCTTCACCGGCCCTTACGCACACAACAGGGCGTCGGTCAGCACGTCCCCGGAATCCTCGTTTGAGCGAGCACGTTCGGCGCATCGTTCGAGGTCAGACCATAAAGAACAAGCTAAGACGTTGTTCCAGTCGGTATGTCGGCGGTGGCTGATCAGGGCCGCGGCTTTGTCGGCAGGGCCAGGAAGTGCTCGGGCCGGCGTTTGTAGCGGCGGTGCAGACGTCGGCATCCGGCGAGCCAGGAGACCGCCCAGCTGTGTGGAGGACTCGATGCTCTCGCGGGCGATGCGATGGCGGATGCTCTCTCCTGACTCGGAGTAGGAACCCCCAGCGCTCACTGCGCTGACCTGTCGTCCGACTGAGCTGCGGCCAATCAGGTTCGCCGTTCATCTCACAGATTGCAGGACACTATGGGAGCATCCTGAACCAACGGGAAAATCTGAACCTTGGGACAAAAAAAGGGGGGGTGTGGCATGGATCCGGTCACACTGATCGTGGCCGCGCTCGCTGCGGGTGCGGCGTCAGGGTCGAAGGAGACCGCCGCGGCGGTGGTCAAGGACGCATACGCAGGTGTGAAGGCACTCGCCTGGAGGCGACTGGCCGACCGTCACGATGGGACTCTGGTCCTCGAGCGCCATCAAGAGGCTCCCGATACGTGGGAGGCGCCGTTGACTGCTGAGCTCCTGGAAGCCGAGGCTGATCGCGATCAGGAGCTCCTTGCCGCCGCACAGAAGTTGCTGAGCCTGGTCGACGAATCCGGTTACAAGGGCGGGAAGTACAAGATCGATGTGCGGGATTCTCAAGGCACCTACATTGGCGATGGTGGTCTGCAGTTGAACAGCTTTCCCGCGCCGACGAAAGGAGAACAGAGGTCCGAGGGAAGCAGGTGACGAGAGTCAAGCCGCCGACGACGGCAGCAGGTTCATCGCTCAGTTAGGCGAGCGGAATCTGCAGATTAACAACTCTCGAATTTATGTTGCGGCGGGTTTCCCCGCTGCAGGGGTAGGTCAGTCATCTGAGCTGACCCCCTTGCCTCATGTGCCGCAAGCTGCTCTTGTTCGGCCGGATGTCGTGGAGCGGCTCAAGTCCATTTCGGGACCCAATACTATTCGTCAGTTGATAGGGCCGCCAGGAGCCGGTAAGACAGTTATCCTGGGGCGCTGGCTGCACTGGGCTGTTTCCAGCCAGAAACAACCCCCTCTAAAGGCTGCCTATGTAGACCTCAGGGGATACTCGGTGGGCGATCAGGTGATGTTGCGCGCCCTAGCTCAGCACTTGGGTCTGGATGTCGCGCTCAACGCACTCCATATGTCGGGTTCAGCCGAGCGCATTGCTGCCGTACGCCTTGAGGTCTGGCGTCGTTTAGGTTCGCAGCACGTTGCTTTGGCCCTTGACCATGCCGATTTCTCACTCACACGGCATTCCGGTCGGGATACTCTATCTGAACTAATTGAGACGGGAGTACTCGACAAAGCGACAGTGATCGTTGCGAGGCGAGCCGGAAACATACAACCGACCCCGAGGATGCGCGTCCGGTCGCAGATCTCGCTCATGCCGTTGTCGTACGACGAAGCCGGGCGCATGCTCGCAGAGGAAAGCTGCCTGTCAGCCCAAACCTGCGAAGACGCGTGCTCGCTCGTTGACCATGACGTTCTGCAGCCGGGTACTTTGATCACAGCACTGCAACTCCTAGAGGGTAAGGCAAGCGATCAATACGTTATCGCTGAGGCCCTCTTGAAGGCGGCGAAGGAGGACGCCTATGAGGTGGGCCTCAAGTTGCTGCATGCAGTAGAAGAAGCCGATTCGTGGGTCGACTGGGTCCTGCTGATCTCATCCACGATTATCGGCCCGTGCTCCTGTCATTCGCCACTCGATATTCCTGAGGAATGGGGGCGCGTCCTTTTTGATGGCCATTGGATGCGTAAAACGGAAGGCGCGCCGTCTCCAGAGAAAATTTTCCTGCGCATGATACCAAGAATTATTTCGGCGACAATTGAGACTCTCCCTCAGTCATCTTCTGAGGCTTTTGAATTGCTCGTATCTCATGTTGTGCGTCAAGCCCCGCGGGAGGTGCTGGAAGAGACTCTTGTGCGCGTAACCGAATCACCGAGAACTAGCGTCTGGTCTGCGCAGATCACGCGAGATCTCATGGACGCCGTCGCTCGTACCACGTCGGGCGAGTCCCTCGGTCCGGTGATTCCTGCGACGCTTGCAGCGGGGTTGCCTTCTTCAAGCCCATTGAATGCTGCCGAGATCCTGTTCCTGGCTCGAAATTCTCCCCGGCCTCGTGATTTTCGGCAGAGACTGATGTCGGGGAAGAGTTTGAGCCTCTCCGTATCGGCGGATGACGAAGCGGGTATCGATTTGGTGCGCCTGGCATTGCGGGAACTAGATCTCCGATACGATTTCGACGGTGACGTGGAAGCTGTCCGCCGCGAGGTATTGCACCACTTCGGCATCAGCCCGGTGAATGTGGCCCACCGAAGCGCGTATCTCCAAATCGCATTGGACAGTTGCGAAACTTCCATACGGATCGGCGACTCCAATTTCGTAGCCGGCATGCTTGACCGGTTACGCATGCCCTATCGGGACGATCTGTCGTGGACTAAGCGCCGGGCGCCAATCCCCGGCGCAACACTAGAGCGGATAAGGGCCGAAGCGCAGATTCTAGCTGTTTTGACGCGTCGCGTCCAAGCGGATGATGTCCTGCCCACGCTACGGGATTCCTGGAGCGTAATGACCGCAGAAGGTGGGGGTGTGATCAGCGCGGTGACGTCACGAACTCAATTCGTGCGGGCCGCAGTTATCACGGGTGCCGCACCTGACGTCTGGATGCCGGAACTGCACGAACTCTTCTCGGCAGTCGAGAACTATTCGAAGGGAACATCTCGTGCCATTGCGGCCTCCCGTGTCGCCGCCGCGGTTCGGATGGCTGCCGAGGCCGAATTGGCGCTGGTCGACCGAGCGGAAATGTTGAGCAAGGCGTACGCCTTGATTATTCAGCATGAAGATGACCTAAGGTTTCTTGCCAGGAGCGGTGACAATCGGCCGTTGCTGGCGCTGGCTCGCTTGGTGCTTGCGCTGTCTCGAGCCCAGTCGCGGTCTGTAAATCGCGCTCAAAGACGTAGGGGCGAAGAATCGTCCAATTACGCCCTTTCGTTGTTAAAGTGGGTCACTGCAGAGACACCCAGTGCGGCGGCATGGTGGACTTATCTTCGCTGTCTCGCTTCGGTTGGTGTCTCTACTGACGAGGACGAGGAAAATCCGGAAAATGATGTCTTCTCCTCGGATAGTGATCCACTGCGTAAGGAATTGGCCAGCTATCGCAGGTGGGCCAAGTCTCGTCGAATCTCCTCGTCTCGTGACATCCAGATTGACCTCTGGGCGCTCAGTCGCAGATGGGCGTCAGAGGGTTCGCTCATCGCGGTGGCGAAGTCGGATTACGGACACAGGAGGTGGATGCGACGCCCAATCGATGTAAAACTACAGAGCTTGGCGGCGGTATATGAGAAGCGCCGTGCAGAGCTGGATCGCCGTGAGTCAGTATGGGGGCCCCGTCCGGAGTTGGTTTTGCCGAGGTTTCGTATGGAAGCCCAGTATCAGCGCTCTGCGGCCATATGTGAAAAGAATCGTGAACCAGATAATGAGCCAGTGCTTGAGATCTTGAACCAAGGTCTTGAGCGATGGGGCCCGGTTCCGGAACTAGCCGTACTCAAAGCGCAGTTCCTCAGATATATATGGAATCTTGAGGAGGCGCTCGACGAACTGGCCACGTTGGAGAATTCGGCATGGGGGGACGCGTACACTGCTAGACGATATAGAATTTTGTACGCGGACGTCCTCGTCATTCAAGCTAGAGATCGGCCGGGAAATGGCATGGAGCAGTGCGAGAGGGCCGTGCTCCTGCTAGGAGGACTGCAGGATACCGACTGGCGCGCGGCGATGGTGAGTATGACCGCGAGACTTGAAGTGGACAAGTGTTTGCCCTCTCTGCTGGCCGACGATATGGCAGACCTGTTTTGGCGCCAGGGTCCCTACACTGCGTCTTGGGCCGATGGCAGCAGCCCTTTTCGCGACTGTGCAGAACTTCTCGCTGAGGAGGGCGCTCCATACGGTATGCAAGTCATCGCTGAGGATTTCACTAATCCCAGGATACTTCTGAAGTACGCAAGCCTTCTGGTGCGGTCCTTTGAATTGCGATCGAACCCGAGACTGAATGACTTGGGAGCTGCGCTAACTGTGAGTGAAGGGGCGCGCATCATGGCACCCGGACTCGTAGAAAATCCGACGCTTGCTTTTCTGCAAGGCCGGTCATTGCTCCTTGCCTGCGAGGCGAGCGAAAGTCCAGAGCCGTTGAGATGGGCCCGCAGGACGGGTTCCGGGTCAGTGTCCGATATTGCCCTTGCGTGTCGACTTCTGGCCAGCGCTTCAAGTCGCTCGGTAGGCTCCTTTCGGAGTCTCATCGGCAGGGAACTTGCTCGAGCTCTCAGGTTGCAGAAGATGCTCCTTTCCTAAGAGCTCATAACACGATCTTGGTGGCGTGAAGCGGCTGGTCGGGGGCGCTGTTGAGTGGGTTGCCGCTGCCGGTGCCAAGGTTGTTCACAAACGGTGCCGGAGTCATGCCGGGATGAGGCTCGGCCACCAGGGTGGGACGTTGCCCGGGCAAAACGGAGCGGGGTAGGAGTGCTGCATCCCGAGCCATGTGACAAGGAACCAGGTGGACCACAAGGTGAATGTGAGCCCTGCCATCAGGGCTGTCCTGCGATGACGTCTTCCGAGGGTGTTGTGCAGGATCACCCACGGAACCGCAGCGGCGATCCATATGAGAGGCGCAAGAAACAGCAAAGTCATGCCGTTGGCTCCTGCGCTGCTGCCGATGTCACAAGCAGCCCATGCCCT
>NZ_JBITHE010000012.1:0-292454 GCF_044457665.1 Streptomyces sp. NPDC050535
TCACCACCCAGTACCTGGAGGAGGCGGACGAACTCGCCGACCGGATCGCCGTACTCCACGACGGAAAGATCGCCGCCGAGGGGAGCGCCGAGGAGCTGAAGCGGCTCATTCCCGGCGGGCACGTCCGGCTCCGCTTCACCGACCCGGCCGCCTACCAGTCCGCCGCCACCGCCCTGGCCAACGCCTCCCGGGACGACGAAACCCTCGCCCTCCAACTCCCCAGCGACGGCAGCCAGCGCGACCTGCGCACCATCCTCGACCGGCTGGACACGGCCGGCGTCGAGGCCGACGAACTGACCGTCCACACCCCCGACCTCGACGACGTGTTCTTCGCCCTCACCGCCGCCGGCGTCCCCAACCAGGCCGACCAGGCCGACCAGTCCAAGGAGACCGTCCGATGAGCACTCTCTCCCTCGCGGTACGCGACTCGTCCACGATGCTGCGCCGCAACCTCCTGCACGCCCGGCGCTACCCGTCGCTCACCCTGAACCTGCTGCTCACCCCGATCATGCTGCTGCTGCTCTTCGTCTACATCTTCGGCGACACCATGAGCGCGGGCATCGGCGGCGCCGACCGCTCCGACTACATCGCCTTCATCGTTCCCGGCATCCTGATGATGACCATCGGCAGCACGACGATCGGCACCGCGGTCTCCGTCTCCACGGACATGAGCGAGGGCATCATCGCCCGCTTCCGCACCATGGCGATCCACCGAGGTTCCGTGATCGTCGGACACGTCGTCGGCAGCGTGCTGCAGTCGGTCGCCAGCGTGGTCCTCGTCGGCGCCGTCGGCGTGGCCATCGGCTTCCGCTCCACCGACGCCACCGTCCTGGAATGGTTCGCGGCGTTCGGGCTGCTCGTGCTCTTCGCCATGGCGCTCACCTGGATCGCGGTCGGTATGGGGCTGGTCAGCCCGAACGCCGAGGCGGCCAGCAACAACGCGATGCCTCTGATCCTGCTGCCTCTCCTCTCCAGCGCCTTCGTCCCCCTGGACACGATGCCGGGCTGGTTCCAGCCGATCGCCGAGTACCAGCCGTTCACCCCCGCCATCGAGACCATGCGCGGACTGCTCCTCGGCACCGAGATCGGCAACAACGGCTGGATCGCCGTCGCCTGGTGCCTGGGCCTCACCGTCCTCGGTTACCTCTGGTCGACCTCGAAGTTCAACGACGACCCGAAGTAACCGCCATGACAACGCGGGCCACCCGCCCGCAACTCGTCCCACCCGAGGGCGGCGTACACCGGCATCGCGTCGGCGTACGCCGCCCCGTTCGCGTGCGGGCAGGACATCACCACGGCGAGCTCGAAGGCGAAGCCGAAGCCGAAGGCGAGCTCGAAGGCGAAGGCGAGGCGGGTTCGGTGCCGGGGAGGCTGCCGCGTGACAATCGGGATATGAACGCCGACCACTCCGCCAGCACCGACCCGTCCGCCGAGTTCGTCCGTCTGCTCCGGTCCCAACGGGTCTGGGACACCGAGCTGCCCCCCTTCGACCCGGGCTCGGCACCCGCCGAACCGCTGCCGCTGTTCGAGCGCTGGTTCGCGGAGGCGGTGGCGGCGGGCCAGACCCAACCGCACACCGTGTCCCTCGCCACGGCGGACACGGACGGGCTGCCGGACGTACGCACGGTGATGCTGCACGGGGCGGACGCGGAAGGCTGGTCCTTCGCGTCCCACTCGACGAGCCGCAAGGGCCGGCAACTGGCGGCCCGCCCGTACGCCGCCCTCGGCTTCTACTGGCCGGCGCAGGGCCGCCAGATCCGCCTCCGCGGCCCGGTCACCGTCGCCTCCGCCGAAGAGAGCCAGGCGGACCTGCACGCCCGTTCCACCGGCGCCCTGGCCGCCGCCCTCGTCGGCCACCAGAGCGAAGTCCTGCCGTCCCAACAGGAGTTGGAACACGCCTCCGACACGGCCTGGGCCCAGGCCCAGCACACACCGGACACCCCCGCCCCCACCTGGACCCTCTACCACCTCCGCCCCGACGAGGCGGAGTTCTTCCAGGGAGACCCGCAACGACGCCACGTACGCCTCAACTACCGCCGCACGGAAGCCGGTTGGCTCACAGAGCTGCTGTGGCCGTGAACTCGTACGCAGTACGCCACGAAGTCGGTGACCGGACGATGACCCGGCGATGACCGGGCTACGGCCGGACGGCGCCCGGGCTACGGACGGCCTACGGCGCGGCCGGCTCCGGATCCGTGGCCACCCGCCCATGCAGATGCACATCCCGGAACGCGTCGAGCCGGCCCGCCTCGAACATCGCGCCCCGCAGCGTCCCCTCGTACTGGTATCCGCAGCGCTCGGCGATGCGGCAGGACGCTTCGTGGCCCAGGGCGTGGCCCAGTTCCAGGCGGTGCAGGCCGAGGTCGGTGAAGGCGAAGCGGGTGGCGACCAGGAGGGCGCGGGTGGCCACCTGCCGGCCGCGGGCCTCGGGGAGGACCCAGTAGCCGACACGGGCGCAGTGCATGACGTGGTCGATCTCGTTGACGCCGATGTGCCCGAGCAGCGCGCCGGTGTCCTCGTCCGTGACACAGAAGGACACCCCGCTCCCGTCCACCGCGGCATCGGCACGCGAACGGATCGACTCACGCGCGGCGTCGACGTCCCGGACGACCCTCAGCGGCGTGTTCCAGCGCTGGAACTCCGGGTCTGAGAGCCCGCGCAACCACGCCGAGGCGTCGACATCGGACTCGGCGTTCCAGGGCCGCAGCCACAGACCGTGACCGCGCTGCTCGGGGAAGGGACGGATGGCGTACTGCTCGTGGACGTCGGCCATCCAGCCATTGAAACCCCTCGGCGCCTGCCACTCCCACCCGGGGCCGGATACGAGCCGGGGGCACGGACGGCAGGCCACCGCGGGCACCCCGCCCACCCCCGGCGCCGTGCCCGCAGGCACCCCGCCCACCCCCTCGGCGTCGCGCCGGTACGGCTCACTCCCAGGGCCGGAACACCGGCACCCACACGTCCCCCAAGCCCCGGAACGTCACTTCCAGCCCCATCCCGGCCCGCAGCGCACCCTCCTCGCACTCCACGACCTCGGTCATCATCCGGGGCCCCTCGGCGAGGTCGACGACGGCGGCGACGTACGGGACGCGCTCGCCGAACGGCGGCAGGTCGTTCCGGTGGACGACGGACCAGGTGTAGAGCGTGGCTCGGCCGCTCGCCCGCTCCCAGCGCACGTCCTCGCTCCAGCAGCGCGGGCAGAACTCCCGGGGATAGTGGTGGGCCCGCCCGCACCCCCCGCAGCGCCGCACCAGCAGCCGCCCCTCCGCCGCCGCGTCCCAGTACGGCCGCGTGAAGGCGTCCACCTCGGGCAGATCGAAACGCGCGCCACTCATGAGAACACCCCGCCGGTCACGAGCCCCCCGGCGCTCGCGGGAGGGGCCGGCCATACCCCGCCGCTCACGAGAACAGCCCGATCACGTCGTCCACCGACCACGTCTGCCACGACATCCCGAACAGCGCGACGACCGAGATCAGCGCCATCATCGAGTTCTGCCCCTGCTCGGCCCAGTCGTGGATCATGAGGACGAGGTAGAGGAGGTTGAGGAGAAGCCCTCCGACCAGGGCGATCGGCGTCAGGAAGCCGAGGATCAGCCCGAGGCCCAGCGCGAGTTCCGCGTACGCGACCACGTAGGCCATCGTCCGCGGGCGCGGCGCGACGATGGTGTCGAAGCCGCTCCGGACCGCGTTCCACCGGTGCTTCGCCGCGATGTCCGCCGCCCAGGCGATACCGCTCCCCCGCTCGAACCACGCCTTCTTGTCCTTGTGCCGCCAGCTCTCCAGCCACCACAGCCCGAGCCCGATACGGAGCACGGCCAGCCATTCCGCCCCGCTGAGCCAGATCGTGTCCATGAACTCCCCTGCCCCCATCGGTTTCTGACGGCACGTCAGTTTTACTGCATACAAGCGCACGCGCAAGAGGCGTACACCCCGCCGGACGGACTCCGCCCCGCACACCCCTCCACCAGCCCGCACAACCAGGTGAGCTACGCCACCGGCCGCACCCGTCCCTCCCTCAGCCGTGATCAGTTCGCAACCGATTCCGGGCTTGACCGAGACCTAACAAGTGACCACGTGATTACGCTCGCGGACATGGCCGACTCCTCTGCTTCCTCGACGCCGCACCCGGTGCCGTCCCACGAAGACCGCCCCGTGTACGTGATCGGCGGCGGCCCCGGCGGACTCGCCGCGGCACACGCCCTGCGTGCGCACGGTGTACGCGCCGTGGTGCTGGAGAAGTCCGACCGCGTCGGGGCGTCCTGGCGGCGCCACTACGACCGGCTGCACCTGCACACCACCCGGCGGCTGTCCTCGCTCCCCGGACTGGCGATGCCGCGCTCGTTCGGACGGTGGGTGTCACGGGACAACGTGGTGCGCTACCTGGAGAAGTACGCCGAGCACCACCAGCTGGAGATCGTGACGGGGGTCGAGGTCTCGCGCGTCGAGCCCGCTCCCGGCGGCGACGGCTGGCTGCTGCGCGCCACCGGCGGGCGGGAGCTGACGGGCAGCGCGGTGGTCATCGCCACCGGCTACAACCACACGCCGCTGATCCCCGACTGGCCCGGCCGCGACAGCTACACCGGTGAACTCCTGCACGCCGGCGACTACCGCAACCCCACCCCCTTCACCGGCCGCGACGTCCTCGTCGTCGGTGTCGGCAACACGGGCGCCGAGATCGCCGTGGACCTGCTCGAGGGCGGCGCCTCGCGCGTCCGTCTCTCGGTGCGGACCGCCCCGCACATCGTGCGGCGCTCCACGGCCGGGTGGGCCGCGCAGTTCACGGGCATCGTCGTACGACGGCTGCCGGTCTCCCTCGTCGACCGGCTCGCCGGACCGATGGCCAAGCTGAGCGTGCCGGACCTCTCCGCGCAGGGGCTGCCCCGCCCCGACACCGGCCTCTACTCTCGCGTCAACGAAGGCTCCATCCCCGTCCAGGACGTCGGCCTCATCGACGCCGTCCGCAAGGGCCGGCTCGAGATCGTGGCCGCGGTGGACGGTTTCGAGGACGGCAAGGTCGCCCTCGCCGACGGAAGCCGGATCGGCCCGGACGTCGTGATCGCCGCGACCGGCTACCGGCGCGCGCTGGAGGGTCTCGTCGGCCACCTCGACGTACTGGACGCGCGCGGCAGGCCAGTCGCGCACGGAGCCCGCTGCCCCGCCAACGCCCCGGGCCTCTTCTTCAGCGGCTACACCAACCCCATCAGCGGCATGTTCCGCGAACTCGCCCTGGACGCCGAGAAGATCGCGAAAGCGGTCGCCCGCCGCTCCAAGTCGCGGAAACCGTCGCCCACCACGGACTGACCGCGACTTCCCACGGCGGGGAGTCGCAGTCACCCACCGCAGGCCGACTCGAGCTTCCCACCGCGGGCCGACTCCGGCTCCCACCGTGGGGACTCCCGGCTTCTTCACCCCCGGACGGCCTCCTCGGACATCCCCTGAGGGGTTCCTCCGCGACGCGTGGCGGGTACCAACCTGGTGCCCGCCACGTGTCTTTGCGTGCACAACGGTTCCTGACGCGGCGTCAGTTAAGTAATCTGACAGTGCGTCAGTTAATTGGCTGTCACACAGGAGCGGGCGGACCGATGCTTGGATCAACCCACGGCACCCTCACCACCGACTCCCGCCGGGCCCGGGTCATCGCCTGCGGCGAGCAACCCTCACCCGTCGTCCACGGCCGGCCGGCCGAGGTCCACGACCTGGACGTCAGCGGCCGTCCGCTCTATGCGGGCGTACCCGATCTCGACCGCTTCTTCCGTCCCGAGTCCGTGGCCGTGATCGGCGCCTCGGACGCCGACGGACGGCCGAACACCGGCATCACACGACAGCTGATCACCTGGGCCGAGCGGGTCGGCGCGCGGCTGCACCCGGTGCACCCCACCCGTCAGTCCGTCTTCGGCATACCGTGCCTCCCTTCCATCTCGGACCTGCCCGAACAGGTCGACCTGGCCGTACTCCTGGTCGCCGACCCGCTTCCCGTGATCGAGAAGCTGGCCGAGGCCAAGGTGAGGTTCGCCGTCGCCTTCGCCTCCGGGTTCGCCGAGACCGGAGCCGAGGGAGCTCTCGCGCAGGCCCGGCTCGCCGCCGCCGTCTCCGGCTCGGGGCTGCGGCTCCTCGGGCCCAACACCAACCTCAACGCCTTCGAGCGGTTCCGCGACGACCTCGACGGGCCGGCGATCGCGCTCATCACACAGTCCGGGCACCAGGGACGGCCGGTGTTCGCGATGCAGGAGCTGGGGGTGCGGCTCTCCCACTGGGCGCCCACCGGCAACGAGGCAGACCTGGAGACCGCCGACTTCATCTCCTACTTCTCCGAACGGCCCGAGGTCGGTGCCATCGCCTGCTACGTCGAGGGTCTGAAGGACGGCCGCTCCTTTCTGCTCGCCGCCGACCGCGCCGCCCGCCGCGGGGTGCCCGTCGTCGCGGTCAAGGTCGGCCGCACCGAGACCGGCGCCCGCACGGCCGCCTCACACACCGGCAAGCTGACCGGCGCCGACACGGTGGTGGACGCGGCGATGCGGCAGTACGGCGTGATCCGCGTCGACGGACTCGACGAACTCCAGGACACCGCAGCCCTGTTGGCCCGCGCCCGCCCCCCGCAGGCCGACGGGGTCGCCGTCTATTCGATCTCGGGCGGCACGGGCGCGCACTTCGCGGACCTGGCGAGCGAGGCGGGGCTGTCCCTGCCCACGCTGTCGCCCGACAAGCAGGCCGAACTGCACGAGTGGATACCCGAATACCTCAACGTCGCCAACCCCGTTGACAACGGCGGCCACCCGGTGGGCGACTGGCGGGGCCGCAAGATCATCGACGCTATCCTCGCCGACCCGTCCGTCGGCGTGCTGATCTGCCCCATCACCGGGCCCTTCCCGCCGATGAGCGACAGGCTGGCGCAGGACCTGGTGGACGCGGCGGAGCAGACGGACAAGCTGGTGTGCGTGGTGTGGGGGTCGCCGGTCGGCACGGAGGCCGCCTACCGGGAGACGCTGCTCGGGTCGTCCCGGGTCGCGACCTTCCGTACGTTCGCCAACTGCGTCACCGCCGTGCGCGCCTACCTGGAGCACCACCGGTTCACCGCCGCCTACCGCTCCCCCTTCGACGAGGCACCCCGCACACCCTCGCCCTCCTTCCGCAAGGCGCAGGCCCTGATGCGGCCGGGGCAGCAGCTGAGCGAGCACGCGGCGAAGCAGTTGCTGCGCGCGTACGGAATCCGGGTGCCCCGCGAGCAGTTGGTGACCAGCGCGGCGGCGGCGGTGCGCGCGGCGGGCCTGATCGGCTACCCCCTGGTGATGAAGGCGTCCGGCGCGCAGATCGCCCACAAGACCGAACTGGGCCTGGTGAAGCTCCCTCTGACCTCCGCCAGCCAGGTCCGCGACGCCTATCGCGAGCTGACCGACATCGCGCGCTACGAGGGGATCTCGCTCGACGGCGTGCTCGTGTGCCAGATGGTCGAGCGGGGCGTCGAGATGGTCGTGGGCGTCACGCACGACCAGCTCTTCGGGCCGACCGTGACCGTCGGCCTCGGCGGCGTCCTCGTCGAGGTGCTCCGCGACGCGGCCGTCCGCGTGCCGCCCTTCGGCGACGACCAGGCCCGCGCCATGCTCGCCGAGCTGCGGGGGCGGGCGCTGCTCGACGGGGTCCGCGGCGCTCCGCCCGTCGACATCGACGCGCTGGTGGAGGTCGTCATACGCGTCCAGCGCATGGCACTCGAACTCGGTGACGACATCGCGGAGCTGGACATCAATCCGCTGATGGTGCTGCCCCGGGGGCAGGGAGCGGTGGCTCTCGACGCGCTGGTGGTGTGCCACTGAACGGCCACGCCTCCCGAGGGGGAAAGCGACGGTCACGCCTCCCCGGCGGGAAGCGACGGCCGCGCCCCCCGAGCGGGAAGCGACCGTCACGCCTCCCGGGCAGGAGGCCCGGCATCGCCCACAGGAGGCCCACCAGCGCTTGCACGAGACCGCAAGCCACCCACGCCGCTCCGCGTACGAAAAGGCCCACTACTCCTCGTACGAAACGGAGATCCCTCATGTCCGACTCCCCTAACGAATCTCCTGAATTCCCTGAATCCTCCGAATCACCGGAATCCCCTGAATCCCCTGAATCTTGCGAATCTCATGACTCACCCGAAAAATCCCTCGAGTCATTGATACTTCACGCCACTGACAACGCGGTCGCGTGGATCACTCTCAACCGGCCGGAGGCGATGAACGCCCTCACCTGGGACCAGCGGGAACGCGTGATCGCGCTGCTCGCGGCGGCCTCCGCCGACCCCGGCGTACGGGCCGTGGTGATCACCGGGACGGGCCGCGGTTTCTGCGCGGGCGCGGACCTGCGCGGGGGACCGCCGACCGGGGAACGGGTGCCCGGCGACGTCGCCCGGACGATCCGTCTCGGCGCCCAGCGGCTCATATCCGCGGTTCTCGACTGCGAGAAGCCGGTGATCGCGGCGGTGAACGGCACGGCGGCCGGCATCGGCGCGCACCTCGCGTTCGCGTGCGACCTGGTACTCGCCGCCGATTCGGCCAGGTTCATCGAGGTGTTCGTGCGCCGTGGTCTGGTCCCGGACGGCGGCGGCGCGTATCTCCTCCCCCGGCTGATCGGTCCGCGCCGGGCCAAGGAGCTGATGTTCTTCGGCGACGCGTTGCCGGCCGCGGACGCGGAGCGGATCGGACTGGTCAACAAGGTCGTGTCCGCGGACGAGTTGGAGCCGACGGCGCGCGAGTGGGCCGAGCGCCTCGCCACCGGCCCGACCCGTGCCCTCGCCCTCACCAAACAGCTCGTCAACGCCTCCCTGGACAGCGACCGCGGCACGGCTTTCGCCGCCGAAGCCGCCGCCCAGGAGATCAACATGACGACGGCGGACGCGAACGAGGGGGTCGCGAGCTTCGTGGAACGGCGGGAGCCGAAGTACCTGGGACGCTGACCGGATCGCTCCGGATCAATCCGGATCCGATCGGATCGACCCGAATCGCCCCGCGGCATTCACTTCTGACGATCCGTCAGCTTCAATGGACACTGTGATGGGACACGCAGGGATGGCGGCCACCGCTGTCCGATACCTCAGGTCGGTAGGGGCGCCCACGGTCGCGGAGCCCGTCGAGGCTTTGCCGCGCCCGGAGTTGCGGGCGGTGGCGGACGACGAACGCGCGCCGCTCGACCAGACCGAGTTCCGCCGCGTGCTGGGGAACTTCGCGACAGGGGTGACTGTCGTCACGGCACCCGCCACCAGCGGCGCAGACCCTTCCGGCGGTTCCGACGCTTCCGACGGCAGCGGCTCGGGATCCGGCCCCGCCGGCTTCGCCTGCCAGTCGTTCTCCTCCCTCTCCCTTGACCCTCCGCTGGTCTGCTTCATGGTCGGCCGTACGTCCACGACCTGGCCGCGGATCGCACGCGCGGGCGTCTTCTGCGTCAACGTGCTGGGGGAGCACCAGGGCGAGCTGTGCCGGGGCTTCGCGGTGCGCGGCGGGGACAAGTTCGCCGGGGTCGTGTTCGACGCGGCGCCCGTCACAGGCTCCCCGCGGCTCGCGGAAGCCGCCGCCTGGATCGACTGCACGATCCACACCGTGCACACCGGCGGTGACCATCTGATCGTGGTGGGGCGGGTGGAGGCGCTGGGCACGGGCGACGACGAGACGGCACCGCTGCTGTTCCACAGGGGCCGGTTCGCCTGAGAACCCGGTCCACCGAGGACACGGTTCGCCCGACGGCACGGTGCATGCGAGGACACGGTTCGCCCGACGGCACGGTCCGCCCAAGGACACGTTCACCCGAAGGCACGTCCGGCCACGGACACCCTCCGCCCGAGGAGATCCGGCGCCCTCACGCCGCCAGCAGCGCCGTCCGCACCGGCCGGCGCCGGATCACCAGTGCCATCAGCGCCGCCGCCGCGCACAGCGCTCCCGACGCGTACCAGACCACGTCGTACGAGCCGAACGCGTCCCGCGCCGCACCGCCGAGGAAGGCGACGAGGGCGGCGCCGATCTGGTGCGAGGCGAGGACCCAGCCGAAGACGATGGCGCTGTCCTCGCCGTACTGCTCCCGGCACAGGGCCAGGGTGGGCGGGACCGTGGCCACCCAGTCGAGGCCGTAGAAGACGATGAAGAAGAGCATCGGCGGGTGCACGCTCGGGGCCAACAGCATCGGCAGGAAGAGCAGCGAGACGCCGCGCAGCGCGTAGTAGACCGCCAGCAGGCGACGCGGTTCGTAGCGGTCGGTGAACCAGCCGGAGGCCACCGTCCCGACGACATCGAAGACACCGATCACCGCGAGGAGCGAGGCCGCCGCGGTGATGGGCATGCCGTGGTCGTGGGCGGCGGGCACGAAGTGCGTCTGGACCAGGCCGTTCGTCGAGGCACCGCAGATCGCGAAGGTGCCGGCGAGCAGCCAGAAGGGTCCGGTGCGGACGGCGGACAGGAGCACCGTCACCGCACGCCGGGCGGCGCCCCGCACGGGAGCCGGCTTCTCCACGAACTCCGTTGCCCCGTAGGGCTTCTGGCCCACGTCCGCCGGGTGGTCCCGCAGCAGCAGCCAGACGAAGGGGACCACCGCGAGGGCCGCGAGGGACACCGTCACGGCCGCCGGCCGCCAGTCGTGCTCGGTGACGATCCAGGAGAGCACCGGCAGGAAGATGAGCTGGCCGGAGGCCGAGGCCGCGGTGAGGATGCCCGTCACCAGGCCGCGCTTCGCCGTGAACCAGCGGTTCGTGACCGTCGCCGCGAAGGCGAGCGCCATCGAACCCGACCCGAGCCCGACCAGCAGGCCCCAGCACAGCAGCAGTTGCCAGGCCGCCGTCATCCACACGGTCAGCCCCGACCCGAGCGCGATGACCAGCAGGGCGATCGCGACCACCCGCCGTATCCCGAAGCGGTCCATCAGCGCGGCGGCGAACGGTGCCGTCAGCCCGTACAGCGCGAGGTTGACCGACACCGCCGCGCCGATCGTGCCTCGCGACCAGTCGAACTCCTGGTGCAGCGGGTCGATCAGCAGCCCCGGCAGCGAGCGGAAGGCCGCCGCACCGATGATCGTCACGAAGGTGACGGCGGCGACGAACCACGCGCGGTGGATGCGATGCCGCTTGGCGGGACGCGGCTGCCCGGCGGAGTCGCCGGGACGGGCATCCTCGATCGAGTCGCCGGGGCGGGCGTCCTCGATGGGGTCAACGGAGTCGGCGGAGTCGGTCGTCTGGGTCACGTCATAGAGCTTCGGGCCTCCGATCTATCCGAACGAGTGGCCCGGAGGACAGCATTCGCTAGGATCGAGCCATGAGCCGAGAGCCAGCGCAGGACCCCGCTCCCGGGGAGCCGCGCCGTCACCGTGTCGTCGTCCTCGCCCTCGACGGGCTGCTGCCCTTCGAGCTCGGCATCCCGCAGCGCATCTTCGGCAAGGCGCGCGACGCGGACGGCCGCCACCTGTACGAGGTCGTCACCTGCTCGATCCGCCCGCCGGGCCTCGTGGAGACGGACGCCGACTTCGCCGTCCTCGTGGGACACGGCCCCGAGGCGCTGGCCACCGCCGGCACCGTCGTCATCCCCGCCTCGTACGAACTCGGCCCCGTCCACGAGAAGGGCGAGCTCACCCCGGAGCTGGCCGCCGCCCTCGCCCACCTCCGCCCCGGGACCCGCCTCGTCTCCATCTGCACCGGCGGATACGTCCTCGCCGCGGCCGGCCTGCTCGACGGCCGCCCGGCCACCACGCACTGGATGCACGCGGAGCACTTCCAGCAGCTCTTCCCGAAGGTCAGGGTGGACGCCGACGTGCTGTTCGTCGACGACGGGGACGTCCTCACCTCCGCCGGTGTCGCGGCCGGCATCGACCTGTGCGTCCACCTCGTACGCCGCGACCACGGCACCGCCGTGGCCAACGACGTGGCCCGCCGCACCGTCGTACCGCCGCACCGCGACGGCGGCCAGGCGCAGTACGTCCAGCGACCGGTGCCCGAGGCGCAGGCGGCCACCACCACCGCCGCCCGCGCCTGGGCACTGGGCCGCCTCGACGAGCCGATCCAGCTCCGCGACATGGCCGAGCAGGAGTCGATGTCCGTGCGCACCTTCACCCGCCGCTTCCGTGAGGAGGTCGGCGTCAGCCCCGGCCAGTGGCTCACCCAGCAGCGCGTCGAACGGGCCCGCCACCTGCTGGAGTCCAGCACCCTGTCCATCGACCAGGTGGCCCGCGACGCCGGCTTCGGCACGGCCCAGTCGATGCGCCAGCACCTGCAGGCGGCCCTCGGCGTCACCCCCACCGCGTACCGACGCACCTTCCGCTCCGGCAGCCCGTCCGCCTTCCCGAGCGCCGACGACGGCCTGCTCCCCGCGTAGGACCTGGCCCAGTGCCGCGACGGGCACCGTTCGCCCCGTCGCGCCGCCCGCACCAGCACGTCTAGAACGTCAGTACCGCCCGCGCCACCCGCCCCCCACGAGCGTCCTGAACCGCCTTCTCGAAGTCCTCCACCGGATACGTCGCCGTCACCAACTCGTCCAGCAGGAGGCGGCCTTCGCGGTAGAGCTCGGCGTACAGCGCGATGTCGCGTTGCGGGCGCGAGGATCCGTAACGGCAGCCGAGGATCGACTTGTCGAGGTACATGGAGGAGACGAGGAAGGACGCCTCGGCGGTCGCCGGGGGTACGCCGAGGAGCACCGCCTGACCGTGGCGGTCCAGCAGGTCGATTGCCTGGCGGATGAGTTCGACCCGGCCGACGCACTCGAAGGCGTGGTTCGCGCCGGTCGGCAGGATGTCCTTGACGGTCTTCGTCGAGGTCAGGAAGTGCGTGGCGCCGAACTGGCGGGCCATCGCCTCCTTCGCCGGGTTGGCGTCGACGGCGACGATCGTCAGGGCGCCCGCGATCCGCGCGCCCTGGATGACGTTGAGGCCGATACCGCCCGTGCCGATCACCAGGACGCTGTCACCCCGGTCCACCCGGGCGCGGTTGAGCACGGCTCCCACCCCCGTCAGCACCCCGCACCCGATGAGGGCGGCGGCCGGCAGGGGGATCTCCTCGGATATCCGGACCGCCTGCACCGCCTTCACCAACGTCCGTTCCGCGAAAGCCGAGTTGGCCGCGAACTGGTACAGCGGCCGGCCCGCCCGGCTGAACGGCTGCCGTGGCATCCCGATCGCCTTGCGGCACATCGTCGGCCGTCCCCGGTCACACTCGGCGCAGGTCCCGCAGTTGGCGAGCGTGGACAGCGACACGTGGTCACCGGGCTGCACATGGGTGACACCCGCGCCCACCTCCTCCACGACCCCCGCGCCCTCGTGGCCGAGCACCACGGGAACGGGGAAGGGGATGGTCCCGTCCACCACCGACAGGTCGCTGTGGCACAGCCCGGCCGCGGAGACCGCGACCAGCACCTCACCGGGTCCCGGATCGCGTATCTCCAGATCGTCGACGACCTCGGTCCGCTCCCCGTCGAAGACCACACCTCGCATCACGCCGGCTCCCCTCTCCCCCGGGTCATCCCCGGGGTTCCTTCGGCAGGCCGAGCACCCGCTCGGCGATGATCGTGCGCTGGATCTCGTCGGAGCCGCCGTAGATCGTGTCGGCCCGGCTGAACAGGAACAGGTGCTGGAACGCGTCCAGTCGGTAGGCCGCCGCCGGCGACCAGTCCGCGGGACCCACCGCGGCTCCGGCTCCCCGCACCCGCATGGCCAGCTCCCCGAGCCGCTGATGCCACCGCCCCCACAGCAGCTTGGACACACTGGGCGCCCCCGCCGCACCCTGGCCGTCGCCCGAACTCCCCAGCGTCCGCAGCGCGTTCCAGCGCATCGTCCGCAGCTCGGCCCACTGCCGTACGAGGAGATCGCGGACGACGGGATCGGTGACCGCGCCGTTCGCCACCGCCGTCTCCACCACCCGCCCCAACTCCTCGGCGAAGCCGATCTGCTGGGCCAGTGTCGAGACACCCCGTTCGTAGCCGAGGAGGCTCATCGCCACCCGCCAGCCGTTGCCCTCGCCGCCCACCATGTGCTCGGCCCGTGCCACCGCTCCGTCGAAGAAGACCTCGTTGAAGTCGCTCGTACCGGTGAGCTGCCGGATCGGCCGGATCTCGATCCGGCCCGGCTGGTCCATCGGCACCAGGAGGAAGGTCAGCCCGTGGTGACGCGTCGACTCCGGCCGCGTACGGGCCAGTACGAAGCACCAGTCGGCCTCGTGGGCGAGGGAGGTCCAGATCTTCTGACCCGTGACGCGGTACGAGTCAGCGCAGTCAACGGGGCCACCTCCCTTTTCCCGTACGGCGGTTGTGCGTATCCCCGCGAGGTCCGAACCCGCTCCGGGCTCGCTGTACCCCTGGCACCAGAGCTCCTCGCCACGGGCGACCGGAGGCAGGAAGCGGGCCTTCTGCTCGTCCGTCCCGTGGGCGATGAGCGTCGGCGCGAGCAGGTTCTCCCCGATGTGGCCCGAGCGGGGCGGCGCCTTGGCGCGGGCGTACTCCTCGGCCCAGACGACCTGTTGGGTCAGGCTCGCCCGCCGGTTGCCGTACCCGTCCTCGCCCCATCCGAGGCCGATCCAGCCGCCCCGGCCGAGCTCACGCTCCCAGGCCGAGCGCGCCGGTTCGCCGTCCAGGTGCGCCGCGAGCCAGCTGCGCACCTCGTCACGAAAGACCTCGTCCTCAGAGCCGAATCCGAACTCCACGCGCGCCCCTCCCGCCCAGCCCGAAAGACACCCTCACCGGTTCGGCCGGCCCTTCTCCGCCGCCGCCCGGGCCATCTCCTCCACTCGCTCGAGGAGCGGCATCGGATCCACTCCCACCGTCCCCGGCAGCAGGTCCGCGATCCTCTCCGGAGTCCAGGAGCCCTCCGCGTACGCCGCCCGCAGCTCCCGGGGCTGCGCCCACACCGCGATCTTTGGCCCGGCGACCGTGTAGACCTGCCCGGTGATACGCGCCTCGCGCGCCCGCTCCGAGAGCAGGTAGACCACCAGCGCCGCGACGTCCTCCGGTTCGCCGATCTCCGTCAGCTCCATGGGGACGTTGGCCGACATGCGGGTACGGGCGACGGGCGCGACCGCGTTCGCCGTCACGCCGTACTTGTGCAGACCGAGTGCCGCGCTGCGGACCAGCGAGATGATCCCGCCCTTGGCGGCGCTGTAGTTGGCCTGGGAGACGGACCCCTGGTGGTTGCCGCTGGTGAACCCGATCAGCGTCCCCGACCCCTGTTTCCGCATCACCGCCGACGCCGCCCGGAAGACGGTGAACGTGCCCTTCAGATGGGTCGCGAGGACCGGATCCCACTCCTCCTCGGACATGTTGAAGAGCATCCGCTCGCGCAGGTTCCCCGCGACGCACACCACACCGTCGATACGCCCGTAAGACGAGAGCGCCACGTCGACGATCCGCTGCCCGCCCGCCATCGTCGAGACGTCGTCGGCGACCGCGACCGCGTCACCGCCCGCGGCCTCGATCTCCTTGACCACGGCCTCGGCGACCGAACTGGACGGCTGGGCGCCCTCGACGGAGACCCCGTAGTCGTTGACGACGATCCGGGCGCCCTCGGCCGCCGCGCCCAGCGCGACCGCACGTCCGATGCCCCGTCCGGCCCCCGTGACGGCGATGACCTTGCCTGCCAGGAAGTTCCCCACGCCCGGCCCCTTCCCGCGGTTTCTGACGGTCCGTTAGATTCAACTGGATTCTACGGCCCGTCAGATACCTGGAGACAAGCCCCCGGGAGGACTCATGTCACCGCCGGCGCTTCACCCGGAGTTCCACGACATCGCCAAACGCGTGAACAACTGGGGGCGTTGGGGGGCGGACGACGAGATCGGCACCCTGAATCTCATCACCGACGAGGTCGTGCGGGGGGCCGCCGCCACCGTCCGCACCGGCCTGCGCGTCCCGCTCGCCCTCCCTCTCCAGCAGGACGGCGTGCAGACCGGGATGATCCCCGGGCGGGTCAACCCCCTCCATGTGATGGTGCAGATCAACCAGGAGATCTTCGGTCCCGGCACCGTCGCGTGCAGCGACGACGCCGTGACGATGGGGCTCCAGGCGGCGACCCACTGGGACGCCCTCACCCATGTCTCGCACTCCGGGAAGCTCTACAACGGCCGCCCGGCCGGCACCATCACCCCGCACGGCGGCGCCGAGTTCGGCGGCATCGACAAGCCTGGGCACATCGTCTCCCGGGGCGTACTGCTCGACGTGGCGCGCGCCCATGGCCAGGACCGGCTCGACGGCGGACACGCCGTGACACCCGAAGACCTGGAGGCGGCCGAGGAGTTGGCGGGGACCCGGGTACGGGCGGGCGACATCGTCCTCGTCCGGACGGGACAGATGCAGGTGTATCTCGCGGGCGACAAGCAGGGTTACGGGTATCCGTCGCCCGGGCTCTCGGTGCGCACCCCCGAGTGGTTCCACGCGCGCGATGTCGCCGCCGTCGCCAACGACACCCTCACCTTCGAGATCTTTCCGCCCGAGATCGAGGACCTGTGGCTGCCCGTGCACGCGCTCGACCTGGTCGAGATGGGGATGCTGCAGGGCCAGAACTGGAATCTCGAAAAGTTGTCCACAGCCTGTGGAGAAGTCGGACGGTACGCGTTCCTGCTGTCCGCGATGCCCGAGCCGTTCGTCGGCGGCACGGGGACACCGGTGGCGCCTGTCGCGGTGCTGTAGGTCAGCGGCACGCCTGGGCGTCGGCTGGCGGCGCGCTCCTGCTCGCCCCGAGCGCGGCACCGCGCGCCGCCATCCGGCTCCGGCGTACCCGCTCCACTCCCACTGCCCCGCGGGAGCTGACGCCGAGTCACGACCCGCACTCGGCGAGGGCTCCCGTCACCGGAACCCTTACCGTCCCCTCGCGGCGAATCGCTGACAACAAGCGTGATCAAACGGACACGTCACGTCAACACCTGTTCGGAGATTTATCACTTACGCCCCATTCATGATGGCGCGCACGGAAGCACGGCCCGGCGCATTCGGCCGCCGCCCGACGTCGGACAGGCAGCGGAGCCGCATATATGCGGCGAGGACGGCACCCGTGCGCGCACGCGAGAAGGACATGCCCCCGCGCCAAGGGCGTACCGGTGCGTCAGACCGCTTCGTACACGAAGTCCTCGTACGCCGGAAACACGACTTCCGCCGTCGCACTCGGCGAACATCGGTCCACCTCGACCCAGATGCGCTTGCCCGCGCCCTCGGGGCTCCAGCCCCAGCGGTCCGCGAGGCCGTCGACGAGCTCCAGGCCGCGGCCGTTGGTCTCGTCACCCTCGGCATGCCGGGGGATCGGGGGCCGGGTGCTGGAGTCGGCCACCTCCAGGCGGACCGTGCGGGCCTCCACGCCCGCCGGCAGGGACAGTCGCAGCACGGCAGGACAGCCCGTGTGCACGACGGCGTTGGTGACGAGTTCGGAGATGAGCAGGATCAACGTCTCGGCGAGCGGCTCATCAGCCCCTATCCCGGACCCGGCGAGCCGCGAACGCGCCCACCGCCGGGCTCGCCCCACCTCCGCGGGATCGGGCCGAATCTCCAGCTGCACTTGAAGCACCTGCACCGCTCACACCATCCGAACCGGCGGACACATCGCCTCGCGCCGCACAAGGGCCACGATCGTGGCCATTTTCTGCATGGCCAGAACAAGGATCACGGAACGTGATTCCCTTACGAGACAGCTTGGTTGACGTACAGTCACCCCAACAAGCGCTTCGGGCATATTCCAGCGCGAAGGAGTACGCGTGCGGGATACTGTGCGACGCTCGCCACGGGGAGTCGAACAGGCAGGCGCGGGGATTCGCCCTGCCCTGCGAGCACCGTGCATCGCCGGGTCCGGAGCCGCCTCTCGGGCAACACCGGCATGGCTCAAGCTCAGAACCACTCGCATCCCACACAAGGTACCGGAGCGTGGCGCCGACTCCAGGCCGTGACAAGTCACGCCTAGGACACAACCCGATATCAACGCTCCGTGATTCCGGCGCGCCACGATCCGCGACATCCGTTTCGGGCACTTCCCGAACCGGTCCTGCACAGAGCCCCGCCGACCCGCTCAGGCCACCAGATCGTCCGCCAACAGATCCTCACTCTGTGTCGTCCCGCCCGCACGCTGTGTCCGCACCCAGGCCCTCTTCAGATACAGATGGACGTCTGCCTCCCAGGTGAAGCCCATGCCGCCGTGCACCTGGAGGCAGTCCCTGGCGCCCCGCACGGCGGCGTCGTCGGCGAGCAGCCGGGCCGCCGCGACATCCTGCGGTCCGGCGGTCACGGCGGCCGCGTAGACGGCGGCTCGTGCCACCTCCACCCGCACCAGCATCCGCGCGCACAGGTGCTTCACCGCCTGGAAGGCCCCGATCGGCTGCCCGAACTGCTCACGCGTCCGGGCGTGTTGCACCGCCAGTTCGCAGACCCGGGCGGCGCCACCGAGCTGTTCGGCGGCGGTGAGGAGGGAGGTGAGGAGTACGTCGGCCGGGTCGGGCTGCCGGGGCACGGGCACCCGGTGCAGCGGCGTCAGCGGGTCCACCGACCTCAGCGGCTCGGCGCCGGCCGCGTCCCCTCGTACGGTGTCCGCCTGCGCCAGCCACTCCACCAGCTCCCCGTCCACGGCGGCCACCACCGCCTCCCCCGTGGCGGCGCCGTCCACCGTGCCCGCCGCGAGGTGGGTGGCCACCAGCGGTCCCGGCAGCAGGACACGGCCGGCCTCCTCGAAGACCAGCACGGCCTCCGGGAGCCCCAGTCCGACACCTCCGTCCGCCTCCGGCAGCCGCAGCGCGAAGAAGCCCGTCTCGCCGAGCTCGCGCCACAGGGCCCGGTCGAGCGTGGGCCCGTCGTCCACGGCGGCCCGCAGGCCCTCGCGGCCGAAGCGCGCGGTCAGCAGCTCGCGCACGCCCGCCTTCAACGCCACTTGGTCGTCGTCGAGTTGAAAGTCCACGGAGACGACGTCACCGTCCCTTCGGAAGGCCCAGGATCCGCTCGGCCACGATGTTCGACTGGATCTGCGAGGTGCCGGCGGCGATGGTGTAGGAGAGGGACGAGAGCCGGTCGAGGGTCCACTCGTGGCCGAGGTCGAGCGACCCGGGGCCGAGCACCTCGGCGGCGGCGTCGTACAACTCCTGCCGCGCCTGCGAGTACCGCAGTTTGAAGACGGACCCGCCGACGCCGGGCACTCCCCCGCTGCGCTGCGACTCGCTCACGTTCCACTGCGTGAGCCGCCACAGCGCGCGGAACTCGGCGTTCAGCCTGCCCAGGCGGCGGCGCAGCACGTCGTCGTCCCAGCGGCCGTTCCGCCGCGCCTCGCGGGCGATCTCGCCGAGCACCCGGCGGCAGGCGACGACCTCGCCGACGAAGGCGGTGCCGCGCTCGTAGGACAGCGTCACCATGGTCACGCGCCAGCCGTCGTTCTCCGCGCCGACGCGGTTGCCCACCGGCACCCGCACCTCGTCGAGGAAGACCTCGGCGAACTCGGTCGAGCCGGCGAGGGTGCGCAGCGGCCGTACGGTGATTCCCGGCGCGTCCATGGGCATCGCGAGCCATGAGATCCCGCGGTGCTTCGGGGCCGACGGATCGGTCCTGACCAGCAGTTCGCACCAGTCGGCGACCTCCGCGTGGGAGGTCCAGATCTTGGATCCGCTCACCACGTAGTCGTCGCCGTCCCGCCGCGCGCGCGTGCGCAGCGCCGCGAGGTCCGAACCGGCGTCCGGCTCGCTGAACCCCTGGCACCAGACCTCCTCGCCGCGCAGCACGGGAGGCAGCCAGCGCGCGCGCTGTCCGGGGGTTCCCTCCGCGGCGATCGTGGGGCCCGCGTGCAGGAGCCCCACGAAGTTGGCCCCCACGTAGGGCGCGCCCGCCTTCTCCGTCTCCTCCAGGTAGATGAGGTGCTGGGTCGGGGTGGCGCCCCGGCCGCCGGCGTCGGCGGGCCAGTGCAGCCCGGCGTACCCGGCGTCGTACAGCATCCGCTGCCAGCCGAGGTCGTACTCGCGCCGCCCCGGCCAGTCGTCGGGGGACGGCTTCGGGGGCAGCGAGGGGAGCACCTTGGCGAGCCACTCGCGCAGCCGCGCGCGGAAGTCTTCCTCTTCCTCCGTGTACGCGAGATCCATTGCCCGTCCACTGGTGGGAGCCGATGGGAACTTCACAGTCTGTCGGGTTACCTGATGGGCCGTCAGAACGCAGGCTAGCTCCGCGTCTATGGACCGACAAGGCGGCGGGCTCTACGCTCTGCGCACGATCTGACGAGACGTCAGATATTGACCGGCCGGCCGCCGGTCGACGACAGGGGGTCGAAGTGAACGACACCGCACACGACCTGGGTTCCTCCCGCACCCTCTGGGAACTGGTCGCCCGCCGCGCCGCCCTCACCCCGCACCGGCCCGTCCTCCTCCAGGACGACCGGTCCCTGACCTTCGGGGAGTTGCGGGACCGGGCCGAGCGGGTGGCGGCGGGCCTCCACCACATGGGCGTACGCCCGGGCACGGTGGTCGCCTGGCAACTGCCCACCCGGATCGAGACGGCCCTGCTGTCCTTCGCGCTGGCCAGGCTCGGCGCCGTGCAGTCCCCGGTGATCCCCTTCTACCGCGACCGCGAAGTCGGCTTCGCGCTACGGGAGTCGAAGGCCGAGTTCTTCGCCGTACCGGGTGAGTGGCGCGGCTTCGACCACGGGGCGATGGCGCGGCGGCTGGGTGCCAAGGGCGTCTTCGAGGCGTACGGCCGGCTGCCGGACGGCGATCCCTCCGCACTGCCCGCCCCGCCCTCGGACGGCACCTCGGTCCGCTGGATCTACTGGACCTCCGGCACCACCTCCGACCCCAAGGGCGTGCTGCACACCGACCGTTCGCTGATCGCGGGCGGCTCCTGCCTGGCGCACGCGCTGCACCTGTCCGCGGACGACGTCGGCTCGATGGCCTTCCCGTACGCGCACATCGCCGGGCCCGACTACACGGTGATGCTGCTGCTGTACGGCTTCCCCGCCGTGCTGTTCGAGCACTTCGCGCTGCCCGCCGCCCTGGAGGACTACCGCAGGCACGGCGTGACGGTGGCCGGCGGTTCGACCGCCTTCTACTCGATGTTCCTCGCCGAGCAGCGCAAGCGGCCGGGGGAACCGCTGATACCGACTCTGCGGCTGCTGGCGGGCGGTGGGGCGCCGAAGCCGCCCGAGGTCTATCACTCCGTCGTGCGCGAGATGGACGTGCAGCTCACCCACGGGTACGGGATGACCGAGGTCCCGATGATCACGATGGGGTCGCCGGACGACTCGGTGGAGCACCTGGCGACGACGGAGGGCCGGCCGCCCGAGGGCATGGAGATACGGATCGTGGACGGCGAGGTGCGGCTGCGCGGGGAGGCCGTCTGCCAGGGCTATCTGGACCCGTCGCAGACGGCTGAGGCCTTCGACGCGGACGGGTTCCTGATCACCGGTGACGTCGGGCATCTGACGGAGAGCGGGCATCTGGTGCTCACCGGGCGGCTGAAGGACGTCATCATCCGCAAGGGCGAGAACATCTCGGCGAAGGAGATCGAGGACCTGCTGCACCGGCATCCGGCGGTCGGGGACGCCGCCGTGATCGGACTGCCCGACGCCGAACGGGGCGAACGGGTCTGCGCCGTGATCGAACCGGCCGAACAGCCGCCGGGAGCCGAGGAGTTGACCTTGGCTGGAATCACGTCCCACCTGCGGGCGGAAGGGCTGTCCGTGCACAAGCTGCCGGAGCAGCTGGAGGTGGTGGACGCCCTCCCGCGCAACGAGACCCTGCGCAAGGTGCTCAAGTACAAGCTCAGGGAGCGCTATTCACAGGGACTCACTCAGGAACCGTGAAGTAGCGGGCGAAGGCGCTCACGATCTCCACCTCGCCGATCCGGCCGTCGGCGTCCGTGTCGAGGGTGCCGGCCGCCGCCGCGGCGACGTCCTCGGGAGCGCCCAGCGCTTTGAGCACGCGTGCGGTGTCGTCGACCGTGGCCGCGCCGTCCCCGTCGGTGTCCGCGACGGCGAGGGCCGCGTGCAGGAAGGGGCGGGCGATCTCGGCGAAGCGGTCGGGGTTGTCGCGCAGCCGCTTGACCGCGCCGTTCACGAACTCCTGACGGGTGATCCGCTGGTCGCCGTCACGGTCCGCTATCCCCGCCATGCCCTGCCAGAAGGCCTCCGCGCCCATGTAGAGCGCCTGCCCCTTCTCCGACCGGGCCGCCGTATCGAACTCGGCGAGGACCGCCTTGGTCGCGGCGTTGAAGTCCTCCCGGTCGATGTAGCCGTTGCCGTCCTGGTCGAAGCCGGAGAACCGGGCGGCGATCCTGCGCTCGTACTCGCTGTTGGCCATGTCGTTCGGGCCGCCTTACGTCACGTGAGGGTCGGTCTGGGACGGAGCGTACGGCGTCGCGGGCACCCCGGGAGCGGGAAAACGACGCTTGTACCAAGACTGCGGGAATTCCGGGACAACGATGTGGCGTATCGCTTCCCCCGGTGAGGGATTCCGCACGCCGGGTGATCACGGGAAGGAGGCCCATGGTGTGTCGCCGCTCATGCCGACAGGGGGGTCGACTCCTCGCAGACGGCCTCGGCGACGCCCGGGTAGACGTCGAAGAGACGGCGCACGCCGAGGGCCGCGAGGACCCGGTTGACGTGCGAGCCCTCGACCGCTCCCTGCGCGGGCAGTATCAGGCGCAGGCGCCCCTGGCAGGACCGCATGAGACGGCGGACGGCGATGAGTACACCGACACCGCTGGAGTCGCAGAAGAGGACCTCGGAGAGGTCGAGAACGATGTCGTGGCGGCCCTCGGCCACCGCCTCGTGCACGCGATGGCGCAGCACCGGCGACGTCACGAGGTCCATCTCGCCGGACAACCGGAGCACGGCCCAGCCGCTCTCCTCGCCCTCGGTCACCTTGAGCGTCACCGTCACCGCCACGCCTCTCACTCGCCTCGCACGACCCGCCCGCATCGCCGGTCCCGCCCGTCGCACAGGTCTCGCCCGCTTCGTACGCCCGACTGCCCGACGCGGTACGTGCCTCACGCACCGGAAACGGAAGCGATTCCTACGCATCCTTCTGGCGCGCCTGCCCGACTGTCGTTCCATGAAACACCGGTCCGGGCGCGAAGAAACGTCGGTCTACGGTCGAAAGCGCGTGATGAGCGAACCATTTCGGTCGCATACGTTCTGATGTGTTCGATACAGGGCAGGCGCCTACCATTCCTGGACCTCCAGGGGCGCACAATGACGCAAAGGGGCGTGCGCTGTCGGACGTGCCGACTACATTCAGGACAGGGAGTCTGCGCAGGCTGGACACAGCACGGGCGGGCGGACACGCACTCAGGACACAGGGACAGGCGCCGGGCACGACCAGGTGAGGGGGCCGCATGGCGACGAAGGACGCACCGCCTCGCTGGGACCGCAAAATGCAACAGCGGCTCGCGCGCGGGGAGGCGGCCGCGCTGGGTGAGCTCTACGACCGGTTCGCGTCGCTGGTGCACGGCCTCGCGCACCGCGTGCTCGGTGACGAGCGGGCCGCCGACGGCGTCACACGCGAGGTGTTCACCCACGTCTGGGAGAACCCCGACGCGTACGACCCCAAGCAGGGCCCGCTGCGTTCCTGGGTCGCCACGCTGGCCCACCGTCTCGCCGTCCAGCGGCTGCGCGCCACGGAGACCGCCGCGCTCGCCCGCGGCGGCCGTGGCACCACCGAGGATCTGGAGCGCAAGGTGCGGAGCGCCTCCGTGGCCGCCCGCGCCGACTACATCGTCACGGCCATGCCCGCCCCGCTGCGCGCCGCCCTGGAGCTCGCCTACTTCCAGCGCCGTGACTACCGCCAGGCCGCCACCGACCTCGGCGTCACCGAGGACGAGGCCCGCCGCCGGCTCCGCCTCGGCCTCCAGCTCCTTTCCACCGCCCATGACGCCGGCGGCCCCGGGGCACCGCCCGAGTACGGGGGTGCCAGGTGAGCGGAGGGGCGGACCGCTTCGAGGCGTTCGACGAACAGGCCCGGGACCAGGACGGCCACGGGGACGGCGACGAAGGCAGGGACAAGGAACGGGACGGGGACGAGCAGCGGGAGGACGGTGCCGGCGCGGGTCCGGCGTACCCCGGGGAGCCCGGCAGGCCGGGGTATCCGCTCGGCCCGGGTGGTCCCGGCGGCCCGCAGGGCCCCGACCGGCCCGAGGGCGGCCAGGACGACGTGCCGGGCAGGCCACCCCGCATACCCCTACCGCGTTCCTCCGTCGAGGACACCGGACTGCCGCTGCCCACGCCGGTCCCCGCTCCCGAGCCCGAACCCCTCGTCCTTGACCACCAGGTGCTGAAGGCGCTGCTGGGTGCCTGGGCGCTCGCCGCGTGCTCGGCGCGGGAGACGGCCGCCGTCGAGGAGCACCTCGGGGACTGCGGCTCCTGCGCGGACGAGGCGCTGGGACTGCGCGAGGCGGTCGGGCTGCTGCATCAGCCCGAGAGCCTCGATCTCGACCCGGCGCTGCGCACCCGCGTCCTTGAGGGCTGCCTCGGCCGCCGCCCGCCGCGGATCCCGGTGCCCGAGTGGGCGACTCCGTACGACGCGGAGACCGCCCGGCTCGACGCGCTGCTCCAGGACATAGGCGACGCCGAGTGGCACGCGCCCGTGCGGCTGCGCTGGTTCGAGGGCGACCGCCCCACCAGCCGCCGTACGACCGTCGCCGGGGTCATCGCCCACCTGCTCACCGTCGACGGGCTGGTCGCCGTCGCGCTGGGCCTGGAGGACCCGCTCGGCACACTCCCGCGCCAGGCGGCTCCGGCGGCCCGCACCGAGGAGTACTGGAAGGCCTCGCACTTCCCGCCCACCCGTTCGGTGCGCGGACCCTGGCGGGAGCAGAGCCACGACCTCGTCCGTACGGTGTCGTTCGCGGGCGGCGGCTCCGGGCGCCTGCCGGTGGCGTACGGCGACTTCGAGCTGCCGCTGAGCGACTCGATGCTCGACCGGGCCTTCGAGTGCTGGGTGCACGCGGGGGACATCGCGGAGGCGGTGGACTATCCGTACGGCCCGCCGGCCCCGCGCCATCTGCACGTCATGATCGACCTGGCGGCCCGCATGCTGCCCGCCTCGCTGGCCGAGCGGCGCCGGGCGGGCCTCTCCGCGCCGCCGCCCCGCCACCTCGTCGCGGCGGGCGAGCCCGGGCGCAGCCTGCGCCTGGAGATCGAGGGCTCCGGCGGCGGCGAGTGGCTCATCCCGCTCGACTCCCCCGGCGCGGTCGCCTCCGCGGACCGCGAGGTGGCCCATGTCGCGCTGGACGGCGTGGAGTTCTGCAAGCTGGCGGCGGGGCACGTGTCGCCGGAGGAGGCGGCCGCCGGCCAGGACGGGGACCGCGAGGCGATCAGGGATGTGCTGTTCGCGGCGGCGTCGTTGAGCAGGATGTGAGCCGACTGCGGGTGGGCGGGCGGGCGTGGGTTTTTCGCCCCCTCCGCCCCTTCCCGTCCCGTTTCTGGGGGCTGCGCCCGCAGACCCCCCTTTCGCGCTTCGCGCTCGTCCTCGAACGCCGGACGGGCTGAAGGGGTGCTCCCCTACGCGAACACGACCGTCCGGCGCCCGTTCAGCAGAATGCGCCGCTCCGCGTGCCACTTGACGGCCCGCGCCAGCGCCTGGCATTCGACGTCACGCCCGATGGCGACGAGCTGGTCCGGCGTCACACCGTGACCGACGCGCTCGACCTCCTGCTCGATGATCGGCCCCTCGTCGAGGTCGGCCGTCACATAGTGCGAGGTGGCCCCGATGAGCTTCACGCCCCGGGCGTGCGCCTGGTGGTACGGCTTCGCGCCCTTGAAGCTCGGCAGGAAGGAGTGGTGGATGTTGATGATCCGCCCGCTGAGCCGCTTGCACAGGTCGTCCGACAGCACCTGCATGTAGCGGGCGAGGACGACGAGTTCGACGTCCTCGGCCCGGACCAGCTCCAGGAGCCGCGCCTCGGCCTCGGCCTTCGTGTCCTTGGTCACCGCGATGTGGTGGAAGGGAACGTCGTACGACGCCACGAGCTCGGCGAAGTCCGTGTGGTTGGAGACCACGGCCGCGATCTCGACGGGCAGCGCTCCGGTCCGCGCGCGGAAGAGCAGGTCGTTCAGGCAGTGGCCGAACCTGCTGACCATCAGCACGATCCGCATCTTTTCCTCGGCCCGGTGGATCTGCCAGTCCATCTGGAAGGCGTCGCCGATGGCCGCGAAGCTCGCGCGCAGCTTGTCCACCGTCACCGGCGGCTCCGCCGAGAAGTGGACGCGCATGAAGAACAGACCCGTGTCGTGGTCGCCGAACTGCTGACTGTCCTCGATGTTGCAGCCGGTCATGAAGAGGTAGCTCGACACGGCGTGCACGATGCCCTGCTTGTCGGGGCAGGAGAGGGTGAGGACGTACTGCTCGGCGGCGGGTGCTGCCCCGCGGACGGACTGCTCATTCATGCGGGACAGGGTCCCATACCGCCCGCATCGGACGGGCCGCCGTCCCGCCAGGCGGACCAGGTCAGGGGCCGGTACGGGTCCGCCGGCCGTGCCGCGCCGCGGAACCGGGCGGGCCTAGGCCGACCGCGTGAGGATCTTCAGCACCTCGAGCGTACGCGGCGGGATGTCGGGGTCCTCCCCGTCGCTCACCGCGAGCCGCACATGCGCGTCGCGCGCCGCGCGCACCGCGTCGGGCCAGCCCTGGTGGTCGAGATACGTGGAGACGAGGGCGTCGGGTCCCACCTGGTGCATGATCCGCAGAACACGGAGCACCGCGGTGTCGACGAGCGCCGCCTCCTGGGAGTCCCGGAAGATCGTGCCGACGTATTTCTCGGCGGACCAGTTGTCCAGCCAGGTGTCCTCGACCAGGCGGTACACGGCGTCGGTGACGTCGCCGTACCCTTCGACGCCCGCGAGCCAGACGCCTCGCTGGAAGTCGGTGTCGGAAAGCATGTGCAGCGCGGAGCGCACATTGCTGCGCCAGCGCCACCACGGCATGTCGTTCAGTGGCATGTCGCCCATAGTGGGTGAGCGACGGCCGCGACGGGAAGAGTTCTCCGAACCTTGCACGGTCACCGATCGTACGTTCCCTGTGAAAAGCAGATCATCCGCCCCCGTAATTCACCTCTGTGCCACCTCACGTTGACCACCGGTCACCATCGGGTTATTGGTGTGACGGAATCGTGCGTGTCCATGAGCGGCAGGCGACGAACAAGCACCACCTCCCCCACCCTCCCCCGGCGCCTCAGAGCCACGTTGCTGTCCACGGGCGCGCTGCTGGCGTGTACGTCGGTCGTCGTCGGATGCGGGGTCATCCCCGGTGTCTCGGGAGGCTCCGGGGACGGCTCCATCACCGTCATGACGTGGGCGCCGGAGAACACCGCCGCGACCAACAAGCCCGGCATGCCCGCCATGGCGAAGGCCTACGCCCGCTGGGTCAACAGCAAGGGCGGTATCAACGGCCACAAACTCAACATCCTCACCTGCAACGACCACAACAACAGCGTGGACGCCGCGACCTGCGCCCGGCGCGCGGTCAAGGAGAACGTCGTCGCGGTCGTCGGCTCCTACAGCCAGCACGGCCGCTCCTTCCTCGCCCCGCTGGAGGGCGCCGGCATCCCGTACATCGGTGGTTACGGCGTCACCGACGACGAGTTCACCAGCCCCCTGTCCTACCCAGTCAACGGCGGGGAGCCGGCGCTGCTGGCCGGCCTCGGCGAGCAGCTCGGCACGACCTGCGGTCCGGTCTCGCTGATACGTCCCGACACGATCGCCGGTGACGAACTGCCGGTGCTGATCGACTCCGGCCTGAAGGCGACGAAGCACTCGTCCGCCACCGACCAGCGGGCCGCCGACGACGCGACCGAGTACTCGAAGCAGACCCGGGCGGCACTGGAGAACGCGACCTCCGACCCGGCCAGGAACGGTTGCGTGGTCCCGGCGCTCGGCGACCGTACGGACAACTTCATGGACTCCTTCCGGCGCGACCGCGAGGGCTACTCGAAGGTGGGCGTGGGCACCGTCCTGGGCAGCGTCGACCAGTCGGTCATCAACGCCACCGGCGGCGCGTCGAGCCCGTACGAGGGCGCGTTGGTCACCGGCTGGTACCCGCCCGCGAGCGACTCGAGCTGGGACGCGATGCGCAAGGTGATCAGCGAGCACGCCTTCGAGGACAACCGGGTCGACCCCGCGGACGCGGGCGTGCAGACCACCTGGATCGCTTACACCGTGCTGAGCCGGGCCGTCGAGTCGCTCGGCGAAGGCGACGTGACCGCGCTCACCCTCCGGCGGACCCTCGACGACGGTCTCAAGGTGGCCACCGGCGGCCTCACCCCGACCCTCAGCTGGCGCTTCGAGGACATGATCGCGGCGGTCGACTTCCCCCGCCTCGTCAACGCCGACGTCACCTTCCAGGTCGTACGCAAGGGCCGGCTGGCGACGGCACGCAAGGGGTTCGTCAACATGTCGAAGACCCTGGAGAGCGCGGACTAGCGGACCGGAGAAGGGCCCGGCCCCGCATGCCCCGCGTCGACTGCGGGACCGGCGCCGGGCCGGCTCGGTCGGATCCGAGTGAGCCGGCCCGGGCCGGACCTACAGCTGGATCCGCGTCCGCTCCGTCAGTCCGTACTGCTTGGCGATGGAGTTCCACAGCCTCGCGGCCTTCTCCTTCGCGGTGCTGGCCGTGCCGCTGTCCCGGTTGCCGGCCTGGCTCTGGCCCGTGCCGCGGGCGCGGCCGTCCTTGCAGCCCTTCTTGCCGGCCGCCTGGTCGGCCCAGGCGGCGTAGTGGTTGTCGGCCGACTCCGAGGCCTTCCAGCCGTTGGTGAGCGCGGTGGTCAGCTCGGCGTGGTTGGGGAGCTGGTCCAGCGAGAGGGCGTCGAGCCGGGTGACCAGCTCGCCGCGCTGGTTGGCCGCGTTCCGCAGATCGGTGGCGGCCTGGCCGAGGTTCTTGCACGCCGTGACGTTGGCCACGGCGTTGATCACCGAGTCGCGGCTGGCGTTGGCGTCCGCGAGAAGCTTGTCCAGCTCGACGGCCTGCGGCTTGGCCTGGTCGGTGGAGGCCGACGCCGAGCCGTCCGTCGCGGGAGCCGTCGCCGACACGGTCGCGCTCTTGTCGCCGTCGTCCTCGGTCCCGCCGCCGCTGAGCAGGGCTCCGGCGCCGACGCCGAGCACGACGATGCCGATGCCGATCGCGGCGATCAACGGGACGCGCGAACCGCCGCGTCCCCCGCGCCCGCCACCGCCGTCATTGCCGCCCCCGCGCCGCGCGGCGGCACGTCCGCCGGGCGCTCCGGGCCCGCCGGGGGCCTGCGCCCCGTACGAGGCCTGTGGGGCCGGGGCCGACGGGTCGAACCGCGGCAGCTGCTGCGTCGACGGCGGCCCTTCGGGCTCGCTGCGGAACAGGTTGTCGAACTCCGCGGGCGGCTGCCGGTCCTCCGGCTCGCCCGGACGCATCGCGTAGGACGGTCCTTCCGGCTGGGCGGGAACGGGAGGGATGTACTGCGTGGGCTGGGCATCCGGGTGCGCGCCGGCCGGCAGCGGTCCGGCACTCCCCTGCTCCTGCCTTCCCAGGTACTGGGTGGCGTCGGCGTGCACCTCGGGAGGCAGTGCCCCCGGGACCACCGGGGGGATGTACTGGGTGGCGCCCTCGTCGGGCGCGGCGGCACCGGAAGGTATGTGCGGTATGTACTGGGTCGCGCCCTCGTCACCGCCGGGGGCGGGCGGAATGTGCGGAATGTACTGCGTCACGCCTTCCTCGGCGACGGGCGGCAGCGGCATCCCCGGCCCCGCTCCCAGGTCCGCGCCCTCGGGCGGCAACGGCTGCGCGGCGGGCGGCGAGGGCGGCTGGGCCGCGGCGGGACCGTATCCACCCTGCCCCTGCGGTACGGCGCCGCCATGGCCCTCGTACGACGCAGACTGCGCGTCCGAGTACGTCGGAGGCTGCACGCCCCCGTACGACGGAGTCTGGGCGTCCGGGTACGGCGAAGGCTGCGCGCCCCCGTACGACGGGCCCTGGGCGTCCTCGGGCGGGAGCGGGCCGGCGCCGGGCGCCGGGCGCGGTGTGAAGCCCCGCGGCTGCTGAGCGCCCTGTGAGCCCGGCAGTTCCTGGGCGCCGTACGCGTCGGGGCCGGACGGCTGCTGGGCCGGACTGTCGCCCCAGCCCGGTCTCGGCTGCGCGGGGGTCCAGTCCTGGGACGCCTCGGGGGTGCCCCATTCCGGTGCGGGGGCGTCCGACCGGGGCGGCTGGGCCGCCCTCCAGGTCTGGGTGCCGTTCACCGCCGTTCCCCAGCCCTGGTCGGGCTGCTGCTCCGGCTGCGGGTCGGGCGCGGCCTGCTGGTCGGGGCCCCACGGCCGGTTCCAGGACTGGCCGCCCGCCGGGGTCGTACGGTCGCCCGTCGTACCGGGCAACAAGGGCGCGCCGCCGTCGGAGGGCAGCACGATGCCTTCGCGCGCGGGTCGCGACGAAGGCTCTTCGCCCTGTCCACTCTGCGTCACCGGGACTCCTACGAATGGGGGACCTTCGGAATCATCGGCTCACGCTACCGGGTCCCCACAACCCGGTGCCACGCAGCACGGACCCGGACCCCTGCCCCTGTGACCGCGGTAACAAAACCGCTCCCCCGCGCCGCATCTCCCGCTGCCCGCAACCTCCTTGATCGTTTCCCGTCCGTTCACCCCTTCGACCAGCGAACATTCACGCCGCCGCCTGCAATTCCATCCGCGCCCCGAACTCCCGTACCACCGGCTCGTCCTGATACGGCTCCAGGCGCTGCTGGAAGTCATCCAGATACTCGGCGCCCCGGTTGGAGCGGAGCGTGCCGAGCAACTCGACCGCGCGCAGCCCGGTATGGCAGGCCTGCTCGATCTCGCGCTGCTGGACCTGAGCGGTGGCGAGCAGCACATAGCCGATCGCCCGCCGCCTGGCCTTGGACTCGGGAAGCCCGGCGAGGGACTCCTCCGCGCAGCGCGCGGCCGCCTCCGCCTGCCCGAGGTCACGGTGGCAGTGCGCCAACTCGTCCGCCAGATAGGCCTCGTCGAAGTGCGCGATCCACACCGGGTCGTCCCCCGAGGCCGCGTCGGCCGACTCCAGGGCGCTCACGGCCCGCCCCGACGCCGCCTGGGCGGCGCGCGCGTCACCCAGCAACGCGTGCCCGCGCGCCTCCGCGGCGTGGAACATCGACTCCGCGCGCGGGGTCACCCGCCCCCGCGCGCCCTCCTGTGCGGCGCGCGCGAGCTGCGCGATCTCACGCGGGTTGCCGAGCTGCGCCGCCAGGTGGCTCATGGACGCGGCGAGTACGTACCCGCCGTACGCCCGGTCGCCGGCCGCCTGCGCGAGCCGCAGCGCCTGGATGTAGTAGCGCTGGGCGAGGCCCGGCTGGCCGGTGTCGATGGCCATGTAGCCCGCCAGTTCCGTCAACCGGGAGACCGCGGCGAACAGTTCGCGTCCGACCGCCTCCCGGTAGGAGCCCGCGAGTAGCCCGGAGACCACGCTGTTCAGGTAGTGGACGACGACCGGGCGGACATGCCCGCTGCCGTACTGGTGGTCCAGGTCCACCAGCGCCTGGGTCATCGCGCGGACCGCGGCCACGTCCGAGACGCCGACCCGCGGCCCCGCCGAGCGCGCCACCTGGGAGTCCGGCGAGGAGATCAGCCAGTCGCGGCTGGGCTCCACGAGCGCGGAGGCGGCGACGGACGAGCCGGAGAGGAAGTCCCTGCGGCCGACGTCACTGCGCCACAGCTCGCAGACCTGCTCGATGGCTCCCAGGACGGTCGGCGAGAACTGGAGACCGACGCCGGACGCGAGGTTCTTGCCGTTGGCCATGCCGATCTCGTCGATCGTGACCGTACGGCCCAGCTTGCGGCCGAGCGCCTCGGCGATGATCGCCGGGGCCCGCCCACGCGGCTGCTGTCCGCGCAGCCAGCGCGCCACGGACGTCTTGTCGTACCGCAGATCGAGACCGTGCTCCGCGCCGCACATGTTGACCCGGCGGGCCAGCCCGGCGTTCGAGCAACCCGCTTCCTGGATGAGCGCCTGCAGTCGTTCGTTCGGCTGCCGCGCGACGAGCGGCCTTGCGGCCATTGGCGTACCCCCTGTGGCTGCGGTGCCTGCCCACGCACCGAGTTGACGTGTCCTCAGCGGCCGAACTCAGTGAAGGAACAGCGAAAGAACTCGGCCAAGAAGATCAATGCCCCGCGGACCCAGCGAAGATGCGAGACATGTGAGGATTGCCGGGGTAAAGGCGTTGGCCCCGACCCCTCACGTGGTTACCCAGACCCCGCCGCGATTCCCCGTGCGCGCCCCCACCCGTGCATCCATGCGCCCCACATGCGGAATCGATGCTCCTCCCCCGCGCGCGGGTCCCCCGTAACCCGAGGTGGACGCGGGAGTTGAGTTCCACGTGGACGAGACCATCGCAGGCACCGAGACCGCACAGATCCCCCAGCAGCGCGGCGAATCGATGCAGGACACAGCCGTGCGCTACGCAGAAGAGCGCCACTGGGACGTGTTCCCCGGCACCTGGCTGGAAGCCGTCGACGGGGTGCAGCGCTGCTCCTGCGGCGAGCCGGCGTGCGCCGCGCCCGGCGCACATCCGACGCGCGAGGACTGGTCGACGCAGGCCACGGGCAGTGCGACCGTCGCGCGCCGCCTGTGGGCGAAGCAGCCCGCGGCGTCGATCCTGCTGCCCACCGGGCGTACGTTCGACGCGATCGACGTGCCCGAGACCGCCGGGTTCCTCGCGCTCGCCCGCATGGAGCGCATGGAGCTGACCCTCGGCCCCGTCACCTGCACCCCGGACCGGCGCATGCACTTCTTCGTGCTCCCCGGGGCCTCCGCGAAGGTTCCCGACCTGGTGCGCAAGCTGGGCTGGCCGGCCGCGTCCCTCGATCTCGTCACGCTGGGCGAGGGGGCGTACGTCGCGGCGCCGCCCACGCGGTTCGGGTCGCGGGGCGCCGTGCAGTGGGCCTGCCGCCCCACCCCGGCGAACCGGTGGCTGCCCGACGCGGAGGAGCTGATCTCGCCGCTCGCGTACGCCTGCGGGCGGGAGGGGAAGCGGTAACGCCTGCCATCCACAGGCCGTGGATCCGCTGTGGATGATCGCGCCCCGGGCGGAGCCGCTCGGAGGCGGAGCCCCGCGCCCCTGGAAAGCGGCCCGTTGCCCCTTAGGGTGCCTACATGACCGAGCGATCAGGGGCCGCCGTGCCCGCCGTACGCGTGCGTGGGCTCTGGAAGCGGTTCGGGGAGCAGGTCGCTGTCGCCGGGATCGATCTGGAGCTGCCCGCGGGCCAGTTCATCGGACTCGTCGGGCCGAACGGCGCGGGCAAGACCACCACCCTCTCCATGGTGACCGGACTGCTCAGGCCCGACCAGGGCACCGTCGAGGTCGTCGGCCGTGACGTGTGGAGCGATCCGGTGGAGGTGAAGGCGCGGATCGGTGTCCTGCCCGAGGGTCTGCGGCTCTTCGAGCGGCTCTCCGGACGCGAACTCCTCGGCTACACCGGCCGGTTGCGCGGCCTGCCCGGCGCCGAGGTCGACAAGCGCGCCACCCAGCTCCTGGACGTGCTCGACCTCGCGGGCGCCCAGCACAAACTCGTCGTCGACTACTCCACGGGCATGCGCAAGAAGATCGGCCTGGCCTGCGCGCTCCTGCACAACCCCGAAGTCCTCTTCCTCGACGAACCGTTCGAGGGCGTCGACCCGGTCTCCGCGCAGACCATCCGCGGCGTCCTGGAGCGGTACACCGCATCGGGCGCCACCGTCGTCTTCTCCTCCCACGTGATGGAGCTGGTCGAGTCACTGTGCGACTGGGTCGCCGTGCTGGCCGCCGGGCGGATCCGCGCGCACGGCCCGCTCGCGGACGTCCGCGGCGACGCCCCCTCCCTCCAGCAGGCCTTCCTGGAACTGGTCGGCGCGAACCGTCACGCCGCCGGTGCCGACCTGGACTGGCTGGGCGGCGGAGCGCCCCGATGAGCGCCACCACCGATGCCTCGGCCGCGTCGGTCACCCCCGTCCTCGTACGCCTGAAGCTGTCGCTCCTGCGCAACGGGCTGCGGCAGTCGTCGGGACGACGGGCCGCGTACGTCGCCTCCGCCGTCCTCGTCCTCCTCATCGCCGCCCTCCAGCTCCTCGGCCTGATCGCGCTGCGCGGCAACGCGCACGCCAACGCCGTCGCCGTACTGCTCGTGTCGGTCCTGGCGCTCGGCTGGGCCGTGCTGCCGCTGTTCTTCCCGAGCGGCGACGAGACGCTCGACCCGACCCGCCTGGTGATGCTGCCGCTGCGACCGCGCCCGCTGGTCCGGGCACTGCTCGCGGCCTCGCTCGTCGGCATCGGGCCGCTGTTCACGCTGTGCCTGCTCGCCGGGTCCGCGATCTCCGTGGCACACGGCACGGCGGCGTACGTCACCGCCGTCGTCGCCGTGGCCCTCGGACTCCTCGTCTGCGTGGCCCTCGCGCGCGCTGTCGCCGCCGCCAACATCCGGCTGCTGACCAGCCGCAGGGGCCGCGACCTCGCGGTGCTCAGCGGCCTGGTCATCGCGGTCGGCGCGCAGGTGGTCAACTTCGGTGCGCAGCGCCTCGGTTCGGCGGGCGGGCTCTCGGAACTCGACCCGGTGGGCGACGTGCTGAGCTGGGTGCCGCCCGCCTCCGCGATCGGCGCGGTGCACGCGGTGAGCGAGGGGTCGTACGGCATCGCGGTCGCCCGACTCGCCCTGAGCGCGGCCGCGTTGGCGGCGCTGCTGGCGCTCTGGTCCCATCACCTGACCCGGCTGATGACCGCGCCGGACGGGTCGACGTTGCAGGCGGCGGAGCCGGTCGCCCGGGAGCGGGGTTCCGCCGGTCTTGGCCGGCTGCTGCCGGGCGGCCGCACCGGGACCGTCATGCGGCGCAGCCTGCGGTACGTGTGGCGCGACCCGAAGACCAAGGCGGCGTGGGTGACCTCACTCGCCATCGGGCTGATCGTGCCCGTGCTGAACGCCGTGCAGGGCACCGGCTCGATCTACTTCGCCTGCTTCGCGGCCGGGATGCTCGGGATCCAGATGTACAACCAGTTCGGGCAGGACACGTCCGCGTTCTGGATGGTCGCGATGACGATCTCCTCCACGCGCGACGCGTACGTCGAACTGCGCGGGCGCGCGCTGGCGTTGCTGCTGATCACCTTCCCGTACGCGACCCTCGTGACCGTCCTGACGACGGCGCTGCTCGGCGACTGGCCCCGGCTGCCCGAGGCGCTCGGTCTCTCCTTCGCACTGCTCGGCGCGATGCTGGCGACCGGGGCGTGGTCCTCGGCCCGCTTCCCGTACTCGATCCCCCAGGAGGGCTACAAGAACGTGGCCCCCGGGCAGGCCGGGCTCGCCTGGATCGCGATCTTCGGCGGCATGGTCGCCGCCGCCCTGCTGTGCGCCCCCGTCATCGCCCTGGCCATCTGGCTGAACGTGTCCGCGGACGGCGACGGCTGGACCTGGCTCCTCCTGCCCCTGGGCACCGCGTACGGCGCCCTGCTCACGCTGGCCGGACTCCGGCTGGCCGCCCCACGAACGGCACGACGGCTGCCGGAGATCCTGACGGCGGTCAGCAAGGGCTGAGGGTGGGGCGGGCGGCCCGTGGTGGGGGCGGTGCTAGGGGGTGAGTACGCCGTCCAGGAAGGGTTCGATCGCCGCGCGCCAGGCGTCCGGCTGGTCGTAGTGGACGAGGTGGCCGGCTTCGGCCACCTCCGCGTACTGGCCGTTGGGCAGGACGCGGACCATCTCCTGGGACTCGGCGCGGCCGAGCTCACCGTCGAGACCCCGTACCACCAGGGCGGGGCACCTGACCTGCGTGAGCTCCTCCCAGTGGGCGTCGTACACCCAGGTCTGGCGGGACTTGAGCATCTGCGCGGGTTCGAAGACCGGGCGCCAGCCGTCGCCGGACTCATGCATCACCTCGGCGTAGAACTCGCCGCGGGACGGGTTGGGACGCTCCACCCAAGGATCGTCCTCGCCGAACCACTTGCGTACGTCGGCGAGCGTGGCGAAGGGGGCGGGCCAGGCCTTGAACCAGTCCTCCCACTCGCGCTGCGAGGCGGCGCCCAGCGCCGACGCCCGCATGTCGCAGATGATCAGACCGCAGACGAGATCGGGGCGCTTGGCGGCGAGCTGCCAGGCGGTCAGCGCGCCCATGGCATGCCCGATCAGGACGGCCGGGGCGAGGCCGAGCTGTTCGAGGGCGGCCTCCGCGTCCTCGACATAGGCCTCGCGGGTGTAGGCGGCCTCAGGCGGCTTGTCGCTCTGGCCGTGACCGCGCTGGTCGAGCGCGATGGCGCGATGCCGTTCGGAGAGCCAGCGGGCCGTCGAGGCCCAGTGGGAGGCGCGGCCCATGAGGCCGTGCAGTAAGAGCACGCCGGGTGCGCCGGGGGTCTCCGCGGGCCGGGATCCGGACCCGCTCCCCTCGGGATCACTCCCGGACCTCGGAGAGGCGATCCTGAGCCGGCCGGTTCCCGAAGAGCCAGCTCCGGAAGGCTCGGTTCCGGAGAGATCCGCCTTGTGATTGGGAGGATCGGCGAACTCCCAAGCGGCGAGGCGTACGCCACCCGCTCCCGTTACGTCGATGCGCCGCACCACAGGTAATGGCACCCCCCTCGCTCGCTGGAACCGCCTCGCTCCCGTTCGAGCCGGCCGGTCCACTCGTACCGTTCCTACCGCTGTCGTACCGCTGCTCCTGCTGGTTCCGCTGCCTGCTCGCACCGGCCTTCCGCCGGCTGGTGCCGACCGTGCCGCTTGCCGGCGCCCGCTGATCCCTTGTTACCCGTGGGACCCCAACTACGCCCTCACGCTATCGAATGGGGATTCGAGAACGCCTTTCTCGGCCGCAACACCCCTCGTTCGAGTGACCACGCTCAAGGATTGACCGCCGCCGCCGAGGGGAGATCTTCAGCGGGGGGCGGGCCGCTCGGGGAAACCGGCCCGAAGGGGTTGACCCTGGGAGCTCGGGGCTCCGGGTCAGCAAGGGGGAGAACAGGCCCCGGCGCCATTGGGCGCCGGGGCCCTCTCCACGTCTGCGGCACATCCTTTTCGCCCCCTCCCCGACCGCGCGCCTTCGCTCTCGGAACACGGTCAAGAGCTCTCAGGTCATATGCCTCACGCGACAGCCTCGCACGCAAACGGTCCCAGCGCTGCGGTTCCGCGCACTGAATCTTGGTTTCGGTGAGGTCACGCGGGGGTCACAACTACCACTGTGGTCACGGTAGTTGACACACCGGTGGTCGGGTGGTGGACAGCGCGTGCCGGGGCGCGCGGCAGGTGACGGGCACGTCGGCCGCACACCGGCGGACCGGCCCGCGCCGGTCGGCGGGCACCTCAGCGCTTGGCGACGAACACGTGGGAGGCGACCTCCGACTCCAGCTCCGCGGCCTCGCCGCCACTGCCCACCAGGACCCCGCCCGCGGACTCCGTCACGCTCACCACGGAGCCGGGCTGCACGCCCGCCCGCCGCAGTGTGTACATCAGCTGCGCGTCCGTCTGGATCGGCTCGCCGATACGCCGGACGACCACGGTCTTGCCCTCCTTGCCAGGATCCAGCTCGGCCAGCGACACCATGCCCTCGTCCAGGAACGGGTCGGCGCCGTCCTTCTCGCCCAGCTCCTCCAGGCCCGGGATCGGGTTGCCGTACGGCGACTCAGTCGGGTGGCGCAGCAGCTCCAGCACCCGGCGCTCCACTGCCTCGCTCATCACGTGCTCCCAGCGACACGCCTCGGCGTGCACGTGCTCCCACTCCAGACCGATCACGTCGACGAGGAGGCACTCCGCGAGCCGGTGCTTGCGCATGACACGCGTGGCCAGCCTGCGACCTTCGTCGGTGAGCTCCAGATGCCGGTCGCTGGCGACCGCCACCAGGCCGTCGCGCTCCATCCGCGCCACCGTCTGGCTGACCGTCGGACCGCTCTGGTCCAGCCGCTCCGCGATCCGGGCGCGCATGGGGACGACGCCTTCCTCCTCCAGCTCGAGGATGGTGCGGAGATACATCTCCGTGGTGTCGATCAGTCCGGACATGTGTGCCCCTCGATTAGCTCTGCCGGAGGCTGCGTGGCTCACCGGCTTGTGCGCTGGCCCTGGACTCAATTCTGACGCATCGCACTGACAAGCGTGCCTCGCCGTCGAAACCACGTGGTGACAAGTGCCCGCGGGGGATCTCCGCGGCGGTACGGACCCGGCGGCGAGAACCGCGTACACGAGCCCCTCACCGTGTTGCCGGCCGTACTGCCCGCCGTATTGACAGCGCGATGGTCCAGACCGCAACGTGATCGGCGACGCGTCGACGCTGACGGAACTTCGAAGGGGCTTCGCCGATGAGCGACAGCAAGCTGGCCGGGCAGTTCTTCGACGCGGCGATCGGCCTGCTGCAACGGGTGCGGGACGAGGACGCCGCGGAGATCGAGGCGGCCGGAGCGCTGATCGCCGACACCGTCGCCGACGGCGGACGCCTGTTCGCGTTCGGCGCCGGGCACTCCTCGGTCGCCGCCCAGGACATCGTCTACCGCGCCGGCGGCCTCGCCCTGATGAACCTGCTCGTCGTGCCGGGGACCGTGGGCGTCGACGTCATTCCGGCCACCCTGGGCTCGGCCCTGGAGCGGGTCGACGGCCTGGCGAGCGCCGTCCTCGACTCCAGCCCGGCCCGCTCCGGGGACCTGCTCGTGATCATCTCCCTCTCCGGGCGCAACGCGCTCCCCGTCGAGATGGCCATGAAGGCCCGCTCCCTCGGCCTCAAGGTCATCGGCGTGACCTCGGTCGCCTACACGACGGAGACGAAGTCCCGGCACACCTCGGGGACGTACCTCAAGGACCACTGCGACATCGTCCTCGACTCGAGGATCCCGATCGGCGACGCGGAACTCACGAAGGACACCATCGAGGCGCCCTTCGCCCCCGCCTCCACGGTCGTCACCTCGGCCCTCCTCCAGGCCGTCATGGCCACCGCCGCGGGCGCCCTGGCCGACCGCGGGATCGAGCCCCCGCTCCTCCGTTCGGCCAACGTGGACGGCGGCCACGAGTGGAACAGCCGCGTCATGACCGAGTACGGGGACCGGATCTTCTACCGGCACTGAGCCGGGCGGGGGGCGGGCCACGCCGACCGACGCCGAAAACCCCGGCCCCCTAGGTCCTGTCCTGGAACCCGGCCCCGCCCCTCAGCGCCGTCCCTCCCACAGGTCCTCCAGGTCCAGCGCCATCGCGATCCGTACGGCCACGTCCTCCGCGTACGTCGCGTCCGTGCGTTCGAACTGGGTGCGCCCCGCAGCGCGCAGGAAGGTCACCACGCCCAGCGTCCGGCCCCGGCTGCGGAGCACCGTGCACAGCGCGTGCACCGAGTCCGGGGGCCACTGCCGGGCGACGGCCCACTCCCGGACCCGGCCGGGCTCGGACTCACGGGCGCTGGCCCGCACCGATCCGGCCCGCTCCGCGCACTGCAACGCCGGATGCCCGTCGGCGTACCGCACCGGCAGCCCCGCCTTGCCGGCCGGCATGCTCGGCCCCGGCGTCCCGGCGGGCGTGGCGGCGGCCCGTACGAGCCGTACAGGGCCCTCGCCGTCCCGCGCCGGACCGCCCGCCACCCGGTCGATCAGCGCGTGATCGGCGAATCCGGCGAGCGAGAAGTCCAGATGTACGGTGGCCGCCTCGGCCGGGTCCTCGCACTCGGCGGCGGCCCGCGCCGCCCGGTGCAGCTGATTCGCCCGGAACCGCAGCAGCGCCGCCTCCTGCTCGGTCTGCTTGGCCTCGGTGACGTCCTGGAAGAGCCATCCGACCCCCAGCGGTACGGGCTCCTCGGTGAGCGGTGAGGCGAGCCGCAGGAAGCCGCTGCGCCAGCACCGCCGGGTCTCGCCCTCCTGCGTACGGACACTCACCCACATCTCGGCGGGCGCGGGCGGCGCGCCCTCGGCCAGCACATGGGTGAGCGCGCTCTCCAGCTCCTCGACGCCCTGCGAGAGCAACTCCCCCAGCGGCCGCCCGAGCACCGCCGTACGCCCGATACCGAGCGCCCTGGCCGCGTGCGCGTTGACGACGGCGGGGCGCAGATCCGCGTCCACGAGCACCACACCCCAGCTCGCGTCCTCGAACAACGCCTCGCTGAGCGCGATGGACCGCTCCAGGTCGATCTGCGCGTGCACCTCGCTGAAGGCGCAGTACACCCCGGCGGGCTTGCCGTCGGGTCCGCGCACGGCGGCAGACTGGGTCCGTACGAGCACCCGCCCGCCGTCCTTGGTGAGGAGGGCGAACTCGTGCACCTGGCGGCCCGGTGCCTCCATGGCGGACAACAGCCGCGCCTGGACCTCTTCCGCGTCGGCGGTCCGCACGGCCCAGCCGGCGAATCCGTGCCGCCCCACGGCCTCGGCGGCCGTCCAGCCGAGAATCCGCTCGGCCTCACGATTCCAGTGGGTCACGACCCCGTCTGCGTCAAAGGCGCACAGCGCCGCGTCCATCCCGTCGAGGAGCGCGGCAAGAAGATCCGAGTCATCCCGCTCGGGCTCGTCCGGCCCCAGCTCGTCGGTGGTCCCACTACGCCGGGAAGCACTCACCTGGACCCCCTGCAGGCTGCGTCCGCAACTACGACGCGACAATTCGCTCGCTCACCCTCATTGAACTCGAACGTGACCCAGCACACACCGGGTTCACCAAAGTTCGGACGAAAACGTTGTACCCCGGATTTCCGCCCCGTCCGCCCCATGAGCAGCCGGACCGTCCTCCAGGACCCTTCCACGAAGCCTCCCGAAAAACCGGTTGAACCGGATTCCCGGGCTTCTTAGAGTGGAGCCAATCCAGAAGGGAGGTGGTTCGGCAGATGTATGTGAACCGGACAGGAGAGGTGGCTGCGGGCTAGCGGCCCGTCACCACACCCAGTGCGGTGCCGGACCAGCGCGTGTTCTGTGCGTGCAGCCGGCCCAATCTCCAGCAGTCACCCGACCCGCGGGCTCGCCGGTACGTCCGGCCGGCTCCTCCGCCGTCAGGCGGAGGAACCCGAGCTCGCGGGTCGTCTGCGTTCTCGGCGGCGACCGCGCGCCAGGATTCAGCGCGCGACGATGTCCCCGTACCCCACGATCTCCCGCGGCCCACGGGTGCTGGGGCCGACATAGCGGGCGGAGGGCCGGACGAGCCGTCCGGTGCGCTTCTGTTCCAGGATGTGCGCGGACCAGCCGGCGGTGCGGGCGCAGGTGAACATCGAGGTGAACATGTGGGCCGGGACCTCGGCGAAGTCGAGGACGATGGCGGCCCAGAACTCGACGTTCGTCGCAAGGACGCGGTCCGGACGGCGCGCGTGGAGTTCGGCGAGGGCGGCCTTCTCCAGGGCTTCGGCGATCTCGAAGCGGGGGGCGCCGAGCTCGCGGGCGGTGCGGCGGAGCACGCGCGCGCGTGGGTCCTCGGCGCGGTAGACGCGGTGGCCGAAGCCCATGAGGCGTTCGCCCTTGTCGAGGGCCTGCCTGACGTACGCCTCGGCGTCGCCGGTGCGTTCGATCTCCTCGATCATGCCGAGGACGCGGGAGGGGGCGCCGCCGTGCAGCGGGCCCGACATGGCGCCCACGGCTCCGGAGAGGGCCGCCGCGACGTCCGCGCCGGTCGAGGCGATGACGCGGGCGGTGAAGGTGGAGGCGTTCATGCCGTGTTCGGCGGCGGACGTCCAGTAGGCGTCGACCGCCGCCACGTGCTTGGGGTCCGGCTCGCCGCGCCAGCGGATCATGAAGCGCTCCACGACGGACTGCGCCTTGTCGATCTCGCGCTGCGGAACCATGGCGTTGCCCTGGCCGCGGGCCGACTGGGCGACGTAGGACAGGGCCATCACGGCGGCGCGCGCGAGGTCCTCGCGGGCCTGCCGCTCGTCGATGTCGAGGAGGGGCCGCAGGCCCCACACGGGGGCCAGCATCGCCAGCGCGGACTGTACGTCGACGCGGATGTCGCCGGAGTGGACGGGGATCGGGAACGGCTCGGCGGGCGGCAGGCCGGGGTTGAAGGCTCCGTCGACGAGGAGGCCCCAGACGTTGCCGAAGGAGACGTGGCCGACCAGATCCTCGATGTCGACGCCCCGGTACCGCAGCGCGCCGCCCTCCTTGTCCGGTTCGGCGATCTCCGTCTCGAAAGCGACGACTCCCTCGAGTCCGGGTACGAAGTCGGACATCAGGCGGCTCCTCATGATGTGTGCGACGAATGATCTACGGGGGGATTCGGTGTCTCGTGACCATATGTCCGTGGTGGATGACGTACGTCCGGTTCCGCGGTCTCCTCGTGGACTCGCGGTCCGGTACGTCACCTCGGTGATGCCCCGTGCGGCCGGCGGTCACCCGGCCGTTCGGCATCACGATATCTCCGAGTGCCACCTTTGGGGAGGGTGTGCGGCACTCAGTGCCACTCAAGTGCGGATCGGGGATGCGGCGCACCCTCGCCGGACAGCGGTACGGATACGGCAGGATGACCATGTGACCGACCGTGATCCGACCCTCGATCCCGCTCTCGACCCCCTTCCCGATCCCGCTCTCGACCCCGCCGCGATGCGCGAGCACTACCGGGCCGAGGGCATCGCCGAGTCCGAGCTGGCCGCCCACCCGATGGAACAGTTCGCGCGCTGGTTCGGCGAGGCCGTGCGGGCCACGGCGCGGGGCGCGGTGTACGAGCCCAACGCCATGGTCGTCTCGACGGCGGACGCGGAGGGCCGGCCCAGCTCGCGCACGGTGCTGCTGAAGGGGTACGACGAGCACGGCTTCGTCTTCTACACCAACTACGGGTCCCGCAAGGCCCGCGAACTGGCCGCCAACCCGTATGTCTCGCTGCTCTTCCCGTGGCACGCCATGGCCCGCCAGGTCATCGTCACCGGCACGGCCCGGCGCACCGGGCGGGACGAGACGGCCGCCTACTTCCGGACCCGCCCGCACGGCTCCCAGCTCGGCGCCTGGGCCAGCACGCAGTCCTCGGTGATCTCCTCCCGGGCCGAACTGGACTCCTCGTACGCGGAGTTGAGCGCCCGCTATCCGGAGGGCGAGCAGGTCCCGGTGCCACCGGACTGGGGCGGCTTCCGTATCGCCCCGGGGACGGTCGAGTTCTGGCAGGGCCACGAGAACCGGCTGCACGACCGGCTCCGGTACGCGGCGGAGGCGGACGGCAGCTGGAAGGTGGAGCGGCTCAGTCCCTGAACCCGCTCCCCAGCGCCGCGTCCAGCAGTACGGCCCACTGCGCCACCACCCGCTCCCGCCGCCCTCCGTCGTCGGTGAGCAGGTTGGCGAGGCCGAGGCCCCGGGCCATGTCGAGGAATCCCTGCACGGTCTCCCGTACCCCCGGGCGGGACTCGTCGGCGGCGAGCAGTTCCACCGCTATCCGGTGGGTCTCCCGGCCGACGCGGGCCTCGAGTTCGGTGACCCGGGGCCGGAGTTGTTCCTCGTTGGAGGCGGCGACCCAGAGGTGGAGGGCGGCGCGGAAGAGGGGGCCGGTGAAGAGGTCGACCAGCGCGGACACCACTTCGCGACGGTCGGCGGCGCCCTTGGGGAAGAGGGCGCGCAGGGCAGTGGAGCGTTCCTCGGCGACGTACTCGACGGCCGCCGTGAAGAGGTCCTCGCGGGTCGGGAAGTGGTGCTGGGCCGCGCCCCGGGAGACCCCGGCGCGTTCGGCGACGACGGAGACGGTGGAGCCTGCCCAGCCGTGCTCGGCGAGGCAGGCGACGGCGCCCGCGAGGAGCCGCTGCCGGGTGGCGCGGCTGCGGTCCTGCTTGGGGACGTGCGGCGGACGCGTGGCGGCCTCCCTCGCCCCCTCCGGCGCGCTGTCGGTCGTGGTCACACCACCCATGCGGGGTCCCGTCGTTCGAGGAAGGCCGTCATTCCCTCGCGGGCCTGCGCGGAGGAGAACAGCCGGGCCGAGAGCGCCGTCAGATCGTCCGCGTCCCGGTCGAAGGCCTCCAGCACCTTAGCCGTGAGCAGCGCCTTCGTCTCCGCGAGCGCCCCTGGGGAGGACCGGCGCAGGCCGTCGAGGACGGGCGCGAGGGTTACGTCGACGTCGTCGCCCGCCGCTGTCAGGAGCCCGGCGCGTACGGCCTCGGTGGCGTCGAAGCGTTCGCCGGTGAGGTAGTAGCGGGCGAGGGCGCGGGGGTCGGCGCGCGGCAGCAGGGGCAGGGAGATGACGGCGGGGGCGACGCCGATGCGTACCTCCGTGAAGGCGAAGGTGGCGTCGAGGGAGGCGGCCGCGATGTCGCAGGCGCCGAGCAGGCCGAGACCGCCCGCCCGTACGTGTCCTGTCACCCGGGCGACCACCGGCTTGGGCAGTTCGACGAGTTGCCGCAGCAGTCCGACGAGGGCGTCGGGATGCGGCGGGTCGCGCAGGTCGGCGCCGGCGCTGAAGGTGTTCCCGGTGTGGGTGAGGACGACCGCGCGTATGTCGCCGTCCTTGCCGGAGCGGGTGAGGGCGTCGGTCAGTTCGCCGACCAGGGCCGCCGACAGGGCGTTGCGGTTGGCGGGCGAGTCGAGGGTGAGGGTGGTGACGGCGCGGTCGTGGGCGGTGTGCACAAGGGTCACTGGAGCTCCCGGAGTCGGCGGCGCAGGATCTTCCCGGAGGCCGCTCGCGGCACGTCCTCGATGAAGGTGACCTGGCGGACCCTTTTGTAGGGGGCGACGCGTTCGGCGACGTACATCATGATCTCGCCCTCGGAGAGGGCTGCGGCGGACTGCTGGCGCACCACGTAGGCGTGCGGGACCTCGTTCTTGTCCTCGTTGTAGACGCCGACGACGGCGGCGTCGGCGATGCCGGGGTGGGTGAGCAGCAGGGCTTCGAGTTCGGCGGGGGCGACCTGGAAGCCCTTGTACTTGATGAGTTCCTTGACGCGGTCGATGACGAAGAGCCAGCCGTCGGCGTCCACGTAGCCGACGTCTCCGGTGCGCAGCCAGCCCTCCGGGTCGATCATCGCGGCGGTGGCGTCGGGCTGCCCGAGGTAGCCCTTCATGACCTGGGGTCCGCGGATGGCGATCTCGCCGGCCTCGCCGGCTTCCAGGTCCTCGGCGGGGTCGTCCAGGGACAGGATGCGCATCTCGGTGCCGGCGATGAGCTTGCCGACGGTCCCGGGGGGCGGGTTCTCGGCGTCCAGGGGGACGACGTGGGTGCCGGGCGACAGTTCCGTCATGCCGTACGCCTGGCCGATGGGCGGCAGGCCGAGCCGTCGTGAACAGGCGGCCGCGAGGTCGGCGTCCAGGGGGGCCGCCGAGCAGATGATGTATTTCAGCGACGACAGGTCGTACTTCGCGACGGCCGGGTGCTTGGCGAGGGCGAGGACGATCGGCGGGGCCACGTACAGGGCGTTGATGTGGTGCTTCTGGATGGCCGCGAGGAAGGTCTCGAGGTCGAAGCGGGGCAGTACGACGACGGTGGCGCCCTGCCTCAGCGGCGCGTTCATGAGGGCGGTGAGCCCGTATATGTGGAAGAAGGGCAGCACCGCGAGGATGCGGTCGCCGGGTCCGGTGGGCACGGCGGGCGAGAGCTGCGCGAGGTTGGTGGCGATGGACCGGTGGGTGAGCATCACGCCCTTGGGGATGCCGGTGGTACCCGAGGAGTACGGGAGGGCGGCGATGTCCTGCGCGGGGTCGATGTCGATCCGCGGTTCGGGCGCGGTCGATCCGAGGAGTTCCATCAGCGAGCGGTGTCCGGGCGCGCTGTCGCAGAGGAAGATCTCCTGTACGCCGCCCGCGAGTTCGGCGGCCCGGCGTGCGGCGTCCAGCAGGGGCGAGACGGTCACGATCCACTTGGCGGCGCAGTCGCGGAGCTGTTTGGCGAACTCCTCGGGCGTGGCGAGCGGGTGCACGGTGGTCACCGAAGCCCCCGCGCGGGTGGCCGCGTAGAACGCCGTCGGGAAGGCGATGGTGTTCGGGCTGTGCAGGGCCAGTACGTCGCCCTTGCGGACGCCCGCCTCGGCGAACGCGGCGGCCAGCCGGCGGTGGAACACGTCGAGCTGGCCGTAGGTGAGCGTGGTGCCGTCGACGCCGTCGATGAGCGCGGGCGTCTCACCGAACTCGGCGGCACGGCCGAGGACCACGTCGTGGATGGGCTGCTCGACGGCCTCGACGTCTGCGTACTCGCTGCGGAACACGGTTCCTCCTGAAGCGAAGCGGGCGGCTCGCCCCGGACTCCTAGTACGACTTGGGCAGGCCCAGGGTCTGGTGGGAGATGTAGTTGAGAATCATCTCCCTGCTGACCGGCGCGATACGAGACACGCGTGCGGCCGTAATCATCGAGGCGAGGCCGAACTCGCGTGTCAGGCCGTTGCCGCCGAGGGTGTGCACGGCCTGGTCGACGGCCTTCACACAGGCTTCCCCGGCCGCGTACTTGGCCATGTTGGCGGCCTCCCCCGCACCCACGTCGTCCCCGGCGTCGTACAGGTGGGCCGCCTTCTGCATCATCAGGCGGGCGAGTTCGAGCTCGATGTGGGCCTGTGCGAGGGGGTGCGCGATGGCCTGGTGGGCGCCGATGGGGGCCTTCCAGACGGTGCGCTCCTTGGCGTAGCCGATCGCCACGGACAGTGCGTGGCGGCCCATGCCGATCGCGAAGGCGGCCGTCATGACGCGCTCGGGGTTGAGGCCGGCGAAGAGCTGGAGCAGCCCCGCGTCCTCGTCGCCGACGAGTGAGTCGGCGGGCAGCGTCACGTCGTCGAGAGTGAGCTCGAACTGCTTCTCGGCGCTCTGGAGTTCCATGTCGATGGGGCGGCGTCCGAAGCCCTCGGTGTCGCGCGGGACGATGAAGAGGCACGGCTTGAGGCGGCCGGTCCTCGCGTCCTCGGTCCGTCCGACGATGAGGGTCGCCTCGGCGGTGTCGACGCCGGAGATGAACACCTTGCGGCCGTTGATCACCCAGTTGTCGCCGTTCCGGCGGGCCGTGGTGGTGATGCGATGGGAGTTGGAGCCGGCGTCGGGTTCGGTGATGCCGAAGGCCATGGTGCGGGTGCCGTCGGCCAGGGCGGGGAGCCACTCCTGTTTCTGCGCGTCCGTGCCGAAGCGGGCGATCACCGTGCCGCAGATCGCGGGCGAGACGACCATCATGAGCAGCGGACAGCCCGCGGCCCCCAACTCCTCCAGGACGATGGAGAGTTCGGCTATGCCGCCGCCTCCGCCGCCGTACTCCTCCGGCAGGTTGACGCCGAGGTAGCCGAGCTTGGCGGCCTCGGACCAGAGTTCGTCCGGGTGGGCGCCGTCGGCGATGACCTTGTCGAGGTAGCCGCGGCCGTAGCGTTTGCCCAGAGCTGCCACGGCCGCTCGCAGTGCCTTGTGCTCGTCGGATTCGGTGACGGGGGTCATGGGGTCTCCGTAAGGTGTCGGCGGCCCGGAAGGGTCCCTAGAGGGGCTCGACCACGGCCAGAAGGGTGCCGACCTCGACCTGTTGGCCCGGGGCGGCGTGGAGCGCGCTGAGGGTGCCCGCGGCGGGCGCGGAGATCTTGTGTTCCATCTTCATCGCCTCCAGCCAGACGAGGGGCTGGCCGGCCGTCACGGCGGCTCCGGCGGCCAGGCCCTCGGCGACGCGGACGACGGTTCCCGGCATGGGGGCGAGCAGGGAGCCGGGGGCCTGCTGGGCGGTGGGGTCGGGGAAGCGGGGCAGGGCGGTGAGGGTGGCGGGGCCGACGTGGATCCGGTCGCCGTAGCGGCTGATCCCGAACTTGCGCCGTACGCCGTCGATTTCGAGTACGACGAGACGGTCGTCGGCGTGCACGACGCGCACCCCTTCGGCGGTCAGGCCGTCGCGGGTGTGCCGGTAGGCGGCCTCGTGCTCGGTGCCGTCCATCAGGTAGCGCCTGGTCTGCGGCTGGGAGGGCAGGTTGCGCCAGCCGCCGAAGCGGGAGCGGCCGTGCGCGTCGGAGAGGGCCGCGGCGAGCGGTGCGTACGGGTCCGCCGTGGCGCCGGTGAGCTCGGCCAGGTGGCGTTCGTAGAAGCCGGTGTCCATGCGGGCGTCGGTGAACTCCGGGTGCCGCAGGGACCGTACGAGGAGATCCCTGTTGGTGACCGGCCCGTGGACGCTCGCCCGCTCCAGTGCGCCGGACAGTCGGCGGTGGGCTTCGGCGCGGGTGGGGGCGTGGGCGATCACCTTGGCGAGCATCGGGTCGTAGTGGATGCCGATGGGGTCGCCGTCGGTGTAGCCGGTGTCCAGGCGGACGCCTTCGGGGACGGCGAGGCGGTGCAGGGTGCCGGTCTGCGGGGCCCAGTCGCGGGCCGGGTCCTCGGCGTAGAGGCGGGCCTCGATCGCGTGCCCGCGCGCGGGGGGCGGGTCGGATTCGAGTGCCGTGTTCTCGGCGATCCGGAGCTGGAGCGCCAAGAGGTCGATGCCGAACACCGCTTCCGTGACGGGGTGTTCGACCTGGAGGCGGGTGTTCATCTCCAGGAAGTGGGCCCTGCCGTCGGCGATCAGGAACTCGACGGTGCCCGCGCCCACGTAGTCGACGGCTCGCGCGGCGCGCACGGCCAGCGCGTGGAGTTCCTCGACGAGGCCGGGTGCGAGACCGGGCGCCGGCGCCTCCTCGATCACCTTCTGGTGCCGCCGCTGGAGCGAGCAGTCGCGGGTGCCGAGCGCCCACACGGTGCCGTGCGTGTCGGCCAGGATCTGCACCTCGACGTGCCGGCCGCCCTCCAGGTAGGGCTCGACGAAGACCTCTCCGTCCCCGAAGGCGCTGAGTGCCTCGGCGCGGGCGGCCGTCAACTCGGCGTCGAGGTCAGCGAGTTCCCGTACGACACGCATACCGCGCCCGCCGCCGCCCGAGGCCGCCTTCACCAGCACGGGAAGATCCCCGGCGGTCACCGTCGCCAGGGGTTCGAGCCCCATCAGCTTCTTGGCGCGTGTCTTCGACGCCATCGCCTCGATCGCCTCGGGCGGCGGGCCGATCCACAGGAGCCCGGCGCCGGTCACGGCGCGCGCGAAGTCGGCGTTCTCGGACAGGAAGCCGTACCCGGGGTGCACGGCGTCCGCACCGGCGCTCAGGGCGGCCTTCACCACCAGATCGCCGCGCAGATACGTGTCCGAGGGCGCCGAGCCCGGCAGCCGAACCGCCGCGTCGGCCACGCGCGCGTGGAGGGCGTTCTCGTCGGCGTCCGAGTGCACGGCGACGGTTCGGATGCCCAGCTCGCGGCAGGTACGGAAGACGCGGCAGGCGATCTCGCCCCGGTTGGCGACGAGGAGGGAAGTAATCACTGGGTTCCTCACATCCGGAAGACGCCGAAGCCACCGCGCGCGCCCGCGTAGGGCGCCGTGTGGATCGCGGACAGGCACAGGCCGAGGACGGTCCGGGTGTCGCGCGGGTCGATGACCCCGTCGTCGTACAGCCGCCCGGACAGGAACATCGGCAGGGACTCCGACTCGATCTGCTGCTCCACCATGGCGCGCAGCGCGGCGTCGGCGTCGTCGTCGTAGGGCTGCCCCTTGGCGGCGGCCGACTGCCGGGCGACGATCGAGAGGACGCCGGCGAGCTGCTGGGGGCCCATGACGGCGGACTTGGCGCTGGGCCAGGCGAAGAGGAAGCGCGGGTCGTACGCGCGCCCGCACATGCCGTAGTGGCCCGCTCCGTAGGAGGCGCCCATCAGTACGGACAGGTGGGGGACGCGGCTGTTGCTCACCGCGTTGATCATCATCGCGCCGTGCTTGATGATGCCGCCCTGCTCGTACTCCTTGCCGACCATGTAGCCGGTGGTGTTGTGCAGGAAGAGGAGGGGGATGTCGCGCTGGTTGGCGAGCTGGATGAACTGGGCCGCCTTCTGCGACTCGGCGCTGAACAGCACACCCTGGGCGTTGGCCAGCACGCCGACCGGGTAGCCGTGCAGGCTCGCCCAGCCGGTGGTCAGACTCGTCCCGTAGAGCGGCTTGAACTCGTCGAAGTCGGAGCCGTCGACGATCCGGGCGACGACCTCACGCGGGTCGAAGGGGTGCCGCAGGTCGCCGGGGACGATCCCCAGCAGCTCGTCCTCGTCGTACTTCGGCGGGACGGCCGGGCCCGGATCGGCGTGCGCCTTGCGGTGGTTGAGGCGGGCCACCACCCGCCGGGCCTGCCGGACCGCGTCCCGCTCGTCGACGGCGAAGTAGTCCGCGAGCCCCGACACGCGCGCGTGCATCTCGGCGCCGCCCAGGGACTCGTCGTCGCTCTCCTCGCCGGTGGCCATCTTCACCAGCGGCGGCCCGCCGAGGAAGACCTTCGCCCGCTCCTTGACCATGATCACGTGGTCGGACATACCGGGGATGTACGCGCCTCCGGCGGTGGAGTTGCCGAACACGACGGCCACGGTCGGGATTCCGGCCGCCGACAGCCGGGTGATGTCCCGGAAGATCGCACCCCCGGGGATGAAGATCTCCTTCTGCGACGGGAGATCGGCACCGCCCGACTCGACGAGACTGACGCACGGCAGCCGGTTGGCGAGGGCGATGTCGTTGGCCCGCAGCGCCTTCTTCAGGCTCCACGGGTTGCTGGCGCCGCCGCGCACGGTCGGGTCGTTCGCCGTGATCAGGCACTCCACGCCCTCGACGACCCCGATCCCGGTGACCAGCGAGGCACCGACCGCGTACTCGCTCCCCCAGGCCGCGAGCGGCGACAGCTCCAGGAACGGGGTGTCGGGGTCAAGCAGCAGTTCGATCCGTTCCCGGGCGAGCAGTTTGCCGCGCCCCCGGTGCCGGGCGACGTACTTCTCGCCACCGCCCGCGAGCGCCTTGGCGTGCTCGGTGTCCAGCTCGGTGAGCTTGCTGAGCATCGCCTCGCGGTGGGCGGTGTACTCGGCGCTCCTGGTGTCCAGGGCCGAGTTGATGACGGTCACAGCAGTGACTCCGGGATGTCGAGGTGGCGGGAGCGGAGCCATTCGCCCAGCGCCTTGGCCTGGGGGTCGAAACGGTGCTGGGAGGCGACGCCCTCGCCGAGGATTCCCCCGACCACGAAGTTCAGCGCGCGGAGGTTCGGCAGCACGTGCCGTACGACGGTCAAGTCGGCGCTCTCCGGGATGAGTTCGCGGAACCGGTCGACCGTGAGGGTGTGGGCGAGCCATCGCCAGGCCGCGTCCGTGCGGACCCACACTCCGACGTTCGCGTTGCCGCCCTTGTCGCCGCTGCGGGCTCCGGCGACGAAGCCGAGAGGGGCACGGCGGGTGGGTGTACCGGGTGGCGGGGGCTCGGGCAGGGGCGGTTCCGGCGCGTTTTCGAGTACGAGGGTGTCGTCGCCCGGAGCGATGTCGACGCGGCGCCCGTCGTGAAGGACGGCCACCTGGTCGACGGCGCCATGGGGGACGTACACATCCTCGAAGACCCCGTAGGGCGCGCCCGGCCCGGGTGGCGCCAGCACATGGAATCCGGGGTAGCCGGCGAGGGCCAGCTCGACGGCGGCGCCGCTGAACGCCCGCCCCACCGCGTGCTGTTCGGGGTCCCGGACGACGAGATGGAGCAGCGCGCTCGCCGCCTCCTCGGTGGGGGCGTCGGGATGGTCGGTGCGGGCGAGGTCCCAGCGCACCTCGGCGGGCCGGGACTTGGCCCCGGCGAGCGCGGTGTCCATCTGGTCCCGGACGAGAGCGGCCTTGGCCTCGATGTCGAGGCCCGTCAGCACGAACACGACCTCGTTGCGGAAGCCGCCGAGCCGGTTGAGGCCGACCTTGAGGGTGGGCGGCGGGGCCTCGCCGCGCACGCCGTCGATCCGTACCCGGTCGGGGCCGTCCTGGGTGAGCCTGACCGTGTCGAGCCTGGCGGTGACGTCGGGCCCCGCGTACCGGGCACCCGCCGTCTCGTACAGGAGCTGCGCGGTGACCGTGCCGACGTCGACGAGTCCGCCGGTGCCGTCGTGTTTGGTGATGACGCTCGTGCCGTCCTCGTGGAGTTCGGCGAGCGGGAAGCCGGGGTGACGCAGGAGCGCCCGGTCGTGCTCGGTGAAGAAGGCGTAGTTGCCGCCGGTGGCCTGGGTGCCGCACTCCAGGACGTGTCCGGCGACCACGGCGCCCGCGAGCCGGTCGTAGGCGTCCGGGGCCCAGCCGAAGTGGGCCACGGCGGGCCCGGTGACCAGCGCCGCGTCCGTCACCCGCCCGGTGACGACGATGTCCGCGCCCTCGCGCAGACAGGCCGCGATTCCGGCGCCGCCGAGGTAGGCGTGCGCGGCGAGACTGCCGGGGTGGCGGCCGGTGAGGTCGTCGCCCTCGACGTGCGCGACCCGCGCCGGGATGCCGAGCCGGCCTGCCAACTCCCTTACGGCGTCGGCGAGTCCGGCAGGGTTGAGGCCACCGGCGTTCGCGACGAGGCGTACTCCGCGGTCGTGGGCGAGGCCGAGGCACTCCTCCAGCTGGCCCAGGAAGGTCTTGGCGTATCCGCGCGCGGGGTCCTTGAGGCGGTCCCGGCCCAGGATGAGCATGGTCAGCTCGGCGAGGTAGTCGCCGGTGAGGACGTCCAGCGGGCCGCCGGTGAGCATCTCGCGCATGGCGTCGAAGCGGTCGCCGTAGAACCCGGAGGCGTTGCCGATGCGGAGCGGCTCGGCCGACGTCGCCTCTCGCGGGGCCTCGGCGATCACCACGGGCTCCACATCCCGCAGGGCCTCGGCGATCACCGCCCGCTTGACCTCGTCCAGGGGCTCGGCGGTCACCGTCCGTTCCTCCTCCCGCAGCGGCTCAGTGGTCACCGCCCGCCCCCTTCGGCGCGCGGCCGGTCCCGGACGGGCCCGCGAACGCCTGAGCGATGTCCAGCCATTGCCCGGCGTCGGCCCCCCGGGCCCGTACGGCGAGGTCGGCGCGGTTCGCCCGCTGGGTGACCAGCAGGCAGAAGTCGAGCGCGGGGCCGGTGACGCGCTGGGCGGCGTTCTCGGGCCCGTGCGTCCACAACTCTCCCGACGGAGAGGTGAGTTCCACCCGGAACTCCTCACTCGGCGGGGTGAGCCCGCGCACCCCGAAGGCGAAGTTCCGGGTCCGCACGCCGATGCGCACCACATGCCGGAGCCGGTCGGTGGGTTCGCGTGTCACACCCAACGCGTCGGCCACGTCCTGGCCGTGGGCCCAGGTCTCCATCAGGCGGGCGGTGGCCATGGAGGCGGCGGACATGGGCGGCCCGTACCAGGGGAAGCGCACGCCCGGGGAAGCGGCGCGCAGCGCGCCCTCCAACTTGGCGCGTCCGGCACGCCAGTTGGCGAGCAGCAGCGCGGGCTCCGCACGCGCTCCCTCCTCGGCGGCCTCGTCCACGAAGGAATTGGGCGCCGCGAACGCCTTCTCGGTCTCCCGCCCGAACGCCTCCGCGTCCGTGACGGCCAGCAGCGTCGCCCGGTCGGTCCAGGCGAGATGCGCGATCTGGTGAGCGACACTCCACCCGGCGGCGGGCGTCGGAAGGGCCCAGTCGCCCTCCTCCAACTTCCCCACCAGCTGGTCGAGTTCCTCGCTCTCCCGGTACAGATCGTCGATCACGGACGACGGGTCGAACACGATGGCGCTCCCCTCGGGACACGGCGGTGTGCGGGGTGGTGCGGTGTTTTCCGGAGCATGGCAGGGGCTCCATAAACAAGCAAGCGTGCTTGCATTATTGATTTACGCCACTCGTTGCGCGCGAGTCGCTACTCTCAGCAACAGATCGAAGTCAACGCCGTTCTGCGTTTCGACCTGGGGAGGCCGTCCCGTGGTGAATATCCGCGCACTCGATCCCAGCGCTTCCCCGCTGGACTACTTCGGGAGCGAGCTGCGCCGCGTCCGGGAGTCGGCGGGGCTCAAGCAGGCCCAGCTGGGCAGTTGCATCTTCTGTACGGGGTCCCTGATCGGGCAGATCGAGACCGCCAAGAAGGTCCCGACCCGCGACTTCGCCGAACGGGCGGACGCGGCGCTGGGGACGGACGGGGTGTTCTCACGGCTGGTGGGGCTCGTCCTCCGGAGTCAACTGCCGTACTGGTTCCAGCCGTACGCGGAGATGGAGGCGAAGGCGACGTACATCTCGACGTTCCAAGCGCAGTTGGTGGATGGCCTGTTACAGACGCAGGGGTACGCACGGGCGGTGCTTGGCGCGCGCAACGACGAGGACCTGGATGCCAGGGTCGCGGCCCGGCTGGAGCGGCAGCGCGTGCTTGAACGCGCACATCCGCCGTCGCTCTGGGTCGTGCTCAGCGAGGCGGTGCTGCACCAGGAGATCGGCGGCCGGGAGGTGATGCGGGAGCAACTCACCCACCTGTTGGCCTTGGTGCGTCGGCCGTGGCTGAAGGTGCAGATCCTGCCGTTCGAGGCTGGTGCGCACGCGGGCCTACCCGGCACATTCACCGTTCTTCGGTTCGGCGACGACCCGGACATCGTCTACACCGAGGACTTCGTGCAGGGCCACATGACGGCCAATCCTGAGGCCATCAAGGAGGGTTCGCTCCGTTACGATCAACTGCAGGCCAGTGCCCTCTCCTTGGAGGACTCGGCCACCTTGATCGCCCGCGTACTGGAGGAGCGTTATGGCAGCGAACCGGGATCTGACCGGCGCGACGTGGCGTAAGTCGTCGTACAGCTCCGACACGGGCGGCGATTGCGTCGAGTGCGCCCCCCTCGGTGATGCCGCCTGGCACAAGTCCTCGTACAGCTCCGACACCGGCGGCCAATGCGTCGAGGTCGCCGACCTCAGCCCCCACATAGCCGTCCGCGACTCGAAGAACCCCGCCCACGGGGCCCTCACCGTCACGCCGGAGGCCTTCGCCGCGTTCGTGACGGCGGCTGCCGGCGGCGCGCTCGTCTAGGGCTCAGGGCGCGTATCGCCGGCGAGGTAGCCGACTCAGTGCGGGCGGGTGTCGCCGTGCCATTCGCAGAACAGGACGGTCGCATCGTCCTGGAGTTGTCCGTCGTGGTAGTCCATGACGGCGTGCATGAGACGGCGCAGGGTCTCCGCGACGGGCAGGTTGTCGGCGTGGTGGCGGATGATGAAGTCGGTGAAGCGTTCCACGCCGAACTCCTTCCCGTCGGTGCCGCGGGCCTCGGTGATGCCGTCGGTGAACAGCAGCAGCCGGTCACCGGGCTCCAACTGCTCGGTGCGCTGACTGACCGGCAGATTGAAACCACTGCCCATGGGACCCGCGGGCGGGCACCGCAGCGTACTGGCCCAGCGACCGCCGCGAATCAGCACCGGCAGCATGTGACCGCGGTTGACCCAGCTGAACAAGCCGGTGTTCAGCTCCAGGTCCCCGAGGATGCCGGTGGCGTAGCGGCTGTGTCCGAACTGCCCGACCAGGACGTCCTCGGCGGCGATGCTGACTTCGGGGATGCTCGCGCCGGCGCGGCGGTGGCTGCGGCAGGTGGACATCGCCAGAGCGGCGGTCAGACCCGCGGAGGTGTCGTGGCCCATGGCGTCGAAGACCGCCACGTGCAGGGTGTCTCCGGCCACCGCGTACTCGTAGGCGTCACCGGCCACCTGGTAGGCCGGTTCCATGAACGCGCTGACGGTGACCCGGTGGTCGGAGAAGGTCCGCGGCGGCATCAGCGCCCACTGCAGTTCCGCCGGCACTCCCATCGGCCGGGTCCGGACCAACCGGGCGTGGGAGTCGCTGTGGGCCCGCTTGGACACCAGCAGCAGTCCGGCTATCGACGCCAGCGTCCGCATGACTTCCTCATCGGGCCTGCCCCGGTCGCCGGGGCCTGACTCGATGTGCAGGACACCCAGGCGCTCGGCGCCGTCCAGTACCGGCACCCAGCACGCCCCACCGCGCGCCGGCGTGGTGATCTCGCTGATCTGGTAGGCGCGCCCCGGCAGAGTGCCCTCGATCCGGAACTGCTCGCCTTCTTCGCCGGCGCTCAAGCCCCTTCCGGTGACCTCCCGCAGCACCTCCTCCTGCAGATCCGCCACGAACAACCGGGCTCCGCCCGCGCCGGCCGTCGTCGCCGCGGTGCCGAGGAGGCGGGACAACTGCTCGAACGGCGTCGTATGGCTGGCCTCCAGCAGCTCCGCCACCGCCCGCCCCAAGCCCTTCGCCGTCATGCTCGCCGCCACAGCCGAGAGCCCCTGCGCGGGTCCTGACCGGAGAACGCGTACCCCTGGTACCGAGGTGCGTGCCCCAGCGCCGGCCGCTCCTGCGGCGTCCTCACGTCCAGCGGCATCACCTTCGCCGCCGAGGCATCGAACACTTCCATCATGATCCGTCCCCACAAAGGCAAGCCGGAAGGCCCACGTATCGACGTATGTGCCACCGGGGACCACGGACTCAGCCCGTAGGAACGACACCAGCGCGACCAGTCCGCCCCGGCCCTGGGCAGGACAGTCGGGCGGCGGTCTCCACAAGCCTCCCACACACGGGTTTCGAGCCCCGACCTGATCCTTGAGCTGGTCCTTGGCTGGTCGCGTCAGCCCAGGACGCTCTGCTCGGCCCCCAGCCCCCGCGCCTTCCCCCGCCCCACCTGGGTCCGTACCGCGCCCATGCTCGCCGCGATGACGAGGGCGATCGCGCAGGCCTGGGTGAGGGACAGGGCCTGGTCGAGGACGAGGAAACCGGCGGTCGCGGCGATGGCCGGTTCGAGGCTCATGAGGATGGCGAAGGTGGAGGCGGGGAGCCGGCGCAGGGCGAGGAGTTCGAGGGTGTAGGGGAGGACGGAGGACAGTACGGCCACGGCGGCGCCCAGCGCGATCGTCGTGGGGGCCAGCAGCTTCGAGCCCGACTCGACGATCCCCAGCGGCAGGAACAGCACCGCCGCGACCACCATGGCGAGCGCGAGCCCGTCGGCCTGCGGAAAACGCCGCCCCGTCCGGGCACTGAAGACGATGTACGTCGCCCACATGGCGCCCGCGGACAGGGCGAAGGCGACGCCCAGCGGGTCGAGGTCGCCGAAGCCTCCGCCGCCGAGGAGGAAGACGCCGCCGAGGGCGAGGCCGGCCCAGAGCAGGTTCAGGGCGCGGCGGGAGGCGAGGACGGAGAGCGCGAGCGGGCCGAGCACCTCGAGGGTGACGGCGGTGCCGAGCGGGATGCGGTCGACCGACTGGTAGAACAGCCCGTTCATCGCGGCCATCGTGGCGCCGAAGACGACGATGGTGCCCCAGTCGGCCCGCGCGTACCCGCGCACCTTGGGCCGGCAGACCACGAGCAGCACGATCGCGGCGACCGCGAGCCGCAGGGTGACGACCCCGAGCGCGCCGGCCCGCGGCATCAGCGTCACGGCCAGCGCGCCGCCGAACTGCACCGAGATCCCCCCGGCGAGGACCAGGCCCAGCGGGCCGAGGCCGTCCCGGCGCCGGGAACCTCCCGCCGAACCGGCCGCGGAAGCGGCTGCCGCCGCGGCGACTGCGGGTTCGGTCGCCGTCGTGGCCACGTCAGCACTGGGGAGGTTCACGGGGGCCGTCCAGGAAGTTCACGTCGGAGTTCGCAGCCGTTCGTCTAACCTGCTGCACTTTCCAGTCCAGGGTAATGGACTAAGTCAGGACTGTGAACCTCTTTTACCGCTTACCGCACGGTGCGACGGGTGCGATGGGTCACGCGCGTCGGGGCCTACGGTCACCCGCGTCGCGCCATGTAGAGATCCAGCGCCTTGTGGAGCACGCGGTTGAGGGGGAAGTCCCACTCGCCGAGGTACTCGGCGGCCTCGCCGCCCGCGCCGACCTTGAAGCGCAGGAGGCCGAGCAGGTGGTTGGTCTCGTCCAGGGTGTCGGTGATGCCGCGGAAGTCGTAGACGGTGGCGCCGAGTTCGTGGGCGTCGGTCATCATCCGCCACTGGATGGCGTTGTTCGGCTGGACCTCGCGCCGGCGGCTGGTGGAGGCGCCGTAGGAGTACCAGACGTGTCCGCCGACGGTCAGCATCGTGGCGGCGGCGAGGATGTCGCCGTCGTGGTGGGCGAGGTAGAGGCGCATCCGGTCCGGGTCCTCGGCCGTGAGCGCGGTCCACATGCGCTGGAAGTAGGGCAGCGGGCGGGGGATGAAACGGTCGCGTCCGGCCGTCTCCGCGTACAGCTCGTAGAAGGCGGGCAGGTCGTCGTAGCCGCCCCGCACCACCTTCACGCCGGCCTTGTCGGCCTTCTTGATGTTGCGCCGCCACTGCTGGTTGAGGCCCTGGTGGATCTCCTCCAGCGACCGCCCTGCGAACGGCACCTGGAACACGTACCGCGGCTGCCCCGCCGCGAACCCGTCCTCGCTGTCGGCGTCGGCCCGCTGCCAGCCCATCCTCCGGAGCCGCTCCGCGACCTCGAAGGCCACGGGCTCGTACGTCGTCGCCTCCGCGTCTCCCAGCCGCCGCGCCGCCGGATCGGCGATCGCCGCCTTGACCGCGTCCGCGCTCCACCGGCGCAGGACCACCGGCGGCCCCATCTTCACCGTGAACGCGCCCCGCCCCTTGAGGTGGGCCAGCATCGGATCGAGCCAGCGTTCGAGGTCCGCCGCGTGCCAGTCGATGACCGGTCCCTCGGGCAGGTAGGCGAGGTACCGCTTGACCTTAGGCAGCGGTCGCATCAGCACCAGCCCCACCCCGACGAGCCGCCCCTCCCCGTCGAACCAGCCCAGACTCTCCGGCCGCCAGTCGGGCTTCACGTCGCCCCAGGACGGCACCTGCATGTGGCTGGCGGACGGACGGCTCCTGACGAAGTCCAGGTGCTCGTCCCGGGTGATGGCCTGCAAACGGAGACTCATGCGCGTGCCGCTCCTCGGGTCGGTGGGGGTGTCGGTCGGGCGGTGGGGCGGTGGGGGCGTCAGGGGGTCGGTGACGGGAGTCAGCGGACCGGCGGGGGGCTGTGGGTCGGTGGCGGGAGTCAGCGGAGCGGTGGGGGTGCAGTGGGTCGGTGGGGGTGCTGTGGGTCGGTGGCGGGCGTCAGCGAATCAGTGGGGGCGTCAGCGGATCGGTGGCGGGCGTCAGCGTACTTTCGGGCGGTGTCTGGCCGGCCGAGCCGCTTCACCCCTCACCCCCGTTCAGCCCCTCCGCCAGCACCTCCGCCATATGCCGTCCCTTTCTCCCCGCCAGCTGGTCGAGCTGCGTACGGCAGGAGAAGCCGTCCGCCAGGATCACCGTGCCGTCCGGGGCGGCCCGCACCGCCGGGAGGAGTTGCTCCTCGGCGCAGGCCGTCGACACCTCGAAGTGTCCCTTCTCGAAGCCGAAGTTGCCCGCGAGGCCGCAGCAGCCGCCTGTCAGGGTGCCGGTCAGCCCCGCGGCCTCGCGCAGGCGGCGGTCGGCGGTGTCGCCCAGGACCGCGTGCTGGTGGCAGTGGGTCTGACCGACGGCCGGACGGTCCAGCCGGGGCGGCGTCCAGTGCGGGGCATGGCGCTCCAGCGCCTGTGCGAACGTCGTCACCGCGGCCGCCAGCCGCGCCGCCCGCGGATCGTCGTGCAACAGCTCCGGGAGGTCGGTGCGCAGGGCGGCGGCGCAGCTCGGTTCCAGAACGACCACCGGAGTGCCCATCTCCAGGTACGGCTCCATCAGGTCCAGCGTGCGGCGCATCACCGCGCGGGCGCGGTCGAGCTGGCCGGTCGAGACGTAGGTCAGTCCGCAGCAGACGCGGTGGCGGCGACGCGGCAGGACCGCCCCGAACCCGAGCGGGCCCTTGGTGACGCCGTCCCCGATGGGGGAACGCGACCCCCCGAAGCCATGCGCTCCACGCGCCACCCCGGACCCCGGCGGGCCCGACACCCCCGCCCCCGCCGGCGTGAACCTCATCGCCTTCGTCGGCGGCAGCAGCACCGTCAGTCCCGCTGCCTCCAGGACGTGTACGGCGGCCCGGCCCACGGACGGTGAGAGGTGCTCGGTGAAGGTGTCCGGCCACACGACGACGACCTCACCGCCGGAGCCGAAGCCGGGACCGGAACCGGAGCCGGGGCCGGAGTCGGAGTCGGTCCCGAACCCCGGGAACGGCCGCCGAACCCCCCGCTTGGCGTCCCGCACGAACCCCCGCACTCGCGCCCGGAACCTCCGCGACCACCACCGGCTGAAGGTCTCCCGTGCCACCGGCGGAATCCCCCGCTCGGGCGCGATCCCGCCCAGCCGCTTGGCCACCGCCGCCAGAAATCCCACGCCGGCAAGGGAGTTGACGACTCGCGCCGTGCGCGTCCTGGCGACGGCCCCGAGCCACACCGGCAGCCACCCCATGGCGTAGTGGGATGCCGGGCGGCGCCGCCCCTCGTAGTGGTGGTGGAGGAACTCCGCCTTGTACGTGGCCATGTCGACGCCGACCGGGCAGTCGGACCTGCATCCCTTGCAGGAGAGGCAGAGGTCCAGCGCGTCGCGGACCTCCGTCGAGCGCCAGCTGTCGGTCACGACCTCGCCCGCGAGCATCTCGTGGAGCAGCCGGGCCCGCCCCCGCGTGGAGTGCTCCTCCTCGCCGGTCGCCCGGAACGAGGGGCACATGACGTCCGCGCCGGACACCGTGGCCGTACGGCACTTGGCGACGCCCACGCACCGCCGCACCGCCGCCGAGAAGTCCCCGCCGTCCGCCGGATACCCGAAGGCCACGTCCACCGGCTCCTTCGGCAGCACCGCGAACCGCAGGTTCTCGTCCAGCCGGTGGGGCCGCACCAGCATCCCCGGGTTGAGCACGTCGTCCGGATCCCAGATGCCCTTGACCCGCTCGAAGAGCCCCACCATCTCCGCGCCGTACATCTTCGGCAGCAGCTCCGCCCGCGCCTGCCCGTCCCCGTGCTCGCCCGACAGGGAGCCCCCGTGGGACACGACGACCTCGGCGAGTTCCTCCGAGAAGCGCCGGAAGCGGCCTACCCCGGCGGGTGTCATCAGGTCGAAGTCGACGCGCACGTGGATACATCCGTCGCCGAAGTGCCCGTACGGCGCGCCGCGCAGCCCGTGGGCCGTCAACAGGGCGCGGAAATCGCGGAGATACGGTCCGAGCCGGGCGGGCGGCACCGCGCAGTCCTCCCAGCCGGGCCAGGCCTCGCTGCCGTCGGGCATCCGGGTCGCCGTGCCGCTGGCGTCCTCGCGCAGCCGCCACAGGGCGCGCTGCCCGGCCGGGTCGGTGACCACGAGGGAATCGGTGACGCCGGCGGCCCGCACGATCGCCCCGCCGCGCGCGCGTGCCTCCCTCTCGTCCGCCCCGCCCGTCTCCACGAAGAGCCAGGCCCCGCCGCGCGGCAGCCCCGCGTCGGCCCGTACGAGATCGGCGGCCATCCCCTCCACGGTGAGCGGGCCGTACGGCAGCAGCCCGGCGGCGGCCTCCGCCGCCGCGCTCTCGTCCGCGTACGCCAGCACGGCCAGCGCTCGCGCGGGCGGCGCCTCGACCAGTCGTACGACCGCCTCGGTCAGCACCCCGAGCGTGCCCTCGGAGCCGCAGAAGGACCGGGCCACGTCCGCGCCCCGCTCCGGGAGGAGGGCGTCCAGCGCATACCCGGAGATCCGGCGCGGAAGGTCGGGGAAGCCCGTGCGCAGGCGCGCCAACTCCCCTTCCACCAGGGGACGGAGGCCGTCGGGGGCGCCCGCCCAGTCCTGTCCGAGCCGGAGCGCCGCGCCCTGCACCGTGACCACCGACAGCTCCCGCACGCTGTCGGCCGTGGTGCCCCAGGCGACCGAGTGGGATCCGCAGGAGTTGTTGCCGATCATGCCGCCGAGGGTGCAGCGGCTGTGGGTCGAGGGGTCGGGGCCAAAGCGCAGGCCGTGCGGGGCGGCGGCGTCCTGGAGGCGGTCCAGTACGACACCGGGCTGGACCACCGCGGTGCGGGCGTCGGGGTCGAGCGACACGATCCGGTTCATGTGGCGGGTGAAGTCGAGGACGACTCCGGTGCCGGTGGCCTGCCCGGCGATCGACGTGCCGCCGCCGCGCGGGACGACCGGCACCCCGTGCGCCCGGCACACGGCGAGGGCCGCCACGACGTCGTCGGCGTCGCGCGGGGAGACGACGCCGAGCGGGACGCGGCGGTAGTTGGACGCGTCCATGGTGGTCAGCGCCCGTGCGGTCACGTCGAAGGCGACCTCGCCGCGCACGGCCTCGCGCAACCCGGCCCGCAGTTCCCCTGGATCCGTCATGCCTCCAGGATGCCCCCGGGCACTGACAGTGACCAATGTGTCACTGAGTGACCGTCACGTTCACCTGTTCGAATGATCGTCGGCTTTACCCGACCGGGAACAAAGAACCTTCCCAATCCGATCACGAACTCTCATATAGTGACCGTCAGTTGAGCACCAGGTGTCGCTTCTCGCCTCAGGAACCTCGCTCCCAGGACCCTCGCCCCAGGACACGACCGAGGACACGATTCATGACCGCGCCAACCGCGCCCATCCCCCCCGGCGAACGACCCACCCTCCGCGCCGTCGCGCCCGCTCCCCTGATCACCGCCGTGTTCGCCGCGCTCGCGGTCGTCGGCGCCGTCTACCTGGCACCCGGCTCGGTGCGGGTCCCCCTCGCCTGGGGCGCGGGCGCCGCCGCCGTACTGCTGTGCGCGGCCGTCGCCGTCACCGCCCATGCCGTACTGACCTCGAGACTGCTGCGCCGTCGCCTCGGCGCCGTGACCCAGGACGCCGGACGGCTCCTCCAGGAACGGGCCCGGCTCACCGAGGAGTTCAACCAGGAGCAGGCCCGGCTGACCGGTGACGTCGCCCGCGAGCGGACCCGCCTGGCCGAGGTGTCCGCGCAGGAACGCATGCAGCTGAGGGACACCGCGTCGCGCGAGCGCGAGCGGCTGACCGAGACCGCAGCGCGGGAACGCGCGCTCCTCATCGAGGAGTTCGACGCCGACCGGCAGCGGCTCACCGATGAACGCGACCGCCTCACCGCGGAGAACACCCGGCTGGCCGAGCGCGCCCGGCAGGCCACCAGTGACCGCGCCGGCGCGCTCGCCTCGACCGCCAACGCGGCGGGGCGGATGCAGGCACTGTCCACGGGCATGCTCGCCGACCTGCGCGCCATGGAGGAACGGCACTCCGACGAGGAGGTCCTCGCCGACCTGCTCCACCTCGACCACCGCACCGCGCAGGCGGGCCGGCTCGCCGACTCCGTCGCCATCCTCTCCGGCGCCCGCTCCGGCCGCCGCTGGGCGCGGCCCATCGTCATGGAGTCGATCCTGCGCGGCGCCATGGGCCGCATCGGCGGCTACCAGCGCGTCCGCATCCACTCCGCCAGCGACGCCGCCGTAGCCGGGCACGCCGCCGAGGGCGTGATGCACGCGCTCGCCGAACTCCTCGACAACGCCGCGAACTTCTCCCCGCCGACCGCCGAAGTGCATGTGTACGTCGAGGAGGTCCCGGCCGGCGTCATCGTCTCCGTCGAGGACAGCGGCCTGGTCATGGGCGACGTCCAACTGCGCCGCGCCGAACGCGCCGTGGCCGGCGAGGGCGTCGAACTGGGCGGCCTCACCGGCACCCGGCTCGGCCTCGCCGTGGTCGGCCGGCTCGCCGTCAAGCACGGCCTGAAGGTGTCCTTCCGGCCCTCCGCGCGCGGCGGCACGGGCGTCCTCATGCTCGTACCTCAGGACCTGCTCACCCTCCCGGCCGCCCCGCTGCCCGCCGACGGCGGTTCCGAGCCCGCCCGGACCGCGGCCGTCGAGCCGCTCCCCGAGCCGTCGTACGCCGCCGCCCGCGACCTCGACCCGGACCCCGTCCCCACCCACGACTCGCCGCGGCACGAGCCGGAGCCCGCGTCGGCCGGCAGCCTCCCCAAGCGCCGTCGTGGCCGCACCCTCGCGCACGCCGAGCGCAGCCGCTCACGCGCCACGCCCCCGGGCGGCTCCGACTCCCGTACCGCCGATGCCGCCAAGTCCCGCGGCGACCGCTTCAGCAGTTTCCGGCAGGCGGTACGCGGCGCGGCGCAGGGTGCCGCGGACGCCGAACGCATCGAAGGAGACCTCGAACAGGAAGGGGCACGGAACACGGCCTCCGCCGCCCCGTCGCCCCAGCAGTCGCCCTCCCACTCGCAATCGAAAGGCCACACCACTCCATGACCGGCAGCACCACCACCGCTGACGAGAAGCTCTCCTGGCTCATCGAGGGTCTCCTCGAGCGCACCCCGGGCACACGGCACGCGCTCGTGCTCTCCCGTGACGGCCTGAAACTGTGCCGCACACCGGAGCTCTCGGTCGACCAGGCCGACCAGCTCGCCGCGATCGCCGCCGGCATCCAGTCGCTGTCCCACGGTGCCTCCGTGGAGTTCGGCGACGGGAGCGGAGGCGTGCGGTCCGCGATGGCCGAGTTCTACGGCGGGGTCCTGTTCATCGTCGAGGCGGGCGACGGCGCGCACCTGGCGGTGGTCACCGCCGAGGACGCGGACGCCGGCCTGGTCGGCCACAACATGAGCGAACTCGTGGAACAACTCGGCGAACACCTGAGCGCGCCGCCGCGCACCTCATGAGCCGTCCGGGCAGGGACGACGCGCCCGACCGGCTGTACACCCTCACGGGAGGGCGCAGCCGGTCCGCGCCCGACACCCCGTTCGACCTGGTGACGCTGGTGGTCGCCGAGTGCGATCCGGCGGCCGGCATGCAGTCGGAGCACGCGACGATCCTGCGCTCCGCCCAGCAGCCCACTGCGGTCGTCGAACTCGCGGCCGAACTGCGGCTGCCGGTGAGCATCACCAAGATCCTGCTCTCCGACCTTCTCGCCAACGGCCGCGTCAGCGCCCGTCACCCGCACACCGCCGCTCTTCCCGATCCCGACATCCTGGAGCAGGTGCTCGTTGGACTCCGTAACCTCTGACGCTCGTACGCCCGTGCCGGCAAGCTCCGACACCCGTACGCCCCTCTCCGCGTCGGCCGCCAACGGCCTCAAGATCGTCGTCGTCGGCGGTTTCGGCGTCGGCAAGACGACGCTGGTCCGCTCGGTGAGCGAGATACGTCCCCTCAACACGGAGGAGACGATGACCCAGGCGGGCGAGGCGATCGACGACATCAGCGAGGTGCGCGGCAAGTCCGCGACCACCGTCGCCTTCGACTTCGGCCGCATCACGCTCGACGCCCGCAACGTGCTGTACCTGTTCGGCGCACCGGGCCAGGAACGCTTCTGGTTCCTCTGGGACCGGCTGTTCTCCGGCACGCTCGGCGCGGTCGTCCTCGTCGACACCCGGCGCATCGACGACTCCTGGTACGCCATCGACCGCCTGGAGCACCACGGCACGCCGTTCATCGTGGCCTGCAACGACTTCGGCGGCGCCGCGCACACTCCTGCCCAGATCCGCGAGGCCCTCGACCTCGACCCCCACATCCCGCTGGTCGACTGCGACGCCCGCTCACGGGAGTCGAGCAAGCGGGTCCTGATCACGCTGGTCGAGCACATCCAGAGCCGGTACGCCGCCCAGAGCGCACCCGGAGCTGACGGCGAAACCCCCCTCAAATCACCGGAGTTGGCCCTGTGACCTCCGCCGCACCCGTGCCCCTCACCGGGACCCGGTTCCACTCCGAACCCGCCGAGCTTTACCGGGAGTTGCGGCGCGACCACGGTGCCGTGGTGCCGGTGCTGCTCGACGGTGACGTACCGGCCTGGCTGGTGGTCGGCTACCGCGAACTCCACCAGGTCACCGGCGATCCCGTGCTGTTCAGCCGGGACTCCGAACTGTGGAGCCAGTGGCCGGACATCCCGGACGACTGGCCGATGCTGCCGATGATCGGCCGCAAGCAGCCCTCGATCCTCTACACGGTCGGCGAACGCCACCGCGAGCGCGCCACGATGATCAGCGACGCCCTGGAGGCCGTGGACCCCTTCGAACTGCGCGGTCACGCCGAGAAGTTCGCCGACGAACTCATCGACTCGGTGAGCGCCAAGGGCGAGACGGACATCATCGGGGACTACGCGGCACTGCTGCCCGTCCGGGTCCTCGCGACGCTCTTCGGCTTCACGGACGAGCAGGGCCCCGGCCTGGTCAGCGCCCTCAACGCCATGATCAACGGGACGCCGGACGCACTCGCGGGACAGCAGCATCTCGGCGCTTCCATGGCGCAGTTGGTCGCCGACCGGAAGGCGACGCCCTCGAACGACGTGGTCAGCCGCATGCTGGCGACGGCACTCGCCCAGGAGGCGGTGACCGAGGGCTCCGGCTTCACGGACGAGGAGATCGTCCAGGACCTGATGGTCATGCTGGCCGCGGGCCACCAGCCGACGGCCGACTGGATCGGCAACTCGCTGCGCCTGATGCTGACCGACGACCGTTTCGCGGCGTCGCTGTTCGGCGGCCGGCACAGTGTCGCCGAGGCCATGAACGAGGTCCTGTGGGAGGACACGCCCTCCCAGAACATCGCCGGCCGCTGGGCCTCCCGCGACACCCAGCTCGGCGGTCGCCGCATCCGCTCCGGGGACATGCTGCTCCTCGGCCTCCAGGGCGCCAACTCCGACCCCCAGGTGCGCACCGACGGCTCCGCCCTCACCGGCGGCAACAACGCGCACTTCTCCTTCGGCCACGGCGAGCACCGCTGTCCGTTCCCGGCGCAGGAGGTCGCGGAGGTCATCGCGCGGACCGGGATCGAGGTCGTACTGGACCGGCTGCCGGACATCGATCTGGCCGTGCCCGCCGAGTCGCTGACCCGGCGGCCCTCCCCGTGGCTGCGGGGCCTGACCGAACTGCCCGTGCGCTTCACTCCCACCCCGGCCCTTGGAGGGACCTCCGCATGACCACCACCGGCACCGGCACGAGCACCGGCACCAGCACCGAAGAGACCCGTATCGTGCTGGACCCCTTCGTCACCGACCTCGACGGCGAGAGCGCCAGGCTGCGCGCGGCGGGTCCGCTCGCCGCCGTGGACCTGCCCGGCGGTGTTCCGGTGTGGGCGGTCACCCATCACGCCGAGGCGAAGAAGCTGCTGACCGATCCCCGGCTGGTGAAGGACATCGAGGTCTGGGGAGCCTGGCGGCGCGGTGAGATAGCCGCGGACTGGCCGCTGATCGGGCTCGCGAACCCCGGCCGTTCCATGCTCACGGTGGACGGCGCGGACCATCGCCGGATGCGGACGCTGGTGGCGCAGGCGCTGACCCCCCGCCGGGTGGAGCAGATGCGGGACCGGATCGCCAAGCTGACGGCGGGCCTGCTGGACAACCTGACTCCGGGTGTCGCGGACGGGACCGTCGATCTGAAGGCGGAGTTCGCCTACCCGCTGCCCATGTACGTCATCGCCGACCTGATGGGCATCGACGAGGCGAAGCTGCCGCGGCTCAAGGAGCTCTTCGAGAAGTTCTTCTCGACGCAGACCCCGCCCGCGGAGGTCATCGCCACGCTCACCGAGCTGGCCGGGATCATGGCCGAGACGGTCGCCGCCAAGCGCGCCGAACCGGGCGACGACCTCACGTCCGCGCTGATCCTCGCCTCCGAGAACGGCGACCACCTCACGGACGCGGAGATCGTCTCCACCCTCCAGCTGATGGTCGCGGCGGGCCACGAGACGACGATCTCCCTCATCGTCAACGCGGTCGTCAACCTGTCGCTCCACCCGGAGCAGCGCGCCCTGGTCCTCTCCGGCGGTGCCGACTGGTCCGCGGTGGTCGAGGAGACCCTGCGCTACTCCACGCCCACCTCGCACGTCCTGATCCGCTTCGCGACCGAGGACGTTCCCGTCGGTGACCGGGTCATTCCCGCGGGGGACGCGCTGATCGTGTCGTACGGCGCGATCGGCCGCGACGAGCTCGCCCACGGCCCCTCCGCCGGCGACTTCGACATCACCCGCGTCTCCCCGAACCGGCACATCTCCTTCGGCCACGGCCCGCACGTGTGCCCCGGCGCCGCCCTCTCCCGCCTGGAAGCGGCGGTAGCCCTCCCGGCCCTGTATGAGCGCTTCCCCGACCTCGACCTGGCAGTCCCGGCGACCGAACTCCGCAACAAGCCGGTGGTGACCCAGAACGACTTGTTCGGTCTGCCGGTGCGGCTGGGGAACTGAGGCCTTGGCGAGCGCCGGACGGGCAGACATCAGCACGTCCGGCGCTCGCCGATCACGTCGCGTCACCTCTGGGCAGTTCCCACGCGGGCCCGTCGGGCGACCCGTACCAGACGACCTGCCGACTCGGCGAGACGGTCACGCCGAACTCTTCACGGAGCGGCACCCCGGGGAAGACGGCGGCGAGCCCCTCGACGACGTCCCACAGGCGCCGCGGCCCGATCTGGCGCACCGCGCCGGACACGTGAGCGGTCGCCGTCGAACCGTCCTCGGACCACAGACCGACAGCGGTGAGCTCCCCGTCCTGATCGCGCCAGGAACACGAGTTGTGCCCGGGCAGAGCGATCGACAGCGGGAACCGCAGGCGGTCGAGGACATCGGCCGGCGCCACCTTGGTATCCGTGGGTTCCCTGTCACGTACGGCCTCGAAGGCGGGCGCGACGGTCGGGACGCGGCGGGGCATGAAATGCGCGGGTGTCGGGAGAAACCGTCCGGTGGCGTGTCCGGGCGCGGTGATGGTGGTGCGCAGGACGCCGTTTCCGATGGGGGCGACGATGACCCCGCCCGGGGCGGCCTGGTCGAGAAACGCCGTCGGTACGGACCGGAGGGCGGCGGTGGCGATGATGCGCGCGTACGGGGCACGCGCAGGGTAGCCGCGGGCTCCGTCGGCGCCGGTGACGAACGGGCGGTATCCGGCCTGTTCGAGTCGTTGGACCGCACCTTCGACGAGTGCCAGATCGACGTCGACACTGGTCACATTGTGGTCGCCGAGCCGGTGCGAGAGCAACGCGGCGTTGTAGCCGGTGCCCGTGCCAAGCTCGAAGACCGTGTCACCGTCTCGCACGTCAAGTGCGTTGAGCATGGCCAGCATGAGGGCTGGTTCGCTCGATGAGCTGGTGGGGAGTCCGTGTTCGTCGAGTTGCGTGGTGAGTGCCTGATCGGAATACACGGCCTCCAGGTGACCGGGATCGCCCCAGTAGACCGTCCGCCACGATCTGTCATCGGCTTGGGCGTAGAAGCGGGGCACGAAGACGTGCCGGGGAACGGCCGCGAACACCTCAGCCCATTCGGTGGCGTGCTGGGGGTCGAGATCGGCGGCGAACCTATGCCGCATCGCGGCCGACGCTTTGGTGTCCGGCCAAGTCATTCGTTGCCTCCTTGCAGGTAGTCGGCGTGCGCGGCGGCGATGGGCAAGCCGGTGCGGTTCTCGACCCATGCCCACGTACCCGCGGGGTTGTTCTCGAAGAACACCCACTCGTCATCCGGGGTCACAGCGAAGTCGAACGACCCGAACACGATCCCGTAGGACGCCAGGAAGCGCCGCACGCCGTGGGCGACGTGGTCGGGGACGGGGGTCGTGCCGTACTCGATGTGCTGGTAATCGGTGCGCCAGTCGGTGCGCGCTTGTGCCGAGGTGGCGTGCAGGGTCCCGCCGAACACCCGCTCGCCGACGACCACGAGGCGTACCTCGTACGCCTTGTCGATGGCTTCCTGAAAGTAGTGGGCGGTACCGCGAATGCTGTCGTCGAAGTCCTCCGGGTCGACATGGTGTGTGGCCACCATCAGGGCCCGGCCATCGTCGACGGGGAGTCGCCCGCCGAGTACGGCTTTGCAGATGAGCGGAGCGTCGACCTGCCTCGCGAAGGCGCGGGCGGCACCGGGGTCGTTGGTGATGAGGCTGCGCGGCACCTTCAAGCCGCAGCGTGTCGCGGCGGTGAGCTGTTGGGGCTTGTGCGCGGCGATCCGGTCGTGATGGGGATTGTTGATCCACCGGACGCCCGGCAGGGCCGCGAGCAGGTTCAGCAGAGCGGCATCGGCCTGGTTCTGAGCCCATGTCGCGTACGGCTCCGGGATCGTGTCGGCGATGGCGGAGCGTCCGGGCCGCCTCCAGTAGACCGCCCGGACGTCCTCAAGCCGCGCCGTCCGGCGCCCGTCGTCCAGTACCCCGGTCCACCCCGGCTCCGTCGGCTCGTGGCGGGCCGTGAGCATGAGCTGTTGGGGGAACGTGGCGGCGTCGAACCGTACGACGGGTACATCGCGCTGGTTCAGCTGATCGACGACCATGTCCGCGGCCGCGTCGAGCTGTTCGGCGACGACGAGCACAGGGCGGGCGGTGGCGGTCATGACGTGGGCGCGAGGTACGGGTCGGCGACGTCGTCGCCTTTGCCGTCCTGGTTGGTGTCCGTCGTCGATGCAGCCATGTCCCCCGTGTGCCAGGGGGTACCGTCCGCGTTCTCGTTCAACTGCCGCTCGCTGTTCCACGTCACGCCCTCGATCGAGGTGGTGACCAGGCAGGGCGGCGCTGCTGCCCTCGCGGCGAAGGGGATCGTGGCTGTCGTCATGCTTCCTCCCAGGGACTTGGTGATTGATTCACGGGACCCGCCGCGCGCCCGGCCCTTCCTGTGTGCTCGCCGTTCGACGGGCGCAGCAGGGCACATGGCGGAGGTTCACGGGGTGACAGTGCTGTAGAGAGCGACACCGAAGGCGGTCACGGCCAGGGCGACAAGGACGGTCGTGATGACGATTTCGCCGATCCGTGATCGGTACCGGTGTCGGTGCGGCACGGTCACGGCGCCTGGCGTTGGCGGTGCACGTCGAGCAGGGCGTGCGTCGCGTTGGCGAGATTCCGCGAGTAAGTCCATGCCGTGTAGTCGCTGGTTACTGACGTGGGTCTGAGACGGGCGTCGAGCAGTCGGTACAGGACGCGGAACGCGGTTCGGACGCCGGAGTTGTCCTGCTGGCCGGCCGGATAGTCCTCGCGCAGCAGGCGGCGAGCATGTTCGGCCAGTTCGTCTGTGTGCCGGTCGATTGCGTCGCGTGGCGGTACGTCGAGCCGGGTCGCGGTGACCTCGTCGATCGCCTTTTGGATCGTGTCGGCGTCGATCGGCAACTCGGCGCGGACATCGGGCCGTACCTCCTCGTCCGTACCGGATTCGTACTCTTCGGTCATGGTCATCACCGGGCCCCCTTGTAGGCCGAGATCATTCGGGGTTCGCTGAAGAGGTAACCGCGCGGTCACCCTCCGCGGGTACCGTTGGAAGCCGGTGGGAACGTGAACGCCATGAATGCCGTCGGGAGTTGAGGCATGGCCACGAACAAACGCGCACCCAACCCTGCTCTTGCGGGGCTGCTCGACCAGGCGAAATTGACACGGACACAGCTCGCCCAGCGCGTGAACCGCCTCGGCATACAGGCGGGGTTGGATCTCCACTACAGCCAGTCCACCGTTTCGCACTGGATCGCCGGTGCGCGCCCGAAACCCGAGGTCAGGGCCCTGGTCGTCGAAGCGTTGTCGGCGCAGCTCGGCAGGCCCGTCACACACGCCGAAGCAGGGCTCACACCCGCCCCGTCCATCCTGGGGTCCGAATCGGCCGACACTGTCGAGGGGTTGATAGACCTCGGAAGGGCGGACATGGACCCGTCCCGTCGCGGCGTGCTCGCCGCAGGCGTGTTCTCGGCGGCTCTTGCTGTGCCTGGCTTCTCCACCCCTGCGTACGCCACAGGCCAGCCGGCCGGTCCCGGCAAGCGGACGATCCGTATCGGCGCCTCGCAGGTCGCGGCAGTGCGCACCACGACGGACCGGATCGCGGACATCCTGGACGAACTCGGCGCGGGGCACGCGCGGCCGATGGCTGCCGCGTTCCTCGTCAACACGGTGGGGCCCTGGCTCCGTGCGCAGGGGAGCGAACAGGTACGCCAGGACATGCTTGCCGCAGCGTCCGACCTCACGTACCTGACGGGGTGGATGGCCATGTACGAAAAGGCCCATGGCCTCGGCCAGACCTACTACGTCAAGGCGTTGAAGCTGGCGAGCGAAGCGCACGACCACGTGACCTACTGCCGGACGTTGCGCGGCATGAGCTTGCAGGCATCCAATCTCGGCCACGGGCAGAAGGCATTGGAGCTCGCGGACTCGGCCGCGGAGGCCGCGCCGGCCGCGGGGCCTCGTCTGGTGGCATTCCTACGAGGACAGCAGGCCCACGCGGCGAGCATGGTCGGTGATCGGCAGATGGCCCACGGGCGTCTGAGGGAGGCCGAGGCCGCACTCTCCAGGGCGGACGACCGGCGGGACGCGATCGGCGGGTACGACCAGACGGCGTGGCTGTTCCACGTTTCCCATGTGCTGCACGAGGAGCGCGACCTGCCCGGCAGCATCAAGGCTCTCCAGCAGTCCATCAAGGTGCAACCGAAGGTGGAGAGGCAGGGACGCGTGCACTCGTACGCGCTGCTGGCACAACGGCAGTACGCCTACGGGCATCTCGAGGCGTCGTGCAACTCGTGGGGACGTTTCCTGGACGACTACGAGCATGTGTCCTCCGCCCGCGGCGATGACCACTTCGAGACGATGCGCACGCAACTCGGCAGGCACGCGAAGGCACGTCCGGTGAGGGAACTGACCGCACGTGCGCGCGAGGTCGCGGCGTTGAAGAACTGACGGTTCGGTCGAGGTGTGAGCGTCGAGCCCCGCTTGGGAACGCCTCAGGTGCGGGGGCGGGGCTTGCGGGTGATGGTGCCGGGTGGGAAGTGCTCGGTGCCGAGGACTTCGTCCGCCCGGTGGATGGTGATGGTGAGGTCGGCCATGCCGCGCAGTGGGGTGAGGTCGACCTGCCGGTGGTCCTCATAGCAGTTGATCGTCAGCTTCTTGAGGTTGGGAAGTGCCCTGGCCACCGTGGCAAGGTCGTCTTCTGCCTCCCAGGGTCCCAGCCAGAGCTCTTCGATCTGCGGTGCGGGCGGGAGCTCGGCAAGCATGGACAAGCCGGCGCCTGCCTGGAGCATGAGGTAGTTGAGCTTGGGCAATTCCGAGACCTGGGAGAAGCCGTCCAGAGAGCCACACAGGTTCAGCATGGTGAGGTTGGGCCAGCGGGTGATGCCCTCAAGGGTGCGGAGATGCCCGCAGGATGTGACGCCGAGCCATAGGTCGGTGAGATCCGCACCGACCGGCAGTGCTTCAAGGCTCTCGTACGGGAGCTTCAAGTCGAGGCCCAGTCTTTTCAGACGGGTCAGGCCTTGGAGAGCATCGAGGTGTACCGCCGCACACCCGAAGACGTCGAGGCTGGTGACGGACGTACCAGCCAGAGGCATCAGGTCCGCGACGTTCCGGCAGCGGTGCAAGGAGATGCTGGCCAGGGACGTGTACGCCTGGAGGAAGTCCAGGTCGTCCAGCACAGAGTTGTCAAGGACCCGCAGCATCTGAAGCTCTTCCGGCTTGATCGCGCTGGTGATCTCGCTGCTCGTGAAGCTCCCAGCGAAGGTGACACTGCTGGGAGTGCGCAGGTGGCGCAGGGCCGTAAGTTGCTCCGCTGAGCGCACTGTCATATGGGGGAAGCCCGAGATGTGGGCGAGGACTTCGCGTGCGTAGTCCTCGGTGTCGAAGTTGCCCCAGTCCTCCTGCAGCGTCGACTGAACGCTGGTGTCGGTGCTTGCGCGGAATTTCTTCATGACGGTGAGAGCGGCATCGCCGCCGATACGGCCAGCGGTGCTGACGACGGCCTGAGCTTCGTCGTCCTCCAGCCCTTCGGGGCCGGGAAGCAGGTCGAGGATCACCGGGCCGACTGCAGCCAGGGTTATGGCCTCGTCGACGCTTCGTGGAGGCAGAAGCGCGGCCGTACGCCGCTGAACGTCCTCGCGCACGGCCGGGTCGAGTTCCGTCGCGTGTTCCAGACAGGCCGTGGCCAGCAGATGCAGACGGTTGCGATGTCTGGGGGTGCGGTCGCCTCGGGTGATCAGGCGGCGAAGGAGACTGGCACGTTCATGGGGACGCGCGTGAGCCACTGCCATGCGCAGGACGTCCTCCCACTGGTCGTCATGGGCATGCCGGACCAGCAGGGGGATGTCACGTGCCTCGACGGCGGCTTTGGCACCGAGGTAGTCCTGGAAGGTGCGGTGGACGAAGTCGATCGTGTCGGCGGTGGGCTGCCGTAGGAGCCCCGAGCGGGCGAGCAGGTGGCTGAGGACAGCATCGGCGTCGGCCTGTCGCGCGACGTGGGGCATGGCGGGCAGAGCGTCGTCGATGAGGGCTCGTGCGGTGTCGTGGTCGAGTTCCGTCTGACCGTTGCGGATGAGCCAGTAGCCCAGTCGCTGGAGGAGCTGGATGCTCTGGTGTTCGGTGAGGGTGAGACCTTCGGGGGCGTCGATGTCGCGTTCACTGTCACGGCGGTGCAGCAGCATCGACAGGGCGGCTTCGTAGAGTTCCATGCGTCCGTGCGGCAGGTGGCCACGCCGGTCGCGATGAAGGGCGCAGACCAGGGCGCACAGCAGTGGAGTAGTCGTCAGCCGGGCCAGGTCGCGCTGCGAGCGCACGGTGTCCTTCAGCGCCTCTTCCAGAGTGGCCAGATCGGCGCGCTCCTGAGCGCTGGTGGCGTTGGCGGCGGCTGCGGTGTGCCAGCGGGTGACGAACACCGACACATCACGGGTGCTCATCGGCCGTACGGTCAGTTCGGTGAAATCACTGTCGGCCAGCCAGCCCTCGGGCACCGCGGAAGGCCGGGTGGTGACGAGGTAGGCCGCCTGCGGGTAGGCGGCGAGCAGCTCACGCAGCCACTGCCGGGTCTTGGCGCGCTGGGCCTGCGGTACTTCGTCGAGGCCGTCGACGAGCAGAAGAACACGCCCGTCGATCAGGGCCCGATCAGCCCAGCCGGCCGGCTGGGCATCATCGCGCGGGCAGCCGATCGCTGCCAGGTATTCGTGCGGGGCGGGCAGTTCATCGCGTCGCACCAAAGTACGCAGCGGCAGCACGAACGGCAGGCAGCCTTCCAGGTGGGCCAGCTCGGGCGGCAGGCTACGGCGGGCAGTGGAGACGGCAAGCCACTGCACCAGAGTGGACTTGCCGCTGCCGGCCAGCCCCCGGACCAGGGTGCGCCGCTGTCCTGCCAGGGCCTGCTCGGCCCGCTCCACCCGCACCTCCATCCCCCCGACGGGCCCGGCTCCCATCCCACCCCCGCCATCGGTCGTCCCAATGCCGCGGACACGGGTGGCGAGCTCCAGGCTGAGATAGGCGGCGTCCAGCGGCCAGCACGCCCGCTCCGGCCGGGACAGATCCAGCCCGATCACGGACAGCTGCCCGTAACGCTGCTCCACATAGCGCCGGTACCAGTCCTCGAACCGCCTTTCCGCATCCGGAACGGCGTCGTCCGTCGGCCCGGCGGGCGCAGCAGGAGGCAGAGCACTGGCCCGCAGCCGCAGCAGCGGTTCGGCCTCGGTCCTCAGTGCCGCCGCGAGTGCCACGACGGTCGCCTCGCTGGGCATGCCGGTCCCGTTCAGCGCCTGGCTGACCGTGGTGCGCCCCAGCCCCGCCCGCCCCGGCAGAGCGGTCATCGACAACCGCCGCTGCACCCGCAGACTCCGCAGCCGCTCCTTCAGCTCGGCCAGCGCTTCCTGCCGGTCTCCGCTCGCCCCCACCCCGGCCCCCTCCACGGACAGCATCGTCCCCGTTGTTCAGGCCCGTTCATCTTCGTCCATCCGAACACCGCTGTACGCGGCTTCGGACACCTTCCTTCCATCGCCCCGCTCACGGAACGGAACGGAAGGAGCCCTCATGACGACCTCACCCACAAACCTGGCACTGCTGACCCTCGCTCTGCTCGTCAGCTTCCTGCTCGCTCTGCTGGTGGCTGTCATCGCCGGCCTGCTCGCCCGCTGGGACGGCGCCACCCCGCCCGCCACGCTGCTCCGCGCCGGGATCGCCTTCGGCGGCACGCTCACCCTGCTCACCGCCATGGTGGCGCTGGTGGCCGGGATCGTGACATAACGCGCATGGACACCCCGTCTCACCCGACGGACGACGTTTCACCCGGGTTTCCGGAAACGGCTAGGCTCCGCGTCGTGGCCGATATCGAGATTCCCGCTGACATCAAGCCCGCCGACGGTCGTTTCGGCGCGGGCCCCTCCAAGGTGCGTACGGAGGCGCTGGACGCCCTGGCGGCGACCGGCAGTTCCCTGCTCGGGACGTCCCACCGGCAGGCTCCGGTCAAGAACCTGGTCGGCAAGGTGCGCGAGGGCGTGAGCGAGCTGTTCTCGCTGCCCGAGGGGTACGAGGTGGTGCTCGGCAACGGCGGCTCCACCGCGTTCTGGGACATCGCGACCCACGGGCTCATCGAGAACAAGTCGCAGCACCTCACCTTCGGCGAGTTCAGCTCCAAGTTCGCGAAGGCGGCCAAGCTCGCCCCGTGGCTGGCCGAGCCGACCGTGATCTCGTCCGACCCGGGCACCCACCCCGACCCGGCGGCCGAGGCGGGCGTGGACGTCTACGCGTTCACCCACAACGAGACCTCCACCGGTGTCGCGGCCCCCCTCAGGCGGGTGGCCGGCGCCGACGACGGCTCCCTCGTCCTGGTGGACGCCACCTCCGGCGCCGGCGGCCTCCCGGTCGACATCGCCGAGACCGACGTCTACTACTTCGCCCCGCAGAAGTCCTTCGCCTCCGACGGCGGCCTGTGGATCGGCGTCTTCTCCCCGGCCGCGATCGAGCGCGCCGAACGCGTCCACGCGAGCGGGCGGCACATCCCGGAGTTCTTCTCGCTGCCCACGGCGATCGACAACTCCCGCAAGAACCAGACGTACAACACCCCGGCCCTCGCCACCCTGTTCCTGCTCAACGAGCAGCTCGAGTGGATCAACGGCCAGGGCGGCCTGTCCTGGTCCTCGGCCCGTACGAAGGACTCCTCGACCCGCCTCTACACCTGGGCCGAGAACAGCAAATACGCCACGCCGTTCGTCACCGACCCGGCCAAGCGCTCGCAGGTCATCGGCACGATCGACTTCGCGGACGAGATCGACGCCGCGGCCGTCGCCAAGGTCCTGCGGGCCAACGGCGTCGTCGACACCGAGCCCTACCGCAAGCTCGGCCGCAACCAGCTCCGCGTCGCGATGTTCCCGGCGGTCGACCCGGCGGACGTCGAGGCCCTCACCAAGTGCGTCGACTACGTGATCGAGAAGCTCTAACCGGTCACGGTCTGCCGACTTCTTCCAAAAGGCCTGGTCCACCAGCCGCTCCGGCTGGTGGACCAGGCCTTTCCGTACCCCGAGCAGATTCCGGGAGGCCGCCCAGCTCGCGGCGGAACCGCCTTCCGGAATGTACGACGCACCGTCACAAGCGGGCCTCGGCAGAGCCGTTACGCGTTTCCTGTGACCGCGTTCATCGACGAGATCATCGCGCAATACCCGAACGGCCTCGCCGAGACTTCAGCGCCCAGCGAACCACCGGGCACCCTTCCCTCATCCAGCCCGTCCAGCCGTACGCTTCAGCCTCACGTGGCCGTGCAACTCACCGTGGGAACACCCCCGCCCCCGGGCGCGCCCCCGAACCCGAAGGTCGCCGAGCCGCCCACCGCCACGGCCCCGTTGTGATCGGCGTTCGTGGCCGTCACGATCGTCCCGTTCTGCCTGTACGAGGCGTTCCACATGCTGGTGACCTTCTGGGTACCGGGCCAGCTCCACGTCGTCGTCCAGGACTTCAGCGCGGTCGAGCCGGAGTTGGTCACCTTCACCTCGGCGTTGAAGCCGCCGCCCCAGTCGCTGCTGACGGTGTACACGGCGGTGCAGGCGGCCGTGCCACCTCCCGGGTCACCGGGATCGCTTCCTCCCGGTGACGGCGGAAACCCCGGCGCCTTGACACTCGCGAGGTACCCGTCCTTCACCGTGTCCACGGTTGTCCAGTCGTCCTTCAGGATCCCGCCCGTGTCACCGGAGTTGGGGTTCCACGACCAGAAGGTCCAGGAGATGCTGTCGGCGCCGTACGTACTCGTGGGGCGGAGGTAGCTCACCAGCGCCGCGAGCCACTTCTGGTCGACGGTCGACTGGAGTGTCGTACCGAACTCGCCCACCCACACCGGCGCGAGGTTCTGCTTGAAGATGTAGCCCCAGTACTTGTCCCAGACACCCGGCATGTTGGCGGGGAAGGACGGATCGCTGAACCAGCTCTGCTGGGCCACGCTCGTGGCGTAGTCGTGGGCCGAGTAGACGACCCGGCCCGGCACGTCCAGCTGTACCGGGTACCGCGCGACCCCCATCAGGTTGCCGCCCCACCAGCCCGACACCCCGTCGACCGTCTGCACGCCCTCCACGAAGACCAGCAGCTCGGAGTTGACGGACAGGACCGCGTTCCCTGCGCGCTGAGCGGCGAGGCGCCAGTCCCTCGTCGTGTCGCCGCAGCCCCAGCAGGCGGGATCGTGCGGCTCGTTGTGCAGGTCGATGCCGATCACCGTCGGGTCGCCCTTGTAGCGGCTCGCCAGAGCCTTGAGGTTGGTGATCCACGTCGTCTCGGGGACCGTGGACGTGTACCAGAGCGCGGACTGGCCGCCCGCGTCCGGCCGGTGCCGGTCCAGGATGACCTTCAGGCCGTCCTGACCCGCGTACGCAACGATCCTGTCCATGATCTGGAGCGGCGTGAGGCCCTGTAGGTCGGCGTTCTTGCCGCCGGAGAAGTCGATGCTGTTGGCCACGGCACCGCTCTTGAGGATGTCGTCGCTGTACGGCAGCCGGACGGTGTTGTACCCGAGCGACCTCATCTGGTCGATCATGCTCTTGTAGTCGCGCGTCCAGAGCCCGTGGACGGCGTTGTTGGACGTCTCGAACCCGAACCAGTTGATGCCGGCGATCCGTACCGGCTGTCCTGCGGCGTCCAGGATCTGCCGTCCACTGGTGTGCCAGTAGCCGGCTCCGGGCTCGGCGGCGGCCGCCGCCACGGCTGCCGGGTCCACCTGTGCGGCCTGGACTCCGGCCAGCGGTAACAGGAGTGCCGCCGCGGCAGCACCCAACGCTCTTCGCAAGCTGCGGAACATGTCGCTGCTTCCTCTCGGGAGACGCGGCCCCGGAACGGGTGGGAGCGCTCCCACCGCACCACGCATCCCATAGAAGGCATCTTTCGTGGACACGTCAATGAGTCGTGCGGCATTCGGAACACTGGAGTCCCGGATGCCGCACGACGTCGGCCGCTTCGGCGGCTGCTCCACTTGCTGAGCCTTCGGCCCCGGCTTCGACCACTTCGAGTTCGGGCTGCAGCGCATCCTCGACGGGCTCGAGACGTTCGTCGAGCGCCGCGATCGCGGCTGAGGGAAGAGCCCGCCCCCGTGGTTCAGCCCCTGCGGCGCAGGCGGCGGAGTCCGAACACCGCGCCCAGGAAGACGGCGACGGCGAGCGCGCCGACCCTGACGTCGGAGTCCATGCCGTCGCCGTCGGAGGTCGCGTCCGTGGAACTCCCGCCTCCCGAGGGCGACTTGGAGTCCTTACCGCCGCCCGGCGCGTCCTCGGCGTTCACGGGGCTCTGCGCCCCCTCGCTGCCGAACATCAGCTTCGAGCCGTCGGCGGTATAGGTGACGGACTCGCCCTGCCGCTGCAGGGGCACGCTCAGCCGCCCCTGTTCCTTGATCTTCCCGCCGTTCCACGCGTACGCGTGGCCGCCGAAGTAGGCGCGCAGCGCGAGCTGTTTCCCGTCGGGCGAGAAGGCTCCGTCGGTGACCTGGATGTCGACGGGGGCGACGCTGCGGAAGACGTTGGTGCCGGAGGCGGAGAGCTTTGCGGGGCCCTCGTAGAGGTGGCCGCCCACGTCCTTCTTGTCGGCGATGTAGACCCGCCCGGTCTTCGGGTGCACCATCAGCGCCTCCGCGTCGCGGGGCCCGTCCGCGTACTTCACCACGTACTGGGTGGCGCGGATCGTCTGGTCCTTCAGCTCCTTCGGCTCGGGCAGTCGGTAGATCCACACGTGGTTCCAGGTGCCGCCGAGGTTGTCGCCGATGTCGCCGACGTACAGGTTGTCGTCGGGTCCGATCGAGATGGCCTCGATGTCGCGGGGGGCGCCGACGCCGGTCATGGTGATCGTGGCGACGGTCTCGCCCGTGGCGCTGTCGACGGCGTAGAGGTAGGCGCCGTCGTCGCTGTCGTTGTGGGTCCAGTAGACGCCGGGGTGGGCGTGCGAGGCGGCGAGGCCGCTGGACTCCGTGATGCGAGGGTCCTTGATCGTGAAGCCCTCGTCGCCGTCGGCGGCGAAGGCGGGCACGGCGAACGCACCCACGAGCAGGACCCCGGCAAGAAACGCGAGTGTTCGGCGCATGGCCCAAGCCTGCCACCCCGGACGGGCGTTCACATCGGCCTTCCCGGCCGACCCGTCGCGAGGCGTGTCAGGACTCACATCCGCACCGTCCATGCCGCCCACCGCGATCGTCCATGATGAGCGAATGCTCAGGTTCATGCCCGTCGGCGATTCCATGACGATCGGAAGCGCCGGCGAACACACATGGCGTTACCGGATGTGGCAGCACCTGCGCGAGACGTACCCGGGCCCGTTCCGGATCGTCGGCCCGCGCGAGACCCTCTACGACAAGGCGACGGGATCGCCCGACTCCTACGAGTACGCCGACCCCGACTTCCCCCGCGCCCACCTCGCCGGCTGGGGCGAGGGCTGGGTCCACATGACCCCGCTGATCCGCGAGGCGGTGCGGACCCAGCGGGCGGACGTACTGCTGGTCTCGCTGGGCCTGATCGACCTGGGCTTCTACACGAACGCGGCCCAGACGGCGGACACCGCCCGCGCCTTCATCGCGGAGGCCCGCGCCGCGAACCCCCGCATCCGCATGGTCGTACTCCCGGTGATCCCGAACGTCCGCGCCGAGTCCGACGTCCCCTTCGCCACCGAGGTCGCCTCTTTCAACGAGCTCCTCGCCAAGGCCGTCGCCGACCTCGACGAACCCCGCTCCCCTCTGCTCCTGGCGTCCACTCCCCCGTCGTACGACACCACCTTCGACACCTACGACGGCACCCACCCGAACGAGAACGGCGAGCACCGGATCGCGGAGGGGTTCGCGGAGGCGATGTACCAGGCGTGGGATCTGGGCGAGCCGTACTCCGGCTGAGCCCCGACACGCCGGGCTCAGCCCAGGTGGACCGGGGGCGCGCCCTCGATGTGCTGTTGCTTCCCGGCGTTCACCGCGAAGGCGGTGACCAGCAGGCCGGCCAGGAACAGGGCCGCGGCGGCGGCGAAGGCCATCGTGTAGCCGTGGGTCACCGCGTCGCCGGCCTTCGCCACCAGGGTGAGGTCCTTGGTGGCCAGGCCCTGGTAGAGGGACGAGGCGGCCTCGGGGAGCCGGTCGTTCGCCGCCGACGTGGAGACCGTCGAGAGGATCGCCAGGCCGAGCGCGCCGCCGATCTGCTGGGCGGTGTTGAGCAGTGCCGAGGCGACCCCGGTGTCGTCGTGGGAGACACCGCTGACCGCGCCGAGCGTCATCGGGACGAAGGTCGCGCCCAGGCCCAGCGCCGTGACGAACATGGCGGGCATCAGGTGCCCGGCGTACGAGGAGCCGGGCTCCAGGGTCGCGAACCAGAACATGCCCCCGGCCGCCACCAGCAGACCCGGTCCGGCGATCACGCGCGGCGCGAACCGGGCGACCAGCTTGGAGCTGACACCCGCGGCGGCCGCCATCCCGAAACTGATCGGCAGAAAGCCGAAGCCGGTCTTCACCGCGCTGTAGCCGAGGATCAACTGCATATACAGCGTGAGGAAATAGAAGGTGGCGAACATGCCCGCGCCGATGAACAGCATCGTGGCATAGGAACCCCAACGGCTCCGGTCCGCGAACAGCCGCAGCGGCATCATCGGGTGCGTGGTCCGGGCCTGGAGGAACAGGAATGCGACGAGCAGGACGACCGCCGCGCCGAAGGAGACCAGCGTGAGGCCGTTGGTCCAGCCCTGGTCGCCGCCGCGCGTAATGCCGTAGACCAGGGTGATCAGTCCGCCGGTGCCGGTGATCGCGCCGGGAACGTCCAGCCGGCCGTGGTGGCGTTCGGCCTCGACGAGGGTCCGTGTCCCGGCCAGCACGGCGAGGCCGATGGGGATGTTGACGAAGAACACCCAGCGCCAGTCCAGCACATCGGTGAGTACGCCGCCCAGCAGCAGGCCGACCGTGGCGCCGATGCCGGCCATGCCCGCGTACACGCCCATCGCGGAGTTGCGCGGCTTGCCCTCCGGGAACGTCGTGGTGATCAGGGCCAGCGCGCTGGGCGCCGCGAACGCCGCCCCGACGCCCTGGAGTATGCGGGCGCCGATCAGCAGCCCCTCGTTCGGGGCGAGGCCGCCGAGCAGCGACGCGAGCGTGAAGACGGCGATGCCCGCCTGGAACATCCGCCTGCGCCCGAACAGGTCCCCGGCCTTGCCGCCGAGCAGCAGCAGACCGCCGAACGCCAGCGCGTAGGAGTTGACGATCCACGCCAGGTTCGAGTCCGACACCCCCAGGTCGGTCTGGATGGCGGGCAGGGCGATGTTGGTGATCGTGGCGTCCAGGACCACCATCAGCTGGGCCGCGGCGATCACGACCAGGGCGAGTCCGAGGTGCCGTCCTCCGGTCGCGGGACCGGGACCGGAGGCGTCCGGTCCCGCCGGGGCGATGACAGCGGCGCTGTCAGCAGACATGGGAATACTCCAAAGGTGGGTGCGAACCCAGAAGGGAACTCAATCGATTTCCCGGAGAACGGAAACGACCCGAAAAGTCAACTTCCATTCCCGGAGAGAAAGCCGGGGCGTACGGAACCGGTAGACACACGACGCCCGCAATGCAATCCGGAACGGGTACACCGACAGTGCACGACCCGGCTCCGGAACAAGCCCCAACGGTAACAGTCCGCGGGCAGCGCTTCGGCCGGAAATTCGGCAGCCCCGTTGTGGCAATTCTCCCCTTGACCATCCCCAGGAGTTTGTGAGCACAGAACCCAACACCCGCCCCCGAACCCCGAATTCGTGTCCACACTTCTCTCGGAAAAGCAAATTCCGGACCCGCGGAATCAGGAAGCCGGACCACCCGCGAGACCCGGCCGGCACACGGCTGCCCTTGCCTAGAGCGCACTCCACGTCGTTGGCTTAGCAGTCATGAAGTACACGCAGCTCGGACGCACGGGACTCAAGGTCAGCCGGCTCGTCCTCGGCACCATGAACTTCGGTCCGCAGACCAACGAGCCCGACAGCCACGCCATCATGGACGCGGCGCTGGACGCGGGAATCAACTACTTCGACACGGCGAACGTGTACGGCTGGGGCGAGAACAAGGGCCGTACCGAAGAGATCATCGGGACCTGGTTCGCCGAGGGGGGCGAGCGGCGCGACAAGACCGTGCTCGCCACCAAGATGTACGGGAACATGGGCACCGAGGGCGACCCCTGGCCCAACCACGACAAGCTCTCCGCGCTCAACATCCGGCGGGCGGTGGACGCCAGCCTGAAGCGGCTCCAGACCGACTACATCGACATCTACCAGTTCCACCACGTCGACCGCGCCACTCCCTTCGAGGAGATCTGGCAGGCGATCGACGTCCTGGTGCAGCAGGGAAAGATCCTCTACGCGGGCTCGAGCAACTTCCCCGGATACAAGATCGCCCAGGCCAACGAGATCGCGGCGCGGCGCGGCAACACCATCGGGCTCGTCAGCGAGCAGTGCCTCTACAACCTCGCCGAACGCCGCGCGGAGATGGAGGTCATCCCGGCCGCGCAGGAGTACGGCCTCGGGGTCATCCCCTGGTCGCCGCTCCAGGGCGGACTGCTCGGCGGGGTCATCAAGAAGGAGATCCAGGGCGGACGCAGGGCGAGCGGCCGGGCCGCGGACACCCTGGCCGACCCCACCTCACGGGCGCAGATCCAGGCGTACGAGGACCTGCTGGAGAAGCACGGGATCGAACCCGGTGAGGCCGCCCTGGCATGGCTGCTGACCCGGCCCGGTGTCACGGGTCCCATCGTCGGCCCGCGCACCGCCGAACAGCTCACGTCCGCGCTGCGCGCCGTCGAGCTGGAACTGAGCGGAGAACTGCTGTCCTCGCTCGACGAGATCTTCCCCGGTCCCGGGCCCTCTCCGGAGGCGTTCGCCTGGTGAACCGGCCCCGTTGAGGGCGACGCGCGGGAGGCGGCGGCGGGCTACTGGCCGACCGCCGCCGCCAGCGCCACCACGACGAACATCAGCACGAGCACTCCGGCCATGATCCGGTTACGAGTCTTCGGGTTCACGTGGTCGAGGTTAACGGGCCGCGGCCCGCCCCCTTCAGGCGCCTGTCCGAAGCACCCGCGGACCAGCGGCTACGGTCCCAGCGGCCAACGTCGCACCGTCTCGTAGCGGGGCCGCTCCCCCGGCACCCCCGACCTCGGCAGCTCGCTGCGTACGAGGCACAGCTCGCGCACCGTCCACGCGCGCCCGGCGAAGGCGTCCAGGGCGCTGACGTACGCCTCGAAGCCGGTGTCGGAGCGGCTGCGGGCCAGCGTGAGGTGGGGCCGGTAGCGGCGGTGGTCCGGCAGGGGGACGCCCGCCTTCCGGGCCGCCGCCTCGGCGCGGTCGGCGAGCAGGCGCAGGGTGCGGATCTCGCCCGACACGCCCGCCCACAGCGCCCGGCCGCCGAAGTGGCCTCCGCCGCGCAGGGCGAGAGGGAAGGCGGGAGTGCGGTGGGCCGCGCGCGCGAGGCGTTCCGAGAGGCCGGGCAGGACGTCCTCGTCGACCTCTCCGTAGAACGCGAGCGTGCAGTGCCAGCCGGGGCGGCCCGTCCAGCGCAGCGCGTCCGCGCCCGGCAGCCGGTGCAACTCACCGACCGCCGAGCCGAGTTCGTCCGCCACGTCCCCCGGTGGCAGCACGGCAGCGAAGAGTCTCATGGCCTCACCCTTCCAGGCGGGAGACCGGCCCGCGTCAGACCGTCGCCGCCAGCGGCTCCCGCTGCTCCTTCGGTACGAAGCGGGCGTGGGGATGGCCGCCGTTCCAGCCGAGGGAGAGGCGCAGGCCGCCGAGGCGGACCAGGAACAGGCCGATGGTGACCGCGGAGAGCGTGGATATCAGGCCGCCGAGGGCGAAGCCGACCCGCGGGCCGTAGGCGTCGGTGACCCAGCCGACGAGGGGTGCCCCCAGCGGCGTACCGCCCATGAAGACCATCATGAACAGGGCCATGACGCGGCCGCGCATGGCGGGGTCGGTGGCCATCTGGACCGAGGTGTTCGCGGTGACGTTGACCGTCAGGCCGAAGACGCCGATCGGGACCATGAGGAGGGCGAAGAGCCAGAGCGTGGGGGCCGCGGCCGCCACCACTTCCAGGACGCCGAAGGCCACCGCCGCGGCGATCAGGACACGCAGGCGGGCCGTGCCGCGCCGGGCGGCGAGCAGCGCGCCGGCCACCGAGCCGACCGCCATCAGGGTGTTGAAGAGGCTGTACGCGCCGGCGCCCGCGTGGAAGATGTCGTCCGCGTAGGCCGAGAGCCAGACCGGGAAGTTGAAGCCGAAGGTGCCGATGAAGCCGACGAGGACGATCGGCCAGAGCAGTTCGGGGCGGCTCGCGACGTAGTGGAGGCCTTCGCGGAGCTGGCCCTTGGCACGCGGGGCGCGCTTGACGAGGTGCAGCTCGCGGGTGCGCATCAGCAGCAGGCCCACGGCGGGGGCCACGAACGAGAGGCCGTTGAAGAGGAACGCCCAGCCCGTGCCCACGCCGGTGATCAGCACGCCCGCGACGGCGGGGCCGACCAGGCGGGCGGACTGGAAGTTGGCGGAGTTCAGACTGACCGCGTTCTGCAGCTGGTCGGGGCCGACCATCTCGGAGACGAAGGACTGGCGGGCCGGGTTGTCGACGACCGTGACGAGGCCGACGACGAACGCGGCCAGGTAGACGTGCCAGACCTGGACGTGGCCGGAGAGGGTGAGGAAGGCGAGCGCGAGGCCGGTGACGCCCATGGCCGCCTGGGTGGCCAGCAGGGTCGGGCGCTTGCGCAGGCGGTCGACGAGGACACCGCCGTACAGCCCGAAGAGCAGCATCGGCAGGAACTGGAGCGCGGTGGTGATACCGACCGCGGTGGAGGAGCCGGTCAGGCTCAGCACCAGCCAGTCCTGGGCGATGCGCTGCATCCAGGTGCCGGTGTTGGAGACGACCTGGCCCATGAAGAACAGGCGGTAGTTCCGGACCTTCAGCGAGCTGAACATCGACGAGCGGGTGCGTGGGGTGGGCGGGGAGTCGTGGGTGGCCGGTGCGGGGGCGGAGTCTGCTCCGGGTCCCGAACTCAACAGGGCTCGCCTCCTGGGCGTAGGAAAACTTCTCGGTCAGATCTGGGCGAGCTTCTCCAGGACGGGAGCGGCCGCGCGGAGCTTGGCCCACTCGTCCTCGTCGAGGACCTCGGCGAGTCCGGCCAGCCACGCGTTCCGCTTGCGGCGGGCCTCTTCGAGAATGGCCTCGGCCTTGTCGGTCTGCGTGACGACCTTCTGCCGCCGGTCCTCGGGGTGCGGCTCCAGCCTGACCAGTCCCTTGGCTTCGAGCAGGGCGACGATGCGGGTCATCGAGGGGGGCTGCACGTGCTCTTTGCGGGCGAGTTCGCCAGGCGTGGCGTTGCCACAGCGGGCGAGGGTGCCGAGCACCGAGATCTCGGTGGGGCTCAGCGACTCGTCGACCCGTTGGTGCTTGAGCCGACGCGACAACCGCATGACTGCGGAGCGGAGGGAGTTCACGGCGGCAGCGTCGTCGCCATGGGTGAGGTCAGACATGTTCCTTAGCCTAACTCATTACCCTCGCTAAAGACCACCTGGGTGCCCGCGAAACCGCAAACTGAATCTTTACGTCACTCATATGAGTGAGCCGGATCCGGAAAGTGACCCCCCACCCGGCGGGGTGACGTCACCCTCGACCCCATGGGGACCAGCGTGCTCAGCCTGCGGATAGACGGGGAGCTGCTCGACCGGCTCCGACACCACGCCGCCAAACGCGGAATGAGCGTCCAGGACTATGTGGTCCGGACGCTCGTTCGCGACGACTTCGACGAGCGGTTCCAGACCGCGGTCGAGGAGACGGAGAAGTTCTACGGGGTCACGTGAGCCGGCGGGCCACGTGGGACCCGGCGGCCTCCTGAGCCGGCGGGCCTCATGAGCTGCGGGCCCGGCCGGCCCCGTACGGCCGCCCGCGGCTACGTCAGACCAAGCGCCGGCATCAGGTAGTAGAAGCCGAACACCGCCGCCACCACGTACATCGGGACGGGGACATCACGGCCGCGCCCGGCCGCCAGCCGCAGCACCACGAAGGTGATGAAGCCCATGCCGATGCCGTTCGTGATCGAGTACGTGAACGGCATCATCAGCATCGTCACGAAGGCCGGGATGGCGATCGTGTAGTCCGCCCAGTCGATGTCCTTGATCGAGTGGGACAGGATCAGGAAGCCGACCGCGAGCAGCGCGGGTGTGGCCGCCTGGGACGGGACCATCGTGGCGACGGGGGTCAGGAACAGCGCGACGGCGAAGAGCGCGCCGGTGACGACGTTCGCGAAGCCGGTGCGGGCGCCCTCGCCGACGCCCGCCGTGGACTCCACGAAGCAGGTGGTGGCCGAGGAGGAGGTGGCGCCGCCCGCGGCGACCGCGATGCCGTCGACGAAGAGGACCTTGTTGATGCCGGGCATGTTGCCCTGGGCGTCGGTCAGCTTGGCCTCGTCGCTGACGCCCATGATCGTGCCCATCGCGTCGAAGAAGCACGACAGCAGCACGGTGAAGACGAAGAGGACGCCGGTCAGCACGCCGACCTTGCCGAAGCCGCCGAAGAGGCTGACCTTGCCGACGAGCCCGAAGTCCGGGGTGGCGACCGGGTTGCCGGGCCACTCCGGGGTGGTCAGACCCCAGGAGGGGATCTTGGCCACGGCGTTGATGATCAACGCGAGGACGGTCATCGTGACGATCGAGATGAGGATCGCGCCGGACACCTTCCGCACCATCAGCGCCAGCGTGAGCAGGGTGCCGAGGACGAAGATCAGGACGGGCCAGCCGTTGAGGTGACCGTCGCCGCCGAGCTGGAGCGGAACGGTGGTCTGCGCGATGTCCGGGATGCGGGAGACGAAGCCGGAGTCGACCAGGCCGATCAGCATGATGAACAGGCCGATACCGATCGAGATGGCCTTGCGCAGGCCCAGCGGTACGGCGTTCATGACGCGCTCACGCAGACCGGTGGCGACCAGGAGCATCACGACGAGGCCCGCGAGGACCACCATGCCCATGGCGTCCGGCCAGGACATGCGCGGGGCGAGCTGGAGCGCGACGACGGTGTTCACACCGAGTCCGGCGGCCAGCGCGATCGGCACGTTGCCGATGACACCCATCAGGAGCGTGGTCAGCGCCGCGGTCAGCGCGGTCGCGGTGACCAGCTGGCCGTTGTCGAGCTGGTGCCCGTACATGTCCTTCGCGCTGCCCAGGATGATCGGGTTCAGCACGATGATGTAGGCCATCGCGAAGAAGGTGGCGAACCCGCCGCGGACCTCGCGGGACAGCGTGCTGCCGCGCTCGGAGATCCTGAAATAGCGGTCCAGGGCGCCCTGCGCGGGCCGGGGCTCCGGCTGCTCCGGGTCGGTCGCCTTGGTGAGGGCCGAGGTGGACATGCGTGACCTCATACGTGCGGGGGCCCTGCGGGCCGGTGGGCGCCGGGCGGGACGGCGCCGGGCTGGGAACTTGATCGAGTCTGGCTGCCGTGTGATCACCGACGGGTTTCCTGGATGTTTCCATTGGTGTTTCGTACGAACAGAAAGAGCCAGACTCAGGCGGTTTCAGTATGAACATATGAGTCATAAATCGCCATCTCCGCGCGTAGACCCTTGGTATACAAGGCCGGACACCGACCTGCGCGGAGTCCCGGACCGGGTGCTCGTAAGCTGTCCCCATGGCGAAGTGGACCCCCAAGCACGAGGCGCCGGAGCCCCTGGAGGGGCCCGTCGTCGCCACAGTCACCGGTGGCACGATCCTCTGGTTCGTCCTCTTCCTGGCGCAGCTGCCGTTCTACGGCTGGTTCGACGACCACGGGCACACCTGGTGGGTGTGGTCGTGCCTGGTCGGCACAAGCCTCGGCCTGATCGGCATCTGGTACGCACGGGGCTGGGAGGCTGCCATCAAGCGGGACGCGGAACTCGCGACGCCCACCGACCCTCCCGCCGCCGGCTCTCCCGCGGAGTAAGCGGCCTGCTCTCCCGCGGAGTAAGCCGCCTGTCTCGCCCGCGGAGTAGGCACCCCGGCTCCCCCGCGGAGTAAGCCAGCCCCCGCCTACAACCACGGCACCGTTGACCGCCGCCCCCGTCCTCCCCTGGTCGGATCTTTGCGGCACTCAGCGGGTGAAGCCGTATATCCGCACGTACCGTCGAACGCATGACGCACATCGACGCGGGCGCCGAACTCGATCCCGTTCACCCCGTGCCCATACCCGCATCCGGGCGGGCGCGGGGGCTGACCGCCGCCGAGGTGGCCCAGCGGGTGGCGCGCGGCGAGGTGAACGACGTACCCGTCCGCAGCAGCCGCTCCGTGCGGGAGATCGTCCGCGCCAACGTCTTCACCCGGTTCAACGCGATCATCGGCGTGCTCTGGCTGATCATGCTGTTCGTGGCGCCCTTCCAGGACAGCCTGTTCGGGTACGTGATCATCGCCAACACCGGGATCGGCATCTTCCAGGAGTGGCGGGCCAAGAAGACCCTGGACTCGCTCGCGGTGATCGGCGAGGCGAAACCGACCGTCCGCAGGGACGGGGTCGCCGCCGAGGTCAGCACGTCGGAGATCGTGCTCGGGGACCTGATCGAGATCGGGCCCGGGGACAAGATCGTCGTCGACGGCGCGTGTGTGGAGGCCGACGGCCTGGAGATCGACGAGTCGCTGCTCACCGGCGAGGCCGACCCGGTGGTCAAGCAGCCCGGCGACGAGGTGATGTCGGGCAGTTTCGTGGTCGCGGGCGGGGGCGCCTTCACGGCGACGAAGGTGGGCCGGGAGGCGTACGCGGTGCAGCTCGCCGAGGAGGCGTCACGGTTCACGCTCGTCCACTCCGAGCTGCGTACGGGTATCTCCACGATCCTCAAGTACGTGACGTGGATGATGATCCCGAGCGCCATCGGCCTGGTCATCACCCAACTGGTCGTCAAGGAGAACGACTTCAAGGACTCCGTCGCCCGCACGGTGGGCGGGATCGTGCCGATGGTCCCGGAGGGCCTGGTGCTCCTCACCTCCGTCGCCTTCGCGATCGGGGTCATCCGGCTTGCCCGGAAACAGTGCCTGGTGCAGGAGTTGCCCGCGATCGAGGGGCTCGCCCGCGTCGACACCGTCTGCCTCGACAAGACGGGCACGCTCACCGAGGGCGGCATGGACGTCACCGAGGTCCGCCCGCTGGGCGGCGACGAGAGTTACGTACGCAAGGTCCTCGGGGCGCTCGGCGAGTCGGACCCGCGGCCGAACGCGTCCCTCCAGGCGATCATCGACGCCTACCCGGACGGCGAGGGCTGGCGCTGCACCGAGTCGCTGCCCTTCTCCTCGGCGCGCAAGTACAGCGGGGCGTCGTTCAGTGAGGGGAACGGCGAGTCGAGCACCTGGCTCCTCGGCGCCCCGGACGTGCTGCTCGCCGACGGGGACCCGGCGCTCGCCGAGACCGAGCGGCTGAACGAGGCGGGGCTGCGGGTGCTGCTGCTGTCCCGGGCCACCAAGGACCTCGACGATCCCGGCGTCAAGGAGGGGGCGAAGCCCACCGCGCTCGTCGTCCTGGAGCAGCGGCTGCGCCCGGACGCGGCGGACACCCTGCGGTACTTCGAGGAGCAGGACGTCAGGGCCAAGGTCATCTCCGGCGACAACGCGGTGTCGGTGGGCGCGGTGGCCGGGAAGCTCGGGCTCAGCGGCACGGTCGTGGACGCGCGCCAACTACCCGCCGAGCAGGCGGAGATGGCGAAGTCACTGGACGAGGGCACGGTGTTCGGGCGGGTCACCCCGCAGCAGAAGCGGGACATGGTGGGCGCGTTGCAGTCGAACGGGCACACCGTGGCGATGACCGGCGACGGCGTGAACGACGTACTGGCCCTGAAGGACGCCGACATCGGGGTCAGCATGGGCTCGGGCTCGGAGGCGACCCGGGCCGTGGCGCAGATCGTGCTGCTCAACAACAGCTTCGCGACGCTGCCTTCGGTGGTCGCGGAGGGCCGCAGGGTCATCGGGAACATCACCCGGGTCGCGACCCTGTTCCTGGTGAAGACGGTCTACTCGGTGCTGCTGGCCATCCTGGTGGTGTGCTGGCAGGTCGAATACCCCTTCCTGCCGCGCCATCTGACCCTGCTGTCCACGCTGACGATCGGCGTCCCGGCGTTCTTCCTCGCCCTTGCCCCCAACACGGAGCGGGCGAGGCCCCACTTCGTACGGCGGGTGATGCGGTACTCGATCCCCGGGGGCGTGATCGCGGCGGTGGCGACCTTCGTCACCTACCTGATCGCCCGTCACCACTACACCGGGACAGACGCGTTGGGCGCGGAGACGAGCGCCGCGACGCTCACGCTCTTCCTGGTCTCGATGTGGGTGCTGGCGATCATCGCCCGGCCCTACACGTGGTGGCGGATCGCCCTGGTCGCGACCATGGGCGCGGGGTTCCTGCTGGTGCTCGTCGTGCCGTGGCTCCAGGACTTCTTCGCCCTGAAGCTGGTCGGCGTGACGATGCCGTGGCTCGCGGTGGGTATCGCCGCGGTGGCGGCGGCCGCCCTGGAACTCGTGTGGAGGTGGGTCGACCGCCGCTTCACCGCGTAACCGCGGAGCTGGTTATCGCACGTCTACGTAGTCACCCGTGGCGGTGGAGGCCGCGGTGGACGCGATGCCCGCGAAGCTGTAGCGGTAGTAGCCGTCGACCGAGGCCTTGACCGTGGTCTTCAGCGCGCCGCCCGAGGTCGACTTGATGCCCTTGACGTTCGTGTACGTGGTGCTGCCGGCCTTGCGGAACTGCAGCGCCACCGACTGGCCGGTGAGACCCACGTACTTGTTCGTCTCCCAGTCGGCACGCGTCAGCTTGCCGGTGACCGTGATGGTCTTGCCCTTCGCCACCGGCTCGGGCGCCGCGTCGACGGTCAGCTTCGACAGCCGCTGGATCTTGGGGGAGGTGAAGCCGCCCTGGTCGGCGAGGCCGACCTTGGTGATGTCGAAGGCGTCGCTCTCCGGGTCCTGGCCGTTGTACGCGACGGCCAGACCGGCGGCGTTCCAGGTACCGGCGTCGGCGTTGATCAGGTAGCCCTCGTTGGCGTAGATGTCGATGTCGGCCGTGCAGGCGGCGACCGTCGACGTGGTGGGGACGCAGGTGCCGGCCTCGTCGCCGAACTGCTCGTTGTCCGCGCTGCCGAAGGTGCCCTTGTAGAGATACGGGCCGCTGAAGAAGTCGGCGGCCGTGATGTCGACGTCCTCCGGGTGCGTCAGCGTGTAGGTGACCGGAACGACGGTGTGGGTGGTGGCACCGACGACGATCGCCTTGCCCTTGTTCACCTTGATGCCGGAGAAGGTAACGTCGAGGTCGTACGGCTCGTCCACAGCAGCGGCGGAGGCGCGGAACGCGGAGTTGCCAGAAGAGGTGGCGGCCCGGGCGGCTTCCCGCACCTTGGCGACGTCCGCGCGGTAGGTGGAGGCGGAGCCGGCGTCGGCGGCGTGCGCGCCGGGTACGGCGAAGGCGGAAAGGGCCAGGGCGCCCGAAACGGCGGCCACAGTGGCTCTGATACGCATGCGATCCCCAAGTGGAGAAAGGGGCCCGGCGGTGGTGGTCCTCGCGGCTCGCTTCACACCTGGGGCCCAGCTGATGGTGGAGTCTGTTGACTCGCATGGTGAGATGCGCGAGAAGGTGCGATTGGTTGTACGGAAGAGACGGAATTTGCCCACGCATGACGAATGGCCCCCGAGGTAAACCCGGGGGCCATTCGCAAAGCACTTCTACTTCACGCCCGACCACTTCACGCCCGACTGCTTCAAGTCAGGCTGTTTCAGGCTCGACACTTCATGTCCGACAACTTCGAGTCCGACTAGTTGACGTCGATGTAGTCACCCGTGGCGCTGACAGCCGCGGTGGACGCGATGCCCGCGTAGGTGTAGCGGTAGTAGCCGTCGACCGAGGCCTTGACCGTGGTCTTCAGCGCGCCGCCCGAGGTCGACTTGATGCCCTTGACGTTCGTGTACGTGCTGCTGCTCGCCTTGCGGAACTGAAGCACCACGGACTGGCCGCTCAGGCCCACGTTCTTGTTCGTGTCCCAGTCGGCACGCGTCAGCTTGCCGGTGACCGTGATGGTCTTGCCCTTCTTCACCGGCTCGGGCGCGGCGTTGACCGTGAGTTGCGAGGCACGCTGGATGCTGAAGCCCTTGACGTTGTCCTTCTGGACCAAGTCGGCGTCCTTGCCCTGGGCGAGCGCCCAGACCTTCCAGCCGCCGGCGAGCTTGTTCAGCAGCTGGGTCCGCGGGTCGATCGTGAAGGTCTGCTTGCAGGTGGAGGTCGTCGCGTTGACCGTCGTGCACACGGCCTCGTCCTCGTTCGGCTCCACGCCGCCGTCAATGCTGTCGAAGGTCGAACCGTGCCACAGGACCGCGGCACCCCACTCGATGCCCGAGTCGTCCTTGGCGGTGAAACTGACAGTGACGGTCTTCCTCGCTGTCGCGCCGACGACGACGGCCTTGCCGCCGTTCACCACCACGTTCGAGATCGTGGTGTCGCCATCGACGTAGTCGGTCGCACCGACCGCCCCGTTGGGCTCGATGCTCTTCACGAAGGCGGAGACGGGGTTGCTGCTGTCCGCCTGGGCCGCCGGAACGGCGAGGGCGGACAGGGCCAGTGCGCCGGTGACGACGGCGACAGAGGCACGAATGCGCATGTGTGTTCCCCACGTTGAAGAAAGGGCGCGCGGTGCTGCGGCTTCCGCCGCGCCCGATCGGTTCTGCGAAGTCTGGATGACTCCATAGAACAGACGTGGGACATGAGTGAATGGTTGTGCGACTTGGTGAAAATTGTTCGAGTACGCGTTTCGCTCGCGCACCACGACTCTCAGTCGAACCAGCGGTCCCGGGCCAGTTCCGGTGTTCGTGACGGGTCCTCCAGGAGGGCCGCGACCTCGAAGCGGCGGGGCCACTGGGCGGCCGTCCAGGCGAGGGCGGCGGCGACGCCCTCCAGGGTGGCGGCGTGCAGCACCCCGTCGCGGGTGCGGCGCCAGTCCAACTCGACGCCGTCGACGACGAGTTCCTCGTGCTCGACGTACGTCGAAGGGGTGGCGGAACCGAGCAGCACCCGCACCGACTCCGGCACCTCGTGCTCGACACCCTCGGAGTCGACCCCGCCCGTCACCGACTCGCTCAGCCGCCGCACCTGGAACAGCTCGGCGAGTTCGGCGGCCCGCGCCGGCCGTACGGGGAGCAGCGGCACGCCGCTCGTGAAGGGCAGCAGGTCGGGTGAGTCGACGACCACGGCGTCGGCCGCGTCCACGACGGTGACCTGACCGTCGACCACCGCCCGCAGCTCGTCCGGCAGGGTCACCTGCTCGGGGTCGAGGTCGGCCAAGGCGCTGTAGAGGGAGTGCAGTTGGGTGCCGGACACCTCTCGGTCGGGGTCGGCGAGACGGTCCAGGAGCTCGGCCGCGCCGCCGGGCTCGTCGAGGAGGGCGGCCAGCGAGGTCCGTACGCCCAGCGCCCGCAGTACCTGGTCGTCCTCGAAGCCGCTCGCGTCGGCGGCGTCGTAGAGACCGTGCAGCAGCGGGTCACCACCGGTGGACCGCAGCCCGGCCGGGCGCCGCCCGTCGAGGACGGGGTGCCCGCGCAACCACCAGGCGGTGTACGACCGTACGGTCTCGTGCGTGCCGTCCGGCAGCAGCAGCCGCACCGGCTGGGTGAGCGCGTCCCGCAGCGGCGGCCGGGACAGCAGGGCGAGCGCCTGCGGCCAGCGGTCGTCGTCCACGAGATCCAGGTCCCGTACGGCGACGATCTCGGTGGCGACGGGCGGCACAGGCGTGTCGGGCAGCCGGTCGAGGACGTCCTCGCACCACACGTCCACGGCGTCGAGGAGGCCCGCGTCATCGGGCTCCGCGAAGTCGGAGTCGCGCGGCTCCAGTTCGTCCGGGTCCAGGACGACATCCGTTGCGCGTACGAGGGTGAAGTTCGCGAGGACTCCACAGGCGGCCAGCGGCTGCTCGCCCCAGCGTTCGGCCAGTTCGGCGTCGACGAAGGCGAGTGCGTCCTCGCGCATGACCTGGGCGAACGGGCTGCCGGGCAGGACGAGTTCACCCGCGGGCAGCAGTTCGCCCTCCTCGTCGGGGAGGGCGAGAGCGCCGAGCCAGGGTTCGTCGCCGGGCTCGAGACCGGCGGCGCGGACGAGCGCGAGGACGGTGTCGGCCAACTCCTCGGCGTCCGGGGCGTCGTCGTCCCAGCCGCCGCCCTCGTCGTCGAGCGAGGCCGCGACGGCGGCACGCACCTGCGGGGTGGTGAGGACCGCGCGGGGGGTGGCCGGGAGGGCGCCGAGCTTCTCCAGAAGGGGGTGGGCGGCGTCCGGGTGGGCGACCTTGAGGCCGAGACGGGCCAGGGTCTCGGGGGCGGCGGCGGTCTCGGCGTCGTCGGGCAGGGGCAGCAGGACCTGCCGGGGGCCGATGGTCGTACGCCCTCCCCCAGAGCCGAAAGCCTGGGCGGTGCCCCCAGCAAGAGGGACGGGCAGCCCGGAGAGCCGGTCGGGGTCCATGCCGGCGAGGCTGTCGTACAGCCGCCACCACCAGCCCGGGTCCTTATCAAGGCCGGCCAGCCGGTCCACGGCCTCGGTGAGCGGAACCCTGGCGACGCCCAACGTCCGCAGCTCCGCCCGGCGTTCGAGCCCGGCGGGCAGCAGGCTGGGCAGCACCTCGGCGAGCACGCGGACGGTGTCGGCACCGGCGCCCTCCACGACCTCGGCGTCACGAGGACGCAGAGCGACCGGGTTCTCCGCGATGCCGGTGCCGATCCCGGTGTCGGGCCAGTCGACGGGGGTCTCCGGGACGGCGGTGTCCGGCGGGGCCGCGGGCGGCAGGAACGCGGTGCGCGGCAGCCGCTCCAGGATCGCCTGCCGCAGGGAGCCGTCCAGTTCGCCCTTGCCGAGCGGACCGGGCACCAGGTCGATGATCCCCGTGCCCACCGGGCTCCAGGCGGCGAGCAGTTCGGCGTACGCGTCCGCCGCGCGCTCCACGATGAAGTCGGTGAGGGGGCCGGGGGCGGCGTGGCGGCGGGTGGGGTCGAGCGGGAGGGAGGCGATCAACAGCGCAGGTACGCCCAGGGGTTCGTCGCTCGGCGTGGGCGCGTGCACGACGGGGCTGGTGCGGGGGCGGGCCGGGGCGCCGTCGGCGTCCACGGGGACGGCCCAGGTCACCGACCAGTGCGGGCGCAGCCGTTCCTCCACCGGGCGGTCGGCGAGCAGGCCGGGTTCGAGGGAGCCGTGGCGGGAGACGGTGCGCCAGCGGGTGGTGCCGTCGCGGGAGTCCTCGATGACGGTGCCGTGCTCGTCGGGGCGGCGGCGCAGGGTGCGCGCGTCGCCGTCGCCGGTCTCGACGACGACCTCTTCGAGGCCGGGCAGCGCGAGGAGCAGCGCGTCGTCGATGTTCTGGAGGAGGCGTTCGGCGAGGTCCTGCGCGGCGGGGTCCCGCAGGGGCAGGATCACGGCGGTGTCGTAGCCGTCCGGGGCGGTGCCCTCGGCGGCGAACGGCAGCCTGAGCAGGGGCACATGGCCGTCGCGGCGGCGGATCTCCTCGCCCAGGCCGGAGCTGTGACCGGCGGTCTCGGAGGCCAGGTCGCGGGCCTCGGCGAGGGACCAGCGGACGCCCCCGTGCCGGCCCACCACGGCGGGCTCGTCGGTCACCGCGAGGACCGCGGCGAAGCCGACGCCGAAGCGGCCGACCGCCGTGTCGTCGGCGTCCCGCTTCGCGGAGGCGCGGAGCGTGGAGAGCGACTCGACGCCCGTCGCGTCGAGGGGGGCGCCGGTGTTGGCCGCGACGAGCACGCCGTCGCGGAGGGTGAGCCGGAGGCGGCCGGGGACCTGGGTCCTGGCCGCGGCGTCGGCGGCGTTCTGGGCGAGTTCGACGACCAGGCGGTCGCGGTATCCGCCGAGTGCGAGGTCCTCCTCAGCGTTGGCGTCCTCGCGGAACCGGGCCGGGCTTGTCGCCCAGGCGTCCTGTACTCCGCGTCGCAGGCGCGCCGTCGCGAACGGGTCCGCGCCCTCTGCTGCCGGCCGCACGAACTTGCTCACGGTGGTCACTCTCCTCTTGCGGTACCGCGACTGCCCGGTGGGGTCGACCGTCGCCGCATGAAGGTACCGCGCGGGGGGCGGGGGGCTCCGTCGTGGGCTGTCTTGGCCCGGCACCCAGCGCTGGTGCCGGGGGGAGGAAGGGGTTCTTCGCCCCCGCCGCCCCTACCCGTCCCTTGTTCGTGGGGCTCCGCCCCGTTCATTCATTTTTCTAAGTGCGGGTTAGTGCGGGTTAGTAATCCGAGCGCCTGACGGCGCCACCCTGAGCTGGTGAAAATCGGTGGGTGGCCGCCCGGCGACGTCGAGCCGCAATGGCGTGATCCGAGCCCGAGGGTTAGTAGGACGCTGGGGTTCCTTCGACAGGCACCCGGAAGTGTTGCTCCGAGCACGCGTATTAGAGTCTTCCCCCTGCCGGACCCCTGCCGGGCGGTCGCGGCCGTCGGACGAAAGGGCTGCCGGGGCGATGGACCTACTGCACGAACGATGTGCGGGAATCGATATCAGCAAGGCGGACGTGAAAGTCACGGTCCGCACGCCGGGTGCTGGTAAACGGCGCCGCAAGGAGACCCCGTACCTTCTCCACGATGACCCGGGACCTGCTGATGATGCGGGACTTGCTGTTGTCCGAAGGTGTCACTCTGGTCGGCATGGAGGCCACCGGTATCTACTGGAAGCCGGTGTTCTATCTGCTGGAGCACGACATCGAGTGCTGGCTGCTCAACACCCGGCAAATGAAGGCCGTGCCGGGCCGCAAGACCGACGTGAAGGACGCCGAGTTGATTGAACACGGCCTGGTCTGCCCCTCGTTGTTCGTGCCGCCGGAGCCGATCCGGCAGCTGCGGGACCTGACCCGCTACCACACTGAGGTGGTCCGTGAACGCACCCGGGAGGCCCAGTGGCTGGAGAAGCTCCTGGAAGACGCCGAGATCAAGCTGTCCAGCGTGGTCTCCGACATCCTCGGGGTGTCCGGCCGGGCCATGCTGGAGGCCTGATCTCCGGTCAGGGTGACCCTCAGGTCCTGGCGGAGATGGCCAGGAGCAGTATGCGCGGCAAACGCTCCGTCCTGGTGGAGGCGCTGACCGGCCGGTTCGGCGATCATCACGCCTTCTTGGCCCGCGCCATGCTGGACCGGGTCGATGCCTGCACCGAAACCGGGGCCCGCCCGACCGAACGGATCGATCTCCAGGTGGTGCCTTTTCGCCGCCACCTCCAACTCCTGGTCACCATCCCGGGAGTGAGCCCACGCGCCGCACCGGTCATCCTCGCCGAGACCGGTGGGGACATGGCCCGGTTCGCCAGCGCGGGCCGCCTGGCCTCCTGGGCCGGGGTCTGTCCCGGCAACCACGAGTCGGCCGGCAAGCAGCCCACCGGCAAGACCCGTCACGGCAACCCCTGGCTGAAGGCGGTACTGGGCCAGACTGCGGTCTCCGCCGCCCGGACCAAGGACACCTACCTCGCCGCCCGCTACCGACGGGTCGCCGCCCGCCGCGGCAAGAAACGCGCCCTGGTCGCCCTGGAGCACTCCGTCCTGATCGCCATGTGGCACATGCTCATCCACGACGTCGAATACGCCGACCTCGGCGGTCAGTACTTCCTCGAACGAACCGGCCGGGCCCGGCAGACCCGACGCTTGGTGAGCCAGCTCAACCAACTCGGCTACCAAGTCACCCTCCAGACAGCTGAGGCCGCATGAACTGCGGAAACGGATGAGGCAGGGGATTTTCGTATTAGCGGGCATGTTGTCGGTATGCCCTTCATCGACAGCGCAAACGCCACCCTGACCGCCGCATCCGTGGGCCGAGACGTCCTCACCGGACGTGAGTACCTGCGGGTCTCGCAGGACTGCTCCGGGCGGCAGCACTCCATCTCGGAGCAGCACGGCGAAAACAAGAGAACGACTGCAGAGCACGGCATCACCCTGGGTGAGCCGTACTCCGACAACGACAAGAGCGCTGCGGTCCCCATCGGACACTCCGCCAGGGGTCATGTCCCGCCCCTGTGAGAAGTCTTGGTGAGTTGCGCTGGCAGCCGAGAGCAACCTGCACTGCCACGAGTGACAAGCCCGGTGTGGGAGCGGACTCCTGATTAAAGGGTGATGAAGGTAGCCCCGATTGCGGAGCCGTCCTAGTAGGCTCCCGGACGACTGGCACCCTGAAAGGGAGACAATGAGCGATCTGCTGAGGGCCGCCCAACAGGTAGTGATTGTTGAGCGTCGACAATTCGCCTTGTGTGATGGGTCGGCACCGTACGAGAGCCACGTGTGGCAGCTCCCTGACAGAGATCCGGATGGTGGCGTATCCGTTAACAGAGACGGTGTCATGGTCGCCAGTACCATCCCGATGCACGACGCAGAAGTGCAGGTTGAGTTGTGGAGCGGAGAGCCGCCCGAGGTAGGCGAGCAGCCAATCGGTGAGGTCGCGATATGGCTTCCGTCAGGAAGCCTGACGGCTTGGGCTGTACCGCACGGACCGGCAGGGGACCCGATCGAGCTGCAGGGTGCCGGGGAGTACGGGATTCGCGTTTTTCGCAGAGGCGGCGGATACGATGCACTCACTCACCAACAGCAGGGCTGTTTTACTGGTCTTGAGTCCTACCTTGTGCAAACGTGGCGTCACCCCCAACCTTAATCAGGGTTGGGGGCGACAGAGCTGGAACGTTACTTCACGGACACATAAAACTTGTCTTTGTGCAGGATTCGATCGGCGATGTACCAGTTATTGAGGTCGGTGCCAGCGTACCCATTCTGCGCGCCGTCCACGTAGCGGACTGAGAAGTTCTCGTCACCCTTCCCGGCGCCTTCCCAGGTAGATGCGAAGGGGTATTCATCGCACTCTTCACCCGTATTGTGGGTGAGACCGAAGCAGGCCGTTGTGACCGCTCTGCGGTTGCTGGCGTAGCGAGCAGTTGCCTCTACATCCCATGACGACATCAAGCGGGTCAGAGTTACTCCGGAGCTTGGGGAGCCAGGGATCGCCTTTGTACTACCGTCCGGCTTCGGAGGATATGTGGAGTTGGGGTTTGTCTGTGCGTCCCGAACGTGTTGCGCAACGGCGCCATTCCGTGTGGACGTGACGCTGTACTCCTGCATGGTGGGAACTACGCGGTCAAATATACCCGCGCCATTTGAGCCGAGATAGCTAGCGGAATCCATGCGGACTCCCTGCTCCGCATAAGTGGTCCACACCGGCACGTCGCTGCGCACCGACAGCGCAATGGGGCATCTGGAAACCGCATCTCGACTATATCCATCTCCTGCAGCCGATGTAATGACGAATGCTGCCGTGCTCCCCGCCTGCCATTCAGCTCGGCTCTGCGGACTACTTCCATCGACGTTGCAAGCCTTATTGCTACCGTCTGTTCCATTATACCCAGAGGTGGTCCAGGTTTCTTGCAAGGATGCGCTCATTTTTACATCTCCCGAGTCAACGAAGTTGTCTCGTCCGGATGTCAGGAGAATGGTCCGCTGCCCCTTCGTTCCGTTTCCAGCAACGGTGCAACGCATTGTTGTGAAACCTTTAATGGTACCCGTCTCGGTGACAGTGTAGAGTACGCAGGTTTTGGAGAAGCACCAATTGTAATGATCTATTACGACCCCGCCCGGCATTGGCGTCCCATTGGGGAACTGCGCGTTGCAGCTTGCTACCGTTGCCTGGCTGGCAGCGACCAACGACACCTTGCTAGGCGCCGAGGGCTGAGGGTAGACCGTGTTGTTGCGGAGGGCTGTCGCATCACCGTGCTCGGCGAGAGTGTCTGGCACTGTCGGGACAGAGGAATTCGCTGCGAACGTGGCGGGCAACTGGGACCCGATCGAGAGCATTGGATGGTCCGCGTCTACGAACCCGCCATCTACTGAGACTAACTGATCCTGGGCTGCCAGCGGCCGCGCAGTGGCTGGTGAGCTACTAAATCCCAGCATAACCACGAGCATCGCACCGATGGCAGCGATGAGTCTGGAGCGCAAAGCGCCTTCCCCTCTACGTGATTGTCAGTGACCTGTCAGATCGCCTGCGTAACCGTACCTCGCCCAGGTAAGTTATCGATTTGATTTTGCAGATTGGCGAAATATGACCACTGGAGCCAGCCATTCCCCTTTTTCCAGGATGTACTGCCGCAGCTGTGCCCAAGGAGGGAACGGTTAGCCTCGATCGTTCATGAGTCATCGTCGGTGTGCTGACGGGGACTCTGTGTTTGCGAGGTGCGGTCTTTCGCGGCTGGGGCAGGTTGACGGCCCGGTCGTCGCGTCGGGTGGGCGCCGGGTTCCACTTTCCCGGTGTGGTGTTGCGGATCGTTGGGACAGTCGGTGTGTCTGGTCAGCCGGGGCTCGGCAAGGCATTGAGCCGGTCGATTGCCCGGGTGATCTGGTCGGTCCAGGGCCATCGCGTGGTGAAGCGGAGCCAGCGGCGGCCGGTGGTGATCAGTTGGGCGGCGGCGGGGAACAGCCGTAGGCGGAGCTTCTTGGGTTCCCAGCGGCGGGTATCGCAGGTCAGGGCGAGCATCGACATCCAGGCGAGGAGGTCGAGTGCGAGGGAGATGATCTCCAGCCAGATCCGGTTCTGCGCGGTGTCGTGCAGGGGCAGACATCCGATGCCGTCGATCTGTCAAGCGGCAGTGGCAAGTTATCGTTCCGCTGATGCGGGGAAGGCAGTCGCTTCGTCGTAGCGGATGCGTTTGGTGAGGCAGTGGTGGAGGCAGCCGATCATGCGGTTGAAGAGGTTGCGCTGGGCGGCAGTGTGGCGGTCTCCGTCGTTGCGTCGCCGGTCGTAGTGGGCCTTTGGCGCCGGGTGAAGCGGTTACGGCGGAGAAGGCCCATACGTAGCCGACCGAGGCCAGGCGCTGGTTCTTGACCCGGCGAGCCATGACCGCGACGCTCTTGCCGGACGCTCGGGCGACCGGGGCGGCCCCGGCATAGGCTTTTAGGGCCTTGGCGTCGGTGAAGCGGGGTCGGTCGTCGCCGATTTCGGCAAGTACCCGGGCGCCGGTGAGTGCGCCGAGCCCTGGAAAGCTGGTGATGATCTCGGCGTCAGGGTGCTTCTCAAAGGTCTCCACCGCAGCTTCGGCGAGTTCGTTCGCGCTGGTGCAGTCGGGTAGGTGCGGCGCATTACTGCGCCGCACCCCCCTCAGAACCGCCCGGGCGGCTTTCACCGCAAGCGGCTCAAGCAAGTCCTGCTGGCGTTACAGGTTGAGACACCGGGCTCTCTGCCGTTTCCCGCTTTTCTCGGGGAAGGCATGAGGCGTGAATGATGCGCCGATTTTCCAGCTCAACTCCTCGAACGGCGATCCGCTGGCTACGGATCCCAACCTTGACCGTCGTCAACCATTGTTCCCACTCCTCGGGGGACTGCGGCTGATGATAGGCGTGCAGGAGAAAGTCCCCGCATTCCAGACAACGGCCACTCTGCCGTCTGAGCAGAAGCATGCCGAGAGAATTCACCGGAGGCGGGGCTGTCCTGCGGCGACGGTCGGCCCAGTACTGGGCCAGGTTCGGATCATCCGGGGATGCCGTTCCCTTCACCATCACATGCCGCACGATCTTGGTCCAGGAGAACCTGGGTACGCAGTTGCCGGTTGCCCGACTACCGAACACCCATCGGTTGTTCCGTGACTGGTTGAACCTGCCGAAGTACTGGTCGACCGCCCAGCGTTTCGGCTTGTTCGGGTGGGAGCGGATTGCCCATTTGAACAACAGCTTCCACATGTAATCGTCCAGCTTGGAGAACTCCTTGCTGGACACGACGTGCCGCTGATAGTTAGCCCACCCCCGGATAACCGGGGCCAGGGTCGCTACCACCGATGCCGCGCTTCCGCCGTAGCGAGCACGGACTTCGGTTCGCATTCGTCGCCGGATTCGCATCACGGCTTCAGTGCTTGGTTTGATAAGCAGCTTGCCCCCGTAGCGGCGAATGTTGAAGCCGAGAAAGTCACACCCCTGATCGAGGTGCACAATCTGCGTCTTGTCTTCGTTGAAGACCAGACCACGAGGCTCCAGCCACTCGGAAAGCTGATGCTTGACCTCTTGCGCCTGCTCCCAGCTGTAACAAAGTACCAACTGATCGTCGGCGTATCTCACCAACACTGGGGAGCGTGGAACCGTCCCCCCGGCATTCCTGCCGGAGGTGTAGTACCGGACTCCCGCAGCCGTTTCCATACCGTGCAGGGCAATGTTCAGCAGCAACGGGCTGATGCCCCCGCCTTGGGGAGTTCCTTCCTCCGTAGGCGAGAACCTTCCCTTCTCTACCACACCGGCCTTCAGCCACTTGCGGATCATCCCCTTCCCAGGGAACGGTCCAAGCTGGCTGAGGAGGTAGTCGTGGTTGATTTGGTCGAATGCCGCCCTCAAGTCAGCGTCAAGCACCCACACACGCCCTGGGTTCTTCCCCCGGGCCACATTGAAGATAGCCGCGATCGCATCGTGACATCCTCGCCCGGGTCGGAATCCGTAGGACTTCGGCTCGAATCGTGCCTCCCACTGGGGTTCCAACGCGTTACGCACCCGGTTCTGCTGGACGCGGTCGGCGATGGTCGGAATCCCTAGCGGCCTGAGTTTTCCATTGCTCTTCGGGATATGCACCCGCCTCACTGGCCGGGCCTGCCACGGAGTTGTCGTTCGCTGGATTGCGTCCGCCAGCCCCGCTCTCGACGGGGAGTTCAGTACCGTCTTCCCGTCGACCCCGGCCGTCTTGCGGCCGGTGTTCTGCTCGGTTGCTCGCCGCACGCTTATCAGCGTGTTGGACCAGCTCCGAAGCATCAACCTTTGCAGACTGCGGACCTTCTTACGGTCTCCAGCCTTTTCCGCCGCGAAGATCCGTTGCCTCAACCGCTGTACGTCCCGATCGACTGCACGCCAGTTGACGGCGTCCCACACGAAAGGAGCATCTTCAGGTCCGTTCACCGCAGCAGGCTCCGGTCCGGCCGAGGCCGTTTCGTAGTCTTCCACCGTGTCCAACGTTCCTTTCCGTCCCAGCGTCTTGCATCGTTGATCTATCGCAGACTCACCAAGCCCACGTCAGCCCTCTTTCGAGTCGGGCACGATGCCCGTATCCGGCCGGTTGGCCGACGCGACCGCCGAGGGAAGCAGTCATGGCGCGTCGGTTTCCCGTCGCCTTTCGGCGCACCGGCGTTGGCTTCTTGGGCCCTCCTGTTCCCACCAGAGGATTCACCTTCCTCACGGTCGGCTTACCCGCCGCATTCGGCGTCGGGACTCTGATGGGGTTTCCGTGTTCCGCGTGATGGAGATTCGACCGGGTTGGGTGCTTCCTTTACGCCGGGATGGTGGTGTCCACGCGACCGGCACAGCCTCACCAGTCGCCACCTGCCGCTTCTCAACGGCCAATCCTGTACTTCGGTAACACAATCCATCTCCCGAAGGTGCTGATAACGACGCATACGGAAATTCACTGCACGTTCACCCGTCCGGTCTTCCCCAGCCGGTAACTCCTGGATGGCACAGGAATCCTTGGGCCTTTCCGCGGGCTTCACACCACCCGGTTACCCAGGTCGCATGCCGCGGTGGGGAGAGCGTCTGGACACTCGCCCGATCGCAACGTCGACCATCACCTCCTCCGATCCCTCGTCCGCTGCGATCACTCACATCGCGCGACCTCACGTCGCACGGCTGCCTCCAGCTTGCACAGCAGGGTCACCGTCTGAAGTCCTATCGCCTGTTCGACCAGCGGAAGTTGGTGCATCTGCGGGTGTTGCAAGGCGGCATGGAGCCGCTCGGTTTCGATCTCGATGTTGCGTTTGCGACCGGCCTTCTTGATCAGAGATCGCAGCCGGGCTCGGGGGAGAGCAGCCGCCTGGGCCGGAGCCGCGGCCAAAATGGCACGGGCGATCGGTGAGCACAGTCCATCCCGCAGCGGCTGGGTGGCGGTCAGGAAGGCTGGGAAGTACTCGCGCAGGTGGGAGCGGAGCTTGTTGTCGGCCTGTGTCCGGTCCCAGACGGCGTCTTGCTGAGCCCGGGCCAACACGGCGATGGACTGGACGAGTTCGGAGTCTTCCGGCAACGGGCGGTGGGCTGCAGCGTCCGTGCGCAGGATGTTCGCCAGGACCATCGCGTCGAGTTGGTCGGACTTTTTGCAGGTGACCGCGTGCCGTTCGCGATAGCGGGCGGCGGCCATCGGGTTGATCACGTAGGCGGGGCGCTTGGTTGCGCGGAGGCAGGCAACCAACAGGCCGCGGGAGGTCTCGATAGCCAGGGGGATCGGTGTGTCCTCGCTGTCACCCTGTTCGGTGAGCAGGTCGAGAAGCTGTTGCAGGCCCGTGAGGTCGTCGCTGATGCGGGCTTTGGCTAGTTAGATGAATGAGTCCAAGGGATGGCCTGCCGGTACGGGACGAGGGCGTCCAATGTCAGTGTGTGAAGACAGACCTGGACGCCCTAGCAACGGCACTCTATGCCCGTTGAACCGCCCCGGGTTTTCGGAGACTCTAGATTGTGGTTGTGACCTGGGTTTCTGGGTTGTCTGGTAGTGGCTGGCTTCGTATTCGGCGGGTGGGACGTGGCCTATCTCACCGTGCAGACGGCGGAAGTTTGTACCAGTCGATCCATTCGGTGGTGGCCAACTCGACCTCAGCCGGGGCTGTGGTGGCCGGTCTCCAAGGCCAGGTCGCGGGCCTCGGCGAGGGACCAGCGGACGCCCCCGTGCCGGCCCACCACGGCGGGTTCGTCGGTCACCGCGAGGACCGCGGCGAAGCCGACGCCGAAGCGGCCGACCGCCGTGTCGTCGGCGTCCCGCTTCGCGGAGGCGCGGAGCGTGGAGAGCGACTCGACGCCCGTCGCGTCGAGGGGGGCGCCGGTGTTGGCCGCGACGAGCACGCCGTCGCGGAGGGTGAGCCGGAGGCGGCCGGGGGCCTGGGTCCTGGCCGCGGCGTCGGCGGCGTTCTGAGCGAGTTCGACGACGAGGCGGTCGCGGTATCCGCCGAGTGCGAGGTCCTCCTCGGCGTTGGCGTCCTCGCGGAACCGGGCCGGGCTCGTCGCCCAGGCGTCCAGCACACCCCGCCTGAGACGGGCGGTCCCGAACGGGTCGGCACCCTCAGCTGCGGGCCGCACGAACTTGCTCACGTTGGTTCTCCTCATCGGCGTGACGATGAAGGTACCGCGAGGCGGCGCCGGAGGCCCTGCCAGCCCATGCCGAGGTCGAACCGCCCGGCGAGTGCTAGGCGCGACTCGGCGAACGCCGGGCGGCGAGGGTCTCGCCGAGGCGGTCCAGGAGGAGGAAGAAGACGGGGATGCAGAGGAGGGGGATGCCCAGGAGGAGCAGGAACGAGAGCGTGGGCCGGTCGGTGAAAATCATCCAGAAGTCGCGGACCAACAGGGCGACCACGACGACCACGCCGGCGCCGGACGCCCGCTGCCACGCCGTGCGCCGTCGCGCCTCTCGCCGGATGCGCTCCTCCACCTCGGGCCGCGTCTCCAGTGACGTGAGCCCGAGCCGTACGGCGGTGGCACACAGGTCTGCGGCCTCCGCGATCGGGTCGCCCAGCTGGAGCTCGTCGAAGTGGGGGAGGCGAACCCGGCGCCCGTCGGTGCCGTAGAGATACGCCGGCCAGCGGGGGCTGCCCCGCCTGCGGTCCTCGACCCGGATGCCGTAGATCTCGGTCCAGGCCCAGGTGCGGGTGCGCAACGGCCCTCGCACGGTGATCCCGTCGGCCGTGACGAACGTACGCGCCCGCCACTGCTCCAGGACCACCCGGACACCGAGGAACAGCCAGAGCGCCGGGACCATCACGTCCGAGGCCTTCAGTCCGGACAGCGTCGTCGCCTTCAGCACTCCGATGGCGACCATCACCGCCAGGCCCACCAGGCTGACGTACACCATCGGCACAACCCGCCGCCCGCGGTACTCCCGCTCGACCCCGTCGTTCATCACAACTCCCCCGCTTTCAAGGCCCCGCATGGCAGACGCATGAGGGCGGGGGGATGCTATATCCGGTCGCTGTGAACGCGTACGGGCCGAAGTACGCAGGTCAGACGCAGGAGCCCCGGGACGCGTACGGCACGAAGTCGGCCCAGGCCTCAGGGGTGAGGGCGAGTTGAGGGCCGGTGTTGGAGCACTTGGAGTCGCGGACGTGGATGGTGCGGGGGGTTGCCGCGATCTCGACACAGGAGTCGCCCTCGCTGCCACTGCTGTAGCTGCTCTTGAACCACGCCAGCGCGATCTCCACGCAGGAGTTGCCATCGGTGCCGCTGCTGTAACTGCTCTTGAACCAGGCCAGTTCGGAGGCGTCCCCGGCCGCGGTCTTGCGGATCATGTTTCTCCCAGCAGTTGCTCAATAAAGGCCAGCGACTCTCGGGGCGGGAGAGCCTGAGCGCGGATGGTGCCATACCGCAGTTCAAGAATCCGGAGCTGTTTCGGATCGGTGATCGGGCGGCCGTTGAAGGCACCATCCGAGCGCCCCACCACCGTGCCGTCCGGAAACTTCAGCAGCTCGATCTTGCCGTCCAGGCCTGGGTGGGCATCGCTGTTCGTCGGCATCACCTGCAGAGCGACGTTGCGCAGCTTCCCCACCTCCAGCAAGTGTTCGAGCTGCTGTCCCCACACCATTGTCCCCCCGACCGGTCGGCGCACCACCGCCTCTTCCAACACGAAGTGGAGGGACGGGGCTGGGTCACGGTCGAAGACCGACTGCCGGGCCAGACGCGCAGCCACCATACGCTCCACGTCGTCTTGGGAGTACGGCGGTTGCGCTGCCTCGAACAAGGCCCTCGCATGGCCTGACGTCTGCACCAAACCGTGGACGCTGTTGCACTCGTACACGCCGATCTCGACCGCCATGGCCTCCAACTTGCCCAGCTCGCGCACCCTCTTCGGATACCGAACCCTCTTAACGTCCACCCAGGTCGCCGAGATCAGCCCACCCGCCCCCAACACCTCGTCCGCCCTGTCCAGATACTCCTGCCGAGGGATCCGCTTGCCGCCCTCGATCTTGTAGACAAGGTCCTCGCCGTACCCGACCGACTCCCCGAACTCGGCGGCCCGCATCCCCACCGCCTCGCGCCGCAGCCTGAGCTGCCGCCCCACCGTGGCGATGACCGCGATTCCCCACTCGTCGTCGGGATCCACCTCCCAGCCCGGCTCATCCGCCTCGGTCCTGAGCCGACCCGCGCCTGCGTCCACCGACATCCCGCACCCCTCCGTCGTACGACCGTGCCGCGACGCCCCTACCCCCGCGCCCGCCCCCGACAGCCCGGACAGCACCGGACAAGCTCCGGACAGTCACCGTACGCAACGGTGTCGTCACTGTTCACGGTAGGCAGACGCGGCCACGCTGAGTGACGTGAATCAGGAAACCTCCACCCTCATCCGCAACTTCAGCGTGCCCCTGTCCGCCACGCCACGCGGCGCCCGGCTCGCCCGGCTGCTCGCCACGGAGCAAATGCGCGACTGGGGGATCCCGTTGGACCCGGCGGCGCACATCGTGGCGGAGCTGGCGGCGAACGCGGTCACGCACGGCCGGGTCCCGGGCCGGGACTTCCGGCTCACGCTCTACGTCGTCGGCGACACCCTCCGTATCGAGGTCACGGACACGAGAGGCGACCGTGATGCGCACGCTCAAAGCCCCGCCGCCGACGCGGAGTCGGGCCGAGGGCTGCTCATCGTGGACGCCCTCGCCGACCGCTGGGGCACGAACACGGGTCCGCATCCCCGCAAGACCGTATGGGCCGAAGTCACCCTCCCGTCACCGTCACCACCGAAGCTCAGCCCTCTGAGCTCCGGTGACGCGGGCGGTCTCTTCAAAGGACCGGGGAGAAAGAACCCTGACCAAGCCCCACCCCTCCCGCCCGCAGCGCAAACTCACTCGCGAGAGTGAACATCACCAACTCGGCTGGGTTCGGGCCCGGTTGCCTGCCCTACGCTCAGCGCGACAAGCACGGACAACCGCAGACATACGACGGCCCTCGCCGGGACTGGCATCCCAATGCGAGGGCCTGACCACCAAGGAAGCGAACCCTTCCCGATGGACACGCAAAACCCTAGCGCTCCCGCGCGCCCCCAGTCCCGAACTCGGGCCCGGAATCACCCCCACTCCGGTGTGATTCACGACAACGCCCGCCACGCCGAACGCTTCACGGTGATCGGCAACCACCTCGCCCAGCATCCGGAACTCTCCGGCCTGGCGATCGGACTGGCCGTCCACATCCAGTCCCTCCCCACCGGCGCCTCCGCCGACATCAAGACCCTCGCGGCCCGCTTCCCGGAGAGCCCGGCCCGTATCGCCGCCGCCCTGCGGGAGTTGGAAGCCCACGGCTATCTGCGCCGCACCCGCGAACGCGTTCCTGGCGGCCGCATCGTGACCCGGACCGTGTCCTGCAACCGGCCTGGGCATCACGACCGGGCCGCCGACGCCCATAAGCCACCGCGCAGACGGCCGGACGCCACTCCACCCCGCAAGAAGCTCCCGCCCGTCCCGCGGCCTGCCTACTCCTCCCCCGCTCTCCTCCAGCAGGCCACCGACCTCCTCGCCGGCCTCCGCCGCCAGGACTCCCGCCTCTTCCTCTCGGCCACCGACGCCGAACACCTCGCTCCCGGCGTCGCCGCCTGGCTGGAGCGCGACCTCACCCCCACCGCCGTACGCCACGCCCTGGCAGCGGACCTGCCACCCGAGGACCTACGCCGCCCAGCGGCCTTCCTGGCCCACCGTCTGACCGCCCAACTGCCACCGCTGCCGCCATTTCGGGCCCCGGCCCCACACCCGGAGGTGCGGCACCCGCTCCAGAACTGCGACGGCTGCGACCACGCGTTCCGCTCCCCCACCCCCGGCCGCTGCCACCACTGCCGATCCGATCTACCGGAGGCCGCCTAACATGAACGTGACGATCCTTGCCCCTGGGCACAGACGAGGAGCGAACGCCATGACCATCGCCCCGGACCACGCCCAGCAGGGCGCCTCGCATCTGTACCGGGCCATGCGCGACTTCGTGGAGTCCACGGACGGCACCCTCCCCGGCAAGTTCGAGATCACCAGGGAAGGGATCGTCCTCGACATGATGTCGCCGGTCCGACCGCACGAACTCACGGCACTCCGTCTCCGGAAACGCCTGGAGAAGGTCATGCCGGAAGAGATCGTGGCCCACACCGGCGAGCCTGACGTCGAAGTAGTCCCAGAAGGCATCATGCGCCGCCCCGACATCATGGTGATCGCCGAGGCGGACATGGAGGGAGAAGGGTCCTTCGACCCTCGTACGCTCGTGGCCGCCGTTGAGATCGTCTCCCGCTCCAACCCTGACAACGACTGGGTCGGCAAAGTACGGGACTACCCGCTGATCGGCATCCCCGTCTACGCGATCTTCGACCCCCGCACCGGCACCGGCGCCGTCCTCACCGACATCCACTCCACCCCCGACGGCCCCCGCTACGCCACCCGCAAGGACTTCGTCTACGGCGAGGACGTCACCATCGGCGACTGGACCATCTCGACGGAGGACCTGCCTCGCTACTCCGACGAAGCCGAAGGTGGCGGCAGGAGCTGACCAGGAGCTGACTACGAGTGGCCCAACTCCGCCGCGGCCTCGTCCGAGACCTCCGACACCGACCCCGAGTCCGCCGCCGGGCGCAACGGGAAGGGATCCACCTGGGTTTCGTCGATCACGTGAGGCGCCGGACGCGGCGGTGCGGGCATGACCGCGGCCTCGGAGTGGCCACCACAGCCGTAGGCGAGCGAGACGACATGGCCATCAGCCGGCGAGAACTCGTTCGCGCATACACCGAACGCCTGACCGAGTGACCCCCCGATCCGGTTGAGGAACCCGCAGCTGACGCATGGCGCCGGCGCCGCCTGCGCCATGGGCGTCTTCGGCCCGTACCCCTCTTCCCAGCGGTCGGCCGCCACATGCAGCCCGTACCGCGACAGGACACGCGCCCGCCGCAGCCCCAGCTCCTCGGCCACCGCCGCGATCGAACCGCGCGTCGGCGCGAGGAGCAGACCCGCGGGCGCCACGCCCAGGACCTCGGCGTCCTCCGCCTCCACCAGCTCGGCCATCTCCTCGGAGAGCGGCGAGTTCGGCGGCGGCTCGTCCTCACCGGTGTAGCCCGGCTCCAGACGCAGATCCTCGGCGTCCGTGGGCAGCAGGTCACCGGGCCCCAGGTCACCGGGACGGAGCCGCTCGCTCCACGGCACCCACTCGGGGGCGAGCAGGGAGTCCGGGCCGGGCAGCAGCACGGTCTCGTTGAGGGTGACGAGCTTCGCGCGGGAGGCGCGGGCGACGGTCACGGCCCAGCGCCAGCCGCGGTAGCCCATCTCCTTGCACTCGAAGAAGTGCGTGACGACTCGGTCGCCTTCGGAGACGAGCTCGACGTGCTCACCGACGACGCCGGGGGCGGCTGCCTCCTCGGCGGCGGCGCGGGCGAGATCGACCGCCTCGGCGCACAGGCGGTCGGGGGTGCGGCTTCGCGTGGTCGCTGCGCTCACAGGTATCGCTTCTCTCCTACGCCGTCTCACGGGTGCGCCATTCCACGGCGGGGGAGCGGACGGAGCGGACCGGGGGACCGCGTCGACGTCCGCGCCCGATCGCACTCGGGCGCACCTACGTCATCCATTCTGCGGGATGACCGAGAGGCGCGCGGCCGAGAACAATCGCCACTGGCGCGCTACGCACGCTACCTTCTCCTGGCCCCTGGGCCCACACCGGCGGGCCTCTTCGGCGCTCCGCGCCGGGATTTTCCGCGCTCCGCGCCGGTTTTCTCGCCGCTCCGCGGCTCCCACCACCCGCCGCTCCGCGGCCGAATCCCCGCCGCTCCGCGGCCGATGTCTCCCACCCACCCAGCCGTCCCGGTCGGCTGGAAAGTGCCGGAAAAGCTGGGAAACCCCGGACGCGCCGCCTTGCGCGCCCCGGGTGCCCGCGCCTCCCCTCTCCAGCCCTCCGCGCCTCCCCTCCCCCACCCCGCTCAGCCCCCATCCGCGCGGTAACCGCAATACACACCCCGATCTCGGGGCACTATGACGGGGTGGCAGCCGCAAGGACGCCCCACGGAGCCACCGGGATCGGTGGGGCCAAGGGGAGTAACCGAGGTGGCGGACCGGCCCGCATGAGCGGGTCCGTCCGTGCGGTCGGCCGTGCCCTGCACTTCCCGGTGACGGGGACGGCACGCGGTATCCGCAAGGCGACACACGCGCACGGCGCGGGCGAGTCCGGCCTCGGAAAACTGATCGAACTGCACGCGGTGAACGGCGCGGGCGACGTCATGATCACCATCGCCCTGGCCTCCACCGTCTTCTTCTCGGTGCCCACCGACGAGGCCCGCGGCCGGGTCGCGCTCTACCTCGCCATCACCATGGCGCCCTTCACACTCCTGGCCCCGGTGATCGGCCCGCTCCTGGACCGCCTCCCGCACGGCCGCCGCGCCGCGATGGCGGGCGCGATGCTCGCCCGTGCCTTCCTTGCCCTGCTGCTGTCGGGCGCGGTGGTGACCGGAGGCATCGAGCTGTATCCCGCCGCGCTGGGCGTGCTGGTGTCCTCGAAGGCGTACGGGGTGGTGCGCAGCGCTGTGGTGCCGCGACTGCTGCCACCCGGGTTCTCCCTGGTCAAGGCGAACTCCCGGGTCACCCTCGGCGGGCTGCTGGCCACCGGGGTCGCGGCGCCGATCGGGGCGGGGCTCCAGGCCCTCGGCCCGCGCTATCCGCTCTACGGCGCCTTCGTGATCTTCATCGCGGGGATGTTCCTGTCGTTCTCGCTGCCGCCCAAGGTCGACTCCGCCAAGGGCGAGGACAAGGCGCTGCTGGCGGCGGACCCGGAGCATCTGCACGGGCCGCACCTGAAGAAGGTCCCGCGTCCCGGACTGCGTACGGTCGGCACCGCCGTCACGCACGCCCTCGCCGCGAACGCCGCCCTGCGCTGCCTCTCCGGCTTCCTGATCTTCTTCCTCGCCTTCCTGATGCGCGAGCACCCCCTCGCCGGGGCGAGCGCGGCGGCCTCGCTGGCGATAGTGGGCGTCTCGGCGGGCGCGGGCAACGCCCTCGGCACGGCGGTCGGAGCCTGGCTGAAATCGCGTGCTCCCGAGATCATCATCGTGACGGTCGTCGCGTTCGTACTGGGGGCCGCGATCACCGCGGCCGTGTTCTTCGGCGCGGTGATGGTGGCCTGCCTGGCCGCCGTCGCCGGCTTCGCGCAGGCCCTCGCCAAGCTCTCCCTGGACGCGCTGATCCAGCGGGACGTGCCCGAACTCGTCCGTACGTCCGCCTTCGCGCGCTCGGAGACGCTGTTGCAGACCGCCTGGGTGATCGGCGGCGGAATCGGCATGGCGCTGCCCCTGAACGGCACGCTGGGCCTCTCGGTGGCCGCCGCGATCGTCGCCACCGGCTGGCTCACCACGGTGCGGGGACTGATCGGGGTGGCCCGGCACGGAGGCCGCACCCGGCCGCGGGTGGAATAGCCGGGGCGAGGGGGGTCGTACGGCCATGGCCCCGACCTGCGGACTCGGCACGTCCGTATGCCCGTGGCCGGGTACGCCAGGTGCCTCGTCCGGACGCGGCACGCCGTACCCCACGTGGGGGATGCGGTGGGCCTGCCCGATAGCCTTCGGCCATGACCTCTGGATTCAGCGCCGCGCGCCGCCGTCGCGCCGTCGCCGCCGTCGGAGCCGTATCCGCCGGACTTCTCGCCCTGTCCGCCTGTGACAAGCCGACGCCGATGGCCACCATCACGGTCGGCGACAACTCGGTGAGCTCCGAGACCGACTGCTACAACGACGGCAAGGAGGTGAAGGCCGCGGAGCTGGCCAAGTGCCTCAAGGCCAAGGACATCAAGTCCATCGAGGTCGACCCCGACGAGACCGTGCGGTTCGGTGTGGACCCCGACATCGCCGACAAGGGCTGGACGATCCTGATGAACGGTCAGCCGCTGACCGACTCCAGCAAGAAGACGTACCGCACGATCCCGGGCAGCGTGTTCTTCAACGCGCAGTACGGCGCGAGCGGCAACTCCACGCTGGTCTCCATCAAGGAGGGCGACAAGACGGTCACCGGTCTGTGGTCCTTCACGCTCAAGAAGGACTCCTGACCACGTCCTCCGTACCCGCGGCACGTGTCCTCGTAGCCACCGCGGTCCCCCTCGAACGGGACGCGGTGGCGCGGGCGTTCGCGCCCGCGCCACTCCGTGAGATGCCGCTTCCCGGGGCGGCTCTCCACCGGACCGGCGGCTACGACCTGCTCGCCGCCGGCGTCGGTCCCGCCCGCGCCGCCGCGTCCACCGCCGCCGCCCTCACCGCGGCCGCCCTGGCGGACAGCCCGTACGACCTCGTCGTCTCGACGGGCATCGCCGGTGGTTTCCAGCCCGAGGCGCCCGTCGGCTCCCTCGTCGTCGCCGACGAGATCACGGTGGCCGATCTGGGCGCCGAGACAGCGGACGGGTTCGTGACCGTCACCGAACTCGGCTTCGGAGTCGTCAGCCATCGTCCGCCGGAATCACTCGTACGAGAGCTCGCGGCGGCCATCGGAGGACACACCGGAACGATTCTGACCGTGTCCACCGTCACCGGCACCGGCGCCCGCGCCACCGAACTGCGCGCCCGCCACCCCCGTGCCCTCGCCGAGGCCATGGAGGGCTTCGGGGTCGCCGAGGCCGCCACCGCGCACGGTGTGCCCGTGCTGGAGCTGCGCGCGGTCTCCAATCCCGTCGGCCCGCGCGACCGCGCCGCCTGGCGCATCGGCGAGGCGCTCACCGCACTCACCGAGGCTTTCGGGAAGCTCGCGCCCGTACTGGAGAGTTGGAACCCACATGAGCCCTATGACCACACCCGCTGAATCCCTGCGGATCGCGTACTCGCCCTGCCCGAACGACACCTTCGTCTTCGACGCCTGGGCCCACGGCCGCGTGCCGGACGCGCCCGCGCTGGACGTCACCTTCGCGGACATCGACATCACCAACGGCATGGCCGAGCGCGGCGAGTTCGACGTGCTGAAGGTGTCGTACGCCGTGCTGCCGTACGTCCTCGACGAGTACGCGCTGCTGCCCTGCGGGGGCGCGCTGGGCCGGGGCTGCGGCCCTCTGGTGCTCGCCCGGGAGCCGGGCGTCGACCTCACCGGCCGTACGGTCGCCGTACCGAGCGAGAGGTCGACGGCGTACCTGCTCTTCCGCCTGTGGGCCGCGGACACGCTGCCCGGCGGGGTCGGCGAGGTCGTGGTCATGCCGTTCCACGAGATCATGCCCGCCGTGCGGGACGGGAAGGTCGACGCGGGACTCGTCATCCACGAGGCCCGCTTCACCTACCGGAACTACGGGCTGCACAAGCTCGCCGACATGGGCGAGCACTGGGAGCGGACGACCGGTCTGCCGATCCCGCTGGGCGCGATCATCGCCAAGCGCTCGCTGGGCGAGGAGCGGCTCACCGCGCTCGCCGACGCCGCCCGCACGTCGGTCCGGATGGCCTGGGACGACCCGGAGATCTCCCGCCCCTACGTCCTGGAACACTCCCAGGAGATGGATCCCGCCGTCGCCGACCAGCACATCGGCCTGTACGTGAACGAGTTCACGGCCGATCTGGGCGACGACGGCTACGCGGCGATCCGGGGACTGCTGACGCGGGCGGCGGCCGAGGGACTGGTACCGCCCCTCGCCCCGGACGCGCTGAACTTCCCGTAGTCGGCTACGGGTTACCAGGACATACCCGTCATACGTCGAGTTGGTCGGCGACCGCTCGCAGCAGGCCCGCGATCTTGCTGCCGGAGGCCTTGTCGGGGTAGCGGCCTCTCTCCAGCATTGGCGTGATGTTTTCGAGAAGGGTCGTCAAATCCTGGACGATGGAGGCCAGGTCGTCCGGCTTGCGGCGCTGCGCGACCGCGACGGAGGGCGCCGGGTCCAGGAGGACCACCGAAAGCGCCTGGTCGCCGCGCTGGCCGGCGACGACGCCGAACTCCACGCGCTGGCCGGGCTTGAGGACTTCGACTCCGGCGGGCAGGACCGAGGAATGGACGAAGACGTCGCCGCCGTCGTCGCGGGAGAGAAAGCCGAAGCCCTTCTCACTGTTGAACCACTTGACCTTGCCAGTCGGCAAAGCACACGCTCCCTCTATCGGTCCCGGACGCTCCCGGACGCCGGTTGAACTGCCGGTTGAACTGCCGTCGAACAACCCTACCGGGGGTCTCTCCAACCCAACACGCCTTAAAACGAGGCTGAGTCCTCGCCTGCGTCGGCAGAGGCTCAAAGTGGTGGGGGAAGTGTGGAGGGGTGTTCGTATTTCCTTGCCCAGAGCCCGGACCTTTTCCCGACGGGTTCGAGGAAATTCTCCGCGGTCTTCCTGGCCTGGAGGTCAGGAGGTTATGGGGAGCGTGGGCAATGGCAGGGGAGGCGGCGGATGTTCCTTCGCGCTGGGAACTACCCTGGTCGGGTGCGTGACAAAACCCGAGCGAACTCCGCCGAACCCGGTGACCGGCTGATCCGTGCCGGTGCCATCGTCTTCTTCGTCGGCGCCGTGGCCACTCTGGTCACCGTGGCCCCGCTGCTGCTCGACACGACGCCTTTCCCGACGTACATGTTCGGATTGAGCATGCTGATGGGCGTCGGCTTCCTGATGGCCGGAGCGGGGGTGTTCCAGTCGCTCGCCGCGGGACGTCGTCAGGCCCGCGCCGACGCCTCGCGGTAGCCCGTCAGCCACCCCGGGAACTCCGTCAGGTCGGCGAGCACCACGTCCGCGCCGGCCGCGCGCAGTTCCGCGGCGTCGCACGGGCCGGTGGGCACGGCGACGGAGTACGCCTGTGCGGTGCGGGCGCCTCGTACGTCGCCGGTGTGGTCGCCGACGTACACGCTCGCGCCGTGCTCGCGCAGCGCCCGGGCCTTCCGCTCCGCCCACAGGTTGCCGACGACCGCGTCCGCGTCGATCCCCAGGTGCGTCAGGTGCAGTTTCGCGTTCGGCTCCCACTTCGCCGTGACGACGACCGCGCGCCCGCCGGTCGCGCGCACCGCCGCGATGGCCTCGCGGGCGCCGGGCATCGCGGGGGTGCTGGTGATCGCGTGCGTCGGGTACATCTCCCGGTAGACGTCCGCCACGGCCGCGACCTCGGTCGCGGGGAACCAGTTGACGAGTTCCTCCTCCAGCGGCGGCCCCAGCCGCGTGATGACCAGGTCGCAGTCGATGTACGTCCCCGTCCGTGCCGAAAGTGCCTGGTAGCAGGCGTGGATCCCGGGCCGGGAGTCGATCAGGGTCATGTCGAGGTCGAAGCCGACGGTGAGAGTCATGGGGGCATTCTGCCCAGGGCTGTGGCGGGGTTCTTCGCCCCCTCCGCCCTTACCCGTCCCGTCTCTGGGGGCTGCGCCCCCAGACCCCCCTTTCGCGCTGGCGCGCTCGTCCTCAAACGCCGGACGGGCTGAAAACTTTCAGCCCTCCGGCGTTTGAGGAGCGGGGGTTCGGGGGCGGAGCCCCGAGGGACGGGAATGGGCAGGGGCGGAGGGGGCGAAAAAACCACCGCTCACCGGCGGCGCTGTGACCTCCACACGAGGTAGAGCGCCGACCCGACGGCGGCAGCCCGCACCACCCACGGCCAGGTCTGCGCGATCGCGTCGTTCAGATGTCCCTCGACGACGGGCTCGCCCCAGCGGCCGTTCACGCGGCCCCAGAGCCAGCCGATGCCGCCGGAGGCGGCCAGGCCGGGCACGACCAGGACGGCGCCCTTGACCTCGGCGGGGGTCAGCCGGCGGGAGGCGTAGACGATGACCCAGCCGATGACCAGGGCGAACAGGTTGCCCAGGACGGCGCCCGCGACGAGGAGCGCGGCGGCCAGCAGGAGCAGCGGGTTGCTCCACCGGCCGAGCCGGGGGAGCCGCGGGAGCCGGCGGCGCCGGGCGTCGACGACGGGCTCCTCCTCGGCCTCCACGACGTCGGCCTTGCCCTTGCCCTCCGGCGCGGGTACCGCCGGCTCGTCCTTCTTCGCGGGCGGCGGCTTCAGCAGTTCGGGGATCTCCACACCGCCCACGAACCCGGGCACGCTCTCCCCAGGCCCGAACAGGCTGCTGTCCACCCGCCACCAGTCCGGCCGCGTGGCACTGTCACCCAGCTCGCTCGCGCTCGCGAGATGCGGCGGTGACGGCACGTCCTCGACGGCGTCCTGTTCGGCGGGCCGGGGCCTGGGGACGACACGGCGCAGCCCCTTGGGGCGGGGCGGTGGCGCGTCGGCCTGACGCTGGCTGGGTACGGCGGCCCAGCCGCCCGTCCCGCCGGCCGCCTCCCCCGGGGTGCCCCCGCCCGCGGCGTCCACGATCTCGTCGGGGGTACCGAGGCGGTCCAGGATCCGGCGGACGGCGGCGGGGGTGTCGGCGGTCGCCTTCGCCCTGCGGCGGTCGATCTCGTTGCGCAGCTCCGACACCAGCCGCATGCGCGTCGCGGACGGCACCTGGCGCTGCTGGGCAAGGTCACCGACCCGGCTCAGGTAGTCGAAGACCAGCTGGTCGCTCTCAATCCCCACGAAGTCCCCTCCGGGGCGCACGCGTTGGATACCTCGTGGTCACGACCGTACCGGGTTTTCCACAGCCGCCGCCCCCGAGCGGATCCGGCCCTTTCCCCGGCTCTTCCGGTACCCGCGTCGCGACGTCCGGGGCAGGACCGGTGGCGCGGCCCCGGCCAGGGGAGGTCAGGGGCACAGGAGGTGAAACCCGCTACCGTTGGCCGGATGAGCACCGAGGAGCACCCCAGCGCGGACCCCGCCCCCGCGGGGAACGCTCCGCGTTCGCTGGCGGAGGCGCTCCGCACGCGCGACGACGCCTCACTGTCCGCGCTCCTGCGCGCCCGCCCGGACCTGATCACGCCCGTCCCGACGGACCTCACGCAGCTGGCCACCCGCGCGGGCACCCGCGCGTCGGTGGTGCGCGCCCTGGAGCGTCTTGACCGGTTCGCCCTGCAGACGGCGGAGGCCCTGGCCGTGGCGCCCGAACCGGCGACGTACGAGCAGCTGCTGGCCCTGATGGCGGGCGACGACCGCGACCCGGCGGTCACCGGGGCCTTCCCGCACGCCCTCGGCACGCTCCGGGAGCAGGCCCTCGTATGGGGGCCCCACGACCGGCTGCGGCTCATCCGTACGGCCCGTGAGCTGCTCGCGCCGTCCCCGCAGCACCCGTCCCCGACGGGGCTCGGTCCGACGGTCGCGGAGGCCACCGCTGGGATGTCGCCGGGGCGGATCCAGGAGATCGTGACCGCGGCCGGGCTGGCGAGCACCCACGACTCCGTGTCGGCCGTGGCGTCGCTGACCGGCCTGTTCACGGACCGCGCGGAGATGTCGGCGCTCCTGGACCGCGCCCCCGCCGAGTCCGTGGACGTGCTGTCGCGGCTGGTGTGGGGGCCGCCGTACGGGCAGGTGACGGCCGACCCGGCGCGCCATCTGCGCTGGCTGATCGACCGGGGGCTGCTGCTGCCGACGGCGCCCGGCACGGTCGTACTGCCCCGGGAGGTGGCCCTGCACCTGCGGGCCGGCCGCGCGCACCGGGTGACGGAGCCGGTGGGGCCGGCCGTCGAGGCGGCGGCGACACACCGTCCACAGGTTGTGGACAGTACCGCGGCGGGCCAGGCGTACACGGCGCTGGCGACCGTCGAGGAACTGCTGAAGGACTGGCACGAGGGCGGTCCGGCGGTGCTGCGCGCGGGCGGGCTGAGCGTGCGGGACCTGAAGCGGACAGCGGTGGCGCTGGACGTGTCGGAGCCGGTCGCCGCGTTCTGGGTGGAACTCGCCTACGCCGCGGGCCTGTTGGCGTCGGACGGTGAGGCGGAGGAGCGGTACGCGGCGACGCCCGGCTACGACGAGTGGCTGGAGCGGCCCGCCGCCGAGCGCTGGGCGAGGCTCGCCTCGGCGTGGCTGAACTCGACCCGTACGCCGGGCCTGGTCGGCGCGCGGGACGCGAAGGACCGTACGTTGTCGGCGCTGGGCCCCGGTCTCGACCGCTCCGCGGCCCCCGAGGTCCGTCACCGTGTCCTCGCCCTGCTGGCCACCCTGCCCGAAGGGGCCTCCCCCGCCCCGGACTCCGTCCTGGCGCGCCTCCAGTGGGAACGCCCGCCCCGCAGCCCGCAGCCTGCGGACGACCTGCGCACCCGCCTCGCCCGCTGGACGCTGTCCGACGCGGAGTCGCTGGGCGTGACGGGCCGGGGCGCGCTGTCGGCGCAGGGGCGGGCGCTGCTCGGCCTGCCGCCGGCGGCGGGCCACGACACCGCCCCCGCCGCGGGCCCCGGCGACAAACTGCCCGTCCACAGGCGCCCGCACCCCGCTCCCGAGACCGTCCGCTCCCCCGCCGAACAGGCGGCGGCCGCCGCCCGGGCGGTCAGGATCCTCGCGCCGCTGCTCCCGGAGCCGCTGGACCACGTCCTCCTCCAGGCGGACCTGACCGCGGTCGCGCCGGGCCCGCTGCGGCGTCCGCTCGCGGACACGCTCGGCGTTCTCGCGGACGTCGAGTCGAAGGGCGGGGCGACGGTCTACCGCTTCACGCCGGGGTCGGTGCGGCGGGCGCTGGACGCGGGCCGGTCGGCATCGGACCTGCACGCGTTCCTCGGCGAGCACTCGCGGACACCGGTGCCGCAGCCGCTGACGTATCTGATCGACGACGTGGCGCGCAGGCACGGCCATCTGCGGATCGGCTCGGCGTCGGCGTACGTGCGGTGCGACGACGACGCGGTGCTGAACGAGATCCTCGCCGACAAGCGGTCGCAGGGGCTGCGGCTGAGACGCCTGGCGCCCACCGTGCTGGCCGCGCAGGCCGATCCGGGGGCCCTCCTGGAGGGGCTGCGCGCGATGGGCTTCGCGCCCGCCGCCGAGTCCGCGGAGGGCGACGTCCTGATCACCCGCGCGCACGCCCGCCGCACCGCGCCGCGCACCGCCCCCGAGCCCGTCCCGGAGGGCCCGCCGGTCCCCGACGCCACCCTCCTCGGCGCCGCCGTGCGCGCCATCCGCGCCGGTGACCTGGCCTCCACGGCACCCCGCAAGCCCACCTCGGCCGACCGCCCCGGCAGCGGCGGCCTGCCCCGCACCAGCTCCGCCGAGACCCTCGCCACCATGCAGGCCGCCGTCATGACCGGCGAGTCCCTCTGGATCGGCTACGTCAACGCCGAGGGCACCGCCACCCAGCGGGTCATCGCGCCGATCCGCGTCGAGGGCGGTTTCGTGACGGCGTACGACCGCACGGCGGACGAGGTACGGACGTATCCGCTGCACCGGGTGACGGGGGTTGCCGAGCTCGCCGACGGGCAGGCGTGAGCGACCACCGGGTGTGGGCGAGGACAACCCTGGGCGACGACCACGCGTGATCGTCCGCCGGTGATGCACACTGGACGTTTGGCCGAGCACCCGCGCCTGGGTGCCGCCGCGCAGAAAGGTACGGGCGTGAACGGACCTCTCATCGTCCAGAGCGACAAGACACTCCTGCTCGAAGTCGACCACGAGAACGCCGACGCGTGCCGTCGGGCCATCGCGCCGTTCGCCGAGCTGGAGCGGGCGCCCGAGCACATCCACACCTACCGGGTGACGCCGCTCGGGCTGTGGAACGCGCGGGCGGCCGGGCACGACGCCGAGCAGGTCGTGGACGCGCTGGTCGAGTTCAGCCGCTATCCCGTGCCGCACGCGCTGCTGGTGGACATCGCGGAGACGATGGACCGCTACGGGCGGCTCACCCTCAGCAAGCACCCCGCGCACGGTCTGGTCCTGACCACCACGGACCGGCCGATCCTGGAGGAGATCCTGCGGTCGAAGCGGGTCGCGCCGCTGGTCGGCGCCCGGCTCGACCCGGACACGGTCGTCGTGCACCCCTCGGAGCGCGGGCAGATCAAGCAGACGCTGCTGAAGCTGGGCTGGCCGGCCGAGGACCTCGCCGGGTACGTCGACGGGGAGGCGCACGCGATCGAGCTGGACGAGAGCGGCTGGGCGCTGCGGCCCTACCAGCGGCAGGCCGTGGAGAACTTCTGGCACGGCGGCAGCGGCGTCGTCGTGCTGCCCTGCGGTGCGGGGAAGACCCTCGTCGGCGCCGGTGCGATGGCCGAGGCCAAGGCGACCACCCTGATCCTCGTCACGAACACCGTCTCGGCCCGCCAGTGGAAGCACGAGCTGGTGAAGCGGACCTCGCTGACGGAGGAGGAGATCGGCGAGTACAGCGGTACACGCAAGGAGATCCGGCCCGTCACGATCGCCACGTACCAGGTGCTGACGACGAAGCGGAAGGGTGTCTACCCGCACCTGGAGCTCTTCGACTCCCGCGACTGGGGACTCATCCTCTACGACGAGGTGCACCTGCTGCCCGCGCCCGTCTTCAAGTTCACCGCCGATCTCCAGGCGCGGCGGCGGCTCGGTCTGACGGCGACCCTGGTGCGTGAGGACGGCCGCGAGTCGGACGTCTTCTCGCTGATCGGGCCGAAGCGGTTCGACGCTCCGTGGAAGGAGATCGAGGCGCAGGGGTACATCGCGCCCGCCGACTGCGTCGAGGTCCGCGTCAACCTCACCGAGACCGAGCGGCTCGCCTACGCCACCGCCGAGACGGAGGAGAAGTACCGCTTCTGTGCGACGACCGCGACCAAGCGGAAGGTGACGGAGGCGCTGGTACGGCGGTTCGCGGGGCAGCAGATTCTGGTGATCGGCCAGTACATCGACCAACTCGACGAGCTGGGCGAGCACTTGGACGCGCCGGTCATCAAGGGCGAGACGAGCAACGCGCAGCGCGAGAAGCTCTTCGACGCCTTCCGGCAGGGCGAGATCTCGGTCCTGGTGGTGTCCAAGGTGGCGAACTTCTCCATCGACCTGCCGGAGGCGACCGTCGCGATCCAGGTGTCGGGGACCTTCGGCTCCCGGCAGGAGGAGGCCCAGCGGCTGGGGCGCGTGCTGCGGCCCAAGGCCGACGGCCACCAGGCGCACTTCTACTCCGTCGTCGCCCGCGACACCATCGACCAGGACTTCGCCGCCCACCGGCAGCGGTTCCTGGCGGAGCAGGGGTACGCCTACCGGATCATGGACGCCGACGAGTTGCTGGCGGCGGACACGGACGGCTGAGACCCGGTCGGCCGCGAGGCCAGCAGGGCAAGTCCCGCCAGGGCGTACGGCGAGGCCAACAGCTGCTGCCACCACGGGAGTCGCAGGTCCAGGTCACCCGCGTGCGGGACCAGCCAAAGGGTGCGGGCGGTGAAGAGGACGGTCACCGCGACGGCCGTACGGAGCCGGCGCTCGGCGTACAGGACGGCGATCAGCGGAACGCACCACACCCAGTGGTGCGACCAGCTGATCGGGCAGACGAGGAGCGCCGTGGTGGCGGTGATCAGGATGCCCCAGCGGTCCCGGTGAGCGCGGCGGGCGAGCCAGAGGCCGCCGCAGGCGACGACGGCCGCGGGCAGCGCCCAGGCCGGGCCAGGCGACGGTTCCCCCAGGGCGCGGGCGATCGTCCCCTGGAGTGACTGGTTGTCGACGATCCACGCCTTGCCGACGCGGCCGGTCTCGTACAGCCGCCGGGTCCAGAAGTCGACGCTCGCGGCGGGCAGGACGAGCGCGCCGAGCAGGACGGTCCCGGCGAAGGCCGACGCGGCCGTGGCCGCTTCCCGGCGGCGGCCCCTGAGCAGCAGGTACGCGATGAAGAGGGCCGGTGTCAGTTTCACCCCGGCGGCGATGCCGAGCGCGATGCCCCTGCCGCGGGCGCCGGCCGGACGCGTGAGGTCCCAGAGGACCAGCACGGCGAGGGCGAGGTTGATCTGGCCGAACAGCACGGTCTGGAAGACGGGTTCGAGCCAGAGGGCGAGGGCGGTGGCGGCGCAGCCCGCGGGGAATCGCAGGGGCAGGTCCGCGAGGCGGCAGGAGAGCCGGACCAGCGCGGCCAGCAGGACCACGTTCCCGGCGGCGAAGGCGAGTTCGAGGGCGCCGAGCGGGAGCCAGGTCGTCGGCACGAAGAGGAGCGCCGCGAAGGGCGGGTACGTCGCGGGCAGCCGCCAGCGGGTGACGGTGAACCCGTAGAGGTCCGTGCCGTTCGCCACGGCCGCGCCTTCCGCCCGGTAGACCAGTACGTCGGCCATGGGCGCGCGGGTGAGGACACACAGCGCGGTGAAGGCGGTGAGGGAGAGGGCGAGGAGGAGCAGGCCCGCGACCGTCGGGCGGCCGGGGGCGACTTCACTGGGTGAGCGGTTGATCACGTTCCGTCGAAACACGGAGTGACCCTATTGGCCGGGCAGTTCGGCCCGGCGCGCGGCTCACCGGCGCGATACCGATGCGGACCCGCGGCTCACCGGCGCCGGACGCCCGCCTCCTCTCCGTACTCACCGAGGAGCACCACGCTGAACGCCGCGCTCGCGAACACCTTGACGGCGCGCAGGGCGTCGCCCACGCGGTGGCGCTGGTGGGTGCCGGAGGCGGCGGTCGCGCCGGTGCGGACAGGGCCTGGGATGAAGGTTGCTGCGCTCATGTATCCATGGTGGATCCCTCGGCCCCCGATGGCGTCGGCCTCCCGGCCGAACCTCGGCGGCCTCCTGGTACACCTGTGGGCCGTCCCGCGTACGCCTCACGACGTACCCCGACCCCTAGGGTCCCGGGGGCGCACCCCCGAGGGGGTGGAAAACGGTTGGCCCCGAGATCCCCCGCTCGCCTAGAATCTCCGCTCTTGCCCGCCTCCCGTCGTGGAGTGCCGCCGCCCGGACGGAAACCGGTCGGCTTTCGGATTCACATTCGGATTCACTCAGGCAGCAGGTCCCCGGAGGCAACCCCCGTGTCCACCCCGTCCGATGCCCACACCGACCCTCAGGACCCCCTCTCCCGCGAACGGACCCACCTCGACGACTCCCGCGCCGCCCTGCGCGCGATGCGTGAGGACGCGGAGAACCTCGACATCAAGGACGTCACCGCGAACTGGGTGAACGCGGCCGTCCTCCAGCACCAGATCGACGAACGCATCAAGTCCCTCGCCGACCTCAGCCACACCCCCCTGTTCTTCGGGCGGCTCGACTATCTGCACGCCCCCGGCGCCGACCGGGCGGAGGGCGCGGAGGGCGAGCGCTTCTACATCGGCCGGCGGCACGTCCACGACGCCGACGGCGACCCGATGGTCATCGACTGGCGCGCCCCCGTGTCGCAGCCGTTCTACCGGGCCTCGAAGAAGAGCCCGATGGATGTCGGGCTGCGCCGCCGGTTCGGCTACACGGGCGGCGAGCTCACGGCGTACGAGGACGAGCACCTCTCCGACCCGTCCGAGGAGGCGGCCACCAGCAAGCTGCTCCAGCAGGAGATCGAGCGCCCGCGTGTGGGCCCGATGCGCGACATCGTGGCGACGATCCAGCCGGAGCAGGACGAGATCGTACGGTCGGGGCTCGGCGGCTCGGTCTGTGTGCAGGGCGGTCCCGGCACCGGCAAGACGGCCGTCGGCCTGCACCGGGTCGCGTATCTGCTGTACGCCCATCGCGAGCGGCTCGCCCGCACCGGCACCCTGGTCATCGGGCCGAACAGCTCCTTCCTGCACTACATCGAGCAAGTGCTGCCCGCGCTGGGCGAGTTGGAGGTCAGGCAGGCGACGGTCGACGACCTGGTCGCCCATGTGGAGGTCCGCGGCACGGACGGCGCCACCGCCGCGGTCGTCAAGGGCGACGCCCGGATGGCCGAGGTGCTGCGCAGGGCGGTCCGCTCGCACGTGACACTCCCCACCGAGCCGGTCATGGTCGTGCGCGGCTCACGGCGCTGGCGGGTGCCGGCGTACGAACTGGAGTCGATCGTCCGCGAGTTGCTCGACCGCGACATCCGGTACGGGGCCGCGCGCGACGCCCTTCCACAGCGGATCGCGCACGCCGTGCTGGTCCAGATGGAGCGGGCGGGTGAGGCGCCGGACGACCGGGTGCAGGACGCGGTGGCCCGCAACCCCGCCGTGAAGGCCGCGGTCAAGGCGATCTGGCCGCCCGTCGACCCCGCCAGGCTCGTCCTGCGCCTGCTGTCCGACGCGGACTTCCTCGCCGTACACGCGGCGGGACTCCTCGACGAGGGCGAGCAGAAGGAGATCCTCTGGCAGAAGCCGGCACGGTCGCTGAAAGCCGCCAAGTGGGCTCCTGCCGACGCCGTGTTGATCGACGAGGCGACCGACCTCGTGCAGCGGACGCACTCGCTCGGGCATGTCGTGCTGGACGAGGCGCAGGATCTGTCGCCGATGCAGTACCGGGCGGTGGGGCGGCGCTGCACCACCGGCTCGGCGACCGTGCTGGGTGACCTCGCGCAGGGCACGACCCCGTGGGCGACGCGGAGTTGGGCCGAGGCGCTCGGCCATCTCGGCAAGGGCGACGCCGTGGTGGAGGAGCTGACGGCGGGCTTCCGTGTCCCCACCGACGTCATCGCCTACGCCTCCCGGTTGCTGCCGCACATCGCGCCCGGGCTGACACCGGTGGCGTCGGTGCGGGAGAACCCGGGGTTCTTCGAGGTGCGTACGACGTCCGCCGACTCCGAAGCCATCGCCGCCTGCGAGGAGTTGCTCCGCCACGAGGGCTCGATCGGCCTGATCGCCGCCGACGCCCGGATCCCCGTCCTCGCCGAGGCCCTGACAGCGGCGGGCATCACCAGCCTGGGCCCGGGCGAGGAGACGACCCCGGACACCCGCCTGACCCTCGTACCCGCCTCGCTCGCCAAGGGACTCGAGTACGACTACGTGGTCCTCGACGAACCCCAGGCCGTGGTCGACGGCGAACCCGACGAACGCACCGGCCTCCGCCGCCTGTACGTGTCCCTGACCCGAGCGGTGTCGGGCCTGATCGTCACCCACGCGGCGCCGCTGCCGGCCCAGCTCGCGCTGGGGGCTTGAGGGGCGCGGCAGGCCCGCCCTACGCGTCCAGGGCCGTCCGCCACTCCCGTACCGACCGCGTCGAGACCGGTCCGGTCCAGCCGATGGGGCGGGCGGCGCCGCCGATGTGGAAGGCGTCGATACCGGCGGCGCGCAGGCGCGGGACGTGGTCGAGGCGGAGGCCGCCGCCGACCATGACCCGCGGCTCGTAGCCGGGCTCGCCGCGGCGCGCGGCCTCGGCGAGGAGGGTGGGCATGCCGTCGTCGACGCCGGCCGGGGAACCGGCGGTGAGGTAGGCGTCGAGGCCCGGCAGTTCGGCGAGCTGCTTGCGCAGGGCGTCGCGGTCGGCGGCGCGGTCGATCGCGCGGTGGAAGGTCCAGCGGCAGCCGTCCAGCTCGGCGACGATCCGCTCCACGGCGGCCAGGTCGAGGCCGCCGTGCTCGTCGAGGAAGCCGAGCACGAACTCGTCGGCCCCCGCGGTCCGCAGCTCGCCCGCGACGCGTACGAGCGCGTCGGTGTCCCCCGCCGCGAAACCGTCCGCGAGCCTGAGCATCACGCGCAGCGAGACGTCGACGGCGGCCCGGATCCCGGCAAAGGTCTCGACGGCCGGCGTGAGCCCGTCCGCGGCCATGTCGGTGACCAGCTCCAGGCGGTCCGCGCCTCCCGCCTCGGCGGCGACCGCGTCCTCCACACCGAGGGCGATCACCTCCAGGACCGCACGCTTGCGCTTGCTCATCGGACCTCTTCCCTTGGGGCGGCGACAGGTCTAGTCCAATCAAAGCGTACGCGCTGCCTGCCCGTCCGGCGTTCGAGGACGAGGCCGTTCAGGCCGAAAGCGGGGGCCCGAGGGCGGGAGCTTGTGGGCGGGGGCCTCGGAAACGGGACGGGAGGGGCGAAGAGGGTGGACAAACCCCACCCCGGCCACGCACACCGGCCCGCACAATGACCCCATGCCCGACCTCGACGCCCTCCGCACCCGCTGGGCCCAAGCCCTGGAGGGGTCCCGCTCCCCCGGCGGCCGGACCCCCGCCCCCGCCCCGTACGCGGACAACCTCCTCACCCGCTGGCAGGAGCCCCAGCGCCGCTACCACACCGTCACCCACCTCACCGCGGTCCTCGACCACATCGACGTACTGGAGGAGTACGCGGACGCCCCCGACCTAGTGCGCCTGGCCGGCTGGTTCCACGACGCCGTCTACCTCCCCGACCGCTCCGAGAACGAGGAACGCTCGGCCCACCTCGCCGAACGCGCGCTCCCCGAGGCCGGCGTGTCCCCGACCGACACCGCGGAGGTGGCCCGCCTGGTCCGCCTCACGGTCGGCCACGCCCCCACCGACGACGACCGCAACGGCCAGGTCCTCTGTGACGCCGACCTGGCCGTCCTGGCCACACCCGCACCGGCGTACGCGGCCTACACGTCCGCCGTCCGCGAGGAGTACGCCTTCGTCCCGGACGAGGCGTTCCGCACCGGCAGGGCGGCGATCCTGCGCCAGCTCCTGGACCTGCCGAGGCTGTTCAGAACGCCCTACGGGGAACGGGAGTGGGAGCGGCCGGCCCGGGAGAACCTGCGGACGGAGCTCGCACGGCTCGACGGCGACGCGCGATGACCGGCGACCGGCGACCGCGGCCCGCAGTGACCGGTGATCCCCCGGCAGGCACCCTCCGGCAGCCGTTCCGCCCAGGCCGAGGAACACCCTCGGCCGAGGAGCACGCCCAGCCCGAGATACCCGCCCAGGCCGGGAAACGCACCCCGGCCAGGAAACGTAACCGTCCAGAGAAACGCACCCCGTCCAGGAAACGCACCCCAACCTGGGAACGCACCCCCCGTCAGGGAATGCGCCACCGCCCCGCCCCCGTTGGACCCTGATATGCCCACCCGCGCCGATCGCCCCCGCATGCCCCTGGCCGTCTACGTTCTGGGCCTCTCGGTCTTCGCCCTCGGGACCTCCGAGTTCATGCTCTCCGGGCTCCTGCCGCCCATAGCCGAGGACATGGACGTCACGATCCCGCAGGCGGGCCTGCTGATATCGGCGTTCGCGATCGGCATGGTCGTGGGCGCGCCCCTGCTCGCCGTGGCGACACTCCGGCTGCCCCGCCGCACCACCCTCGTCGCGCTGATCGCGGTGTTCGGGCTGGGCCAGGTCGCGGGTGCGCTCGCCCCGACGTACGGCGTGCTGTTCGTGTCCCGGGTGGTCAGCGCGCTGGCCTGTGCGGGGTTCTGGGCGGTGGGCGCGGCGGTGGCGATCGCGATGGTGCCGGTGAACGCGCGGGCCCGGGCGCTGGCCGTGATGATCGGCGGGCTGTCGATCGCGAACGTGCTGGGCGTGCCGGCCGGTGCCTTCCTCGGCGAGGGACTCGGCTGGCGTGCCGCGTTCTGGGCGGTGGCCGCCGCCTCCGCGATCGCCCTCGTCGGCGTCCTCACGCTGATCCCCGCCATCCCCCGCCCCGAGGAGAGGCCGCGGCTCGGCAGGGAGGTCCGGATCTACCGCGACCGCCAGGTCTGGCTGTCCATCACCATGATCGCGCTGGCCGCGGGCGGCGTCTTCTGCGCGTTCAGCTACCTCGCCCCGCTGCTCACGGACGTGGCGGGCCTGGACGACGGCTGGGTCCCGACGGTGCTCGCGCTGTTCGGGGTCGGCGCGCTGATCGGCACGACGATCGGCGGACGTGTCGCCGACGCGCACCTCTTCGGCGTACTGATCACCGGCATCGCGGCCTCGACGGTGTTCCTGCTCACACTGGCCCTGCTCGGCCGGTACGCGGTCGCCGCGATCGTGCTCTCCCTCCTTCTCGGCATCTCCGCCTTCTACACGGCCCCGGCACTCAACGCCCGGATGTTCGACGTGGCGGCCGCCGCCCCGACGCTGGCCGGTGCCACCACCACGGCCGCGTTCAACCTGGGCAACACCGGCGGCCCCTGGATCGGCGGCTCGGTCATCGACGCGGGGCTCGGATACGCCTCGCCGGCCTGGGCGGGCGCGGCCCTGACGGTGACCGGACTGGGGGTCGCCGGGGTCTCGCTGCGACTGCACCGCCGTACCCGGGCGTCGCGTGTGGTGACCATGACGAAGGCGGGCGCCGCCCCGAACAATCCGGTACGTACCGACGTGTGATCGCGCCTATCCTCACCGGCATGGGAGACATGGGCGGGGACCAGGTGTCGGAGGCCGTGGCGGGCAGCGCGGCGCTGCTGCGGACGGTGCGCGGGCGGGACTGGGAAGGCGTCAACGCGGGCCGGCTGGAATGGAGTTGCCGCCGGACGGCCGAGCACATCTGTCTTGATCTCATCATGTACGCGGGCCGGCTGGCCGCGCGTGCCACCGGATATGTGCCCTTCGAGATCGTCGTCCCCGCCGGCACCGACAACGCGGGCGTCGTCGACGTGCTCGAGACGACCGGCGCGCTGCTCACCGCCGCGATCCGCACGGCACCCCGCGAGGTGCGCGCCTTCCACCCGTCCCCCTTCCGCACCGCGAACCGCGAGGGCTTCGCCGCGATGGGCGTCGCCGAGGTCCTGCTGCACACGCACGACATCGCCGAGGGCCTCGGCGTCCCCTACGAGCCTTCGGCCGAGCTCTGCGAAGGCGTCCTCAGCCGGATCTTCCCGCACGTCAGGCCCGGTCTCGACCCGTGGCGCACGCTGCTCTGGGCGACCGGGCGCGGCGAACTGCCCGGTCGCGCCCCGGTCACCGAGTGGACCTGGAGCAACAACCTGGTGATCACCGCCGAGCGGCTCACCCTGCAAGGGGTCACCCCCGCGGCCGCCGCCGATCTGCGCGCGGGCGGCACGGGCGGCTTCGAGTGGATCGAGGGCGGCCCCTACGAGGGCACCCGGGACGCCGCCGGCATGGTCCTGAAGGCGTACGAGGCAGGGGTGCACCGCCCCGAGTGGGGCCTGTTCGTGCTGGTGAGGACGGCGGACGGCCGCGCGGTCGGCGGCGTGGGCTTCCACGGCACCCCCGACGAGGAGGGCCGCGCCGAGATCGGCTACGACCTGGCCCCGGCCGCCCGCGGGCAGGGCTACGCGACCGAGGCCCTGCGCGCCCTCTCCGGGCGGGCACTCGCACACGACGACGTGAAGTCGCTGTTCGCGACCGTCGACCGGGTCAACACCCCTTCCCAGGGCGTGGTTTCCCGCGCGGGATTCACCCGGGTGAGCGAGGAGCACGGGGAGGACGGCGAGCAGTACGCGTACGAGCTGCGGGTCTGATCCGGCTCCGCCTGGGCCTGCGCGGGGCCGGAAGCCGCCCTCCTGGGCCGCCCTCCTGAGCCGCCGCGAGACTATGAACCGCCCTTCCTCTCCCACCTCTTGGGCCTGCGCAGCCCCGCCCCGTACAGCAGCCGCACCACCTCGCGGCTGCTGACCTGCACCGCGCCGGCGCGGACGGCTTCCTCGTAGCGGTGGGAGGGGATGTCGTAGTGGTCGCGTTCGAAGGCGCGGCGTGGGGCGCCCAACTCGTCGGCGAAGGCGTGGAGTTCGTCGTAGGACACGTCGCTGATCAGGTGGGACCAGACGCGGCCGTGGCCCGGCCAGGTGGGCGGATCGATGTAGACGGTCACGAGGACCCGGACCCGGGCCCGGACCCGTCGCTCGCGGAGCCGAGCGAGCCCACCGACGCCACCTTCACCCCGGCCTGGTGGCACACCCAGTGCGGGTCGGGACCCAGCTCGGGTTCGACCTCCAGGGCGTGCGGGTCGCCGGAGCCGCAGACGGGGCACAGCGGCCACCGCCCGTGCCGTTCGAGAAGCCCGTCCTGTACGTCCTGGGCGACCAGCCCCGCCACGTACTCCACGCCCTGGGGCCACTGCTCGACCCACCAGCGGCGCTGCACCACCGAGTCCTCGACGAGCGAGACGACATCGGCGTCGGCGACCTCACGGGCGGCGAGGTCCGCCAGGACGCGGGCGCGGGCCGCGTGCAGGGCCTGCTCCAGGGGGCTGACCGGGCCGCTGCCGGGGTCGTCGATGGGGTCGCCGATGGGGTTCATGCACCTATTGTGCGCACCCTTGACCGTGCACCCCAGCGGAAAATATCTTTCAGGAGTGACCCATGAAGTGAAGGAAATTTTCGCCGGTGAGGCGCCGCCCGCCCCGGCCGCCCTCGCGGCCAAGGTCCGGACGCTCGCACCGTCGATGACCCGCTCCATGCAGCGGGTCGCGGAGGCCGTCGCCGCGGACCCGGCCGGCTGCGCGGCCCTCACGGTCACCGGCCTCGCCGAGCTCACCGGGACCAGCGAGGCGACGGTTGTCCGCACCGCCCGCCTCCTCGGCTACCCCGGCTACCGCGACCTGCGCCTGGCCCTCGCCGGGCTCGCCGCCCAGCAGCAGTCGGGCCGCGCGCCCGCCGTCACCGCGGACATCGCGGTCGACGACCCCATCGCCGACGTGGTCGCCAAGCTCGCCTACGACGAGCAGCAGACCCTCGCCGACACCGCGGCCGGGCTCGACATGGCCCAGCTCAGCGCGGCGGTCACTGCGCTCGCCACGGCCCGCCGTATCGACATCTACGGACAGGGGGCGTCCGGCCTCGTCGCCCAGGACCTCGCCCAGAAGCTGCTCCGCATCGGGCTCATAGCCCACGCGCACAGCGACCCGCACCTCGCCGTCACCAACGCGGTGCAGTTGCGCGCCAAGGACGTGGCGATATCCATCACCCACTCCGGCTCGACCGGCGACGTCATCGAACCCCTTCGGGTCGCCTTCGAGCACGGCGCGACGACGATAGCGGTCACCGGCCGCCCGGACGGACCCGTGACGCAGTACGCGGACCACATCCTCACCACCTCGACGGCCCGCGAGAGCGAGCTGCGGCCCGCGGCGATGTCCTCGCGCACGAGCCAGCTGCTGGTCGTGGACTGCCTGTTCGTGGGGGTCGCCCAGCGGACGTACGAGACGGCGGCCCCCGCGCTGTCGGCCTCGTACGAAGCGCTGGCGCACCGGCACAGCCCCCGGGGCCGTACGCGCTGACGCGCCGCGGTAACCAGGAAATCCGGATGTCGCCGGACCACCACGGTCCCTTCATGACTGCTCGCGCCCACGCGGCGTAGCCGCGGATCCCACCGCACCGCGCCCCTGTGGGGCGCTTCTCACCGCCCCGCACGGAAAGAGCCGCTCCTCATGACCTCGAACGCCGACTACCGCAACCTGCTGGCCGAGTTGGAGACCCTCACCACCGAGGCGTTCCGGCCCGAGCTCTCCGAGATCGACCGGCTCCCGACGCTGGAGATCGCGAAGATCATGAACGGCGAGGACACGACCGTCCCGGCGGCGGTCTCCGAACGGCTCCCCCAGATCGCCGCCGCGATCGACGCCGTCGCGGAGCGGATGTCCCGGGGCGGCCGGCTGGTCTACGCGGGCGCGGGCACCGCGGGCCGGCTCGGTGTCCTGGACGCGTCCGAGTGCCCGCCCACGTTCAACACCGACCCGTCCGAGGTGGTGGGCCTGATCGCGGGCGGCCCGGGCGCGATGGTCACGTCGGTCGAGGGCGCCGAGGACTCCAAGGAGCTGGCGGCGCGGGACCTCGCGGATCTCGGCCTGACCCCCGACGACACGGTGGTCGGGGTGTCCGCCTCCGGCCGCACCCCGTACGCCATCGGAGCCGTCGAGCACGCCCGCGCGCAGGGTGCGTTGACGATCGGCCTGTCCTGCAACGCGGGCAGCGCGCTGGCGGCCGCCGCCGACCACGGCATCGAGGTGGTCGTCGGTCCCGAGCTGCTCACCGGCTCGACCCGGCTGAAGGCGGGCACGGCGCAGAAGCTGGTCCTGAACATGCTCTCGACGATCACGATGATCCGGCTCGGCAAGACGTACGGGAACCTGATGGTCGACGTACGCGCCTCGAACGAGAAGCTCCGGGCCCGCTCCCGGCGCATCGTCTCGCTCGCGACGGGCGCGGGCGACGAGGAGATCGAGCGGGCGCTCGCCGCCACGGACGGCGAGGTGAAGAACGCGATCCTCACCATCCTCGGCGGCGTCGACGGGCCGACCGCCGCCCGCCTTCTGGAGGAGAGCCACGGCCACTTGCGCGCGGCGCTCGCGGCGGCGCCCCGCTGACCAGCACCCTCGGGTGGTGCGCACACCGAAGGACCCCACCTCGCCCGCCGCCGTCGCGGCAGCCCTCCTCCCCCTGCTCGGCGGCCCCGCGAACATCACCTCCGTGGCCCACTGCATGACCCGCCTCCGGGTGGGCCTGCGGGACTGGTCCCTGGTCCAGGAAGAACCCCTCAGAGCCCTCCCCGCCGTACTGGGCGTGGTCGCGGACGAGGACACGTACCAGATCGTCCTCGGCCCGGGCAGGGTCGCCCGCGTGACACCGGAGTTCGAGGCGCTGGTCCGGACGGCGACGGCGACGGCGGCCGACGAGCGAACAACGCCACCTGGGGAGCCGATCACACCGACGAGCGGGCCGAGCACTCCGCCCTGCGGACCGATCACACCGCCCGTCGGCCTGCGGACGTCGGACGGCGGCCCAGGGACGGCGCCCGAGGAGCCCTCCGCATCGGTCGGCGGCCCAGGGACCTCGGCCGACGAGCCGCCCGTGCCCGCCGTCGGCCCGACCACCACAGCCGCCGCCGAACTCGCGTCGCGCGGCTCGGAGTTGAAGGAGGCGAGGCGCCGGCGCAACGCGACCCCCGGCAAGCTTCTCCTGCGCCGCGTGGCGAACATCTTCGTCCCCCTGATCCCCGCCCTGATCGGCTGCGGAATCATCGCGGGCCTGAACGGCCTGCTGATCAACCTCGGCCTGTTCCCGTCCCTCACCCCGGCCCTCGGCGCCATCGCCTCCGGCTTCATGGCGCTGATCGCCGTGTTCGTCGGCTACAACACGGCGAAGGAGTTCGGCGGAACGCCGATCCTGGGCGGCGCGGTGGCGGCGGTCATCGTGTACGCGGGGGTCGCGAAGGTGACGGTGTTCGGGACGACGCTGGCACCGGGCCAGGGCGGCGTGCTCGGCGCGCTGGCCGCCGCGCTCCTGGGCACCTGCGTGGAGAAGTGGTGCCGCCGCTGGGTCCCCGAGGCCCTGGACGTCCTGGTCACCCCCACCCTCACGGTCCTGCTCACCGGCCTAGTGACCCTCTACGCCCTCATGTTCGCCGCCGGCGAGCTGTCCGAGGCCATCGGCAACGGCGCGAACTGGCTGCTGACCACCACCGGCGCCTTCGCCGGCCTGATCCTGGGCGGCCTCTTCCTCCCCCTCGTCATGCTCGGCCTGCACCAGGCCCTGATCCCCATCCACACCACACTCATCGAACAGCAGGGCCACACGGTCCTGCTCCCCATCCTCGCGATGGCGGGCGCGGGCCAGGTGGGCGCGGCCCTGGCGGTCTATGTCCGGCTCCGCCACGACCAGTCCATGCGTACGACGATCAGGTCGGCGCTCCCGGCGGGGCTGCTCGGCGTCGGCGAACCCCTGATCTACGGCGTCTCGCTCCCCCTCGGCCGCCCCTTCCTGACCGCCTGCGCGGGCGGCGCGGCCGGCGGCGCCTTCGTCGGCTTCTTCGCGATGCTCGGCGACCAGGTGGGGTCGACGGCGATCGGGCCCTCGGGGTGGGCGCTGTTCCCGCTGCTGGCGGGCGGCGGAGGGCTCGCGACGACGGCCGCGATCTACGCGGGCGGGCTGCTCACGGGCTACGCGGTGGGCTTCGCCGCCACCTACTTCTTCGGCCTCGGGCCGAGTGTCAGTGGCGTGTGCGATTCTTCGAAAGGTCAGGAAGTCGCCCGGGGAGGGACCGGAACACCGTGAACCACGCACAGCTCACCGCTCTCGGCCGCGCCCTGCGCGTCCTGGGCGAGCACGGCGACGCGCTGAACTCCGACACGCCCGACGCGAAGCTGCACGAGGTGAAGGCGGACCTTAAGCGGGCTCTGGACCTGCTGGACGAGACGGTCACCACCGCCGCGCCCACCACCCGCTGCTCCGAGCACCCGAACGGCCCGGTGGACGAGGCCGCCGTCGACCTGTGCCTGCTCTGCGAGACCCGGCGCCGCGCCGCCCGCCGCTCCCGGGTGAACGACTCCTTCTCCCACGGCCGGGCCCCCGGCCCGGAAGAGGCCCCCGAGCGCACGAAGTCCCGCTACGGCCTGCGCGAGGACCGCCCCCAGCCCCAGCAGCGCTGGCTCCCGGAAGTGTGGAACGGCCAGGCGTGGCAGCTCTGCGGCACCCCCCGCCGCGACCGGATCGAAGCCGAGCGCTATCTCGCCGCCGAGCGCAAGACCCCCCGCCCCGGCATGGCCTACCGCCTGATCCACGAGTTCACGGACTACGAGGTGCTGCGTATCTGGGGCACCCCGGTGAAGATCGACATCGAGCCGATGGGAAATCTGTAACCCCGCCGACGGAGCCCCGCCGAGGGAGCCCCGCTGAGGGAGCCCCGCCGACGGAGCCCCGCCGACGGAGCCTCACCCACGGGCCACCGCCTATGCCCGATCCGCTCCGGGCCCCATCCGCTCGATCAGCGACCGCGTCTGCTCCTCGTCCAGTTCGTACACCGTCTCGTGGGCTCGCGGATCGCGCGCGTGGAAGGTGTGGAACATCGGACCGGACGGCCCGCCCAGCTCCACCAGCGACGCCGACGCCCCGCGGACGGCTCGTTCCGTGCCGGGGCGCGTGGTCAGGTCGATGCGGTTGACGACACCCGGGGTGACCCACACCGGCGTGGACTCGAGGAAGCCGAAGATCTGGAGGTGGAAGTGGCCGGTGAGGACGGCCAGGACGTCCGCGCCCCGGATCGCGTCGGCCAGGTCGGCCGGGTTGCGCAGGCCGAAGGCCCGTTGCGTGGGGACGTCCAGGGTGATCGGCGGGTGGTGGAAGACCAGGACCGTGCCCCGCGGCGCGGGTGTCCTCAGGATCTCCCGGAGCCAGTCGAGCTGCGCGGCGCCGAGGTGTCCGTGCACCCTGCCCGGCACCAGCGAGTCCAGGGTGACGAAGCGGTAGCCGTCGACCGTGCTCACCGCCGCCCGCTCGGACCCGGCGGAGTCCAGCACCGTCTCGGCACGGTCGGTGCCGTCCGCGTCCAGGTGGCCGCTGCCCAGCACCTTGGCGAAGGCCTGGCGTTCGTCGTGGTTGCCGGTGCTGTAGAAGACCGGGATGTTCCCGCCGAGTTCCCGGAGCGCGAACTCGCTCAGCGTCTCGCGGACGGCCGTGTACGCCTCGGGGGCGCCGTCGTTGGCCACGTCGCCGCTGACGACGATCGCGTCGACGCCCCGCTGGTGCCGCAGATCCGTGAGCAGCAGCCGCAGTGACTCGCTCGCGTTGACGCCGGCCTGGTTGGGGGCGTCGGTGCGTTCTATGTGGGTGTCCGAGAGATGGAGGATCCGCATACCCCGAAGCTAGCGGCAGTCGTGTCCGGCAACCAGGGCGCGCCCCCGGTCCTCCCTTCCGGAAGGAGCCGGGGGCGCCGCCCCGCGGACGTCAGCTCAGCGAGCCCATGGCCGCTGGGTCGAACGGCGCCAGTTCACCGTGCCGCCCGTCGAGGACCTTCGCCGCCCACTCGGGGTCCTGGAGCAGCGCGCGGCCGACCGCGACGAGGTCGAACTCCTCGCGCTCCAGGCGGTCCAGGAGGTTGTCGAGGCTCGCGGCCTGGGCGCCCTCGCCCGCGAAGCCGCTGATGAAGTCGCCGTCGAGGCCGACCGAGCCGACGGTGATGGCGGGCTTGCCCGTCATCTTCTTCGTCCAGCCCGCCAGGTTGAGGTCCGAGCCCTCGAACTCCGGGAGCCAGTAGCGGCGCGTCGACGCGTGGAAGGCGTCCACTCCGGCCTCGGCGAGCGGGATCAGCAGGGCGCCGAGCTCCTCGGGCGTCTCCGCGAGGCGGGCGTCGTACGCCTCCTGCTTCCACTGCGAGTAACGGAAGAGGACGGGGAAGGAGGGGGAGACCGCGGCGCGGACCGCGGCGACGATCTCGGTCGCGAACTTCGTACGGGCGACGAGGTCACCGCCGTACGCGTCGGTACGCCGGTTGGTGCCCTCCCACAGGAACTGGTCGATCAGGTAGCCGTGCGCCCCGTGCAGTTCGACGCCGTCGAAGCCGATGCGCTCGGCGGCGGCAGCGGCCTCGGCGAACGCCGCGATGACGTCGTCCAGGTCGGTCTGGGTCATCTCCTTGCCCTCACCGGCGGTGCCGTTGATCCGCAGGCCGGACGGGCCGACCGCGGGGGCGTCCGCGAAGGGCGGCTCGCCCGCGCTGCGGACCATGCCGATGTGCCAGAGCTGCGGCACGATCTTCCCGCCCGCCGCGTGCACGGCCTCCGCCACCTTCGCCCAGCCCGCGAGCTGCTCCTCGCCGTGGAAGCGCGGGATGCGGTCGCTCTGTCCGGCCGACTCGTGGCCGATGTAGGTGCCCTCGGTGACGATGAGGCCCACGCCCGCGGCGGCGCGGCGGGCGTAGTACGACACGACGTCCTCGCCGGGGATGCCGCCCGGGGAGAACTGGCGGGTCATCGGTGCCATGACGATCCGGTTCGGGACGGTCAGGCCGTTGAGGGCGAGGGGGCGGGACAGGATCTGGGCCGCGCGGGAGGGGGCGAGTGTCACGTGAGTGCTCCTGGGGGAGAGAGGTGATGCCGGTCCGCGAGATGCTCATGCATAGGTACATGTGATGAATATGTGCACGTGCATTGATTCGCTCAAGAGCCTCAACCGGCCCGTCCGTCACCGCATTCCGGCCCCGGCACACCCCTCACGTGATCCAGGTCACTCTGTCGGGCGGGTCCCGGAAACGCCCGAGGGCGGCACCCCTTGGGAGAAGGGGTGCCGCCCTCGGTACGAAGGACGGTGATCAACCGGAGGCCGAAGCCCCGAGGCCGATCAGAAGTCCATGTCACCGCCCGGCATGCCGCCCGGAGCGCCGCCGGCAGCGGCCTTCTCCGGCTTGTCGGCGATGACGGCCTCGGTGGTGAGGAACAGCGCGGCGATGGACGCGGCGTTCTGCAGGGCAGAGCGCGTGACCTTCGCCGGGTCGATGATGCCCTCGGCGATCATGTCGACGTACTCACCGGTCGCGGCGTTCAGGCCGTGGCCGACGGGCAGGTTGCGCACCTTCTCGACGATGACGCCACCCTCGAGACCGCCGTTGATGGCGATCTGCTTGAGCGGGGCCTCCAGCGCGAGCCGCACGGCGTTGGCGCCGGTCGCCTCGTCACCCGTGAGCTCCAGCTTCTCGAAGACCGAGGAAGCCTGGATGAGAGCCACGCCACCACCGGCGACGATGCCCTCCTCGACGGCCGCCTTCGCATTGCGAACGGCGTCCTCGATGCGGTGCTTGCGCTCCTTGAGCTCGACCTCGGTGGCGGCACCGGCCTTGATGACGGCCACGCCGCCCGCGAGCTTCGCCAGGCGCTCCTGGAGCTTCTCGCGGTCGTAGTCCGAGTCGGAGTTCTCGATCTCGGCGCGGATCTGGTTGACCCGGCCGGCGACCTGGTCGGCAGAGCCGGAGCCGTCGACGATCGTCGTCTCGTCCTTGGTGATGACGACCTTGCGGGCACGGCCCAGCAGGTCGACACCCGCGTTCTCCAGCTTGAGGCCGACCTCCTCGGAGATGACCTCGCCGCCCGTGAGGATGGCGATGTCGCCGAGCATGGCCTTGCGGCGGTCACCGAAGCCCGGAGCCTTGACGGCGACGGACTTGAAGGTGCCACGGATCTTGTTGACGACCAGCGTCGACAGAGCCTCGCCCTCGACGTCCTCGGCGATGATCAGCAGCGGCTTGCCCGACTGCATGACCTTCTCCAGGAGCGGGAGCAGGTCCTTGACGTTGGCGATCTTCGAGTTGGCGATCAGGATGTAGGGGTCGTCGAGGACGGCCTCCATACGCTCCATGTCGGTGGCGAAGTACGCCGAGATGTAGCCCTTGTCGAAGCGCATACCCTCGGTGAGCTCCAGCTCCAGACCGAAGGTCTGGGACTCCTCGACGGTGATGACGCCTTCCTTGCCGACCTTGTCCATAGCCTCGGCGATGAGCTCGCCGATCTGGGTGTCGGCGGCGGAGATGGAGGCCGTGGAAGCGATCTGCTCCTTGGTCTCGACATCCTTGGCCTGCTCGAGCAGGGCACCGGAGACGGCCTCGACGGCCTTCTCGATACCACGCTTGAGGGCCATCGGGTTGGCACCCGCGGCTACGTTGCGAAGGCCCTCGCGGACCAGCGCCTGCGCCAGAACGGTCGCGGTGGTCGTACCGTCGCCGGCGACGTCGTCCGTCTTCTTGGCGACTTCCTTGACCAGCTCAGCGCCGATCTTCTCGTAAGGGTCCTCGAGCTCGATCTCCTTGGCGATGGAAACACCATCGTTGGTGATCGTGGGGGCGCCCCACTTCTTCTCGAGGACGACGTTGCGACCCTTGGGACCAAGGGTGACCTTGACGGCGTCGGCGAGCTGGTTCATCCCGCGCTCGAGACCGCGCCGCGCCTCCTCGTTGAACGCGATGATCTTGGCCATGTGAAGTGGTCCTCCCGGACTGGGGTGGATTGCTCCGGACCGCGCCCGCGCCCGCGACGGACGGCCTGCGTGCCTCGTGGTTCCTTGCCCCACTTGGCCTGCGGGCCTCACTGACCCGGTCCTCGTTGTCACTCTCACCTGCAGAGTGCTAACGCCAATGATTAGCACTCGCCCCTACCGAGTGCAAGCGGCTCCGAAAGATCCGCAGGTGGGGCGGGGGGCGCGACCGGCGCGAAGACAGCCGGAGGGACGCGAAGGCAGCCGACGGGGCACGCGGACAGCCGCAGGGCCGGACATGCAGCCAGGGGGACAGACAGACCGAAGGGCTCGCGCCCCCTGCCGGGGACACGAGCCCTTCGTCACGTCGAACAGAACAATCAGTCGGCGCGTGCTTCAGCTGGTCGCCAGCCGGACCATGTCCGCCTGCGGCCCTTTCTGGCCCTGCGAGATCTCGAACTCGACCCGCTGGCCCTCTTCAAGGGTGCGGTAGCCGTCCATTTGAATCGCGCTGTAGTGGACGAATACATCCGCACCACCGTCGACCGCGATGAAGCCGTACCCCTTCTCCGCGTTGAACCATTTGACGGTGCCCTGAGCCATGCCTAACTCCCCTATTACTGGCCCTTGCACAGGACCGCACTTCGCGGGCCCGGGTCAGACCTCACCCCCCAAGGATTGGGGGTGTGCGCCGGAACGCGTCGACCGCGGCTGAATGTATCCGTCCAACTGCCCTCTGCAACAGGTCAATCGGACGAGAATTCTGAGCACGACCGATCGGGAATATCCGGAGAATTCACAAAGATTCCGGGCAAGTCGGGCCCCACAAATGCCATAAACGGCTCAAAAATGCGGGGTACATTGGCTGCTTCTTGTCGGGCATCGGGCAGGTACTCATATGCGCCCGGCATGAAACCGACTCGAAAGCGAAGCAGCTTCCCCAACTGTACCGCGCTCAACCATACAGAATTGCCCCCTCCGCTTCTCTCGCGGAGGGGGCAATTCGATGAACTCTCGGTGATTACCATTACCCAAGGTAACTGCAATCACCGTGCGTGACGGCGAATGACGGTCAGCCGCGGGCCGCCGGCCGGCCGTCGTCGGCGTCGGCGTCGGTCAGCCGCCGGCGACGGCCGGAATGATCGAGACGCCCGCGCCGTCCGGCGTCGCCGTCTCCAGACCCTGCTCGAAGCGGACGTCGTCGTCGTTCACGTACACGTTGACGAAGCGGCGCAGCTTGCCCTGGTCGTCCAGGACGCGCGCGGCGATACCGGTGTGGTTCTGCTCCAGGTCGGCGATCACCTCGCCGAGGGTGCCGCCCTCGGCGGCCACCTCGGCCTTGCCGCCGGTGTAGGTGCGCAGGATGGTGGGGATGCGGACGTTGACGCTCATTCGGTGTGACCTCCGGTCGGGTGCTCAGGTGCGGCGGAACAGCGCCCCAGGGGCGCGGGGCCGGGTCGGCGGGGGGCGACCGGCCCCCGTCGGCCCGCGGCCCTGATACGGCATTCCAGCGGAGCGCCCCCGCTCATGACGCGAGGCCGGCCTCGCGGAAGGAGTCGAGGTTCGGGCGGATGGTCGCGGTGAGCCCGGTGTCCGAGGCCACCGCGTCCAGGGTCTTGAGGCCGTCGCCGGTGTTGAGGACGACGGTGGTGAGGGTCGGGTCGAGCAGACCGTTCCCGATCAGCTTCTTCGCCACACCCACCGTCACGCCACCCGCGGTCTCGGCGAAGATGCCCTCCGTCTGCGCGAGGAGCTTGATCGCCTCGACGATCTCCTCGTCGTTGACGTCCTCCACGGCACCGCCGGTACGCCGCGCGATGTCGAGCACGTAGGGCCCGTCGGCCGGGTTGCCGATGGCCAGCGACTTGGCGATGGTGTTCGGCTTCTGCGGCCGTACGACGTCGTGGCCGGCCTTGTAGGCCACGGACACCGGCGAACAGCCCTCGGCCTGGGCACCGAAGATCTTGTACGGCCTGTCCTCCACGAGCCCGAGCCTGATCAGCTCCTGGAGACCCTTGTCGATCTTCGTGAGCTGGGAGCCGGAGGCGATCGGGACCACGAGCTGGTCGGGCAGCCGCCAGCCGAGCTGCTCGCAGATCTCGTACGCGAGGGTCTTCGAGCCCTCCGCGTAGTAGGGCCGCAGGTTGACGTTGACGAAGCCCCAGCCCTCGCCGGCCGGGTCGCCGATCAGCTCGGAGCAGAAGCGGTTCACGTCGTCGTAGTTGCCCTCGATACCGACGAGCTCCCCGCCGTACACCGCGGCCATGACGATCTTGCCCTGCTCCAGGTCGTGCGGGATGAACACGCAGGAGCGGAAGCCGGCGCGGGCGGCGGCGGCGCCCACCGCGCCGGCGAGGTTGCCGGTGGAGGAGCAGGAGAGGGTGGTGAAGCCGAAGGCGCGGGCGGCCTCGATGGCCTGGGCGACGACGCGGTCCTTGAAGGAGTGCGTCGGGTTGCCCGAGTCGTCCTTGACGAAGAGCCTGCCCGGGGTGACGCCCAGCTCGCGCGCCAGGTTGTCGGCCTTGACGAGCTTGGTCCAGCCGGGGTTGATGTTCGGCTTCTCCGCGACGTCCGCCGGGACCGGCAGGAGCGGCGCGTAACGCCAGATGTTCGCGGGGCCCGCCTCGATGCGCTTGCGGAGGTCCTCGGTCTCGTAGGCGGAGAAGTCGTAGGCGATCTCCAGCGGCCCGAAACACTCCTCGCAGGCGAAGACCGGACCGAGGGGCACGCGGTGCCCGCACTCGCGGCAGGAGAGCGCGGCGGCGGGGCCCAGATCGACGGAGTTCCCGGAATCCGGGGAGGTCACGGTGCTCGTGGTGTTCGCGGTGGTGCTTGCAACTGTCTGCGCAGCCATGGAGGGGAGGCCCTTTCTCCTCATCTTCCTCACGACGCACTTCGCCGTGAGACGGATTTGGCACCTTCCCGAGCCGGGAGCCTCACCACGTCGACGTGACAAGAACCAGCTGGAGGGTTGCCGGGGCTTCAACGGGCCGTATCCCTCTGCCCCTCTGGATGAGCGGTATTCAGTTGTACGCCGGCCGACCCCGACATGCGATGGTCATCAGCGTTGTTCAAGACTGTAACCGAAGGCCTGGATGGTGGAGAGAGCCGTCCGAACCGCGAGATGCCGACAACACCCCCTGCCGGCGCGGCGACGGGCACAAGCATCCCAATGAACGCAAGGGAGAGCCGCACGTGCTGGAAGACGTCGAGCGCTGGCTGAGCACGCGCTCCTGGTCCGTGAGTGACCGCCCGCTCAAGAAGCTCATAGCCGCGAAGCGATCCACCCACTCCACGGTGAGCGTGGTTCTGCCCGCGCTCAACGAGGAGGCGACGGTCGGTGAGATCGTCTCCATCATCCGCCGCGACCTGATGACCCGGAAAGTCCCTCTCGTCGACGAGATCGTCGTCATCGACTCGGGCTCGACGGACCGCACCTCCGAGGTCGCCGCCGCGGCCGGCGCCCGGGTTGTTCACAGGGACGAAATACTCCCCCGCATCCCGGCCGTGCCCGGCAAGGGCGAGGTGCTGTGGCGGTCACTCCTCGTGACGAGCGGCGACATCGTCTGTTTCATCGACGCGGACCTCAAGGAGTTCTCGTCGGACTTCGTCTCCGGGATCGTGGGGCCGCTGCTCACCGATCCGGGCGTGGACCTGGTCAAGGCGATGTACGACCGCCCGCTGAACCTGCCGGGCGAACCCACCTCCGGCAGGACCGCGGCCGGCCAGGGCGGCCGTGTCACCGAACTGATGGCCCGCCCCCTGCTGAACATGCACTGGCCGCAGCTGGCCGGATTCGTCCAGCCGCTCGGCGGCGAGTACGCGGCCCGCCGCTCGCTCCTCGAACAGCTCCCGTTCCCCGTCGGATACGGCGTGGAGCTGGGCATGCTCGTCGACGCCCTGCACCTGGTGGGCCTGGACGCGCTCGCCCAGGTCGACGTCGGTGTCCGCAAGCACCGGCACCAGGACGGCCAGGCGCTGGGCCGGATGTCCGCCGCGATCTACCGCACCGCGCAGCTCCGGCTCGCCCGCGGACACCTCATCCGTCCGGCCCTCACCCAGTTCGAGCGGGGCGAGTCCGGCTTCGAGCCGCGCACCTACTCCGTCGATACGGAAGAACGGCCTCCGATGGCGGAGATCACGGAGTACCAGGCACGCAAAGCGGCGTAATCCGGCGGTCGTATACGCCCTCGCGATACCCCGTCCGTACGTTTGAGCGTTTCCGGGCCGGGCTAGGTTGAGGCGTATGGCTTCCACGTCTTCCACCGCGTCTCCGCAGGGTTCCCACCGCATCCTCGTCGCGTCCAACCGCGGCCCGGTCTCCTACGACGTCCACGAGGACGGCTCGCTGCACCCCAGGCGGGGCGGCGGCGGGCTGGTCTCGGGCCTGTCGGCGATCGGCCCGGACGCGGGCGCCCTGTGGGTGTGCTCGGCGCTCGGCGACGGGGACCGCGAGGCGGTGCGGCGCGGGGTCGGCGAGGACGGCGTACGGATGCTGGACATCGACGCGGAGACGCACACGGACGCCTACAACGGCATCGCGAACTCGGTGCTGTGGTTCATCCACCACATGCTCTACCAGACGCCGCTGGAGCCGGTCTTCGACACGGAGTTCCGGCGTCAGTGGGCGTCGTACGAGGCCTACAACCGGGCCTTCGCGCGGGCGCTGGCCGACGAGGCGGCGCAGGGGGCCGTGGTGGTCGTACAGGACTACCACCTGACCCTGGTCCCCGGCATGCTCCGGGAACTCCGCCCCGACCTGCGGATCGGCCACTTCTCGCACACGCCGTGGGCGCCGGTCGACTACTTCCGCCTCCTCCCCGACGACATCGCCGAGCAGGTGCTGCGCGGCATGCTCGGCGCGGACCGCCTCGGCTTCCTCACCCAGCGCTGGGCGTCCGCGTTCACCGCGTGCGCCGAGGAGATGGCCGGCGGGCTCGGTGACACACGCGTCGGCGTGCACGGGCTCGGCGCGGACGCGGACTTCCTGCGCGAGCGTTCGCACGAGGCGGATGTCGCCGAACGGATGGTCACACTGCGTGAGCAGATCGGCGAGGGCCGGAAGGCGATCGTGCGGGTCGACCGCACCGAGCTGTCGAAGAACATCGTGCGCGGGCTGCACGCCTACCGGCAGCTCCTGGAGGACCAGCCGTCCTGGCGCGAACGGGTCGTGCACGTCGCCTTCGCATACCCCTCCCGGCAGGACCTCGCCGTGTACCGCGACTACACCGCCGAGGTGCAGCGGGTCGCCGACGACATCAACTCCGCCTACGGCACGCCCGGCTGGACCCCGGTCGTCCTGCACGTCAAGGACGACTTCGCCCGCTCCCTCGCCGCCTACCGGCTCGCCGACGTGGCCCTCGTCAACCCCATCCGGGACGGCATGAACCTCGTCGCCAAGGAGGTGCCGGTCGTCTCCGACGAGGGGTGCGCGCTGGTGCTGTCCCGGGAGGCGGGGGCGTACGAGGAGCTGGGCGACGACGCGATCGTGGTGAACCCCTACGACGTGGTCGGCACCGCGCGGGCGCTGCACGAGGCGTTGTCGATGGGCACCGGCGAGCGGGCCGAACGCACGAAACGCCTGGCCGCCGCGGCGACGGCGCTGCCTCCGGCGCAGTGGTTCCTGGAGCAGCTCCGGGAGCTGGAGAAGAGGCCCTAGCGTCCCGGTTCCGCGGCGGAGACCCGGATCCGGCTCACCGGCCGAGCTCCGCCGCCAGAGCCCGCAGCAGCTCTACGACTCCGGCCGGGCCGTCCACCACGAGGTCGGCCCGGGCCGCCAGTTCCGCGACCTCCGAGCTGCCGCTGCACACCAGGAGGCCCGGGATGCCCTCGGAGCGGAGTTCCTCGACGGCGGCGAAGGCGGGGAGGTCGCCGAGGTCGTCGCCCGCGTAGAGGACGGCTTCGGCGGCGGTCTCGCGGACGTGTCCGAGCAGGGCCACGCCCTTGTCCATCCCCGGCGGGCGGATTTCCAGGACCATGCGGCCCGGTTCGACGATCAGGCCGTGCCGGGCGGCCAGGTCGGTCAGGGGCCCGCGCAGCGCCTCGAACGCCCCCTGCGGGTCCGCCGCGCGGCGCGTGTGCACGGCGACCGCCCGGCCTTTCTCCTCGGTCCAGGTGCCCGGCCCCGCGCCGACCGCGTCGAGGATCCCGGGCAGCTCGGCGCGGACCGCCGCGACGCCGGGGTGCGGGGCGGGGGCGCTGACCCTGCCGCTGCGCGCGTCCCAGCGCTCGGCGCCGTAGTGCCCGAGAACGACCAGGTGCTCCAGTCCCGGCACGTCCGCGAAGCCGCCGTGCTCGACGGCCACGGACGCCGGGCGGCCGGTGACGACCGCCACGGAGGCGACCCTCGGGGCGAGGGTCGCGAGTGCGGGGACCGCGTCCGGGTGGGCGCGGGCCTGCTCGGGGTCGGCGACGATCGGGGCGAGGGTGCCGTCGAAGTCGAGGCCGATCACCGTGCGGCCCGGGCGGGCGAGAATCGCCTCGAGACCGGCGCGGCCGGCGGGGGTGACGGGGGTCGGCAGGAGATCCGCGTGGTCAGCCATACGGCGACCCTATCCGCGCGGGGCTCGAGGGCGTTTTTTCGCCCCCTCCGCCCCTGCCCGTTCCCGTCCCTCGAGGGCTCCGCCCCCGAACCCCGCTCCCTCAAACGCCGGAGGGGCTGATTCTCAGCGCTCGCCCCGGCGGGCGTCGCGTACACGCCGCAGCCGGTTCACCGTCACCGGATCGTGGGCGAGCGCCCGAGGATCATCGATCAGCGCGTTCAGGAGCTGGTAATACCGCACGGGCGCGAGCCCGAGCCGCTCCCGTATCGCCCGCTCCTTCGCCCCGGGCCCGGAGAACCCGCGCCCCTCCATGGCGAGAATCCCCCGCTCCCGCGCACCGAGCCCCTCGACAGGTTCCATGAACAGCACGGTAGCCCCCGGCACTGACAGGACTACGACCCGTCGTCCGCCGTACCGGCCTTCGCCTGGAGCGACCCCAGCACCCCCGCGGGACTGCCGTTCGCCCCCACGGCCTTCCCGATCTGCGCCTTGATGTCGGCGCTGACTCCGGCCCAGGAGGTCTTGTCGACGGGGTACAGCTCGGCGGTGGGCAGCTCGCCGAGGAACGGGGCGAGATCCTGGTCGTCGCTGTCGGCGGCCATCGCGTCGGACGCGGACGTGGTGACCGGCAGCAGGTCGTACTCGCGGGAGAAGGCGAGCACGTTCTTGTCGCTGTAGACGAAGTCGAGGAAGTCACCGACCTGCTCGGCGTGCCCGTTCTGCTTGAACGCCATCATCCAGTCGGCCACACCCAGCGTGGACTTGCTCAGGCCGTCGGCCCCGGGCATCGGCACCATGCCGTACTTCACACCCTTGGCGGCGGCCGTCTTCATCAGCGTGGGATGCCCGCTGAGCATCCCGACCTCACCGCGGGTGAACGCCGCGAACGCGTCCGCCCGGTTGAGCTTCGCGGGCGCGGTCGGCCCGGTGAGCCCCTTGCCGACCAGCTCGTTCTTGAGCCAGGTGAAGGTCTGTACGTTCGCCTCGGAGTCGATGGCGTACGTACCGACGTTGTCGGTGTAGCCCCCGCCGCCGCTCAGCATCCACTGCATCGTCTCGGCCTGCGCCTCCTCCGGCCCGAGGGGCAGCGCGTACGGGAACTTCACACCGTCGGCCTTGAGCGCCTCGGCGTCGGCGGCCAGCTGGTCCCAGGTCTTCGGCGGGGCGAGACCGGCCTCGGCGAAGAGGGTCTTGTTGTAGAAGAGCAGCCGGGTGGAGGAGGCGAACGGCAGGCCGTACTGCGCCCGCTGCTGCTCCCCCGCGTCGGTGAGCTGGAGGGCGAAGTTGGCCTGCACGGGTATGGAGAGCAGTTCGTCGGCGGTGTAGAGCTGACCCTTGGCGGCATAGTCGGCGTACGCGCCGATCTGCGCCATGTCGGGTGCCTTCCCGGCCGCGACCATCTCCTTGACCTCGCGGTCGACGTCGGTCCAGGAGTAGACGCTGACCTCGACCTTCACCGCCGGGTTGGCGGCCTCGTACTCCTTGACCAGCTTGTCCCAGTACTTCTGGGAGCTGTTGGCGTCGGAGTCCCCGTAGTCGGCGGCCACCAGCCGCAGGGTCACGTCCTTGGACCCGCCGGAGCTTCCGCAGCCTCCGAGGGCCGCTGTCATGCCCAGTGCGGACATCATCGCGATCATTCCTGTCGTATGCCGCCGCACCGCTTCGCCTCAACCTTCTGTTGACCCACTGTTCGATATCCCGGCATAAGGTCTACACCACGTAAGTGGACTAGACCTCTTCCGGGTTCACGGGCCACACTGTCCCTCGTGAGACATGTCATCGCCCTCGATGTGGGCGGCACCGGGATGAAGGCCGCCCTCGTCGGCGCCGACGGCGGGCTTCTCCATCAGGCACGCCGGGCGACCGGGCGGGAGCGCGGACCCGACGCGGTCGTCGAGGGCATCCTCGACTTCGCGGCGGAGCTGGGCGCGTACGGCGAGCGGCGGTTCGGCGAGCGGGCCGCGGCGGCCGGGGTCGCCGTCCCCGGCATCGTCGACGCCGGCCTCGGCATCGCCGTGTACTCGGCCAACCTCGGCTGGCGCGACGTACCCCTGCGCGAACTGCTCGGCACCCGCCTCGGCGGCGTACCGGTGGCGCTCGGGCACGACGTGCGCACCGGCGGGCTCGCGGAGGGCCGGATCGGCGCCGGGCGGGGAGCGGACCGCTTCTTCTTCGTGCCGCTGGGCACCGGGATCGCGGGCGCCATCGGCATCGGCGGCCGGGTGGAGGCGGGCGCGCACGGCTTCGCGGGCGAGATCGGCCACATCGTCGTACGGCCGGGAGGGGCTCCGTGTCCCTGCGGCCAGCACGGCTGTCTGGAGCGGTACGCGTCGGCCGCGGCGGTCAGCCAGGCCTGGGCGGCGGCCTCCGGGAACCCGGCGGCGGAGGCGGCGGACTGCGCGAAGGCCGTCGAGTCCGGCGACGAACGGGCCCTGCGGGTCTGGCAGGACGCCGTCGACGCGCTCGCCGACGGGCTCGTCACCGCGCTCACTCTGCTGGACCCCCGCACGCTGATCATCGGTGGCGGTCTGGCCGAGGCCGGGGAAACCTTGTTCACACCACTGCGGGCCGCGGTAGAGCGGCGCGTGACCTTCCAGAAACTGCCGTCCATCGTCCCCGCGGCCCTCGGGGACACCGCCGGATGCCTCGGCGCGGGCCTGCTGGCCTGGGATCTCCTGGCCACCGCCGAAGCCGCCCCGCCGACCGACCCCACCGATCCCCCTGACTCCACAGACTCCCCGGAGGTATCCGCCTGATGGCCACTAGCAAGGTTTTCGCCGGTGCACAGGTGGTACTGCCCACCGGGATCGTGGACGGCGGCCGGGTGATCGTCGACGGCTCGCGGATCGCCGGGAGCGCTCCCGCGGACGCCGAGACGGTCGACCTGTCCGGTCACTGGCTGGTCCCCGGCTTCGTCGACATCCACAACCACGGCGGCGGCGGCGCGTCCTTCACCTCGGGAACCGTCGAGGACGTCCTCAGGGGCATCCACACCCACCGTCTGCACGGCACGACCACGACCATCGCCTCCACCGTCACCGGCGACATGGACGGCCTCGCCCAGCGCGCCGGGCTGCTGTCCGAACTGGCCGAACAGGGAGACCTCGCGGGCATCCACTTCGAGGGCCCGTTCATCTCGCCGTGCCGCAAGGGCGCCCACTCCGAGGAACTGCTGCGCGACCCGGACCCGGCGGAGGTCCGCAAGCTGATCGACGCGGCGCGCGGGCACGCCCGGATGGTCACCCTCGCCACCGAACTGCCGGGCGGCATCGACTCCGTACGCCTGCTGGCCGAGCACGGGGTGATCGCGGCGATCGGCCACACGGACGCGACGTACGAGCAGACGGTCGAGGCCATCGACGCGGGCGCGACCGTGGCGACCCACCTGTTCAACGCGATGCCCGCGCTCGGTCACCGCACGCCGGGCCCCATCGCGGCCCTCCTGGAGGACGACCGGGTCACGGTCGAGCTGATCAACGACGGCACGCATCTGCACCCCGCCTCCCTGGAGCTGGCGTTCCATCACGCGGGCCCGGCCCGGGTCGCGTTCATCACCGACGCCATGGACGCGGCCGGCTTCGGCGACGGCCGCTACATGCTCGGCCCGCTGGAGGTCGAGGTCGCCGAAGGCGTCGCGCGCCTGGTGGAGGGCGGCTCGATCGCGGGCTCCACCCTCACCCTGGACCGCGCCTTCAAGCGGGCGGTCACCGTCGACAGGCTGCCGGTCGAGGACGTCGTGGCGGCCCTCTCCGCCAACCCCGCCCGCCTGCTCGGCCTCTACGACACGGTGGGCTCCCTGGAGCCGGGCAAGCGCGCCGACCTGGTGGTCCTCGACTCCGCCTTCGAGCTCAAGGGCGTGATGCGCGGGGGCGAATGGGTGGTGGACCCCCGGCTGGGCTGAGGGGCCCGGGCCGTGGCCCTCTCGGCGGCGACCGTACTGGCCCCCGTGGCGGGCGGGTTCGGCCGCCGGAGCTACCAGGAGCTGCTGGACCTGGTGACGGTCACCCGTCTGCCAGGTCCTAGCTCTTGACCTGGCCTTCCTTCAGCCAGAGCTGGTCGAGGAGGGCGTTGCAGTTGTCGCCGTTCTGGCAGGAGAGGGAGATCGTGTTGGTGCCCTTGGTGAGGGTGGGATACGCGTAGGTCTGGGTCCAGCCCTTGGCGAAGTCGTTGTCGGCGGCGCCCGCGAAGTTCCCCATGTTCAGCTTGCTGCCGAACTCCTTGCCGTTGACGGTGAGCGTCATCTTGGCGTCGGAACCGGCCACGCTGTAACGCGCGAAGAGGGTGTAGGCGCCGTCCTTGGGAATGCCGCTGACGGTCCAGGTGACCTGGGCGCCGACCTGGTTGAGGCCGGTCACATAGACACCGCCCTCGGACTGCGCGCCCTCGACGTCCGCGGCCGTCGCCACGCCGGTGCCGAGGTTCAGCGCCTTCGCGTCGACGGTCGGCAGTTCGGCGGCGGGCTGCTCACCGGAGGACTCGCTCGGCGACGCGTCCTGCGAGGCCGACTGCGTCGGGCCGGCCTGGTCGCTGCCGCCCTTGTCGTCGTCACCCGAGCCGCTGCTGAGCATGGCGACGCTGATGCCGATGACGACGACGGCGACCACGGCGATCGCGCCGATGAGCAGACCCTTGGTGTTCGGCCCGCGACCGCGGCCGCCGCCGGTACCGACCGAGCCGTGCCGGGCGGTGACCGGACCGCCGGGCACGGTCTCGGGCGCCGCGTAGTTCGCGTTCGGCTGGTTGTAGGTGCCCTGCTGGCCATAGGCCTGGGGCTGCTGCGGAACCTGCTGGCCGTACTGCGCGGTCGGGGCCTGGCCGTACTGGGCCTGGGTCTGCCCGCCCTGCTGCGGTCCGTTGCGGCGCTCGCCGACCGCACGCACCCGGTTCACCGAGCCGGGGTAGCCGTAGCCGCCGCCACCACTGGGCGGGGTGGCTCCGTTGGCCCGGCCGTCCTCGTACAGATAGCCGAACGGGTCATCGTCCTCGGGCGTGCTCGCGCCGTTGTTGCCGGGCGTCATCCCTTGGTCTCCTAGCGGGTGCGGTACAGATGCGGACGGTGCAGATTCACTGCATGAATGAATGGCGAGCCTACCCGGTCTCGCTGGGCCAAACGGGGCTCATCACCGCCTCACCCCACTGACCTGCGGGTTATCCGGCTCGCCGATGCGCTTTGGGACGAGACCGTTTCTCTATGTACATCCGCTCGTCCGCGGACTTCAGCACCTCGTCCGCTGTCATGCCGCAGTGCGCCCACCCGATCCCGAAGCTGGCGCCCACCCGGACGGCCCGGCCGTCGACCCTGATGGGCGGGATGATCGCGTTCCGCAGCCGGACGGCGAGGTCCTGCGCGTCGGCCCGGCCGAGGCCGTCGGCGAGCACCACGAACTCGTCGCCGCCGAGCCGGGCGACCGTGTCGCCGTCCCGCACGCCGTGGGTCAGCCGGCGCGCGACCTCGATGAGAACCTCGTCACCCGCGTTGTGCCCGAACCGGTCGTTGATCGACTTGAAGCCGTCGAGGTCGCAGAAGAGCACCGCGAGCCCCTTGGCGCCGTCGTCCTTCTCGCCCTCGGGCGCGATGGTGTGCACATGGTGGTCGAAGGCGTCGTAGGCCTCGGTACTGGGCCACGGGTCGAAGGGGTGGCCGTTCCCGTCGTAACCGCTCTGGCCGTTCCCGTCGTACGAGCCGTGCTCGCCGGTCGCGAGCTCCGCGTGCTGCGGCCCGTGTCCGTAGGCGGCGTCGAGGGACTCGATCGCGCCGGGGGGCAGCGCCAGCGGGCGCTGACAGAGGCGGGAACTGAGCCGGGAGCGCAGCTCGGCCGAGTTCGGCAGGCCGGTGAGGGAGTCGTGGGAGGCGCGGTGGGCGAGCTGGAGCTCGCGGCGCTTGCGGTCCTCGATGTCCTCGACGTGGGTGAGCAGGAACCGGGGGCCGTCGGCGGCGTCCGCGACGACGGAGTTGCGCAGCGACACCCAGACGTAAGTGTTGTCGCGGCGGCAGAGCCGCAGCTCGGCGCGGCCGCCCTCCGCCGAGGTCCGCAGCAGGGTGCCGATGTCCTCGGGGTGGACGAGGTCGGAGAAGGAGTAGCGGCGCATCGCGGAGGCGGGGCGGCCGAGGAGGCGGCAGAGCGCGTCGTTGGTCCGCAGGATCCGGCCGTGCTGGTCGCCGCCCATCTCGGCGATGGCCATGCCGCTCGGCGCGTACTCGAAGGCCTGCCGGAAGCTCTCCTCGCTGGCCCGCAGCGCCTGCTGTTCCCGCTCCAGGCGGACAAGGGCGCGTTGCATGTTCGCTCTCAGACGCGCGTTGCTGATGGCTATGGCGCCCTGGAACGCGTACATCTGGAGCGCCTCACGCCCCCACGCGCCGGGCCGCCGGCCGTTGCGCGGCCGGTCCACGGACAGGACGCCGATCAGCTCGCCGCAGCCGTTGCCCGCGACGCCGGGGGTGTACATCGGCGCGAACAGGCGGTCGGAGGGGTGCCACTCGTCCTCGAAGCGGGGCGCGGGACCGTCCGTGTACCACTGCGGTACGTCGTCCTCGTCGAGGACCCAGCCCTCGGTGTGGGGTATGAACCGCAGGTCGCCCCAGGCCTCGCCCATGCCCAGCCGGCGGTCCCAGGAGGCGCGGGAGCCGACACGGCCGGTGATGAGGGCCTCGGCGGCGGAGTTGCCGGCGAACGCGGCGACCACGAGGTCGCCGTCCGGGCGTACGAGGTTGACACACGCCAGCTCGTAGCCGAGGCCGGTGACCACTCCGTCGGCGACGGTCTGCAGCGTGTCCGCCAGGCTGCGGGCGGTGTTCATGTCCGCCATCACCGTGTGCAGTTGCCGCAGGGTCGCAAGACGGACGTAGGGCTCCGACTCGGTCTCCATTCGCCCTCCCCTCGAGACCTCGCAGCAACTCCAGGGTTCTCTTCGGCGTCCTGGTTCTCTTCGACGTTCTCTTCGGCCTACCGGTTGGTAGGTTCTTGCTCAGCGTCCCAGCCACTGAATCACAGCGCGCTGCCCACTCGGTACACAGGGTCAACAAAATATGGCTCCTGTGACTCAAGTCACAGCGGAACGTGAACAATTGAGTGGGGTTTCCGCACTTTCTCCGTGTGCCTATTGAGCGCATATGAGAGAGCTGTGCGAGTACTGTGCGCGATTATGTCTGCCGGGTGCCGCTGGAGTGTAGCGGCGAGCCCGGTCCGTCCGTCGGTGGTCCTAGGACCCGGCTCGGGCCGAGGACCGATGTGCGGCCCCGAGGTCGGAGAATAGCGTTCCGGGGTGTCGAACACTTTCCCCGTGGCTCCCCCTGTCGCTCCCGCCGCCGCCTCCCCCACGCCTCCCGTGCATGCTGAGGGGGTGAGCAACGACGAGTTCCGCGCCGCCATGTCCCGGCTGGCCGCGGGCGTGGTCCTGGTGACCGCGCACGAGCCCGCGCTGGACCCGGCCGGACCGGACGGCGAGGACATCGGCATGACCGCCACGGCCTTCATGTCCGTCTCGCTCGACCCGCCCCTGGTCATGGTCAGCCTGCGCGACGGCTCCCGCATGGACGACCTCCTCGCCGAACAGCCCCTGTGGGCCGTGTCCGTGCTCTCCGAGAGCCAGCGGCACATCGCGGGCCGCTTCGCCATGAAGGGCCGCATCAGCGACCGCCTGCTCTTCGAGGACATCCCCTACGCACGCGGAGAGGCGTCCGGCGCGCTGCTGGTGGGCGGCTCCCTGGCGACCCTGGAGGTCCGTACGGAGCAGCGGGTGCCGGCCGGGGACCACACCCTCGTCATCGGCCGCGTACTGACGGCGGGGGTACCGAGCGCGGACGGCGGCCCGCTGGCGTACTTCAAGGGCAGGTACCGCCAGTTGGGCTGAGCCCCGTCGGCCGGGTCCCCTACAGCACGAGGTCCACATCGAGGCCGGCCAGCCGCTCCGGGTCGTCGAGGATGTCGATCACGGCGATCCTGCCGCGTACGACGGTGAAGGCCAGGACGCCGGTGAGCCGCTCCTCGGACACCACCACCAGGCCCGGAGCTCCGTCGACCAGGGCGGGCCGTGCGAGATGCGCGAGGTGGGCGAAGGCGCTCGCCCCCGAGGCCACGGCCTTCGCGCCGGCCCTCACGCGCCCCGCGCCCCGCGACACCACGTCCGGGTCGAGCACCGCGACCAGCGCCTCGAAGTCGCCCTCGCGCACCGCCGCCAGGAAGGCGTCGACGAGTTCCCGCTGCCGGGCGAGGTCGGCGTCCGGCGCGGGCGCTCCGCCCCGGACGCGGCGCCTGGCCCGGCTGGCGAGCTGCCGGGACGCCGCCGTCGTCCGGCCGACGATCGGCGCGATCTCCTCGAACGGCACCGCGAACAGGTCGTGCAGCACGAAGGCGAGCCGCTCCGCGGGCGTCAGCGTCTCCAGTACGACCAGCAGCGCGAGCCCCACCGAGTCGGCGAGCATCGCCTGCTGTTCGGGGTCGGTGCCGCTGACGGGGGCGAGCACCGGCTGCGGCATCCGCGGCGGCGGACCGGCGTCCTCCAGGGGCTCCTCGCGCCGTGTCCTGCGCGAGCGCAGCATGTCCAGGCAGACCCGGCCCACGACGGTCGTCAGCCACGCGCCCAGATCCTCGACCCGCCCCGCGTCGGCCCGGCTGAGCTTGATCCAGGCCTCCTGGACGGCGTCGTCGGCCTCCGAGAGGGAGCCGAGCATGCGGTAGGCGACGGACCGGAGACGGCGCCGGTGGGATTCGAACCGGGCGGCGAGAAGCTCGCTGTCGCTCTCCCGGGAGGCGTCCTCGGGCAGTTGGCTGTCGCGCATCGGTCACATCTCCTCGTCGGCGGTCCGTCAGTGGGTTGACGGATCCGGGGCGGCGGATGTGACGAGACCCGGGGGTGGCGGGCGGAGGCGGCGGGCAGCCTGCTCTCCGGTGGAGCCGGGGCTACCGGCTACCCCCAGTCGCGGCCGTTGCGCCCGCGCTTGGTGTCGGAGCGCTGCTTCTTCTCCCGCAGGCGCCGTTCGTTGATCCCGCGGGGGATACGAGTGGCCCGGCGGGGCTTGGGCGGGGGTGCGGAGGCCTCGGCGAGGAGGGAGGCGAGCCGTACGGCGGCGGTCTCCCGGTTGCGCCACTGCGAGCGATGCTCGGAGGCGCGCACGCTGATGACCCCGTCGACGAGCCGCCCGGCGAGCCTGTCGAGGGCGCGCTCCTTCCAGACGGGCGGCAGCGCGTTGGTCTTCGCGAGGTCGAACCCGAGCTCCACCTGGGTGTCGCTCGTGTTGACGTGCTGCCCGCCGGGCCCACCGGAGCGCGAGAAACGCCACATGAGCTCGGCCTCGGGGAGGGAGACGGAGCCGCGAATGACGTAAGGACCGGACATGGGGTACATGGTCGCGCGGATGTCCGGTCCACGTCACCATGTTTTCGCCGACACCCGGTCCACGGCCGTCCGCCGCGGAAGGTAAAGAAAGTAAAGCGTCAGGAACCTTCGGTACCCCTCGTGGCGTTCTTAGGGGTAGCTGTAGCTTCGTGCCCGTACGAAGCCCAAACGTACGAGCACGGTGCACGTACGCAACGAGGGAAGGACTCCCAACAATGGCTGTAAGCCTGTCCAAGGGTGGCAACGTCTCGCTCACCAAGGAGGCTCCGGGCCTGACCGCCGTCACCGTGGGCCTCGGCTGGGACGTCCGCTCCACCACGGGTACCGACTTCGACCTCGACGCCTCCGCGATCGCGGTCAACCCCGAGGGCAAGGTGTACTCGGACGCCCACTTCATCTTCTTCAACAACAAGCAGACCCCGGACCAGACCATCGTCCACACCGGTGACAACCGCACGGGCGAGGGCGCGGGCGACGACGAGGCGATCAACGTCAACCTGGCGGGCCTCCCCGCCGACATCGACAAGATCGTCTTCCCGGTCTCCATCTACGACGCGGAGACCCGCTCGCAGAACTTCGGCCAGGTCCGCAACGCGTACATCCGCATCGTGAACCAGGCCGGCGGAGTCGAGATCGCCCGCTACGACCTCTCGGAAGACGCCGCCACCGAGACCGCCATGGTCTTCGGCGAGCTCTACCGCAACGGCGCCGAGTGGAAGTTCCGCGCGGTCGGCCAGGGCTACGCGTCGGGCCTGACGGGCATCGCGCAGGACTTCGGCGTCAACGTCTGACGCTCACCGTCTTTCTGACGGAGCCCCCGGCCCGCTGAGCCCAGCGGCCGGGGGCTCCGGCGTTCCCCTCCCGCGGACGTCGCGGTACCGCTGGACCGGCTCCCGCTCCGGCTCCGGCTCCGGTCCGCGGTCACGGCCTCGCCGGTTTCCCCTCGCCGTACAGCCAGTCCTCCCAGATCTCGCCGAAGTCCGCGTCCGGCGCGGACTTCTCCACGTACGCCGTGAAGTCGGCGGTGGTCGCGTTGCCGTGGCGGTGGGCGGCGGCCCAGCCCCGGAGGATGCCGCGGAAGGTGTCGTCGCCGACGGTCCGGCGGATCTTGTGGAGGACCATCGCGCCGCGTTCGTAGACGGGGCTGTCGGAGATGTTCGCGGCGCTGGAGGGCTTGGCGGGCGGGAAGGCCCAGACGGCCTCGTCGAGGTCCGGGTCGTCGAAGTAGTCGCCCTCGTAGAGGGAGTCGAAGATCTCCTCGGCGGTGTCGCCGTCGTGGTCCTCCTGCCACAGCCACTCCGCGTAGGTGGCGAAGCCCTCGTTGAGCCACATGTCCTGCCAGGACTCCGGGGTGACGGAGTCGCCGTACCACTGGTGGGCCAGTTCGTGGACGAGGAGTTCGGTGTCGGGGGCTCCGGGGAAGACCGGGCGGTTCTGGGTCTCCAGGGCGTAGTCCACGTCGTCCTCGCGGTCGACGATCGCACCCGCCGAGGAGAAGGGGTACGGACCGAAGGCGGCCTCCTCCCACTCCAGGATCCCGGGGATGCCCGCGAGCGCCTTCCTGCTCGCCGCGGCCTGCGTCGGGTCGACGGCGACGACCACGGGCAGGCCGTCCTTCGTCGTGGTCCGGGTGAGGTCGTACCTGCCGATCGCGACCGTCGCCGCGTAGCTCGCCATCGGCTCGGCGGTGTGCCAGGCGAAGGTGGCTCGGTTGTCCAGCGTCGACTCGTCCTTCAACTCGCCGTTGGAAACCGCCTGCAGGCCCTCGGGGACGGTGACCTTCACGTCGTACGACGCCTTGTCGGAGGGGTGGTGGTTGCCGGGGAACCAGGTCATCGAACCGGTGGGCTCGCCGAGAGCGAGGACGCCGTCCGCCGTGTGGAGCCAGCCCTCCTGGGAGCCGTCGGGGTCGGTGAGCGTCTCGGGGGTGCCGGAGTAGCGGACCGTCGTACGGAAGGTGTCGCCCTCGTCGAGGTCGTCGTGCGGGCGCACGGTGAGCTCGTGGCCGGCGCGGTTCCAGCGGGCGTCTTCGCCGGGGCCGCCGCTCCCCCCGGGTCGCTGCCCGGCGTCTTCCCCGCCGCCCGTCACCGTGACCGCGGTGACGTTGAGGCCCTTCAGGTCGAGGTTGAAGGCGCTGAGGTCCTGGGTGGCCCTGGCGGTGATCTCCGCCGTCCCGGTCAGGCGCTCGGTGCCCGGATCGTAGGCGAGCGTCAGGCCGTAGTGGGTGACGTCGTAGCCTCCGTTGCCGAGCTTCGGGAAGTACGGGTCTCGTACGCCGGAGGCTCCGGGCTTGCCCTGTACGCCCCCGCCGCACGCGGTGAGCACCAGGGCGATGGCCAGGGTCAAGGGCACGGCGAAGGGCACGGTGGAGGGGGATCGGGGCACGCCCGTGATCCTACGAGGGCGTGACACCATCTCCTACGTGCTCGACATCGGCTACGCCCTCTCCAACCGCTTTCCCGACCCCCCGCAGACCGACTACCACCGCGTGGACGTCCACGCGCTGCGCCACGACCTGTTCTGCGGAGACGTCTACCTCGCCGACACCAAGGCGGACCGGGAGCTGTCCACAGCCTGGGGATGGGTGCCGGTGCTCGACTTCGCGTGGGCGCTGTGCGACATCGTGGAGCGGCTCGACCGGGATCCGCGCGGGAGCCGGGCCTCGCGGTCGCAGCACGCGGAGCTCGACTTCACGGAGTCGACCGACCGGATGTTCTTCGAGCGGCGGTTCGGGTGGGTGGATGTCGAGGCCGACTGGATGCCGGTGGAGGAGGCGCCGCTGACCTTTTCGCACGCCGAACTCCGCCGGGAGTCGCGGGACTTCCTGCACGACCTGCTCGCCGACCTCAGCGACCTCCACGAGGGGCTCCGTGAGAATCCCGCGGTATGGACGCTGGAGGCCCGGTTTCCTCGGGTGTCGTGAGTGGCCTGGGACTTTTCTTCGCCCCCTACTCCCCTGCCCGTCCCGTTCCTGAGGGCTGCCGCCCCCGGACCCCCGCTTTCGGCCTGAACGGCCTCGTCCTCAAACGCCGGACGGGCTGGAAACTTTCAGCCCTCCGGCGTTTGAGGAGCGGGGTCTGGGACGGAGCCCCAGGAACAAGGGACGGGCAGGGGCGGAGGGGCGAAAAACCACCCCCCTACTCCACCCGCACCCCCATCTCCGCCGCCAACACCCCCGCCAGATCAACCAGTTGAGCCGGGCTGATGACCGCCCCCGCCAGCCGGTCCACGCCCCGCGCGATGGTGAACTCGACCGCCCCCCGTAGATCCACGTCCGTCAGCGTCACCCCCGTGAGGTCCGCTTCCTTCACCACGCAGTCGACGAACTCCACGCGCTCGAGCCGGGCGCCCCCGAAGTCCGGCTCCACCAGCACGCACCCCTGGAACACGACATCCTTGAGGCGGCCCTTGCGCAGGTTCAGATAGTCGATCTTGCCGCCGCGCACCAGCACCCGCTCCAGTACGGAACCGTGCAACTGCACCCCGCCCAGGCGGGCGTCGACCAGCTCGACATCGCGCAACGTCGACTCGGCGAGATCGGTGCCCACGCCCCGTATGCCCGTCAGAACCGAGTCCAGCAGGCGCGCGCGATGCAGCCGCGTCTCGTCCAGCGCGCACCCGGTCAGCGCGCAGTCCATGAACCGCGCACCCCCGCCGTCCTGTCCGACGAAGTCCACGTCCCGGAACTCGAGGCCGTCGTAGTCCCCGTCGGGCTCGAGGCCGGCAGCGTCGTAAGGCTCCAGGGGCGGCAACCGCACCTCCGGCCGCCGCGCTCCCTTGACCAGTCTCTTCGCCTCGCCAGCCGCTTTCCGCACCATGCCCCCATGGTGCACCCCCTCACTGACAACGGCCCCGGCCCGCACTTTCCCATCCCCATGTCACATTCGGGCCGCCGGCGTCGCCCGCCGGCGCGCTCGCAGACGTGCGCCTGGCCCTCAGTCTCCGGAGGACCTTGACCTCAAGCGCGCTTGAGGTCAGAGGCTGGGGCCCTCAGGGAACGCACCCGGACGAGGAACGACGAAACGGAGCCCACCGCCATGTACGCCATCCGCCAGCACGCCTTCGGTCCCGCCGAGAACCTCTCCTACGAGCGGACCGAGGACCCCGAGCCGGGCCCGGGCCAGGTCCGTATCGCCGTCGTCGCGGCGGGCGTGCACCTCCTGGACGCGGCGATCCGGGAGGGCTTCAAGGGACCGCTCCCCGACGCGCCCGCCCTGCCCATGACCCCGGGGCGCGAGGTCGCCGGGACCGTCGAGTCCCTCGGCGAGGGCGTCGCCCACCTCTGGCTCGGCAAGCGCGTCGTGGCACATCTGGGCCGGTCCCCCGCCTCGGGCGGCTACGCGGAGCTGACGGTCACCGACGTCGACCGCGTCCACGAGATCCCGGAGAACCTGGATTTCGCCGAGGCCGTCGCCATGATCGGAACGGGTCGCACGACGATGGGGATCCTCCAGTTCACGACCCTGGACGCCGGTTCCGTCGCCGTGGTCCCCGCCGCGGCGGGCGGCATCGGCACCCTCCTCGTGCAGTACGCGCGGCACGCCGGTGCCACCGTGATCGGCCTCGCGGGCGGCCCGGAGAAGGTGGCCCGGGCACAGGAGAACGGTGCCGACCTGGCCCTCGACTACAAGGACCCGGACTGGCCGGAGAAGGCCCGCTCCTACCTGGGCGGCAAGGGCGCGACCGTCGTCTTCGACGGCGTCGGCGGCGAGGTCGCCCGGAGCGCCGTCGGCCTCCTCGGGCCCGGCGGCAGGCACCTCGTGTTCGGCTGGTCCGGCGAGGGCATCCGCGACGGCGGCCCGCTCCTCGTCGAAGGCGTGTCCGAGCAGGTGCTCGGCCCGGAGATGATGCGCAGGACCGGCAGCTCCAACCCCGTCCGCACCCTGGAACTGCGTGCCCTCGCCGAGGCCGCGGCGGGCCGGCTGACACCGGACATCACCCGTTTCCCGCTCGCCGAGGCCGCCGCGGCGCACCGCGCCCTGGAGAACCGGACCACCGTCGGCAAGGTGGTCCTCGAACCCTGAACGGCCGGACCCCGAGCGGCCGTCAACGCCGTCAACACCGCGCGGCACGGCGAAGGCCCCGGCGCACACGATGTCCACCGGAGCCCTGGAACCCGAGTCAGTCCCGTGAGCGCGAACCCAGCTCCTTGAGCGAGTCGTCCGTCAGCCGGTACACCGTCCACTCGTCCTGCGGCCGCGCGCCCAGCGCCTCGTAGAACTCGATCGACGGCCGGTTCCAGTCGAGCACCGACCACTCCAGCCGCTCGTACCCGCGCTCCACACAGATCCGCGCCAACTCGGCCAGCAGCGCCTTCCCGTGGCCGCCACCGCGCGCCGGGGGCCGTACGTACAGATCCTCCAGGTAGATCCCGTGCACCCCGCGCCACGTCGAGAAGTTGAGGAACCACAGCGCGAACCCGATCACCTCCCCCGCCGCGTCCTCGGCCACGTGCGCGAACGCCGCCGGACGCTCCCCGAAGAGCGCCTCCCGCAACTGCTCCTCGGTGGCCCGCGCCTCCACCAAGGCCTTCTCGTAGTCGGCGAGTTCACGCACCAGGGCATGGATGACAGGGACATCGGCGGAGGTCGCTGGTCGGATCATGGCCGCAGTGTCACATACGTACCCAAGTCGTGCGGGTACGCGGTCAGTGGCGCCCCGCCACCCGGTCCGCGATCCGGGCCAGCCGGGACGACTGGGCGCTGTGCGTGGTCAGTTCGCGGCGGTCGGCCGTGCGGTAGGTGGCGTACATGCCGTGCACCCCGATCCAGCGGAACGGCTCCGGCTCCCACCTGCGCACCTTGTGGTTGACCCACGGCAGGCCGGTCAGCTCCGTCTCGCCCGACTGGCCCGAGTCCTGCTGGACGAGGTCACGCAGCGTGCGGGCGGCGAGGTTGGTGGTGGCGACACCCGAACCGACGTAACCGCCGGCCCAGCCGAGCCCCGTCGAACGGTCCAGGGTCACCGTGGCGCACCAGTCGCGGGGCACACCGAGCACACCCGACCAGGCGTACTCCACGCCGACCCCGGCCAGCGTCGGGAAGAACCGGACGAGGATCTCGCGCAGCGCCTCCACGGTCGCCGGCTGCGTACGGCCGTCGTTGTCGGTGCGCGAACCGAAGCGGTACGGGACACCGCGGCCGCCGAGCGCGATCCGGCCGTCGGCGGTGCGCTGGGCGTACATGTACGCGTGCGCCATGTCCCCCAGGGTCTCCCGCCCCTCCCAGCCGATCGACTCCCACTGCGCGGCGGTCAGTTGCTCCGTCGCGATCATCGACGAGTTCATCGGCAGCCAGGTGCGCCTCTGCCCCTTGAGCGAGGCCGTGAAGCCCTCCGTGCAGCGCAGCACGTAAGGCGCGCGAACGGTGCCGTACGGGGTCACCGCGTGCTTCGGCCGGATCTCCGTCACCGGCGTCCCCTCGTGGATCGTCACCCCCAGCGCCTCGACCGCCGCCGCCAGGCCCTTCACCAGCTTCACCGGATGCAGCCGCGCCCCGTGCGGCGTCCAGCTCGACCCCACCGCGTGCACCACCCGGATCCGCTCGGCGGTCTCCCGCGCGCCGTACAGCTCGCGGTCCTTCTCGCCGTACGACAGCTCGTGTTCGTGGAAGGCCTTCAACCGGGCCAACTGGGCCGGCGTATAGGCCACTTCGAGCACGCCGCCCTGATGGACGTCGGCGTCGACGCCCTCCTCGGCGGCGACCCGCACCACCTCGTCGACCGTGTCGTTCATGGCCCGCTGAAGGCGTACGGCCGCCTCCCTGCCGTGCAGCTTCGCGTACCTGTCGCGCCCCGCGATGCCGTTGTAGAGCCAGCCGCCGTTGCGCCCCGAGGCGCCGTACCCGCAGAACTTCTGCTCCAGGACGGTGATCCGGAGGAAGGGCGCCGCCTTCTTCAGGTAGTACGCGGTCCACAGACCCGTGTAGCCGCCGCCGACGATGACGACGTCCGCGGTGGCGTCACCCGGCAGGGGCTCGCGCGGCGCGGGGATGCCGTCGTCGGCGTACCAGAAGGAGATCCCGCCATTGACCGTGCTGCTGCTCATGGCCGGGACGCTAACCCCTGAAGGCGGCCACTGTCTCCTTCGGATTCCATGCTTTTCCGCGCCCCCTGACCAGCGGATAACACCCCAGACCGATCAGCACCGAGGCGAAATGCCCGAGATCGGTGAAGGTGCGGCCGGTCGCCAGCGGCACCCCGTACACCAGGAGCACGACCACCACGTACGGGTACCGCCAGGGCGCCGCGATCCGGTACGTCAGCACCGCGACCACCCCGGCCAGCGCGTAACTCACCCCGATGTCCAGGGTGTTGACCGCCGAATGCGGCGCCATGCCGTGCCGGATCGCCAGCAGCAGCGACCCCTCGCTGATCAGCGTCGCCAGCACATGCGCGGCCACACAGACCGCCAGCCAGCGCGCGGTACCGAGCCAATGCTCCGCCTGCGCGTGAAAAACGGTGTAGAGCACCGCGTACGGCAGCCAGTACCCGCCGTCGATCCACATCGCGCTGGAGAAGAGCACCCGGATCGGGTTGCTCGACAGCTCGTGGATGTTGGTGGACCGCTGCCGCAGGAACTCCTCCTCGAACTGCGGCGACATGTGGTGCATGGCCACGGTCGTGATGAAGAGGATCACCAGCCAGATGTACGTTCCCGGGGCACGGCCGATGTACGACCAGGCGGCGCGCGGAGCTCGACTCATGGGGTGATTGTGGTGGTGTGGGACGTCCGGCTGCTGGAGCGGGGGGCGGAGTTTCTGGAGCGGTGGTCGCTGCGGCAGGAGGGCCGCCCGATGAGCGGGCAGGTCTCCGTCGTCCTGCCGGTGGTGCGCGAGGACGGCACCCGGGCGGCGCTGAAACTCCAGGACCTCGACGAGGAGACGGCGGGCGAGGGTCTCGCCCTGCGCACCTGGGACGGCGCCGGGGCCGTCCGGCTCCTGGCCAACGATCCGCCGACCGGCACGCTGCTCCTGGAGCGGCTCGACGAGGCCCGCCCGCTGGCCGCCGTACCGGACGTGATGAGGGCGACCGAGATCCTCGCGGACCTGCTCGCCCGGCTGACGTGCGTGCCCGCGCCACCACAGCTCCGCCGGCTCGGCGACCTGACGGCGGACATGTTCGCCCGGCTGCCCGCGGCACTGGAGGCGGCGCGCGACGAGGACGAACGGCGCCTCCTGCGGGACTGCGCCGCCGCGCTGCGCGAGGTCGCGGACGATCCCGGTGACCGGCTCCTGCACTGGGACCTGCACTTCGAGAACGTCCTCGCCGCCGACCGCGAACCCTGGCTGGCCATCGACCCGAAACCCCTCGCCGGGGACCCCTGCTTCGACCTCCTCCCCGCCCTCTGGAACCGCGCCGGGGAAGGCCACCTCCTACGCCGCTTCGACCTCCTGACAGAGGCACTGTCCGCGGACCGAGAGCGAGCCCGCTCCTGGACCCTGGCCCGAGTCCTCCAGAACTCCCTCTGGCACCTGGAGGAGGGCCACGCCCCGGACCCGGACCAGACATCCATCGCAAGAACGCTGCTGACCGCCCGGGGACGCGGCTGAAGGATCTCGGAGCCCTCCGCCGCCGCTTCCGCGGCACCAAGCCCCGCGGCGAAAACACCTGACCTGCTGGAGCCCCCTGTCGGATTCGAACCGACGACCTACGCATTACAAGTGCGTTGCTCTGGCCAGCTGAGCTAAGGAGGCCTGCGCGCGTGCGGTGTCCGGGGGACGGGCAGGCGCGCCCGAGCAGTGTACCCACGTCACAGGTGGGGCCTGTCGGAAATTTCCTTGAACTTCATCGGCGTCCGACTACTGACAGATCCGGTGAACGCGAGGTAGCGTCCTGAACCAGTTCGCTCATGTGGACTACACCACAACGGAACGTTCGACGTGCTGGACACTTCGACACGCTCCGTAGTGCACCACCACCTTCCTACAACGGATCGTCCGGCACGTTCCTGCCGGTAGAAGGGGGCCCTCACCATGGCCACTGTCTCGTTCAACAAGGCGACCCGCACCTACCCGGGTGGCGACAAGCCCGCCGTCGACCAGCTCGAACTCGACGTCGCGGACGGCGAGTTCCTCGTCCTCGTCGGCCCCTCGGGCTGCGGAAAGTCCACCTCCCTGCGCATGCTCGCGGGTCTTGAGGACGTCAACGCCGGCTCGATCCACATCGGTGACCGCGATGTCACGCACCTGCCGCCGAAGGACCGGGACATCGCCATGGTGTTCCAGAACTACGCGCTCTACCCGCACATGACGGTCGCCGACAACATGGGCTTCGCGCTCAAGATCGCGGGCGTCAACAAGGCGGAGATCCGGCAGAAGGTCGAGGACGCGGCGAAGATCCTCGACCTCACCGACTACCTCGCGCGCAAGCCGAAGGCGCTCTCCGGTGGTCAGCGCCAGCGTGTCGCCATGGGTCGCGCGATCGTGCGTGAGCCCCAGGTGTTCCTCATGGACGAGCCGCTGTCGAACCTGGACGCCAAGCTCCGCGTGTCCACCCGTACGCAGATCGCCTCGCTCCAGCGCCGCCTCGGCATCACCACCGTGTACGTCACCCACGACCAGGTCGAGGCCATGACCATGGGCGACCGGGTGGCCGTACTGAAGGACGGTCTGCTCCAGCAGGTCGACTCGCCGCGCAACATGTACGACCGTCCGAAGAACCTCTTCGTCGCCGGGTTCATCGGCTCCCCGGCGATGAACCTCGTCGAGGTCCCGATCACCGACGGCGGCGTGAAGTTCGGCAACAGCGTGGTGCCGGTCAGCCGTGAGGCGCTGTCCGCGGCGGCCGACCGCGGCGACCGCACCGTCACGGTCGGCGTCCGCCCCGAGCACTTCGACATCGTCGAGCACAACGGCGAGGCCGCGAAGTCCCTGACGAAGGACACCGAGGACGCGCCGGCCGGCCTCGCCGTCACCGTGAACGTCGTCGAGGAGCTCGGCGCCGACGGCTACGTCTACGGCAGCGCGAAGGTCGACGAGAACGTCACGGACCTGGTCGTCCGCGTCAGCGGCCGCGCGGTCCCGGACAAGGGCGCCACGCTGCACGTCGTGCCGCGTCCGGGCGAGACCCACGTGTTCTCGACCTCCACGGGCGAGCGCCTCTCCGACTGAACCTGCTGAATCTGCTGGGCCCGCCGGCCTTGCTGAGCCTGGCTGCCTCGGCAGTCGAACCCCGAGGCAAGCAGCGGGCGTTCAACACCCCCGTACGGGGGTTAATTCACCCAAGTTGACGAAGAAGGCCCCGCAGCAGGCTGCGGGGCCTTCTTTCATGTCGACAAATACCCCGGCAGACCGGTCATTTCGATATCTGTACGTCAACGCGCCGCCACGAATTCGCCGCTCGCCCGTCCCCCGAACCGGTGACTAAATGTCGCCAAATCATTACCCCACGCTACCCTCACTCGCGTGAAGCACTCCACCACTAACCAACGGACCCGGCGTGGCCGTGGCCCCGCTCGTCGGGTCGGCCGCACCCTCGCCCTCGTTCTGCCCGTCGTCCTGGTGCTCTCCGGGACCCTCGCGGTCACCCGAGTCAACTGGTCGGGGACCACCTCGAACTCGGTGCTCACCGCCGCCGAAGCGTCCTCCGCGGACGTCTCCACCCGCGCCGTGTCCCGTACCCCACAGGACATCCTGCGCGACAAGCTCCTCCTGGAGCTCCAGGAGAAGGACCCGGGTGTCGCCCTCACCCACCTCCAGGAGGCGGTGAACGGCCGCCCGTCGCTCGCGAAGCACTGCGTCTCCATCGCCCGCGCACTGGGCCGTGCCGCGGTCCGTGCGTACGGCCCGACACGCGCCCAGTCGTTCGCGAGGCCGGTCTGCGACACCTCCTTCGCCTCGGGGGTCGCGGCCACCCACTTCTGAGTCGAGCGAAGTCATCCAAGTACGGCTGGTTACGGAATTGTTGCTGACCAAAGCCGCGAGCGGGGCGCCACGTACAGTTCGGGCATGACCGATCCGAACGCCGCGTCGCGCCCCGTTCAAGCCGTTGTCCTGGCCGGGGGCCAGGGCTCCCGGCTGCGTCCCTACACCGACGACCGGCCCAAGCCGATGGTCGAGATCCCCGGCACCGGGACCCCGATCATCGGCCATCAGCTGACCTGGCTGGCCGAAGAGGGCGTGACCGACGTGGTCGTGAGCTGCGGCCACCTCGCCGAGGTCCTGCAGAAGTGGCTGGACTCCGCCGACCTGCCGGTGAACGTCACGACGGTCGTCGAGTCGGAGCCCCTGGGCCGCGGCGGGGGCCTCAAGTACGCCGCCGCGCACCTCCCCCACCCGGACCGGCCCTGGTTCGCGACGAACGGTGACATCTGGACCCGTTTCTCGCTGCGCGACATGGCGGACTTCCACGCCGAGCGCGACGCCGTCGCGACGCTCGCCCTGGCCCGCCCGCGCATCCCGTGGGGCGCCGTCAAGACGGACGGCTTCGGACGCGTCACGGACTTCATCGAGTCCCCGCCGACGCAGTACGAGATCAACGCGGGCGTCTACGTCTTCTCCGCCGAGTTCACCGACCTGCTCCCCGAGCGCGGCGACCACGAGCGCACCACGTTCCCGCACCTGGCACGCGAACGCCGCCTGGCCGGCTTCTCCCTCCCCCAGGGTGCCTACTGGCGCGCCATCGACACCGCGAAGGACCTCACCGAGGCGGCGAAGGAACTGGCGGCGCTGGGGCGTTGAGCCGGGCTCTCCGAGCCTGGGAGGACGGTACGAAGAAGGCACGAGGACGGTACGAGGACGGGGCCCCGCACATGATCTGTGCGGGGCCCCGTCCTCGTACCGTCCCAAGGGAGTTACCCCAGGAGGCCGCCCACCAGGCCCGGCTGACCGGTGGAGCCTCCGCTGTCGGAGCCGCCTCCCGTCGAGCCCGAGCCGCCCGTGGAGCCGCCGCTGGAGGTGCCGCCGCCGGTCGACGTCGGGCCCGCGCTGGTGGCCGGGGCCTGGTTGGCCGGTGCGGACTGCTGGGGCGGGGCCTGGCCGCCGCCGCCCTGGGTCTGGCTGGGGCCGCTGGTGACCGTGCCGGTGCCCGTGTCGCGGGCGGCGCCCGGTGTGGTGGCCGCCGCCTCGGGCGGGGCGGAGGAGGGGCTCCGGGTGGGCTCCTCGGAGGCCGAAGGGGAGGGCTTCTCGCTGCGCTTGGCGGGCGCCGACGGGAGCGCGGAGCCGGGCAGTTCGTTGCGCGGGGCCTCGCCGGGGCCCGGGACCACGATGCGGTCGGCGTCGCGGACGGCGCCGCCGAGCAGCGAGCCGACGAGCAGCGTGATGCCGACGGCGAGGGCCGCGACGAGCCCGCCCCTGCGCAGCACGCGAAGTCGCAGGTCCCAGATCTCGGCACGCGGCCCGAGGGTGCGCCAGGCCTCACTGGCGAGGCGTCCGTCGACGGAGTAGACGGGGGCGCCCGCGATGATCAGCGGGGACCAGGCGGCGAGGTAGATGATGTCGGGCGCGTCGTACGCGGGCACCGTCTTCCAGCTCACGGTGAGCAGGAGCGCGGCCGACAGCAGCGCGCCGACGACGGCGGCGACCCGCTGCCAGAGGCCGAGCACCGTGAGGACGCCCACGATGACCTGGAGGAAGGCGATGACGAGCCCTGCGCCGACGGGGTGCTGGAGCGCGAACTGGCGCAGTGGCTCGGCGACTTCCCACGGGTGCAGGGTGTTGAGCCACTTGACCATCGAGCCGCGCTCGCCGCCGTCGAAGTAGACGGGGTCGCAGAGCTTGCCCATGCCGGCGTAGATGGAGATGAAGCCGAGGAAGACGCGCAGCGGGAGGAGGACGACGCCGAGGTTCATCCGGCGGCCGGGGTAGTACGCGTGCCGCACCGGGTCGGCGCCGTGCCGCCTGGTGGGGGCGTCGCCGTCGGCGAGGCGGGCGTCCTCCCCGAAGCGGGAGTCGTCCTCGAACTCGTCGTCCGCGTAGCCGGGTTCGTCGTACGCGCTGCCCACGGTGCGCATGTTCGGCAGCAGTCGGGTCCCGGCGGCATCGTGACTTCGCTGGCTGCCGACGATGGGCGTCTCGACGGTCTCGACGGTCATGTCGCCGTCGTAGTCCGGGTGTTCGCCGTCGTAGCCGTGCTCGTCGCCGACGCGCGGGATGACCTGGGTCGCTCCCGCGTCGACTGCCGGGTCGGGGGCGCCGTGGCCGACACTGGTGCTCCGGACGGCCTGGAGGAGGCGGTGGGCGCCGGTGTCGTCCGGCGCGGACTTCCCGCTCCAGACGACGGGCGCGCGGCGGCGGGCGGCGGCGGTACCGGCCGCGCCCGCTCTGCCCGCGCCACCGACGACGGGGACGCGCGAGGTGTCGTCGGTGGAACTCAAGTGCCGCGCGATACGCGGGGATTGGGTCCGTGGCGGGGCGCCTAGCTGCACGCGGAAGCTCGCATGATTGACGATGACCTGCGCCGGATCGCTCGGCACCTTCACCATGCTCAGCGCGGGAGCGTCGTCGAATCCCGACGAGCGGTCCCCCGTGGGTGTGCGGGGTGTTCTGGTGTCCACACTCATCTAACCGAGTGACGTGTGTTTAGGACACTGCTTTGACCTCGCCGATGTGTCCGGACCGCGTCAAGGTCGTCCGCACCGACCCGATTACCCCACGGGGGTGACTACGCGCACAGGTGTTCAGCCGCGTCGTCGTGCCGCCTCGTACAGCACGACTCCGGCCGCGACACCGGCGTTCAGCGACTCCGCGCCACCGGGCATCGGAATCCGCACCCGGTAGTCGCAGGTCTCGCCGACGAGCCGGGACAGCCCCTTGCCCTCGCTGCCGACGACGATGACGACGGGACCGCCCAGCGCCGCCAGCTCGCCGACCTCGACCTCACCGTCGGCGGCGAGACCGACGACGGCGATGCCCGCCTTCTTGTACGCCTCCAGGGCGCGCGTCAGATTCGTGACGCGGGCGACGGGCGTACGGGCCGCGGTGCCGGCGGACGACTTCCAGGCTCCGGCGGTCATGCCGGCCGCGCGCCGCTCGGGCACGACCACGCCGTGGCCGCCGAAGGCGGTGGCGGACCGGACGATGGCGCCCAGGTTCCGCGGGTCCGTCACACCGTCGAGGGCGACGATCAGCGGGTCCTGGCCCGCGTCGTACGCGGCGGAGGTGAGGTCCTCGGGGTGCGCGTACTCGTACGGCGGGACCTGGAGGACGAGACCCTGGTGGTTGAGCCCGTTGGTCATCCGGTCCAGCTCGGGACGCGGTGCCTCCATGAGGTGGACGCCACCGCGGTCCGCGACGAGCTGGAGCGCCTCGCGCACCCGCTCGTCGTTGTCGATGAACTGCTGCACGTACAGCGTCACCGCGGGGACGCCCTCACGCAGCGCCTCGACGACGGGGTTGCGCCCGACGACCATCTCGGACGTGCCCTTGCCGCCGCGGCCCCGAGGCGCGGGACGGCGTACGGTCTGCTTCGCCTTGGCGTTGGCGACGCGGTTCTTCTTGTGCCCCTTGCGCACCTCGGCGGGCGGGGTGGGGCCCTTGCCTTCCAGACCCCTGCGTCGCTGGCCGCCACTGCCGACCTGCGCGCCCTTCTTGCCGGACATGCGGCGGTTGTTAGCGGCCATGACCTACCTGTCTCTGCTCATCGGAAAGCGTGAAGCGTGCGTACATACGTATATGCAGTGTGCCGCCCGGAGGCCCGGGCGGCACAATCGATCAAGGCCGACGGGGGTCGGCCGGTGACTCTCAGCGTGGCCCGAGCGTCCATCGAGGCCCCTGCGGGCCGTCCTCGATGACGAGCCCCGACTGGTTGAGCTGGTCGCGGATCGCGTCGGCGGTGGCCCAGTCCTTGCGGCCACGCGCGGCCTCACGCTGCTGGAGCACCAGGCGTACGAGGGTGTCGACGACGCCGTGCAGGTCCTCGCCGCGCTCGCCCTCACCGGCCCAGTGCGGGTCGACGGGGTCGAGCCCGAGGACGCCGAGCATGGCCCGGACCTCGGCGAGGCGCGCCACGGCGGCCTCCTTGTCGTCGGCGGCCAGCGCGCTGTTGCCCTGCCGGACCGTCGTGTGCACGACGGCGAGCGCCTGGGGGACGCCCAGGTCGTCGTCCATCGCCTCGGCGAAGGCGGGCGGCACCTCGGCGGCGGGCTCGACCACGCCCCCCGCCTTCTCCACCACGCGCTGCACGAAGCCCTCGATCCGCGCGAACGCCGACTCGGCCTCGCGCAGGGCCTCTTCGCTGTACTCGATCATCGAGCGGTAGTGCGGGGTGCCGAGGTAGTAGCGCAGGACGATGGGCCGCCAGTTCTTGACCATCTCGCTGACGAGGACCGAGTTCCCGAGGGACTTCGACATCTTCTCGCCGCTCATGGTGACCCAGGCGTTGTGCACCCAGTACTTGGCGAACTCGTCGCCGAAGGCCTTGGCCTGCGCGATCTCGTTCTCGTGGTGCGGGAAGATCAGGTCGAGTCCGCCGCCGTGGATGTCGAAGGCGGTGCCCAGGTACTTGTGGGCCATGGCGCTGCACTCGAGGTGCCAGCCGGGACGGCCGCGCCCCCAGGGCGTCTCCCAGGTCGGCTCACCGGGTTTGGCGGTCTTCCACATGGCGAAGTCGCGCGGGTCCCGCTTGCCGGTCTCGCCGTCGCCGGCGGGCTGGAGCAGGTTGTCGAGCTCCTGGTTGGAAAGCTCCAGGTAGCCGTCGTACGAGCGCACGTCGAAGTAGACGTTCCCGTCGGCCTCGTAGGCGTGCCCGCGCTCGATGAGGCCGCGCATCATCTCGACCATCTCGGTGATGTGCCCGGTGGCACGCGGCTCGTAGGTGGGCGGCAGGCAGCCGAGCACGTCGTAGCCGTCGTTGAAGGCGCGCTCGTTCTCGTAGCCGATCGACCACCAGGGGCGGCCCTGCTCGGCCGACTTGATGATGATCTTGTCGTCGATGTCCGTGACGTTCCGGATGAACGTCACGTCATAGCCGCGGTACTCGAACCAGCGGCGCATGATGTCGAAGTTGAGGCCCGAGCGGATGTGCCCGATGTGCGGTGCGGCCTGCACGGTGGCACCACAGAGGTAGATCGAGACGCAGCCCGCGACGAGCGGGGTGAAGTCACGGATCTGCCGGGCGCTGGTGTCGTACAGGCGAATCGTCACCACTCCAGGGTAGTGGGCGGTGGGTAGTGCCCCGCGACCCTTCCAGGCCATGAGGCACGTATTCGTGACAAACGCGAGCCGAGTCTCTCCAGCCCGTCCGGCGTTTGAGGACGAGCGCGTCCGCGCGAAAGGGGGGTCTGGGGGCGCAGCCCCCGGATACGGGACGGGAAGGGGCGGAGGGGGCGAACGGACTCCACCCTCAGCGGCCCCGCACCACCAGCGCCGTGGCCACCGCCATCAGCCCTTCCCCCCGCCCCGGGAACCCGAGACCGTCGGTCGTCGCACCGGAGACCGACACCGGCGCCCCCACCGCGTCCGACAGGATCTTCTGCGCCTCGTCCCGTCGCCTGCCGATCTTCGGCCGGTCCCCGACCACCTGCACGGCGACGTTGCCGATGACGAACCCGGCCGTACGCACGATCCGGGCGGCCTCCGTCAGCAGCGTGATGCCCGAGGCCCCGGACCACTCCGGCCGCCCGGTGCCGAAGTGGGCGCCGAGGTCACCGAGCCCGGCGGCGGAGAACAGCGCGTTGCAGGCGGCGTGCGCGACGACGTCCGCGTCGGAGTGGCCGGCGAGCCCGGGCCCCTCCCCCTCCCACAGCAGTCCGGCGCACCACAGCTCGCGCCCGTCCTCGAAGGCGTGGATGTCGGTACCGATCCCGACCTGGGGCAGTAGCGGACCGCCACCGGATGTCTCAGAACCCATCGTTGGCCCTCCTGCGCGCGAGAACCGCCTCCGCCAGTACGAGGTCCAGGGGCCGCGTCACCTTGAACGCCTCCTCGTGCCCGGGCACCACCACCACCCGCAGCCCGAGCTGCTCGACCATGCTGGCGTCGTCGGTCACGTCGTCGGTGACGGTCTCGTGGGCCCGTACGAGAGTGGCGCGGTCGAATCCCTGCGGGGTCTGCACAGCCCGCAGCCGCGCCCGCTCGGGCGTCGCCACGACGGGCTCGGGCGTCCCCACGACGGTCGCGGGCTCGACCTCCTTGACGGTGTCGGCGAGCGGCAGGGCCGGTACGACGGCGGGGGCGCCGTCCCGTACGGCCTCGATGACCGCGTCCACCGTGTCGACGGGGACGAGGGGGCGGGCCGCGTCGTGCACCAGGACGATGTCGATGCCGGGGGGCAGGGCGTCGAGGCCGTGCTTCACGGACTCCTGGCGGCTCTCCCCGCCGGGGACGACGAGGAAGTCGGTCCGCTCGGGCAGGGCGTGCGCGTCGAGCATGGTCTTCACCTCGGCGGCGCCTTCCGGCGGGGCCACCACGACGACCAGGGAGACGGCACGGGACGCGGCCATCGCGAGGACCGCGTGGACGAGCATCGGTGTGCCGTTCAGCGCGCGGAGGGCTTTGGGGGCGCCCGGACCGAGGCGCACGCCCCGGCCGGCGGCGGGAATCACGGCGGCGGTACGTGCTCCCGGAGGCGAGAGGCGCGAATCGTCAGACATCGGTTCCTGTCAGGTTTGTGTGCTCGGCCGAGTTGGGTATGGCCCCAGCGTGCCGGGCGCGAGCCTTGACCGGACCCTTCCGTGACATCTGGTCGAGGCGGCTGCCCGGGCCCGGCACACCTGGTGGGCGGGCTCCAGGCAGGTGAGCGGGGCATCCGCGATTCTGGCACCACGCAGTTCCGGTTCCCGAACTGGGTGCGTGTATATACCTGACGATGACGGGTAGAGGCACGTCCATGAGCGGGTGCGGGTACGAACATGCCGCAGCGCCCGGCGACAGCTAATGCGTCATCGGGCACCGCGGCATTGCATTGCGCGCATCTCCATTGCACTGCGCAGGATTACGCATACGTCAAGACGACTGCCGTCTCGGCGATTGGTTACGTCGGGGCGATTACCGTCGTCACAACGATTACCGTCTCGGCGACTACCGGCGTCAGGACGCGAGAACCTCGTCGAGCAGGGCCTCGGCCTTGTCCTCGTTCGTGTTCTCCGCGAGGGCGAGTTCGCTCACCAGGATCTGCCTGGCCTTGGCGAGCATGCGCTTCTCACCGGCGGAGAGTCCACGCTCGCGCTCACGACGCCACAGGTCACGTACGACTTCCGCGACCTTGATGACATCGCCGGAGGCGAGCTTCTCCAGATTTGCCTTGTAACGACGCGACCAGTTCGTGGGCTCCTCGGCGTAAGGAGCGCGCAGGACCTCGAAGACCCGGTCCAGCCCTTCCTGACCGACCACATCACGTACGCCGACGAACTCCGCATTGTCCGCTGGCACACGCACCGTCAGATCGCCCTGGGCGACCTTCAGCACCAAGTAGGTCTTGTCCACGCCTTTGATCTGGCGAGTTTCGATAGCCTCGATCAGCGCGGCCCCGTGATGGGGATAGACCACGGTGTCGCCAACCTTGAACGTCATGTGACAGGTACCCCTTCCGTGGCTATCCAGGGTAACACGGAAACGGCGTCTTCTGAATGGTGTTTTCGCAGGTCAGGGCACATCTCGGGGCTTGACAACCGCAACAGGAACGTGCTGCGAGGGGCGAGCGGGAGAGGGTATTCGCAGGTGGGAGCGGCTGTCCAGGGGAAGAGAAACGCGTACGTTACACACACCGGAAGCACCTGACCAGGGGTAGAACGTCCCGGTTTGTCCGCCCTCAAGGGCTCGACTTCCGCTACTCCGTTCGGTGACCGGAGTGGAGTACGGGGCGAATCCGGAATTGATCACAACCGGCGGATGAACTGCCGATGATCCACCGGCGGCCTTACCGACGGCCTTAGCGGCGATCCACTGACGGCCTACCGATCATCGGCTGCCGGTCCACCGGTGATCTATCGATGATCTACCGGTGATCGGTTTTTCCGGACCCCGGACATTCCCCGTGTGAAATCCGCAAGCGACCGTCGGTGCGAGTTATGTGAATGACGGACAAGTGCGCGCTCGAAGTAGCGGAAGTGACGGAAGGGCCGGGTGCGACGGGCGGGGCGCGCGCAGGGCGCACAGGAGCCCGTCGGCGCGTAGGGGCGGGTCGGGTGCGGCGGCATGGGAACGGCTCGGTAACCTAAGCCCGCTGACTGACCCTTAGGGCGGCTTTACAACTGAGCCGTTCTGTCTCGCCCACAGTTCAAGGAGTTGCCGCAGCCGTGAGCAGCAGCCTTCGACGCGGCGCTCTCGCAGCCGCCTCCCTCGCGTTCTCGATCGCCTCACTCGCCGCGTGCGCCGCCGGCAACAACGCACAGACCCTGGAAGTGAAGCCGGACAACGCCGCGACCTCGGTCGGCGACATCAAGATCCAGAACGCCGTCGTCATCACCCAGCCCGATCTGGAGGCGGCGGGTCCTGCCGCGATCTCCGCGACCGTCTTCAACAACGGTGACACCGCGCAGACGCTCGACTCGATCACCGTCGCCGACACCGGCAAGACCGCCGAGATCAAGCCCGCCAAGGGCTCCGGGAAGCTGACGATCCCGGCGGGCGGCTACGTCATCCTCGGCGGCAAGGACAACGCCGCCGCGGTACTGACCAGCGGCAGCGACGCCATCAAGGACGGCAACGCCCAGAAGGTGACCTTCAGCTTCAGCCAGACGGGTGACGTGAGCCTGCGCGCGTTCGTCTTCCCGGCCGACAGCTTCTTCACCGGGTGGGGCCCGAGCGACGTACCCGCGACGCCGAGCGCCACGGCCGGTGCGGGCGCCGAGCCGTCGGAGTCCTCCTCGTCGTCGGTGTCGGGGTCGCCGTCCGGGTCGCCCTCGGAGTCCGGGTCGGGCACGCCCACCGACAGTGCCTCGGCGAGTGTGTCGGCCTCGGAGTCGGCCGCCGGTAACTGACCTGGTCAGGATTCGGTCATGCACGAAGGGCGGTACCCCGAGGGGTGCCGCCCTTCGTCGTGCGTAAGAAGCAGAGGTACGCGATCGGTGTCAGCGCGGTGTCGGTGTCGGTTTACGGCTCGAACTTGTAGCCGAGACCGCGCACGGTGACCAGGTATCTGGGTGCCCCCGGGTCCGGCTCGATCTTGGCGCGCAGGCGCTTGACGTGGACGTCGAGCGTCTTGGTGTCACCGACGTAGTCGGCGCCCCACACGCGGTCGATGAGCTGCATCCGGGTCAGGACTCGGCCCGCGTTGCGCAGCAGCATCTCCAGGAGGTCGAACTCCTTGAGCGGGAGGTCGACCTTGGAGCCGGAGACCGTGACCACGTGGCGGTCGACGTCCATCCGGACGGGCCCGGCCTCCAGAGCGGCCGGAGTGACCTCCTCCGGCTCCCCGCGGCGGCGGAGCACGGCACGGATACGGGCGACCAGCTCGCGGGAGGAGAAGGGCTTGGTGACGTAGTCGTCAGCCCCTATCTCCAGCCCGACGACCTTGTCGATCTCGCTGTCCTTGGCGGTGACCATGATCACCGGAACGTTGGAGCGGTTGCGCAGCTGACGGCAGACCTCCGTGCCGGGCAGGCCCGGCAGCATCAGGTCGAGGAGGACGAGGTCGGCGCCGTTGCGCTCGAACTCGTCGAGTCCGTCGGGCCCGGTGGTCGCGATGGCGACCTCGAAGCCCTCCTTGCGGAGCATGTACGACAGGGCGTCGGAGAAGGACTCCTCGTCCTCGACGACGAGCACACGGGTCACGGAAGGACCTCCGGGGCAGGAAGCGGGTCATACGGGGATGTGACGGTGGTCGTCCCGTCGGTGGGCTGCTCGTCCTCTTCGTCGAGGCCGGGCATGTGGTGATCGGTCACGCGGTCGCGGGCCGCACCCGCCTCCGGCAGCCGCAGAGTGAATGTGGAGCCCTGTCCCTCGGAACTCCACACCGTGACCTCCCCGCCGTGCGAGGCGGCCACGTGTTTGACGATCGCGAGCCCCAGCCCCGTACCACCAGTGGCACGGGAACGGGCCGGGTCGACGCGGTAGAAGCGCTCGAAGACGCGCTCCTTGTCCTTCTCGGAGATGCCGATGCCCTGGTCGGTCACGGCGATCTCGATGAGGTCTCCGCCGGGCGCGGTCACCCGGCGCGCGGCTATGCCCACCCGGGTGCGGGAGGGCGAGTAGTTGACGGCGTTCTCCACGAGGTTGCCGAGGGCGGCGGCCAGCTGGCCCCTGTTCCCCCAGACCCTCAGGTCGGCGGTGCCGCCCGCGGCCATGGTGATCTGCTTGGTGCCGGCCTGGTGGCGGCAGCGGTCGATCGCCTCGGCGACGAGATCGTCGGCCCGGACCGGCTCGGCGTCCTCGAGCGGGTCGTCGTTCTGGACCCGGGAGAGGTCGATGAGCTCCTGGACGAGGTTGGTGAGCCGGGTGGCCTCTATCTGCATCCGGCCGGCGAAGCGTTCGACCGCCTCCGGGTCGTCGGAAGCGTCCATGACAGCTTCGGAGAGCAGGCTGAGGGCGCCGACGGGGGTCTTGAGCTCATGGCTGACGTTCGCCACGAAGTCGCGCCGTACGGCCTCGATGCGCCGGGCCTCGGTGAGGTCCTCCACGAGGAGGAGGACCAGCCGGGAGCCGAGCGGCGCCACCCGGGCGGAGACGGCCAGGGCATCCCCGCGTCCCGTCCCCCGCCTCGGCAGATCCAGCTCCACCTGTCGTATCTCCCCGTCACGGCGGGTGTCACGCGCCATCTGGAGCATCGGTTCGACGGCGAGTTTGCCGCCCCGCACCAGCCCGAGGGCGTACGCGGCGGAGCTGGCCTTGACCACGGCGTCCGCCTCGTCGAGTACGACGGCGGAGGAGCGGAGCACGGACAGCACCGTGTCCACGCCGGGCGGAAGCACTGGATCCGTATGGAGCGAGGTGCGGGTTGGCCGTTTCTGGTCGCGCTCGCTCCAGCGGAACGCCAGCATGGCGATGACACCGGTGAGCACTCCGGCGATCGCTGCCGCTGCGGCGACCGCCGCGTTCACGTCCATGCCTCCAGGTTAGGCATGTCGTCGGCCCAGGCCACAGCCATCCGAGTGCGACCTCGAACACTCGTCGCCCAGAGTTCACCCAGGAGCCAGTGATGGTTCATTTGGGGGGACGGAAACGGACGCGTACAGGCCAGAACGTGGGAGCGTGGGGTGCACGGGGCCTGCTCGGCGGGTATTTCCGATGGTCAGGATCCAGCCCCCGGACCCCCGAAGCTGACGTGAGAGAGGGACATCCTGATGCGGGACGCGTACCACGAGGAACTTGACTCGATCGGCGAGGGCCTGGTCGAGATGGCCCGGCTTGTCGGGTCGGCGATCGGACGCGCCACGACGGCGATCCTCGACTCCGACCTGAAACTGGCCGAGAGCGTGATCGCCGCCGACGAGAAGGTCGACGATCTTCAGCACGAGCTGGAGGCCCGGGCGATCGCCCTGCTGGCCCGCCAGCAGCCGGTGGCCACGGATCTGCGGATCGTGGTCACCTCGCTTCGTATGTCGGCGGACCTGGAGCGCTCCGGCGACCTGGCCCAGCACGTCGCGAAACTGGCCCGCCTGCGCTTCCCCGAGCGGGCGATCCCGCACGACCTGCACGCCACGATCCTGGAGATGGGCCAGCTCGCCCAGCGCCTGATGGCCAAGGCGGCCGAGGTCATCATCACCAAGGACGTCGACCTCGCGCTCCAGCTGGAGTCCGACGACGACGAGATGGACCTGCTGCACCGCACGCTCTTCCAGCACCTGCTGGACGACAAGTGGAAGCACGGCATAGAGACCGCCGTGGACGTCACCCTGCTGGGCCGTTACTACGAGCGCTTCGCCGACCACGCGGTGTCCGTCGCCAAGCGTGTCGTGTTCCTCGTGACGGGCGAGCACGCGGACGAGCTCCAGCCGGAGATTCAGCCGGTGACGGGGGTCGAGGGCGCCTGATCGGCCGGAGGACCCTGGTGATCGGGCGGGGGGGTTCCCGAGGAATCAGGCGGGATGCCCGGGTCCTCCCGTGCTCCGGGGGCGCGTGCGTAATCCTCGGTGCGCCGAGCTTGCGCCGTTGATGCGCCCCCGGGAGTGGGCATGAAATGGGCGACAGGAGCTGTGCGGTGCAGCGTGCCTCGCACACTTCGTGCCTGAAGGAGGGACCCATGGCCGAATCCCCCAGCACGCCCGACCCCACACAGGACCTCGACACCCAGCAGCCCGTCGAGATCAGGAACCTCCCACTGTTCGGCGCCTGCGGCTGCGGCTCGGGGTGCGGATGCGGATGTCAGTCCGGCAATCCCTGCCAGTGCGGCTGATCGCTTAGGTACGTACGTACGCCGAGGGGCCCCGTCCTTGTGACGGGGCCCCTTCGCGTGTCCTGTGCGGGCGCCCTCGGAGCGAGGGGCGGGACCTCGGCCCTCGGTCCTCGGAGGGAGTGACGGGGACGCCGCCCCTCGGAGGGGGTGGCGGGGAACCCCGGACGCGGGCGGGCCGTTGCGAACTCATAGAACCCCAGAGCGAGTTGGAGCTTCTGAGACACATCGCCACAGTTCCTGAGTCGCATCCCCAAAGCTTCTGAGTCACATCCCCACTCTTCACGGAGGCCTGGAACCATGACCCAGAACCACCGCCCCCAGCCGTCCCGGCGCGCCGTTCTCGGCGGTGCCGCCGTCGCCGCGCTCGCGGTCACCGCCGGTGCCGGCACGGCGAACGCCGCTGCCCCGAAAGCCTCGTGGCCGACCGAGTTCCCGCTCCCCGACGGCTTCCTCCCCGAGGGCATCACCATCGGCAGAAGGCCGTACGCGTACATGGGCTCGCGCGCGAACGGCGCCATCCTCCGCACCGATCTGCGCACCGGCGAGGGCGAGGTCCTCTTCCCTGGCGGTACCGGCCTGGTGTCCGTCGGCCTGAAGCTGGACGACGACGGCCTGCTCTACGTCGCCGGAAGCACGGGCGTCGCACGGATCCACGACTCCCGTACCGGCGAGCTCGTGGCAACCCACCAACTCACCGAGGCCACCGGCCACTTCATCAACGACGTCATCCTGCTCGGCGACCGCGCCTGGTTCACCGACTCGCGCGACGCGGTGCTCCACGGCGTACCGCGCGGCTGCCGCGGAACGGTCCGCGCGCTGCCGCTCACCGGCGACTGGGTGCAGACCCCGAACGTGAACAACGCCAACGGCATCGTCGGCACCCCCGACGGCCGCGGCCTGATCGTCGTCAAGAGCACCCCCGGCGAGCTCTACAACGTGAGCCTCAGGACCGGTCACGCGAGCAGGATCACGCTGGTCGGCGCGGAGAACGTCGTCAACGGCGACGGTCTCGTCCGTATCGGCCGCACCCTGTACGTCGTACAGAACCGCCTCAACATCGTGACCGTGTTCGACCTCGACGCCAGGGCCACCACCGCCACGCTGCGCCGCACGATCACCGACCCGCGCTTCGACGTACCCACCACCGCCGCCCGCTACGGTGACCGCCTCTATCTCGTCAACGCCCGTTTCACCAGCCCGCAGTTGCCCGACACGACGTTCAACGGTGTGGCTGTTCCCCTCTGACCGGGAGGACGGGCGGGGCCCGGGGTAGTGCCTGCACCACCGTCACCGGGCAGTGCGCGGGATCGATGCGCGATCTTGCCGGAGACATGCTGGAGAACGTCAACAGCAGTCGTCCGGCAAGGAGTTGTCCCATGTACCCAGTTGTCTCGCCCTCCCCCGCCCCGCGGTCCCGCGGCCGTCGGCGCCCCGTTCTGGTGGCGTCCGTTGTCGCGGTGCTGACCGGTCTTGTCGCGGCGACCGCGGTGAACGTGCCCGGCGCGAGCGCGCTGGAGAGCAACTCTGCCCGGCGGGGCGGCGATCCCGTACAGAAGAGCCTGGACGCGCTGGTCAGGGACGACGGGTTCCCCGGCGCGCTCGCCTCGGTGCGCGAGCCCGACGGGCGGACCCGTCAGTACACCGCCGGGGTGGGCGACCTGAGGACCGGGGCCAAAGTCCCGGTCGACGGGCAGGTGCGGATCGCCAGCAACACCAAGATGTTCACCGCCACGGTGGTGCTGCAACTGGTCGGCGAGGGCCGCATCGACCTCGACGCACCCGTCGAGGACTACCTGCCGGGCCTGGTCCGCGGGGACGGCATGGACGGCCGGGCCATCAGCGTCCGCCAGTTGCTCCAGCACACCAGCGGGCTGCCCGACTACGACGAGCAGGTTCTCGAGGACTACTTCGCCAAGCAGCAGCACCGCTACTTCGAGCCGCGGGAGGTGCTCGACCTGGCGCTGGCGAAGAAGTCGCTGTTCGCCCCGGGCACCGGCTGGAGTTACAGCAACACCAACTACATTCTGGCCGGCCTGCTCGTCCAGAAGGTCACCGGCCGCCCGGTCGGCGAGGAGATCACCGACCGGATCATCAAGCCGATCGGGCTGCGGCACACGTACTGGCCGGGCGTCGGTGACCAGACGATCAAGGGGCCGCACCCGAAGGGCTACCTCGCGACCACGCCGGACGCCCCGTGGACGGACGTCACGGAGAACGACCCCTCCGCGGGCTGGGCCGCGGGCCAGCTGATCGGCACTCCGAGCGACCTGAACCGCTTCCTCGTCTCCCTCCTCGACGGGAAACTGCTCAAGCCGGCGCAGCTGAAGGAGATGCGGACGACTGTCGACGCCCCCGACCTCGACACGGTCGGCGACGGGCACTACGGCCTCGGCCTGGCCACCTTCAAACTGAGCTGCGGCGGCTACGCCTGGACCCACGGCGGCAACGCACCCGGCTACACCACCCGCAACGCCGTGGCCCCCGACGGACGAGCGGCCACCATCGCCGTCACCGCCCTCCCGACGTCGCTGCCGGCCGCCGAACACATCGAGGCGGCCCTCGACACGGCGCTCTGCGACTAGCTCACTTCGGGTAGCGCTTCCGAGGGTGGGGGTTCCACCACGGGTGGGGGTTCCCCACTTGATCACTACGGCGGCTTGAACGCGCCGATACGTACGTACGGCTGGTCAGGGGGTCGGGGTCATGGCGAGCCGCAACCTGGCCTCGTCCGCGCTGCCGGGCACGGCCGACAGGATCACGATCTTGAGGTCGGAATCGCCGTCGGTCAGGACGTCGCAGTCCACTTCGACGAGCCCGGCCCTGGGGTGCTCGACCGTCTTACGGTCCTCGCGGTGCGCGCCCACCTCGCCACTCGCCCACAGCCGGGCAAAGGCCGGACTGCCCTCGGTCAGCTCCCGGATCAGCTCCGCCAGGCGTACGTCATGGGGAAAGCGACCGGTGGCGCGGCGCAGGTCGGAGACGATGGCGAGATCCGAGTCTGCGCTGTTCCGCACGAGCACCGGCCAGGCGGCGACGCGTACGTCCTCGGAGCCGACCGGGAAGCGCTCGCGGGCGAAGTTGCGCAGCTCCGGTGCCTTGGCCGACGGGTCGCCGAGCAACGCCGCCCACCCCGGGTTCCACCAGATCAGCTGCCAGTCCGCGGCGAACACGGCGACCGCGACGTCTCCGAGCCGGTTCAGCACGCGGTGAACGCCCGGCGGAAGGTGATCGGGGACGGGGTCGCCGTTCGGGGAGACCAGGCCGGCCATGCGGTAGAGGTGGTCGCGCTCGGCGGTGCTCAGTCGCAGGGCGCGGGCGAGTGAGGCGACGACCTGGGCGGACGGCGCCGTGGCCCGCCCCTGTTCCAGGCGCACCACGTAGTCGACCGACAGACCGGCACGTTCGGCGAGTTCCTCGCGGCGCAGCCCGGTCGCGCGGCGGGCCCGGCCCGACGGCAGCCCGACGGTCGACGGAGACAGCCGCTCCCGCCAGGCGCGGATCGTCGCACCCAGTCCAGCCACTTCTTTCACCGCCATGCCGTCCATCGTGCCGCATCGGTCCTGGTACTGCGGTTCCTACGGTCGAAGCGTCCCTGGCGGGGATCGGGCGGGGTGGGGACGATCGAGGCATGACCACCACGTTCATCACCGGAGCCAACAAAGGGCTCGGCCACGAGACCGCCCGCCGTCTGATCGCCCTCGGCCACACCGTGATCCTGGGAGCCCGTGATCCGGAACGGGGCGCCACGGCCGCGTCCGCGCTGGGCGCGCGATTCGTCCGTATCGATGTCACCGACGACGCCTCCGTCGCCGCCGCGGCGTCCGACGTCGCCGCACACGAGGGCGTGATCGACGTACTGATCAACAACGCCGGCGTTCACGGCCCGCACGGCGATCCCGGCGAGCTGACCGGCCCGGACGCCCTCGGTGTCTTCGACGTCAACGTCTTCGGCGTGGTCCGGACGACCACCGCCTTCCTCCCGCTGCTGCGCCGGTCGCCGGACCCGGTCATCATCAACGTCAGCAGCGGGATGGGGTCGCTCGCCATCACCCACGACCCGACGCGGATCGAGTCCTCCGTGATCGCACCGCTCTACACCGCCTCGAAGGCGGCCCTCACCATGCTGACCACTCAGTACGCCAAGGCCCTGAAGGACATCCGCGTCAACGCCGCCGACCCCGGCTACACCGCGACCGACCTCAACGCCCACACCGGCCCCCAGACCGTCACCGAGGGCACCGACGCGATCGTCCACCTGGCAACCGAACCCCCCGACACCCCCTCGGGCCGCTTCCTCGACCGCACCGGCCCGATCCCCTGGTCCTGAACCCAACACAAGCCCCCTCCCCACGAAAATCCAGGGCAGGGGGCTTGCTGACGTGCGGTTACTTCTTCTTGCCCTGGTTCTTGACTGCCTCGATCGCCGCCGCAGCGGCGTCCGGGTCGAGGTAGGTGCCGCCGGGGTTGAGGGGCTGGAAGGCGGCGTCAAGGTCGTAGGCGAGGGGGATGCCTGTGGGGATGTTGAGGGACGCGATGTCGGCGTCGGAGATGCCGTCGAGGTGCTTGACCAGGGCGCGGAGGCTGTTGCCGTGGGCCGCGACCAGGACCGTACGGCCGGTCAGGAGGTCGGGGACGATGGCGTCGAACCAGTAAGGAAGCATGCGGACGACGACGTCCTTGAGGCACTCCGTACGCGGGCGCAGCTCCGGCGGCAGCGTCGCGTAGCGCGGGTCGTCGAACTGGGAGTACTCGGCGTCGCGGTCGAGCGGCGGCGGCGGGGTGTCGTACGAGCGGCGCCAGAGCATGAACTGCTCCTCGCCGAACTCGGCGAGCGTCTGGGCCTTGTCCTTGCCCTGGAGGGCGCCGTAGTGACGCTCGTTCAGGCGCCAGGAGCGGTGGACCGGGATCCAGAGGCGGTCCGCGGACTCCAGCGCGAGCTGGGCGGTGCGGATCGCGCGCTTCTGGAGCGAGGTGTGGACCACGTCGGGCAGCAGGCCGGCGTCCTTGAGCAGCTCACCGCCGCGCACTGCCTCCTTCTCGCCCTTCTCGTTGAGATTGACGTCCACCCAGCCGGTGAACAGGTTCTTCGCGTTCCATTCGCTCTCGCCGTGGCGGAGGAGGATCAGCTTGTACGGTGCGTCGGCCATGGGACCGAGCGTAATCGAACCCGTGGGGTCGTGAGGCACCCGGCCGGAGAGCGGACAGTTGACGGCATCTGTTAATTGAGTGGCCACGCGGGGCCGGTCATTTGTAAGTTGCACTCAACAGCCGTGCCGCTTACATCCGCGCTTACCTCCGTGGGGTCCCGATGCCATTCGCCGTCATGAGGCGTGCCGTCCGCGAGAGCGTCTCCGGGCTCCCCCGCGAGTTCTGGTGGCTCTGGACCAGCACCCTCGTCAACCGGCTCGGGGCCTTCGTCGCCACGTTCATGGCGCTGTACCTGACCCTCGACCGGGGCTACTCCGCGTCGTACGCCGGTCTCGTCGCCTCCCTGCACGGCCTCGGCGGCGTCGTCTCCTCGCTCGGCGCGGGGGTGATGACCGACCGGTTCGGGCGGCGGCCCACCCTGCTGATCGCCCAGGTTTCCACGGCGTTCTCCGTCGCGCTGCTGGGGTTCATGCACGACCCGGTCGCCATCGCGGGCGTCGCCTTCCTGGTGGGCGCCACGTCGAACGCCTCGCGGCCCGCCGTGCAGGCGATGATCGCCGACATCGTGCGTCCCGAGGACCGGGTCCGGGCCTTCTCGCTCAACTACTGGGCCATCAACCTCGGCTTCGCCGTCTCCTCCATGGCCGCCGGTTTCATCGCCGAGTTCAGCTACCTCGCGGGCTTCCTCATCGAGGCCGGTATGACCCTCGCCTGCGCGCTCGTCGTCTTCGCGAAGCTCCCGGAGTCCCGGCCGGTCCAGGCCGCCAAGGGGGCACAGGAGGGAGACGGGGTCGGGCTCGGGACCGTGCTGCGTGACCGGCGCTTCATGAGCGTCGTCGGCCTGTCCTTCCTCGTCGCCCTCATCTTCCAGCAGGGGTTCGTCGGCCTCCCGGTCGCGATGGGCGAGGCGGGCTTCACCCCGGCCGACTACGGCTTCGCGATCGGCGTCAACGGCGTGCTCATCGTCGTCCTCCAGATCCCCGTCACCCGTTTCATCGAGCACCGCGATCCGATGCGGCTGCTCGTCATCTCCTCGCTCCTGGCGGGGTACGGCTTCGGGCTCACCGCCTTCGCGGGGTCGGTCGGCGTCTTCGCGCTCACCGTGTGCGTGTGGACCCTGGCGGAGGTCGTCAACGCGCCGACCCAGACGGGGCTCGTCGTCCGGCTCTCCCCGGTGCACGGCCGCGGCACATACCAGGGGATGTACACCCTGTCCTGGGCACTCGCCGCGCTCGTCGCGCCGCTGATGTCCGGCCTCGTCATCGACCGGTTCGGCGCGGAGTGGCTGTGGGGGCTGTGCGCGGTGGTCGGCACGGTGGCGGGCGTCGGGTACGGCGTGCTGATGCGACGCCTTCCGGCGGAGGACCCGTGGGCCACCCCGGCGCCTGCCAAGCCGGACGCCGGTGCCAAGGCAGACCCCGGTACCAGGGCGGACCCCGGTGCCAAGGCAGACCCCGGTGCCAAGGCAGACCCCGGTGCCAGGACAGGCCTCGATGCCAGGGCCGAGGGCGCCACCACTGGCGAGGGCGACGCCAAAGCCGATGCCGATGCCGATGCCGACTCCAATGCCAACGCCAACGCCCAGGTCAGCGCGACCTGAACACGGCCCAGACGCCCGCCTCCGACCTCGTACACCCCCGACGACGTACGAAATACGACCCCAGCGCCGCTCGACCACCCGAACGACCACCCCGACCGCCCCTACGCCCCCGACCGCCCCTGCAACCACCCCACTTGAGCCCTCCACCCCCACCCGCATAAGTACGCGTGCTCATGTCCGCCGCCTCCCGCGCCGCCACGCTGGACCCATGACAAATCGAGGAACGCTTCTGACCGCCGCCACCGTCCTGGTCGCGGCCGTACCGGTCGCCACGTGGGGCCTGATGGGCCGGCAGGACGCCACTGAGGTGCCGGCGTCGCAGCTCGACTTCGCGTACCAGCCGTTGGACATCGCGAGCGGCGTGGAGACCGCGCTCGGCGCGGGCGCCCTGCTGCTGGCGGGAGTCTGCGCGGCGCTCCTGATACGCGCCTCGCGGGACGGGGGCGGTCTGGACAAGCGCTGGTGGGGGGTGCTGGCGCCGCTGGTGATGGCCGGGCTGCTGGTCGGGGCGGGCTGGCGGGTGCTGACGGCCGGGGTGGTCGGCGCCAACATCGGGGCCGGGCTGGTCGTCATCGTCATGGGTCCGGCGGTGGCCGGGCTGGTGCTGTGGGCGCTGGGCCGCGGTGTGTGGCTGGCGACTCATCGCCCCACGGGGGGTCAGTGGGCCGGTTTCGCCCCACGCGGCGCATAGGTTCCGCGATGCTGAGCGAGACGCGACAGCGTCCGGCTCCCGGGCGCAGGCGCCTCAACTCCCTCCCCGGGCCGACCACTTACCGGCTCGGGGCCAAGCCCGCACCCGTATGACCGCCCGCTGACCACGCTGATCGAAAGGACCACAGCCATGGCCACACCTCTGACCGCCGCCAAGACCCTCGCCGCGCTCAAGACCGAGGGTCTCACCGTCCACGAGCACACCGGCTGGAAGACCCACAACCGGGACTCGGCGACGGGCAAGAAGTTCGGCCCCGTGATCGGCGTGCTGATCCACCACACGGCGGGACACGACGACAAGGAGTTCTGCTTCAAGGGCAGGTCCGACCTTCCCGGTCCGCTCTGCCACGCCTGGCTGGGCAAGACCGACGGCCTGTGGCTGATCGGCCACGGCCGCGCCAACCACGCCGGTTCCGTCGACCTCGACGTACTCAACGCCCTCCGCGCGGAGACCCCGCTTCCGCACGACAACCAGGCCAACGCCGACGGCAACGACGTCCTGTACGGCCTGGAGATCGAGAACCTCGGCAACGGCAAGGATCCCTATCCGGACGCGCAGTACCGCAGGGCCGTGCTGTGGGCGGCTGCCCTGTGCCGGGCGCACGGCTGGTCGGAGAAGTCGGTCGCCGGGCACAAAGAGGTCCAGCCCGGGAAGATCGACCCCAGCTTCGACATGGACGACTTCCGGGCCGACGTGAAGAAGCAGCTCGCGAAGACGCCCGTCAAACCGACCAAGCCCGGCACCGGTACCGCGTCCAAGCCCCGCGTCGATCTGTCCCGGCTCGTCAACGCCGCGAAGAAGGACCCCGCCGCCAAGCAGGGCCACGTCAGCTACATGGCGGGCACGAACCTCACCGAGGCCGCCCTGGTCAAGCTCGGCTACCTCGCCAAGACCTACGCGGGCGACGGCTCGTTCGGCTCCAAGACCATCGCCGCGTACGCCAAGTGGCAGCGCCACCTCGGCTACACCGGCGACGACGCCAACGGCATCCCCGGCAAGATCTCCCTCGCCAAACTGGGCTCCCAGAGCGGGCTGTTCGAGATCGTCGCCTGAGGCGGAGCGGAGTGGTGCGTAGTGGGGCGTAGTGGGGCGTAGTGGGGCGGGACTGGCCGGGACACAGCGTGGTGCGCCGCGCCGAACCCGGGCCCCGGCCACCTCACCGTCGACGGCCAGGTCACCGGCCAGGTCAAGGCCCAGGCCGACGGCTGGTCGAGGCCCAGGCCGACGGCCACGTCACGGCCAGGTCGAGGCCCGAGCCGACAGCCAAGTCGCCGGCTAGACCGTCACACGAGCACTCGTCAGGGCGCCCCCGAAGAGGCCGTCGGTGTAGCGGACGGACACCCCCGCGGCCTTGCCGCACAGGTTCACCGAGCCGCCGGTCACCGGGCCGGAGGCCGAGCCGCGGGCGATCCACAGACAGCCGTCGGTGTCCTCGCCGGGGGTGCCGACGACGGTCTCGGCCCTGCCGTCCCTGTTGAGGTCGGCGAGATGGACCGCGGCGCCGAACTCGTCGCTCGCCTCGGCGGTGCCCGGCACACCCGCCGTGTTCTGGGTGTACCCGGCCACCTTCTTCGTGGTCAGACCGGTGGCGGAGCCGCGCAGCACCACAGCCGTACCGGCCATGTCGCGGGTACCGATCCCCTCTCCGGGAGAGCCGACGGCGACGTCGGCGTATCCGTCGGCGTCGACGTCGCCGACGCTCAGGGCCTTGCCGAACTGGTCGGCGTTCTCACCACCGCCCGGGACGCCCGCGGTGCCCTGGTGGAAGACCTTGGGCCGCTGCTCGGCGCCGATGCCCCGCGCGCTGCCGTAGAGGACCTGGATCTCGCCGCCGCGGTGCGCACCGTCGGTCGAACCGCTGAGGTAGTCGTCGTCCGGGATCCCGGTGACCAGGTCGCCGTAGCCGTCGCCGTTGAGGTCGCCGATCTGCCCGGTGTGGCCGTCGGCGTAGGGGAGATCGGCGGGCCAGGTGGCCAGGGGGTCTTCGGCTGCGGGAGCCCCACGATCCACGTACACCGAGCCGCGGATGTCGTCGTCCGAGGGGCCGGGCAGCCAGAACCGTTCCGCCCTGCCGTCACCGTTGACGTCACCCATCACGACGCCCCGGGCGTTGACGCGCCATTCCTGGTAGTGGGACGCGGCCTTACCGGTCCGCGCGAACGGGCCCTTGTACGACGAGACCGCGCAGCGGGAAGCGATGCCGACCTCCGCCGCGCCGTCACCTGTCATGTCGCCCACGGCCAGAGCCATGCCGAAGCTGCAGAACGTACGGTCCTCCCCGAAGCCGGCGGGCGGGGCGATGTCCGCGCCGCCCTTCAGCCCGCCCTTCCCGCCCCACACGACCGTCACGGCACCCCGGTGGTCCTGGCCGCCGACGTCCTCGCCCTCGGCGCCGACCAGCAGGTCCGCGTATCCGTCCCGGTCCAGGTCGGCACTGGCGACGGCTCCGCCGAAGCCGTCCCACTCCTCGGGGGTGCCCGGGATGCCGCTGCTCGCCTGGGTGATCACCGTGCGTCTGGTGGTGCTCACCGACGACGCGGAGCCGTACAGGACGACGACCGCCCCGGCTTCCTGCACGGTGCCGTGGGCGGCTCCGGGCGCGCCGACGGCCAGGTCACGGTAGCCGTCGCCGTTGAAGTCGTCCTGGACGGCCGCCGTGTTGGCGCCGCGGTAGGGCGCGGCGGCGGCCGACGACGTGGGGGCGAGCGGAACGGCGACGACCGCGGTGAGCACGGCGGCCACCGTGACTGCTCTGCGCAACGGAACTCCTTGGCGGGGACGGGGTGACAGCCACGACGGCTGAGACGTATGGGCGCCCATACGCCCCCCTCGCCACACTGGACACACAACCCGCTCACAAGGTTGTACGCGGAATCCTTCCTGGATGGGAGCCCCGGAACCCGGGAGGCCGGAACCCGGGAGGCCGGAACCCGGGAGGCCGGAACCCGGGAGGCCGGAGCCCGGCAGGCCGCCTCGGGAAAGCCGCCCGGCTCACGGATGCATCCGCGCCCCCTTCAGCACCTTGTCCACCGCGTTCCGCGGCCCGTACACCGCGAGCCCCACGAGGTCGAGCTGCCCGGTCGGCGCGGCCCGTACGGCCGCGCGGTTGTCCCGGTCGTTGCCGGTGGCGAACAGGTCGGAGGTGAAGACGGCTCGCGGCAGCACCCGCGCGAGCGCCCGGCCGTGCGCGGCGGTCAGGTTCTCCTTGGAGCCCTCGAAGATCAGTACGGGCTGGCGGAACATCGGCAGATAGGGGACGTCGTCCGCGTCCGCGTACGGCTCGCCGACCACCTCGGGGACCTCCGTCCCCAGGCCGCTGACCAGGAACGCGGTCACGTTCAGTCGTTGCCAGGGCTCCAGGTCGTCCCGCAGCAGGACGGCGATCTTGGTGTCGAAACGGACGGGTTCAGGGGTCGAGGCGTTCATGCGTCAAGACTGCCGACCCCCGTACGACATCGTCTTGTACGTTCTTTGCATGGCCTCTGTGCGTTCCCAGCGGGAGATCTCCGCGTGGCGCCCGGGCATCCCGGGCGTCGTGGAGGTGTTCCACGCCCACTACAGGGAGTACGCGTACCCGATGCACGTGCACGAGGCGTGGACGCTGCTGATCGTCGACGACGGGGCCGTACGGTACGACCTCGACCGGCACGAGCACGGCACCCCGCACGACACGGTCTCGCTGCTCCCGCCGTACGTCCCGCACAACGGCTCCCCGGTCACCGAGCTCGGTTTCCGCAAGCGCGTCCTGTATCTCGACCTGAGCCGGCTCGACGAGAGCTTCATCGGGCCCGCGGTGGACGCGCCGGACCTGGTGGATCCGGTGCTGCGGCAGCGGGTCGGGCAGTTGCACGCGGCCCTCGCGCACCCCGGGGACGAGCTGGAGGCCGAGAGCAGGCTGACGCTGGTCGGCGAGCGGCTGCGCGGGCATCTGCGGCCCCGGGTGTTCGAGGAGCCCGCGCGCGCCGACCGCACCCTCGCCCAGCGGCTGCGTGAACTCCTCGACGCGCGGGTCGTCGAGGGCGTCGCCCTGGAGGAGGCCGCCCGGCTCCTCCAGGCCCATCCGGCCCATCTGGTACGGGCGTTCAGCGCGGCCTACGGGATCGCCCCGCACCAGTACCTGATGTCCCGCCGCGTAGAACGCGCCCGGCACCTGCTGCTCGACGGACGGCCGCCGGCCGAGGTGGCCCCGGCGACCGGCTTCTTCGACCAGTCCCACCTCACGCGCCACTTCAGGAGGCTGGTGGGTGTGCCCCCGGGGCGGTACGCGCGGGCCGGCGCCCGCCGGTGACCTACAGGTCCCGCTGGGCCTCGTACAGGTTCCGTGGGCGTACGGCGTCCGTCGTGCCGTAGAGCTCCACGCGCGCGTGGAGGTCGCCGGTGAAGTCGGGTACGTCGATCTGGCCGAACTCCGTCACCTCGTTGATGCCGACGGTGGCGCTGTAGGGCGCGAGGCCGTCGATCTTCATCAGGCCGGCGCGGGAGTTGGTGACGCGGATGTTCCAGTGGGTGAAGCGCGCGCCGAAGAGGGGGCCGGCGGAGTAGTCCCCGCCGTGCTGGCCGGTGTTGTCGACCGTGATGTCGGTGCGCACGTTGGCGAAGGGCAGGCCGCGGTGGGAGTCGAAGGTGCCCATCCTCATGTCGCCGCGCGACCAGACGTTGTACGAGGAGAGGCCCTCGACGTTGATGCCGTGGAGCTGGGTTCCGGCGGGCGCCGGGACGGTGCGCCGCTCGACGGTGAAGTCCTCGACGAGGTTGTCGTGCGAGCCCTCGCGGCAGAAGTACGGGTGGTGCGCGCCGCGGCCCGCCACGCGGGTGCGGCGCAGGGTGCAGGCGGAGGCGGCGACCAGGCCGAAGCCGTTGTCCACGTGGCGTACGACCACGTCGTCGGCCCAGCAGTCGTACGCGCACTGGAAGGTGACGCCGTTGTGGCCCTTGTCGAGAAGGTGAGGGCTCTGCGGGGTTTCCACCGCCTCCAGGGTGAGGCCTTCGACGCCGGAGCCGGTCAGGGGCTCCACGAGGGTGGTGAGCCGCGGGTCCCATTCGGGGCGCAGGTCCAGCGGAAGCGGCCTCTCCAGGGTGACCTTTTCGCCCCGCACGCGCGCGATGCGCACGGGCCACTCGTAGGGGACGTAACTCGTCAGCTTCGTCTTGTCGTCCCAGACGTACGCCTCGGTGCCCGGGCCGCCGCCCGACATGTGCTCCAGGAGGGTGTGGTCGGCGTCGTCGGCGAGGCGCAGGAGGACGAGACGGCCGGGCTTCAGCTTCCCGGCGTCCGCCACCCGTACGGTCCGGGAGCCCCGGCGCGCCGGGGCGAGCGTCGTCAGCGTCTGCCACTCGTCGCGCTTGTTGCCGGTCCAGCCCTCGAAGGGCCACGCCTTCGCCCTGATGGCGGTCGTCAGCGTCGTGAAGCGGTCCGCCGGGCAGAGCCAGACCAGGCCGCCCGCCCAGGACCAGGACGACTTGTCGCCGCCGTAGCGGGAGCCGTAGACACCGATGAGTTCGGTGAGGTTCTTGGTCGCGTACAGCTTCGTACGGCCGCTGCCGGCGCCGCGCAGGACCACGTTCGAGTGGCCGATACGGATCAGGTCGTCGATGCGGAAGGTGCCTGGCGGGATGAGAACCGTGCCACCGCCGGCCCTGCCGGCAGCAGCGATGGCACGGTTGATCGCGGGGGCGCAGTCCGTGGTGCCGTCGTCCGCCACGGCGCCGTGGTCGCGTACGTGGGCCACCACGGGGCGGCGGGGGAAGCGTGCCGCCCCGGCGCGGTAGCCCGCCCTGCCGACGTAGGGGATCTGCGGGTGGGTCAAAGGTGTGCGGGTGAACTCCCGCCAGAGGGCGGGGACCTGGCCCCGGGTGCCGGCCGGTGGGACGGCTGCCGCCGCTTCGCCGGTCACGGCGACGGCCGCCACGGCGATCGCGGCGCCGAGCAGGCCGCGTCTGCTGATGTCCACGTGTCCGTTGCTCATGCCCCGCCCCGCCTTCCGTCGACTTCCGCTGAATCCGCTCACTTCGTCGGCACCGCCGACCGTCAGTGGCTCCGCCGACTTTCCATGATCTTCATGAATGTGAACGGAGTTCATGTCTGCGTCGGCCGTGAGCATGCCACGGGGACCCCGGGCGCGGAAGAGGTTGTGCGGCGCCTAATTGGTGAGCGGAGAAGGTCAGTTGGCGGGACGCTCGGTCAGGTGGGTGAACGCGTCCAGGTTGCGGGTCGATTCACCGCGGGACACCCGCCAGGCGTACTCCTTGCGGATCGCGGAGGCGAAACCGAGCTCCAGGAGGGTGTTGAAGGAGCCGTCGGCGGCCTCCAGGACCGAGCCGAGCAGCCGGTCGATCTCGTCCGGCGTGACCGCGGCCAGCGGCAGCTTCCCGGCCACGTAGATGTCGCCGAGGGAGTCGACCGCGTAGCCCACCCCGTACAGCTTGAGGTTGCGCTCCAGGAGCCAGCGGTACACGGCGGGTTCGTTCTCGTCGGGATGGCGGATCACGAAGGCGTTGAGCGACAGCGAGTGCCTGCCGACGATCAGCGAGAGGGTCGTCGACAGCTTCCGGGTGCCGGGGAGCCTCACCACGTAGTTGCCGGGCCCGGGGCTCTCCCAGTCGAGTTCGGCGTCCTTGAGGACCCCCTCGACGACCTGCGCCGCCTGCCGTACGTCAGCCATGGTGCGAGCGTACGCGACGCCTGTGTTCCTGGATCGCGGCCGTGTAGACGTCCGCGGTGGCCGCTGCCGCGGTGTCCCAGCCGAAGCCCCGCGCGTGCCGGGCGGCGGCCGCGCCGAGCCGGGCGGACAGTTCCCCGTCGTCCGCGAACTCGCGCAGCACGCGCGCGTAGGCGGCGGGATCGTGCCCCTTCACCAGGAAGCCGGTCTCCTGGTCGCGCACGGCTACGGGCAGCCCGCCGACCGCGGCCGCGATCACCGGCGTACCGGTCGCCTGCGCCTCCACGGCCACCAGGCCGAACGACTCGCTGTACGAGGGCATGACCAGCACCGACGCGGCCCGGAACCAGTCCGCGAGCTCGTCCTGCCCGACGGGGGGCCGGAAACGGACGACATCGGCGACGCCGAGCCGTGCGGCGAGCTTCTGGAGCCCCTCGGGCTTGGCGAGGCCGCTGCCGCTGGGACCGCCCACCACGGGGACGACGATTTTGGAGCGCAGGTCGGGGCGCTCGTCGAGCAGGACGGCGACCGCGCGCAACAGCACGTCGGGCGCCTTCAGCGGCTGTATGCGGCCGGCGAAGAGAGGGATCAGGGCGTCCTGCGGGAGCCCGAGGCGGGCGCGGGCGGCGGCACGGCCGTCGGCGGGGCGGAAGCGGTCGAGGTTGACGCCCGGGTGGACGACGGCCACCCTGCGGCGGTCGGCCTCGTAGTGGCGTACGAGCTCGTCGGCCTCTTCCGCGGTGTTGGCGATGAGCCGGTCGGCGGCGCGCACGATCTGGGTCTCGCCGATGACGCGGGCCGCGGGCTCGGGGGTGTCGTCCTCGGCGAGCGCGGCGTTCTTGACCTTGGCCATGGTGTGCATCGCGTGCACCAGGGGGGCGCCCCAGCGTTCGGCGGCGAGCCAGCCGACCTGGCCGGAGAGCCAGTAGTGGGAGTGCACGAGGTCGTAGTAGCCGGGGCGGTGGCCCGCCCAGGCCCGCATGACGCCGTGCGTGAAGGCGCAGAGCTGGGCCGGGAGTTCTTCCTTGGCGAGGCCCTCGTACGGGCCCGCGTCGATGTGGCGCACGAGGACACCGGGGGCGAGCTGCACCGTCGGCGGAAGGGCCGCGGTGGTCGCGCGGGTGAAGATCTCGACCTCGATGTTGATCGCGGCGAGGCGCTGCGCGAGCTCCACCATGTAGACGTTCATGCCGCCCGCGTCGCCCGTGCCGGGCTGGTGCAGGGGTGAGGTGTGCACGGAGAGCATCGCGACGCGGCGGGCCCTGCGGTGCAGCCTGAGCCGCCCCGCCCCCGCCGGGGAACGCAGCCCGAGCCTGGTGATGTATTGGCTCACGTGGCGTTCCTCCTCGCTGCGGGCATGCCTGTCGGAGGATGTGGGACACCCTCCGAACACCCAGAACGCCGGAGCAGTCCGCCCCATTTCCGTTTTGCCGAATCATTACCGCGGATCGATCAACCGTTCGACGATCGTTTACGTTGTGCAAGCCCGCCCGGGGGGTCGTCCGAGGTTGTCCACAGGCTCGCGCCGCCTCCGCCGGGCCCGCATACCCTCGTACGCATGACAGCCCGCGCAGCGTCCCGCCCCGTGGGAACGGTGACGCGCGGGACCACGAACCCCAACCGCCTGCGCCGTATGGACCGCTGGATCGCGGCGACGCACGGAGCCGAGCTGCGGCGCGCCACCGACCCCGTCGCGGTCGATCTCGGCTACGGCGCCGCACCCTGGACCGCGGTCGAGCTGCTCCAGCGCCTGCGCACCGTCGCTCCCCGCACCCATGTGGTCGGCGTCGAGATCGAACCGGCCAGAGTCGCGGCCGCGCGGCCGTACGAACGCGAAGGGCTCGTCTTCCGGCACGGCGGTTTCGAGGTCCCGGTGCCCGGCCGCCCGGAGCTCATCCGCGCGGCGAACGTGCTGCGGCAGTACGACGAGGAGCAGGTCGCCGCGGTCTGGGAGCGGCTGTGCGCCCGCCTCGCGCCGGCGGACCCGTCGGCCGGGTCGCGGGGCGGCCTGCTGGTCGAGGGCACCTGCGACGAGATCGGGCGCCGGCACGTCTGGGTCGCCCTCGGCCCGGAGGGACCGCGCACGGTCACCTTCGCCACCCGGCTGGGCTCGCTGGACCGCCCCTCCGACCTGGCCGAACGCCTCCCGAAGGCCCTCATCCACCGCAACGTCCCGGGCGAGCCCGTGCACGCCTTCCTGCGCGACTTCGACCGCGCCTGGTCCGCCGCCGCGCCCTACGCCTCGTACGGAGCCCGCCAGCGCTGGATCCGGGCGGTCCGCGACCTGACGGCCGACTGGCCGGTCACCGACGGCATACCCCGTTGGCGGCAGGGCGAAGTGACGCTGCGCTGGGAGGCGTTGGCCCCGCGGACGACATGAACCCGGGGGGAACGTTGGGCGTGAGATGACCTTCGGAGGAACGGGGGGCCCGAGCCGTTCGTCACACATGCCGGGAGATCGTCCCGTCGAGACCGGGGATCGTCCCGTCGGGGAGGGGAAGGGAGTCCTTGCCCGCCTCTGTCGTGTTGCACGCCGACATGGCACGATCCCCCAGGCATCCGTAAGTTACTGACGGTCCATCAGTTTGGGGGCGGGGACATGGGATCCGGCAAGCGGAGCCTGACCACGACAGCCATGGCCCTGGCCTGCGCGTGCGCCTGTGCCTGCGCGGTGCTGGCGGCACCCGGCGTGGCGTACGCGAGCCCGGATCCGACACCGACGTCGGCTCCGACCACGACTCCGGACCTGTCGCTGCCCCCCGCCTCGACCCCAACGACGGCGAGCGGCAGGGAACTCGAGGCCGTACGCACGAAGCTGGACACCCTCTACCACGAGGCGTCGGTCGCCACGGACGCGTACAACGCCGCGGAGGAGCAGGCCAGGCAGCAGTCCGCCCAGATCGTCGGGCTGGCCCAGGAGATCGTCAAGGGCCAGGAGAAGCTGGACGACTTGAGGGACCTCGCGGGCGCCGCCGCGCGCGAGCAGTACCGCGGCGGCGGGCTGCCGCCCGAGGCCCGGCTGTGGCTGAGCGACGACCCGCAGGAGTTCCTGGACGGCGCGGGGCGCGTGCGCCAGGGCGAGCACGCGGCCACCGGTCTGCTCGCCGAGATGACGCGCACCCAGCAGGACTTGGAGCAGTACGCGAAGGACGCCTCCGCACAGTGGACCGAGCTGGAGTCACACCGCAAGGCCGAGGCCGACGCGAAGAAGAAGATCAAGCAGCGGATCTCCGCCGCGAAGAAGCTCGAGTCCAAGCTGGAGAAGAAGGAGAAGGAGCGGCTGGCCCAGTTGGAGGAGGAAGCCGCGTACCAGGCACAGGCGGCCTGGCTGAACTCGGGCTTCGCCCCGACGAGCGACGGCAAGGCCTCCGCACAGGGCAAGGAGGCCGTGGCGTACGCGACCGCGCAGATGGGCAAGCCGTACGAATGGGGCGCCGAGGGCCCCAAGTCCTACGACTGCTCAGGGCTGACCTCCCAGGCCTGGGCGTCCGCCGGGGGCGGGATTCCGCGCACCTCGCAGGAGCAGTGGAAGCAGCTCACCCGCGTCGACGTGCGGGACATGCGCCCCGGCGACCTGATCATCTACTTCGCCGACGCCAGCCATGTCGCGATGTACATAGGCGACGGCGCCGTGGTGCACGCTCCCCGGCCCGGGCGGACGGTGACGATCGCGGGGGCGGGTTCGATGCCGATCCTGGGAGTCGTACGGCCCGACGCGTGAGGCACACCGCGCCACACGGGAAACGACTTGTCCGGATTGCCCCGCACGGCGTGACCTGCCCCACGTGACACAGCGCACGGTTGGCCTCTCCTCGCAACCTCGGAGACGTGACCTTCGTCATCCCTGGCGGAGCCCTGTCGTGTCCAAGTGCGTTACGGGATGCGGCATATGACGGTGGCTGTTTGCCAGACCCCGAGCGGCACACCATTCCGTTGCGGCACCCGCTGACGCTATGGTCCCGGTCGGTGGTGCGAGCACTTCGCTCCGCCACGCCCTCGGGGGGAGGGAAGGAACCCAGACGATGCCCGTACCCGTACCGCGGCAGAGAGCGATCCCGGCCGTGGAGAGTGGTCCGGCTCCGGACGCGTTCTCACCCGGCGGCCCACCCGGAATCGAACCCGGCGGCCCCGCCGGATCGGGATTCGCGACCGCCGCCGCGGCCCCGGCCGACAGCGCCGCCACGCCCCACCTGACCCTGCTGGTCATCGAGAACGACCCGGCCGGTTCGCTCAGCGTGCCCGACATGCTCGACGCCACCGGCAAGCCGATCCGGATCCGCAGCGCCCGCAACCTCACCGAGGCCGAGCGCCTGCTCACCGACGACGTCCACTGCGTCCTCCTCGACCTCGCGCTGCCGTCCGCGGGCCGGACCGCCGGGCCCGAGGACGAACTGGCGACGCTGAAACACGTACTGAAGCTCGCGTCCCGGCACGCCGTCCTCGCGCTCACCGCGTCCGGCGACACCGAGCGCGGCACGGAGGCGGTGCGCGTCGGCGCCCAGGACTACCTGTTCCGCGACGAGCTGGACGCCCGGCTGCTGAGCCGCGCGATCCGGTACGCGGTGGAGCGCAAGCGCTCCGACAAGGCCGAGCGGCGCCTCACCGAGTCCCGGCTGCGCGCGCAGGAGAACGCCCGCCTGGAGCGGGGGCTCCTGCCCACACCGCTCCTCGAGGGCTCCTCGCTCCGCTTCGCCGCGCGCTACCGCCCCGGCCGCTCCCGGGCCCTGCTCGGCGGCGACTTCTACGACACCGTCCGCACGCCCGACGGCACCGTGCACGCGATGATCGGCGACGTCTGCGGGCACGGGCCCGACGAGGCGGCGCTCGGCGTGGAGCTGCGCATCGCCTGGCGCGCGCTGACGTTCGCGGGGCTGTGCGGCGACGAACTGCTCTCCACCCTCCAGCAGGTCCTGGAGCACGAACGCGACAGCGAGGAGATCTTCGCGACGCTCTGCACGGTCGACATCTCGCCGGACGGCCGCCGCGCCGGGCTCTGCCTGGCCGGCCACCCGTCACCGCTGATCGCACGCCCGGGCAAGCCCGCGCGGCTGCTGTCGTACGAGAACGGCGGCCCGGCGCTCGGTATGCTGCCCGGCGCCCGCTGGCCGCGCCAGCAGGTGGAGCTGGGCGGCGCCTGGAGTCTGATGCTCTACACCGACGGCCTGATCGAGGGCCGCATCGGTGCGGGCAAGGAGCGGCTCGGCCAGGACGGCATGGTGGACATGGTCCGCCGCCAGCTCGCCCAGGGACTCCAGGGCGAGGAACTCCTGCGCGCGGCGGTGAACGAGGTGCGCGAACTCAACGGCGGCGAGCTGACGGACGACGTGGCGGTGCTGATGCTGGAACGCATGGCGCAGCGGTAGCGGTAGCCATGGCCGTACCAGCGGCCGTGGTGTGCGAGAGCCCGCGGTCCACAGGGCGCGGTCGGCCTACGGTGCTGCGGTCGGCCTACGGGGCTGCGGCTGGACCGGGATGATGCCGACGGTTGTCTACCGACCGCCGTTGTAGGGCCCGTACGGGCCGTCGCTGCTGCTTCCGCCGCGGCGGCCGCCGCCACCGCCGGAGACCTGGCGGATCGCGGGGCGTACGTCCACGAAGAAGACGATCGTGGCGACCAGGCCGGCGATCTGCAGGAAGATCATCGGCACCAGGAGGTTCACGGCGACCGTGACGCCCAGGATGATCAGCCAGAACATCTTGTTCTGCCTGTCGGCGGCGCGGTACGCGTCGTCGCGGGCCAGTGCGGCCATCACCAGTGCCACCACGGCGAGCACCAGCATGGCAAGGAAGATCACCGACATGAAGCCGCTGAATGCCGTCAACAGCACAATGCCCACCGCCCGATTCGAGTCGTCTCTACGCCACCGTACCCGGAGAACGGGCCGGGAACTCTGAGAGTGCCCGGCCCGTTGTCATCGCCTTGACGTGGCCGCTAGCTGCCGCGGCCGTTTCCGCCTACTTCGCGGGCGGAGTGGTCTTCTTGGCGGCCGTCGTCTTCCTGGCGGCCGGGGCCTTCTTCGCCGCGGGCTTCTTGGCCGGGGCGGGCTCGGCCACGACCGCGACCGGCTTCGGCTCGACCGGCTTCGGCGCTGCCTTGACCTCGACCGGCTCGGCCGAGGGCTCGACGACGATCGCCAGCTCCTCGATCTCCTCGGCGGCCTCGCCACGCCAGGTCTTCACGGCCTGCTCGCCCTGCTCGGCGACCTTCTCGTACGTCTCGCGGGCCTTCACGGCGTACTCGGCGGCGACGCCGACGCCGCGCAGCGCGAGGTCCTGAGCGGACTCACCGATCTTCTTCAGGTCGGTGTCGAGGGTGCTGATGAACTCCGTCACCTTGGACTGGAGCGTCTCCTGCGCCTCCTTGGCGCGGGAGGCGGCCTTCTCCTGGGCGGCGTTCGGGTCGAAGCCGCGGACCGTCTCGATCCGCGACGGCGCCTCGACACGGATCTGCTCCACGAGCCCGGGCACCTTCCTGGCCTGCTGAACGGCCAGTTCGGCCGTGCCGGCGAGGAAGTAGAGCGGAGTCGGGTCCGTGGCGGCCTTGCGGATGTCGTCGGTGATGGCCATGCGATGGTCCTCCCGGGTTCGCGTTCAGCTGAGGGTTTGGGTGGTCCGCGGCGGAACCGGCCTGTCGGCGGTACCGCGTGCGGTGTTCGTGCTGCTGGTGGTCCTTGTAGCGGGTCCGTGCTGCTGGTCGTTCTCGTCAACTGGCGGTCTGCTGCGGATCGGCGTCACTGCCGTCGGTCGTACGGGAGCGACGGACGGCGGTGTCCGCCGCACTCCGCGAACGCTCCGCATCCGCGGTGTCCTGACCGATGCCCTGATCGGCGTCCTCATCGGTGTCGCGATCGGTGTCGTGATCCGGGCGTACGTCGGTGTGCCGCACGTCAGCGTGCCGCACTTCGGCGCCGACACCCTGATCGTCCGCGTCCAGCCGGGTGATCTCGAACCCGTTCTCCTTGCGGAAGGACTCGTAGATCTGGAGCAGCACCTGCTTCTGCCGCTCGTTCAGGGTGGGATCGGCGAGGATGACGGCGCGTGTCGCGTCCTCCCGGCGGCGCTCCTCCCCGTCCCGCTCGGCGTCGAGGATGCCGGCCCGCACGTACAGCGTCTCGGCGGAGATCCGCAGCGCCTTGGCGACCTGCTGCAACACCTCCGCGCTCGGCTTGCGCAGCCCGCGCTCGATCTGGCTCAGATACGGATTGGACACCCCGGCGGCCTCGGCGAGCTGCCGCAACGAGAGCTGCGCGTTGCGCCGCTGCTCACGCAGATACTCACCGAGATTGCCGACGTTGAGCGAAGCCATGCCTCTACCTTGCCCACCCTTGCTAACAATTGCAAGCAGGCGCTTGCAAAAGTGCGCTAGGCCACTTGTGACCGTGATCCGCGGAGCCGTACTGCCCTGTCTCTGTCTCTGCGATGTCCGGGCAGCCTCGGAGAACTCCGGCCCGGCGAGCTGACGTCTCACTCATCTCCGGGCATTCGGTGGGCTGTCTCGGTCTTCTCCGGGTACGCCGCTCTGGCTGTCCTACGGCCGTTGTGGCTTGTCGGCGTCGCATCGGAGGCCCGGATGGATGCGCGTGAGGTGTCGGCGCAGGACATCGAGCTGGAGTACGTCAGCTCGCCCGCATCCCCCATCGCCTCTGGATCGGCCGCGCCGTCGACAGCGCGGCACGACAATACGACCTGGCCGACCTGCCCGAAGTCGTCCAGGCTCAGCGGCGGCACTACCGGCTGTTACGCCGCTACGGCCCAGCAGTGATCGCTGCCCGCTACGAGCGCTGCTCCACCTTCTGGCACAGCCTGTTCCAGCGGGGCTACCGCCTGAGCGATCGGGCAGAACGGCTCCGGCGGATGTCGCCGAACGACCGCCAGTTCCGCCCTCGGGAACCACAGCGCGACGCCTGGAAAAAGGACGGTCAGCGTCCCTCCCACTCGCTTCTCCTCGTCCCCGGTCGGCATTGACAACCGCCCTCACACCCCTCCATCATCATTCCACTAATCAAGTAGTGGAATGATGGTGGTGATCGTGGAGTACCGCATCGACAGGCGGAGCGGGGTCCCCGCCTTCCAGCAGATCGTGCAGCAGACCAAGCAGGCCCTCCGGCTGGGCGTACTCGTGCCGGGTGACCGGCTGCCCACCGCCAAGGAGGTCGCCGCGACCAGCACGGTCAACCCGAACACCACCCTCAAGGCGTACCGCGAGCTGGAGCGCGAGGGCCTGGTCGAACCTCGACCGGGCCAGGGCACCTTCGTACGCCGCACGCTGGGCCACCCCGAGACGGGCACCGACTCGCCGCTGTACGTGGAGCTGGTGGCGTGGATGTCGAAGGCGGCCGGGGCCGGTCTGGAGCAGGAGGACGTGGCCGCGCTGGTCGCGTCGGCGATGGAGAAGCAGTACGCCGCCGGGAACGTGGCGGCAACGGGGTCCACGACAACCAGGAGCACAGGTGAGTGAAGGTATGTACGCGGGGGAACCGGCGATCGAGGCGTACGGGCTGGGGATGCGCTACCGGCGGGGCTGGGCGTTGCGGGACTGCTCCTTCCGGCTCCCGGCGGGACGGATCTGCGGCCTGGTGGGACCCAACGGGGCGGGCAAGACCACGCTGCTGAGCATCGCGGCCCATGTCCTGCAGCCGACGAACGGCTCGATCAGCCTGTTCGGTGAGGCTCCGGGCTCGATGGAGTCCGGTCGGCGCACGGCGTTCCTCGCCCAGGAGAAGCCCCTGTTCCGCCGCTTCACCGTGGCGGAGACCCTGCGTCTGGGCCGGGAGCTGAACCCCGGCTGGGACCAGCGCGCCGCCGAGGACATCATCCGCGCGGGCAACGTGCCCTTCGACGCGAGGATCAGCACCCTCTCCGGAGGCCAGCGCACCCGCGTCGCCATCGCCCTCGCCTTCGGAAAGCGCCCCGACCTGCTGATGCTCGACGAGCCGATGTCGGACCTCGACCCGGTCGTGCGCCACGAGATCATGGGCACCCTCCTCGCCGAGGCAGCCGAGCGCGGAACCACCGTGCTGATGTCCACCCACGTCCTGGCCGAACTGGAGAACGTGTGCGACTACCTCGTCGTCGTCTCCGGCGGCGGAGTGCGTCTCGCCGGTGACGTGGACGAGCTGATGTCCGTGCACACCCTGGTCACGGGCGCGAAGGAGGGTGACGGCATGCCTCCCGCCCTCGCCCTCGGGCACCACACCCTCGTCGAGTCCCGGACCAGCGGACGGCAGTTCACCGCGCTCATCCGCCCCGAGGGCCCGGTCACCGGCCCCTGGGACATGAACGCCCCGAACATGGAGGAGCTCCTGCTCGCCTATCTCCGCTCACCCGACGCACCATCGCTGATCACCCCCACCGCCCAGGTCCACGGCCAGAGGTTCGGCACCGGGTCGGTGGCGGCATGAGCACCTTCACCCGCACCTCGACCGGCTCCACGAGCGACGGCAAGAACGGGACCACCGAAGGGACCTTGAACGCGACCACCACGGAGGCCGACCGGCGCCCCCGACTCAGCGGTATGACCTGGCTGGTCTGGCGCCAGCACCGGGCCGCGTTCTGGGCGATCCTCGCCGCCACCGCGCTCTCCGTGGCCTGGATCGTCTACCAGCGCGGCCAGCTGGTCGACTTCCTCGACGGCTACGGCTATCCCGGCAAGAGCCTCGACGAGGCGGGCGGCAAGTTCCAGCAGTACAACGACGCGTTCTCCTTCGTCTCCATGGGTCTCCAGGCGATACCCGTCATGCTCGGTGTCTTCCTCGGCGCCCCGCTCATCGCGGGCGACCTGGAGAACGGCACCGCCAAGCTGGTCGTCGCCCAGTCCATGAGCCGGACCCGCTGGCTCGCCACGAAGCTGGCGCTGGCCGGACTGGTGGTCGTGGTGAGCACGGGCGTGCTGTCGGCGGTGTTCGGCTGGTGGTGGAACCCCGTCAAGTCCGAGGTGACGGTCATGGACTGGACCTCGGGCACCGCGTTCAACACGACGGGCCCGGTGCCTGTCGCCCTCACCCTCTTCTCCGTCTTCGGCGGGGTGGCGATCGGTGTGGTGCTGCGGCGCACGCTGATGGCCATGGTGGTCACCTTCGGTTTCACCGTCGTCCTCCAGCTCGTCTGGGGCTACTTCCTGATGTCGCTCGGCAACGTGATCACGGTCACGACGAACAAGGGTGTTCTGGGCGAGAACGCGTTTCCGCCGATACCCAAGAGCGCGTACCAGATCGACGAGTCGTATCTCACCAGCGGCGGGGATCTCCTGGGGTGGAGCACCTGTGCGAACGCGAACACCGACCAGGCGCGTGAGCTGTGCCTGAAGAAGGCGGACGTCGTGGGCTGGTCGGTGGACTACCTCCCGATGTCGCAGATGAACGGTATGCAGTGGTTCGGAGCGTCGATTCTGTTCGCCCTGACCGCCGGTGTCGTGGCGTTCCTTTTCTTCTGGGGCCGTAAGCGGCTCGTCTGAGTCCCGTCCCCCGCGCCCCTTTCGGAGGGGCGCCTCTTCCCACCCTTTGATTCCTTGTCCCGTCCGCCGGGCTGCTTCGCCGTGCCCGGAAGTCCGGAGAGAAAGGCATGCCTTGAATCACCGTAAGAGGCGAACGCGTGAGGCTTCGGCTCTCGCCCTGTTCACCGCCGCCGCCCTTGCCGCCACCCTGCTCAGCGCGCCGGGAACCCAGGCCGCGCAGCCGGGAAACGGTACGGCAGGAGCCCTCGCCAAGGCCAGGACCGTCACCCTCGTCACCGGCGACCGGGTCACCCTCGACGCCACCGGACAGGTCACCGGTGTGCGGCCCGGCAAGGGGCGGGAAGGCACCGCCTTCCGAATAGCGCGCGACGCCGACCGCACCTACGTCGTCCCGCGTGACGCCGAGCGGCTCCTCGCGAACGGCACCGCCGACCGGCGGCTGTTCGACGTGACGCAGCTGGTGAAGTGGGGCTACGACGACGCGGCCCGCCCCGACCTCCCGCTGATCGTGACGTACGCCAAGGGCCGCACCCTCGCGCCGAGCGCGCTGTCCGCCGCCGGTGCCCGGGTGAGCCGGGACCTGCCCAGCGTCAACGGGGACGCGCTGAAGGCCCGTAAGTCCGAGGGCGCCGAACTGTGGGAGACGCTCACCGGCAGCGGGGGGACGGCGCGGGCGCGGGCGGCCGCCGCCGACCGGGTCGAGAAGATCTGGCTCGACGGCAAGGTCGAGGCGGCCCTCGACAAGAGCACCGCCCAGATCGGCGCCCCCGAAGCCTGGGCGGCCGGGTATGACGGCAAGGGCGTCAAGGTCGCCGTGCTGGACACCGGGGTCGACGACACGCACCCGGACCTGAAGGGCCGTATCGACGCGGCGAAGAACTTCTCCGAGTCGGCGGACACCGTCGACCGGGTGGGTCACGGCACGCATGTGGCGTCCACGGTCGCGGGGTCCGGCGCGCACTCCGGGGGGAAGTACAAGGGGGTCGCGCCCGGCGCCCGGCTGATCAGCGGCAAGGTGCTCGACGACGAGGGGTCCGGCCAGGAGTCCGGCCTCGTCGCCGGCGCGCAGTGGGCCGTCGCGCAGGGCGCCAAGGTGATCAACCTCAGCCTGGGCGGCCCCGACAGCCCCGGTGACGACCCCCTCGAACAGGCGGTGGACGAACTGTCCGCCTCCTCCGGCGCCCTCTTCGTGATCGCCGCCGGCAACGAGGGGCCCGACGCCGGCACCGTCGGATCGCCGGGCAGCGCCGCCGCCGCGCTCACCGTGGGCGCGGTGGACCGCACCGACGCGATGGCCGAGTTCTCCAGCCGCGGCCCGACGGCGGACGGTTCGCTCAAGCCCGACCTCACCGCCCCAGGCGTCGACATCGTCGCCGCGAAGGCCGCCGAGGGTATGGATGGCGACCCGGCCGCCGACGGCTACGTCTCGATGAGCGGTACGTCGATGGCGACCCCGCATGTCGCGGGCGCCGCAGCGATCCTCGCCCAGCGCCACCCCGACTGGACCGGCGAGCGCATCAAGGCCGCGCTCACCGCCTCGGCGAAACCCAGCGCCGGTGTCTCGGCGTTCGCGCAGGGCACGGGCCGTACCGACCTCCCCCGCGCCCTCGACCAGCAGCTCACCACCAGCCCCGCCACCCTCGGCTTCCCCGCCCAGCAGTGGCCGCACACCGACGACCAGCCGTCCACGAAGACGGTCACCTACCGCAACGACGGCGACCGCCCCCGCACCCTCGACCTGACCACCGAGGCGTACGGCGAGGACGGAAAGCCCGCCGCCGAGGGCATGTTCGAGGTTTCGCCGAAGCAGCTCACCGTCCCGGCAGGCGGTATGGCGACCGCCCAGGTCACCGCCGACGGCGGCGCGGGCACGGCCGACGGCTCCTTCGGCGGCGCGCTCACCGCGACGGACGGCGCGGGTACGACCGTACGGACCGGCATCGGCGTACACCGCGAGGTCGAGTCGTACGACCTGACGGTCAAGCACCTCGACCTGAAGGGCAAGCCCGCCGTCCGTTCCGAGACCGGGGTGCAGGGCCTGGACAACCAGATCTGGCAGGACTACTCGGACGACACGGACGGCGAGTTCACCGTACGGCTGCCCAAGGGGCGTTACAGCCTCGAAGGCCGTATCGACACGGGCGCGAACCCCGAAGACCGCTCCGGGGAGCTGGCCCTTCTCCTCAACCCGAAGTTCTCGCTCACCCGTGACACCACCCTCGTCATGGACGCCCGCAAGGCCAAGCCGATCCGGATCACCGTGCCGGACAGCAGGGCGAAGCACACCGACGGCACCTTCAACTACGGGTTCGACATCGACGGGAACCAGAGCCACTCGACGTACATGGGCAGCTTCGACAACCTGCGCGTCGGGCAGTTCGGCGCCAGGCTTCCGGCGGGCGAGGCGGTCGCGCAGTACAACGGCACCTGGAGGCACGGCAGTACGAGCTACCGGCCGGTCTGGAACCGTACCGGCGATCTGTCGGGCTTCACCGCGAACCTGAAGCGCGCGCGGTTCGCCAAGGTCACGATCCCTGTCGGTACGCCCGCCAAGGGCAAGTCGGCGTCGCTCGTCGCCGCGCCGTTGCTGCCGGGCGGCTCGTGGGTCGACTTCTACCAGGAGACGCGCTCCCTGCCGGGCAGCTTCACCGACTACGTCCTGCCGGGCGTGAAGTGGCGGTACGCCGTCTCGCAGGAGGGCGGCAAGGACGCGGAGGGCGAACCGGTGTGGGACGCCGGCCAGTGGACGGCGCAGCCCCGTTCGTACAGCGCGGGCAAGCAGTACACCGAGCGCTTCAACACCGGCGTCTTCGGCCCGCACCTCACCGGCTCGCTGACGGACGGCGACGACCGTCCCGGCGCGGTCCGTATCGGCGACACCTTCCTGGTCTACCTCCCCCTGTTCTCCGACGGCGCCGGCCATGTGGGCGACTCCCGCTACAGCAGGGCCAGGAGCACTCTGTACGCGGACGGCACGCGACTCGTCTCCGTGAACACGCCCTTGGACGGCGGCTCGTACGAACTCCCCGCCGCCAAGCGCACGTTCCGCCTCACCACGGACGTCTCCCGCCCCACCACGCTGTCCCCGGTCAGCACCCGGATCACCGCCGAGTGGACCTTCACCTCCGCGCACGTCACCGGTGTCGGGCAGCGGCTGCCGCTGTCGGTGGTCCGCTTCACGCCCCGGCTGTCCACGGAGAGCACGGCCAAGGCGGGTACGCGTTTCTCCGTCCCGTTCACGGTCGAGGGCGCGGCCACCGCGCGCACCGCCCGCAAGTTGGCCTTCTCCGTCTCGTACGACGACGGCCGGACCTGGCACCCGGCGAAAACGGTCGACGGCAAGCGCCTCGACCTGCGCCACCCGGCGACAGCGGGCGCGGTCTCTCTGCGCGTGACGCTCACGGACGCGGCCGGCAACACCCTGAAGCAGACGATCCACCGGGCCTACCGGACCGTCAAGTAGACGTCTGTACATGTGTGTTGGCTGGACGCCCGGGTCGGCTTCGGCCGGCTCGGGCGCTCTCGCCGTGAACGGGACCCGCTGACCGTCGGAAAGTGAGAGGGGCCGGAGGGGAGGAGGGGAGCAGCTCGATCAACAGGGAGACGATCGGCACGAACGGCAACATCGAGGCGAGCTCGTCGCGCAGCGCCTTGGCCTCGGCACATGCCCCAAGCCGGCATGCCCGGACTTACCTGAGACAGGACACGTACCGCTGGAAGCACCGGACCAGCGGGGATTGCGGGACAGCCCTTAGCCGGTGACGCCGAAGGTGACCCGGTAGTAGCAGGAGCCCTTGCAGGGCATCGTCGCCCCGTCGTCGAAGGCGTACGAATAGGCGTACGGCGCGGCCTTCTTGAAGACCTGGGTGTAGTCGACGGGCCACTTGGCGGGGACGCAGTTCTCCCGGCCCGCCCACTCCTCGAGGCAGCAGTACGTGGGGCCGCCGAACGCCGCGCACGGCGGTTCGCAGCCCACGATCCGGCCGCCCGAGACCGCCCGCATCTGGCGGGGACAGTCGACCTCCGTGGTGCAGACGCCCCGGTAGCAGCCGTCGGGACTGACCGGGTCGGTGGTCGTGGTGTGGGAGATGTTGATGTACATGGGCAGGTTCGAGCCGTCGACCATGCTCACGTCGTAGAAGTCCATGCCGGCGTACGCGTCGAAGGAGAACTCACCCAGGGTGGTGGGCGGGTTGGGGCCGTCGCAGACACTGGTGCAGTCCCCGGTGGCGCAGAATCCCGCCGCCGTGGAGGCGCAGCCCGTCCTTCCCCAGATGCGTCCGCCCCAGTTGTCGGCCACGGTCACCGACGTACTCCGGCCCGGCTCCAGTCGGCGGCCCTCGGGATAGGCCGGAGTGTCGGTGGCGATCGCCCAGACCGTCTTGTCGGTGCGGTTGACCATCGTGATCAGGCGTTTCCCGGCCGGTGCGGTGGACGGCGTGCTCGCGGCTCTGTCCGGTGCCGCCGTCTCCCTGTCTCCGGTCCTTGGGGACGCGCTCGCCCTGGCGGAGGGAGAGGCGCTGCGGCGGGGCGACACCGACGGGGAGGCCGAGGCACTCGGGGTACGCGATGGGGACACTGCGGCCGTGGGCGGCGCGGCGGCGACGTCCCGGTCCGACGCGGGGGCGCCGTTCGTCCCAGACGGTGACCACACGCCGTACGCGATCAGGACTGTCACGGCCGTCGCGAGGGCCGCCGCCCCGGCGTACCACCACCGGACTCGCCGGGATCCCGCGGCGTGTCGACTGCGTCCTCGTGCCATTCTTGTGCCTTCCTCGTGCTCCTCGGGTGTGTTCGCACGTATCGGTGACCGCGTCGAGGGCAGCCCGGCAACACAAATCTCGGATTCTCTGCCGTAATTTGTGTTGCCGGCGCCCTCGTCGGCAGGTCTCCGTTCATAGGGAGCGTCCTCACGGTCCGGAGCGCGGGCCGGGGACCCTGCCACAGCTGCACTCACACGCAGAGGAATGGACCCACATGCCGAAGATCCGCCGGAGTGAACCGGACACCGGGACGGTGACGGCGGCACGCGCCGGCGACCGACAGGCCCTGGATCATCTGGTGGCTCAGTGCCTGCCGCTGGTCTACAACATCGTCGGCAGGGCCCTGAACGGTCACGCCGATGTCGACGACGTCGTACAGGAGACGCTGTTGCGCATGGTGCGAGGACTGCCGGAGCTGCGGGATCCGTCCGCGTTCCGGTCCTGGCTGGTCGCCATCACGATCAGGCAGGTTCGGACTCGTGAACACGGCAGGGCGACGGCCCGCGACCGCAGTACGCGGCTGGAGGACGCCGAGACCATAGCCGACCCGGCCCTGGACTTCGCCGGGCTGACCATCCTGCGCCTCGGACTGACCGAGCAGCGCCGTGAGATCGCCGAGGCCACCCGCTGGCTCGACCCGGACGACCAGGAACTCCTGTCCCTGTGGTGGCTGAAGGAGACCGGCGAGCTGGAGCACACCGAACTCGCGTCCGCGCTCGGGCTGTCGACCAGTCACGCCGCCGTGCGGCTCGGGCGTATGAAGAACCAGATAGAGACCTCGCGTCTGGTGGTCCGCGGCCTGGGAGCAGTCCCGCGCTGCACCGGTCTGGAGGCGACCGCCTCGACGTGGGACAACGTTCCGGGCCCGCTGTGGCGCAAGCGGTTCGCGCGTCACATCCGCGACTGCCCGGTCTGCACCGGCGTGGAGCAGGGACTGCTCCCCATGGAACGGCTGCTGCACGGCCTGCCCCTGCTGGTCGTTCCACCCAGCCTCGATCCGGCCCGGATGCTCGCCGCCGTCACCGGAGACGGGACGGCGTCCCCCGACCTCGGCAACAACCCCTCGGATCAAGGGCGTTCGGAAAGCGCCGCTCGCGACCGGCGGGGCGGTCACCGGCGTCCGGGGCGCCGGGGCGGCAGTACGGGATCGACTCGTACCGTCCCCAAGGCGGTCCTCGGCGGTGCGGCGGTGGCTCTGCTGGCGGTGTCCGCGCTGGTGGGGGTCCGTCTGACACCGGATTCCACGGTCCCGGCCGCGAACAAGGCGCTGCCCGCCGTCAGTTCCGCTCCGGCGCTCGCCCCGTCCCCGAGCCCTTCCCCCTCGGTCGTCCAGTCCCCTTCCCCCACCAAGTCCCCCACGCACAAGGCGAAACCGGCTCCCACGCCGACGCGGACCGCCGTGGCCGCGGCCCCGGTGGAGATCGCCTCCTCCGCCAAGAAGGGCGTGGGCGTGTGGTCCTTCGACGGAGTGAGCCAGGCGCTCGCCTCGTCCGGGGCTAGCTGGTACTACACCTGGGCCACCCAGCATTCAGGGGTGACGACACCTGGGTCGGCGACCTTCGTACCGATGATCTGGGGAGCGTCCTCCGTCACCGACGCCGCTCTCGCCGAGGCCCGGGCGCAGGGCCCCTACCTGCTCGGGTTCAACGAACCCGACTTCGCCGAGCAGTCGAACATGTCGGTCGAGCAGGCACTGGGGCTGTGGCCGCGGCTCATGGAGGCCGGGAAGATCCTGGGCAGCCCGGCGGTGGCGACGGGAGCGGACGTCAGCGGAGGCTGGCTGGACCGTTTCATGTCCGGCGCCGCGGACAAGGGCTACCGCGTGGACTTCATCACCCTCCACTGGTACGGAGGAGACTTCCGCACGCCGCAGGCCGTCGAGCAGTTGACGTCCTACATCGAGGCCGTCCACCAGCGGTACAACAAGCCGATCTGGCTCACCGAGTACGCCCTGATCGACTTCTCCAACGGAACCCGCTTCCCCTCCCCCGCCGAACAGGCCGCGTTCGTCACCGCGTCGACGAAGGCGCTCGACTCCCTTCCCTACGTCCAGCGCTACGCCTGGTTCGGGCTCGGCTCCGACCCGTCCAAGCCGAACAGCGGTCTCTTCACGAACGGCACGACGACCACCGAGGCCGGCCGGGCCTTCCAGGCCGCGCGCTGACCGGACGACGGACCTTTCACGGCCGCGCGTCCGGTCCGACGTCCACACCGCTGCGGCAGGCGATGTCGACGGGTTCAGCCCGCTCCAACTCCTGTCGCAGGGGCACGCCGAGGGGCGGCGAGGCCGATCATCGCCCTCCCTTCCCTGCGAGGCCGATCGCCGCGTTCGCCGCGCGGAAGCCCGACCCGACGGCCGGAAAGCGCGGCGATCCCGCCCTGGCGGAAACCCGCTGGTCGCGGGTACGGCGTGGGGGATCATCGAGCATGCGCCCGGATGGCTGGTACCTCACCGAAGACGTCGACGACTTTCTCGCCCGAGCCGGAGACTTCCTGCGCTCGCGGCCCGGCCTGCACGTCATGCCGCTGACGTGGACCGCGAGACTGCGAGCACGTGGGGCGGACTCGTTCGGCACCGGAGCCCCCGTCTTCGGCATGCTGTACCGAGAGGGCGAGGTCCACGCCACCTTCTACCGCCTCCCGCCCAGCGGTCTGGGCCTCACCCCGCTCACGCCCGAGCAGGCCGACGCCCTCGCCGCCCACCTGGCTGCCCTCCGGCACTCCCTTCCCTCCGTCAGCGCGGACCACGGCACCGCCACCGTTTTCGCCGAAGCCTGGCAGCGGCACACCGGCGCGACGCCGAGACTCCGCGACACGCGGCTACGCCTGTACCGCCTCGGCACACTCACCCCACCGGAGCCGATGCCGGCAGGCCGGAGTCGTGTCCTGGGCGAGCAGGACCATGAGCAAGTCATTTTCTGGTGCGGCGAGTTCGCCAAGGCCGTCGGGGAAGTCGTCACCGTAGACGCCGACTCATGGGCTGGCACGCGCTACGCCGACAAGCGCTACACGCTCTGGGAGACCCCGCACGGCACTCCCGTCTCCATCGCGGGCATGAACCCGATGATCGGCGGCCAGGTCCAGGTCGACATCGTCTACACCCCGGCCCACCTCCGCGGTCACGGCTACGCGGGCGCTGTGACCGCGGAGGTGAGTCGGGCCGCGCTGACCGCGGGCGCGAGGGAGGTCGTCCTGTTCGCAGACTTGGCCAACCCCACCAGCAACGCCCTCTACCAACGCCTCGGCTATCGCACGCTCACCGACTGGGCGGCGTACGACTTCGCCCGCGCCGAACCGGAGGTCAGTCGCGAGAAGTCAGTCGTGAAACACCAGAAGTGATCAGCCCTGAATCGTCAGGCGGTGGCGCGCAACGAGCGCACCTGTGGTGAGAGCAGGGCAGCCATGGTGGCCAGGGTGAGCAGGGACGCGCAGCCGGCCAGGGTTCTGCGGGTGCCCAGGGTGGCGGCTATGGGGCCGGCGAGGAGTAGGCCGAGCGGGGCCAGGGCCAGGGAGCCGAACCAGTCGTAGGAGCTGACGCGGGACAGGAGCCGTTCCGGGATCTCCTGTTGGATCGTGGTGGCCCAGAGCACGCCGAAGACGTCTCCCGCGACACCGGCACCGAACATGGCCGCGGCGATCAGCCACACCGGGGCTTCGGCGCCGAGCAGGGCGATCGGCACGGCGGCCGGAAAGGTGCAGAGGACTGCCACCCGGACGGGGTGCTTCACCCGCACGCGGGAGGCAAGTCCCGCACCGGCGATGGTGCCCACGGCCTGTGCCGCCATGATGACCGACCACGCCCGCGCACCGCCGAGGTGCTGCTCGGCCGTCAGCGGGCCAAGGACCCCGACGTTGGCGTTGACCGCGGCGATCACGACCGAGTACTGGGCGACCACCACCCACAGCCACTGCCGGGAGGCGAACTCCTGCCAGCCCTCACGCAGTTCGGCCCAACCCGACGCTTTCCTACGGGGCCGCGCGGCCACCCGCAGCCGGGCCGTCAGCACCGCGCTGACGACGAAGGAAGCCGCGTTGAGTACGAGCGCCCAGCCCGCGCCCACCAGCGCCACGGTCACCCCGGACAGCGCCAGACCCAGCAGCATCGAGCTGTTGGTGCCCACCCGCAGCAGCCCGTTGGCCCGCTGCAAGCGGTCCACCGGCACGATCAGCGGTACGAGACCGTCCGACGCGGGGGCGAACAGGGCCGTCGCCGATCCGGCCGCCACCGCCAGCAGGCACATCGCCACCAGCGGTGCGTGGCCGGTCAGCACCATGACGGCCAGCCCTGTGTACGCCCCGGCCCCCATGACGTCCGCCAGGACCATCAGTCCCGACCGGGACATCCGGTCCGCGATCACGCCGCCCGCCAGGATGAACACCAGCTGCGGCAACGCCTGGCAGGCCAGCACGAGCGACAACCGACCGGCACCGGCCCCCGGCAGCGCGAGCACCGCGAACGCGAGCGCCACCCGCGCGAAGCCGTTGCCCAGCACGGAGATGACCCGCGCACAGGCGAGCAGGACGAACTGCCGGTCGCGCCACAGCGGCGCCTCAACTGGAGAGACTGTCACGGCCAGGCACCCTACGAGGGCACGGATTCCGCTCGCCGAGCGCCCCGGGACATCCGGCACAGCGTGACCGACATGCCAGGCGTGGAGACACCCCAGCCGAATCATCCAGGATCAGTCGGGATCGAATCGGAGAAACAATTGGGCATTGCTTCTCCGCCCGCACAGGCATTACGGTTGCGCCTATGACTGCCGGGTCGGCCTTGTGCCGTGAACGAGTTGGGCACCCGGCCTCCGAGTGAGGCCGGGGCGGGGTAGAGCCCCGCCCGCCAACACCGCGTACGACATCGTCGTATGACGCCTTTGCACGACACCTGCGTACGGCGTCCTCGTACGGCGTCTTCTACCCGCGCGCCCTCAGCGGCTCTCTCCCGTGTGCTTCACGCCCGGGAATTCGCGCACCCTCCGTTCGAGATTCCACGCGTCCGCGTGTCTTCGTGCGCCCATTTACACCTCGCGGGATTTCTCCTGCCCAAAAACAAAAGAAAGCAGCGAATGCCCAACCCTTTCAACCAACAGGTCATCGAAGAATTCCGGGCCAACCACGGAAAGGTCGGTGGTTATTTCGAGGGAGCCCGGCTGCTCCTGCTCACCACCACCGGCGCCCGCACCGGAACCCCGCACACGACCCCCGTCGGCTTCTACCCCGACGGGGGCGAGCGGGTCCTCGTCATCGCCTCGGCAGGTGGCGCGCACGAGCACCCGGACTGGTACCGCAACCTGGTCGCGCACCCCCGGGTGCGGGTCGAGGACGGGGTCTTCACGTACGACGCGGAGGCCGTCGTCCTCGAACGCGCCGAACGGGACCGCGTGTTCGCCCGCGCGGTGGAGTCGGACCCGGGATGGGCCGAGTACCAGGCGAAGACGGACCGGTTGATCCCCGTCGTGGCCCTCGACGGCATCGAGCAGGACGGGCCGCCGAACGTGAACGCGACCTCCATGGCCGAGGGCCTGAAGGTGGTCCACGACGCCTTCCGGCGCGAACTCGTGCTCATCCGCGAGGAGTTCAAGAAGTCGGGTGCCGCCCTTGGCGCCCAGCTCCGCGTCAACTGCCTCACCCTCTGCCAGGGCCTGCACAACCACCACACCGGCGAGGAGCTCGGCATCTTCCCGCTCCTCGCCGGCCGCCACCCCGGACTCGCGCCGGCCTTCGACCGCCTGCGCCAGGAGCACGAGCGGATCGCCGAACTGCTCGGACAACTACGCGAGGTACTCGCTGACGAGCAGGTGGAACCCGGCCTCGCACTCGCCCAGGTGGAGCGTCTCACCGCCGGGCTCGAAGCCCATCTGACCTACGAGGAGGAGCAGTTGATCCCGCTCCTGACCCCCGTGGGCGACCCGGGCTGGTAGCTCACCACGGTCACCACGGCAGGGGCCGGGTGTGGACCACGTCCAGCCGCGACACCGCCCGAGTCAGCACCACGTACAGGCGGTTCGCCCCGCGCACCTCCGCCTCCGCGACGGCCGCGGGTTCGACGGCGACGACATGGTCGTACTCGAGTCCCTTGGCGAGGGTGGCGGGCAACACCGTCACCCTCGCGCCCAGTTCGTCGGGTCCGGCGGTCTCGACGCCCGCGGCGCGGAGCGCCTCCCGCACATCCGCGACCTCGGCGTCGGCGGCGATGACGCCGATCGAGCCCTCGTGCGTCAGTGCTCCGCGCACCGCGTCGACCGTCGCGGCGAGTACGTCGGACACGTGCCGCACGTTCAACTGCCCGTCCGCCCTGAGTGACCGGGCGGGAGGCAGTCCCACGTCGAGGCGCGCCAGCAGCCGGTTGGCGAGTTCGACGACGGCCGCCGGAACCCGGAAGCCGATGGTCAGCGGGACGACCTCGGCCGCCGGCTTGCCCAGGTGTGCCAGGAGTTCGGCCCAGCTCCGGGCCGCCCACGGAGTCGTGCCCTGCGCGAGGTCGCCGAGCACCGTCAGGGACCCGAACGACGCCCGTCGCGCGATCGCCCGGCACTCCATCGGCGACAGGTCCTGGGCCTCGTCGATCACCAAGTGGCCGTACCCCTCGGGGTGTTCGATGAGTCCGGCGAGTTCGTCGAGAAGGACGAGGTCGGCGGCCGACCAGCGTGCCGACTTGTGGGAGCGCGGCGGCTTCGCCCACAGGACCGCCTTGCGCTCGTCCGCGTCCAGGATCCCTTCCGCCGCCGCCTCCAACGCGTCGGCGTCGGTGAGGAGTCGGGCGAGAACCTCCTCGGGCAGCACCTTGGGCCACACCGCGTCGACGTACGCGCTGACGGGCCTGGCCCGCGAGATCTTCCGCACCCAGGCGTTCGGCGGCGGCCCGGCGCGCCGTTCCGCCTGCTCCAGCAGGCACCCCACCACCCGCGTCCGCACGCGTTCGCGCCCGACGGCGTACGGGGGTTCCTCGGCGCGTACGCCGTCCACGATGCGGCGGAGCACGCCGGCCGGGACCCGCCAGTGGTACGAACCGTCCGGCACGGCAAGGGAGTCGACGGGCCCGCCGATCCCCCCGTACAGGGCCCGGCGGAGCACCTCGGCCATCCGCGCGTCGTGTTTGACGACGGCGGCGCGCTCGTCGTCCGCCCCCGTGACGGGATGGCGGGCGATCTCCTCCCCGACGGTCGACTGCCGTACGCCGGTCTCGCCGAGCGCGGGCAGGACCTCGGAGATGTACGACAGGAAGGTGCGGTTGGGGCCGAGGATCAGCAGGCCGCCGCGGCGGATGCGCTGCGGGTAGGTGTAGAGGAGGTACGCGGCCCGGTGCAGCCCGACGGCCGTCTTGCCGGTGCCCGGGGCGCCCTGCACACAGACCGAGGCCGCGAGATCACCTCGTACGAGATCGTCCTGTTCCGGCTGGATGGTCGCGGCGATGTCGCGCATGGGGCCGACGCGGGGGCGCTCGATCTCGCCGGCGAGGATACGGCTCGGCCGCTGGGGGTGGGGATGGGCCTGCGTGAGGTGTTCGTCCTCCAGGCCCGTGAGGTCCGCGGACTCCCCCAGGCTTCCCGGCGCCCAGCCGAACCGCCGCCGGACGGCGACGCCCTGCGGTGCGCGGGCGCTGGCCTGGTAGAAGGCGCGCGAGACGGGGGCGCGCCAGTCGACGACCAGGGGCGGGGCGGAGGGGTGTTCGGTGATCCGCAGCCGCCCGATGTGGTAGCTCTGCCCGGCGTGCTCGCCTGCCGCGCCGCCCGACACCCCGTCGGCCGTCTCACCCGCGCTTTCGAAGTCCAGCCTGCCGAAGAACAGCGGGCCTTCGGGCAGCTCGCGCATTTCCTTGGCGTGGCTGCGCAGGCGGTACCCGAGCACCTCGGCGTCGGCACCGGAGGCGGAGACGTCCTCGCCGGTGAAGACCTGTTCCTCGGCCCCGGCGACCATGGCGGCGAGGGCCGCGCGGCAGGTGCCGTGGTACGCGCGTTCACGGACGAGGGACTGGGAGAGGGTCTCGGAGAGGGACTGGGCGGGACCCTCGTCGAGGGCAGGGTGGGGTGATGTCATTCCATCCAGGGTAGCGGAATAACGTAACCGAGTTACATTTTTTACTGGGTAACGCCAAGTGTCCGGGAGTCGGCGAGTCTCGCGGACCCCGCCGCCAGCCCCGCGAACGCCCGCCGGGCCGCGGCCACGGCATCCCGCCGCACCTCCGCCGCGCGCTCCCCCTCGGCGATCCGCCGCCAGTTCTCCAGCGCGAGGACCCGCTGTACGGCGGTGATCTGGCCGGCGGCGAGCCGGGCGTCGAGGTCGCCGCCCAGGGCCTCGGCGAGCGCGGCCTCGGAACGCTCGACGTACGCGTACGCCCGTGCCGCCAGCGACGGGGTCCCGTACAGCAGCCGGTGGAAGGCGAGGACGTCCGGGTGGTCGTTGAGTCCGGTGACGGGGTCGTCACGACGGAGTCCGTCCAGGAAGTGCTCAAGGAGGGCATCGGCGACCGACCGCCCGTCCGGCCGCCCGGCGACCACCCGCGCGGCCTCCGTCTCGTGGTCGGCGAAGCGGTACAGGACCAGATCCTCCTTGGCCGGGAAGTACCGGAAGAGGGTCGGCTTGGAGATGTCGGCGGCGGCCGCGACCTCGGCGACGGACACGCTGTCGAAGCCCTTCTCCAGAAAGAGCCCGATCGCGACGTCGGACACAGCCTCGTACATCCGCTGCTTCTTACGCTCCCGGAGCCCGCTCTCAGCCATGCCACGAGCGTACGCACCGGGGCCGCGGACCGCGCTTGACCTCAACCGCGCTTGAGGCCGAAGAGTGCGCGACACCAATCCTCTTACCGGGAGTGAGCGATGCGAGCAGCACAGGTGAAGGCGTTCGGCGGCCCCGAGGTTCTCGTGGCGGTGGAGATTCCGGACCCGGTCCCGGGGCCCGGCGAGGTGGTGATCGATGTCGCCTACGTGGACACGATCTTCGTGGAGACCCAGGTCAGGGGTGGCTGGGGCCGGGACTTCTTCCCGGTGACACCGCCGTACGTCCCCGGGGGCGGCGTGGCGGGTGTCGTGACCGCCCTCGGTGCGGATGTCCCCGAGGAGTGGCTGGGCCGCCGGGTCACCGCCTTCGTGACCGGCAGCTACGCGGAGCGGGCCGTGGTCGCGGCCTCGGCTTTGACGGTCGTACCGGACACCCTCGACCTCCGCACGGCCGCGGCCCTGGTCCACGACGGCGTGACCGCCACGGGCCTCCTCGAACTGACCGGCATCGGCCCCACCGACCGCGTCCTCGTCCTCGGCGCCTCCGGCGGCATGGGCACGCTGCTGGTCCAGTTGGCCCACGCGCGCGGGGCACGTGTCGTGGGAGTCGCCCGGGGCGCGGAGAAGGCCGCCCTGGTAAGGGAGTTGGGGGCGGACGCGGCCGTCGACGCCACGCACGCCGACTGGACCTCGGCCGCCCGGCACGCCCTCGGCGGACCGGTCCCGGCCGCCGATGTGGTCCTCGACGGAGTGGGCGGCCAACTCGGCGCCACAGCATTCTCGTTGGCGGCCGACGGTGGCCGCTTCTCGGCCCACGGTGCGTCGTCGGGCGGCTTCTCCCCCATCGACGCCACGGAGGCCACCCGCCGGGGCATCACCCTCTTCGGCATCGGAGACGTCCAGTTCGGCCCCGCCGACCTGCGCCGCTACACGTCCGCCGCCCTCGCGGACGCCGCTGCCGGGCGGCTGCGGCCGGTGATCGGCGAGGTGTTCCCGCTGGAGAGGGCGGGGGACGCGCATGCGGCCGTGGAGGGGCGGGGGTTGGTGGGGAAGGTGGTGTTGGAGGTGTGAGGAGAGCCCGCAGCTCGCCATGTTGTAGAGGCCGTGCAGCACCTGCTCCCGATGGCCAGGTCCTTGACCGTGTCGTACAGCACATAGCCGACCAGGCTGAGCAGGGCGCCGCCGAGGAACGCCTTGTCCTCCAGCGCGTCTCCCACGGGCTTCACGAACTGGGCGGTCATGCCGGTGACGAAGATCGCCAGCAGCAGGAATCTGGTGAACAGGGGCTCGTACCGTTCCTGGAACCGCTTCAGGTGTGCGGCCACACCGCCGTCGACCGCCCTGCCGCCCCCACTTGGCATCTGCCGTCCCTTCTCCCCCGTACGGGCCCGGCGGCAGGTTCAGACGTCCGCGGAGACCTCGGCTGTCGGCCGGCCCCCATCGTCCCGGGGCAGCAGCGCACGGGCAAGATAGGGGTTCGCCGGTGCCTTCCACTTCTCGCGGATCCCCAGCGCGGCGGTGGCCGCGGCCAGGGTCATCGCATAGGTGTCGACCGCCCTGCGGACGTTGGGAGCCTCCAGGCTGTCACCCGTCACGAGACGGTCCAGGTCCACGTAGGCGGAGCGGACGACCTCCATCCACCGGTACACACGCCAGTCCTCGCGCCAGCCCTTCGTGCAGTCCTCCGGCAGCAGGCGGTGCCAGCGGACGAACAGCCGGTCGCTGATCTCGCGGAGGGTCGGGGTGAGATGCATGTGGCGGACCAGGTCGTACAGCGGGTCGCCGACCATCGCCATCTCCCAGTCGATGAGGACCAGGCCGCCCTCCTCCCGGCGCACCAGGTTCCATGGGTTGAGATCACCGTGCAGGAGCACCGGACGACGCGGGACCAGCGTGTGGCGGCCGAGGATCTCGAGCAGCCGGGAACTGCTGGGCAGCCCGAGTTCGCGTGCCACCTCCATGGTGGCCTTGGGCAGTTCGTTCACCATGCGGACCAGCTCGTACTGCAACTCCCAGTAGAACTCCAGACCGTTCATCCCGGGATCCAGCTCTTCGCAGTCGACGTGCGTCAGAGCGGCGAGCTGGTTCACGAGATCGTCCGCCTCGTGCGGCCGCAGTCCGTTCTCGGGGTGCTCCGGAGGGCTGAAGCCGTCCAGCGGCCCCTCGTAGGAGTGGATGGTGAAAGGATCCCTCAGGCCGCTGACACCCAGGGCCAGCACCCGCGGGGCACGCACACCGACGTCCGACCGCTCGATCGCCCTCAGGACGGCGTGCTCGTTGAGGAACCTGCGTTCCCGGGGATTCGCCGAGCCCACCTTCCGGCGGACCATGACCGGAAACGGGACGCCGGGCACGCGGACGGCTGTGTTGAGATGCGCTGTCCCCTTGAAGACACGGTCGGCGGCGGCCGCTCCCTCCTGGAACAGCGCCTCGCTCACGGCCTCCGCGGGAAACTGCGGATGGAACGGTACCCGGAGGTCGCGGGTCCAGACGATCTGGTTGATCGATTTTTCACTGCCGGCCTTCACCCCGTGCGACTCGTTCCACCGGAAGAGGATGCGCCCGATCTCGCTCTCCTCCGGCACCTTCTTGAGCCGCAGCGGCTCCTCGGCCGCGATCAGGGCCCGCCGCACGGCCTGCGCCGCCGCGTCCAGGTCCCGCTGCCCGAAGGAGTCACCGAGCGAGGTGGCGGCACGCATCACGTCCGGGTAGACGGACTGGGCGCGCTCGAAGGCGAGGTAGTGCTTCAGATCCCGGTCGAGGCCGTCCACGGCGTTGCTGCGCCGCTCGCCCATGGCCTTGCTCCATGCCTCGATCACCTCCGGCCACTGGTAGTCGGGGTACTGCATCCGCACCAGGTGCGTGGCGAGGTCGTGCAGCGGGTCACCGAAGGAGGCCAGCTCCCAGTCGACGCAGATCAGGGGCGGGGCACCGTGATAGGAGACGATCACGTTGTCCCGGTGAAGGTCCGTGTGCAGCAGGCTGAAGGGGCGCCTGATGAGCGCCGGCACCCGTTCCGCGAACTTCACCATCGCGTCCTTCGGAATGCCCAGCATCGCGAACAGACCACCGAACTCGGCCCAGTTGCGCTGCCGGATCTGCTCCTCCGCGGCGGACGCCAGCGCCAGCAGAAAGGCCCTGCTGTTCCTGCTGGAGCGGGGCCAGGACTGCGGCAGCGGGGGCAGATGCTGTCTGCGCACCTGCGTCATGTCCGCGAGGAGGCCCGCGAGAGCCGCGATCAGGTCGGGGTCGACCGGCTTGCCGTTCGGGCAGATGCTGGAAAGCGGCACGCCCTCCACATAGCTGAGGACGGTCAGGTCCGATCGCTTGACCAGGCACCGGGGAACGTGCGGGAGCACGCCCCGGATCGTGTCGAGGATCGCCGCCTCGTCCTGCCAGGTCCTGATGACCACGGGCAGTGCCGAGGGAATCGACTCCCGTACGGTGACCGGCTGCCCGTCCTCCCCGGCCACGAGCCGCCGGTCGTCCTTGGTGAGCGGGCGCACCATGTAGTTCAGGTTGTGGTGGCCACGGCCGAAGGAACCCAACGCCTTGGCGTACCGCACGAACCGGAGATACGCCGCGTCCGCCGCTTCTTCTGGATCAAGCGGATCAGGCATGGGCTTGCCCAACGTGCACTCCTGGATAAACGTGCGTCGCCACTGATGTTCATGCGTAGCGAGAGAAGTGAGCACACCTTATGCCCGCGCCCGTACGCGGACGAGCGGACTCCCGCATTCGATACCTGAGAGAGATACCACTTGCGGGCCGCCCGCCGGTCGAAGCCCGCTGGACTCCGACCGGACTTCAGTCCCGCTCCGCGAGCAGTTCCCAGCAGGAGTCGAACCAGGCCTGCATGCTCTCCATGAACACAGATCCCGGGGAGCCCGAGTCACCCTCGTCGTTGACGTGCCGGGTCAGCGTCGACCCCAGGCCGAGTACGTCCTGCGCCTCGACCTCGGTGCCGTCGTCCAGCAGGATGGTGCGCTCCACTATTTCGTACGGCCCGAACAACGCCTCCGCGCCCGGGCGCAGGTACAGCTTGAAGGCCGGGGTCAGCGGCACATGCCGGATCTCCACCTGTACGGACGGGACCAGGCCCTCCGTGTGCAGGTCGCGCAGGGCGGTGCGCAGGGAGACCGTGTGCCGGCGGGTGATGGCGCGGAGCCGGTCCTGCAACTGGCCCAGCTGTCCGGGCTCCTCCGGCGACTTCGCCCGCGGATAGGGCAGTTCGAGCGACTCCGAGGGCAGCAGCATGCGCAGCTCGATCCGCTCGGGTCTGATGTCCCCGAGGCGGATGTGCTCGGACTGCAACCGGATGTGGGCGTCCAGGGACTCCGACGTGAGGGTGAACACGTCCAATTGCACGACCGGTTGGGCGAAAGCACGGGCGATGAAGGTGCCCAGGGACGCGCGCACCCGGGGTGCGTCCTGCTTCGGCGTCCCCGCGTGGGTCGGCCTCTTCACCACCCGGGAGCCGCTGCCCTGGCGGGACTTGACCCAGCCTTCACTGCTCAGCTCGCGCATGACGCGCTGCACGGTGTCGCGAGAGACCCCGAACTCATCGGCGAGTTCACGCTGCGGCGGAAGCTGGGACGACAGCGGGTAGGCACCATCCGCTATGCGGGTGCGCAGCTCCATCAGGACGCGCTCCCACTCGGTACCGACTCCGTCGCCGCGCTCTTCGCTCACATCGCGACCGTACCGCTCCCGCCCGCCGACCAAACTGCTTCCGGTCAATTGGTGGCCGGATTTGCCGGTCACCGGACCTGCAAGTCGCCTGCGGGTTAAGGGATCAGGCCGACAGGGCACATCCAACTCAAGACAACCAGTCCAATTGGAAGGGCAGTTGGACGGCTAGTTGATCGATTCAGTGAAGTGGACGGGGTGGGGACATGGTCATCTTCCAACTAGTGGGTGCCGCAGTTGAGTTCGGCACAGCCCAGTTGGTGCACTCGAAGCTCGGGTTCGCGGGACTGGTCCTGCTGACCGCGGCGCTGGTGGGCATACGGACGGGGCAGCCGCGGCTGGCCGGATGGGCGGCCTTTCTCTTCCTCCTGCTCACCCTCCAGCTTCAGAGCTGACCCCGGAGCACCCGCAGCAACAGCTCCATCGACGGGACCACGTGCTCGGCGCCGACATCCCGCAGCAGCTGCTCCTTGCCGGCGTTACGCGCGTAGCCGAGGAACGGAACCCCGGCCTCCTGGGCGGCGAGGAAGTCCGAGGGGGTGTCGCCGATCATGAGGGCGGCCGACGGGGCGGCTCCCATGGCGTTCAGGGCCCGGTTGAGGCAGTGCGGGTTCGGCTTGAGGTGGTCCAGGTTGCGGGTGCGACCGTAGACATGGGAGGCGAAGCACTCGGAAAGGCCTCGGCTGTTCAGGTAACTCGCGACCACACGAGGCGAGTTGTTGGTCGCCACCGCGAGGCGCACGCCGATGGCGGTCCACGTCCGGATCAGCGGGTCGGCGTACGCGGTCGGCCAGGCGGAGGGCACTGCCTTGAGCTCGTGCTGGGTGAGCAGTCCCTCGAGCTCGGCCACCAGGTCGCTGTGCGGATGCCGCTTGTTGACCACGCGGAGCACGACATGCGGGTCGGGATGGACCCGTTCCTCCTCGGTCAGCAACCCCCGCAGCCCCTGGCCCTCCAGCCAGTCCACCAGGTTCCTCGCCACGTCCTCCGCCGAGTGCCCCGCGAAGAGCCGGCAGATCGGCCCGTCGAAGTCGAAGAGCACGAAGCGGGCACGTCCGATCACTTCCCGGAGGTTCTCTGTCTCTGTCGCCACCGGTTCAGTCTGCGCTGCGTCAGGAGTCACTAGGAGAGTGTCAGGTCCGTGGTGATGGTTTCCCAGAGGGCGTCGAACCACTTCTGGGATTCCTCCACGAACGAGGCGTCGCGATGACCGGCCTGTTTCTCGAAGGAGAAGAGGAGGGACGCGGAGCCGAGGGCGTCGTACATGTCGAGGACTCCGCCGGCGTCCACCTGCTCCTCGCGCCTGGTGATCATGTAATACGCGATCAGCGCCTCCGACCCGTTGAGCAGATACAGCTTCACCGGGGGCGTGAACGGCAGGGCGCGGAAGGTCACCCGGACGTCGATGCCGTGCGAGCGGCGCAGGGTCTGGAGGTTGTGGCGCAGGACGTGGCCCTGGGCGTTGCGCTGGTCGAGCCAGCGCTTGTGCACCGGGTCCCCGTCGCTGCGGCCCTCCACCGGGACCGGGAACGCCAGGGTGATGTCCCGGGAGGGCAGCAGGATACGGACGTCGATCGACTCCGGCCGGATGCTGCCCTCGTGGATCAGGCGCACCGGTTCGCCGAGGGCCAGCATCAGGGTCTCCGCGGTGAGGCAGGCCGCGTCCACGCGGACGTGCGGAGTCGCGAACGCCTCGGCGAGGCGCGGCGCGAGCCCCACCATCGTCGGCTGGGGTTCGTCGCGCGCGGGCGACACGTCCGCGATCCGCGGCGGGCTCCCCCGCCCGGTGTTGCTGAGGAGGCCGTCGCTCTGGAGTGAGCTCAGGGCCTGGCGGACGGTGCCGCGCTCGACGCCGAACTCCTCCGCCAGCTCCGCCTGGGTGGGCAGGCGGTCGCCCGCCCTGAGGTCCCCGGCACGGATCCGGTCCCGCAGGGCGTCGGCGATCTCCTGGGACGAGAGTCTTCTGCCGCCGTTCACTGCCACGTTCTCCTGGGTCACGACCAAACGCTACAACTCCTCTCCATCTATGGGGAGTTGTTTGAAAGTTGTTTATGAGTACCAGCCAAGTGGGGACAACTTAATCATAGTTGGTTGCCAACTAACCCAAGTTGGCGGAAGTTTTGCTTCCCCTATCGATCGCCACCCAGGAGTCACCAGGAGGAACCACCATGCCTCTCATCGCCCTCGTCTCCGCCGTCTTCGTCGTCGGCTTCGAGCAGCTCGTCCAATGGCACTACGGCCCGGCGGGCATCGTCGGACTGCTGCTGCTCACCATCGGAATCAAGGCGAAGAACCCCATGTGCAGCTCGATCGGGGCGGTCGTCCTCGCCCTGATGGTCGCGGGCCCCGCCCTCTGACCCGCGGTCGTCCGATGCGCACGGCCGACCGAGTACACCCCCGCCCAGGAGGCCTCAGCTCGTGAGCACCAGCTCCGAGCTGATGGTCTCCCACAGCGCGTTGAACCACAGGTGGGACTGCTCGACGAACGTGGTCTCCCGCATCCCGGCCCCCAGTACGAAGGGGAACAGCATGGACTGGGTGCCCTGTACGTCGTACATCTCCAGGTTCACGTGGTCGATCTCCTCCTCGCGCCTGGCGAGGGTGTAGTACGCGAAGAGCGCCTCGGTCCCGTTGAGCAGGTACAGCTTCACGGGCGGCGTGAAGGGGAGCGCGCGGAAGGTGACGTTGACCTCTATGCCGTGCGTGGCGCGCAGCGCGAGCAGGTTGTGCCGCAGCACCTGGCCCTGCGCGTTGCGGTTGGCCAGCCAGTTCCGCTGGAGCCGCTCGTCGCCGAACCGGCCGTCGGCCGACGTGTCCACCGCGGCCGGAAAGGCGAGCGGGATGTCACTGCTGGGGAGCAGGACGCGGACATCGATCCTGGCCGGTTTTATGCGCTCGGCGTGGATCTGACGGAGCGGCTCGCCCACGGCGAGGGTGAGTGAGATCGACGTCAGGCACAGCGCGTCGATCTCCACATGAGAGGCCGCGAAGGCTTCCGTTATCCGCGCGCCGAGTGCCACCGTGGTGGGCCGCGGAGCGGCTCCGGGCCCGGTCAGAGCCATTCCCAGGTCGTCCGCGACGGTCGCCGGGCTCCCCTTGGACACGTTGACGAGAAGCCGCTCCGACTGGAGGATGCGCAGCGCCTGTCGTACCGCCCCGCGCTCGACGCCGAACTCGTCCGCCAGCTTGGCCTGCGTGGGCATGCGCTGGCCGGCCCGCAGCTCACCGGACCTGATCCGGCTGCGCAGCTCGTCGGCCACCTCGCGATGCGATGTCAGCCGGCGTGGCGACCTGCTCCGCCCGTTGGCGGCGGCATATTCCGGGTCCACGACCAAACCCTACAACTTCCCGCCATCTTTGGGCAGTTACCGGATAGGTGGTTATGAGTCGACCCAACGCGGAGATAACTAGCATTGAGTTGGTCACCAACTTGAGCAACATGGTCAAGCTTTCGGGGGGTTGGCCGCCAGGGTCGCAGGTGTCGACCAGGTGGACGGTTCCCAGCGGTTACCAGCGGAGGTCCGCCTCCCTGTCCCCAAGGAGGGGCCGTCATGCCGTTCGTCGCCCTCGTCGTCGCCGCCCTCGCCATTGGATTCGAACAGCTCATCCAGTGGAAGTACGGGCCGATGGGCATCATCGCGTTCGTCGCGCTGACCATCGGCATCAAGGCCAAGAACACCATGCTCAGCGGCATCGGAGCTGTGATCATCGTGATGCTGCTCGCCCAGTCCGGCTGATCGGGCACGACCGCCTGGACAGTCCGGCCGACGGGGCTCCCCTCCGGAGGGGAGCCGGGAGCCCGGTCGGTCAGCACCACCCACAACCACAACTCAATAGCTACAGCTACAGCTACGGATCAACAGCCACCACCCGCACGGAAGGAGCACGGCCGCACCCGATCAGAAGATGTCCGGGCACCAAGGTCGCCTGGACGTGCGCAGCAGGGCGTCGGCCACGGAGCCGGCGCCCGCTCGTTCTTCCCGGACAAGACCCAGCGCCACCAGCCGCACCACCGACTCGTCACCCAGCCAGAGCCGCCCCAACTCACCGACATCCAGCGTGAGTTCGGCGTCCAGCGTGGTCGGCGCACAGGACGCCCCGTCCGGTCCCGCCTCCAGCAGGTAGCGTCCGGCGGACAGCCCGTCCCGGTCCGTCACCTCCAGCACGAGCGTCCCCGAACCCGCGTACGTACGCGCCTCCAGAGCCCGTACGACATCCAGGATCCGCACCCACAGCAAGTCCGCCTGGGTGGTCAGCCGGGCGGCGCGCGGGTCGGGCAGCAGGAGTGGCAGCAGGTCGTCGGGGGCCCGCCAGCCCGTCTTGACCTTGGTGATCCAGTCGATGGAGCAGAGGTAGTGCCACAGGGCGCGCTCGGCCGTCGGCGTCACCGCGATCAGCCAGTTCACGTCCGCCGTGTTGTGCGGCCGCTTGTCGTCCCACTTGTCGTCCGACTCGTAGGAGACCAGACCCTCGACCTCACCGGCCGCCGAGCGGTACACGGCGTAGTACGGCTCGGTCCAGGAACCCGAAGTCACCTCCGGCGCACCGGTGTTCAGCAGCCACCAGCGCTCGTCGCGGCTCACCGCGCCGGGCTGGCCGCGCCGGAGCCTCTCGTGCAGTTCGGGGCCGGTCTTGCGGACGTCCTCGCCGTCGACGAGGTCGATCCGGCCGCCGTCGGCCGGGCCCGACCAGCGGGGGTCCAGGCCCGTCCTGGGGACGTCGACGATCCACTCGGCGGTGGAGGCGGCGGGGCCGAAGCCGTACCGGCCGTAGATCGGGTACTCGGCGGCGATCAGCGTCGCCACCACGTCGCCCCGCTCCTTCGCCGCCGCGAGGTCCGTCGCCATCATGCGGGAGAGGATGCCCCGGCGGCGGTGCGTGGGCGTGACGGTGACGTTCGAGATCGCGTTCGCCGGGACAAGGGCGCCGCCCACCGCGGTGAGCTCCTGCGGGAACGACCGGAAGGTCGCGACACAGCGCCCGTCGTCGAACGCGCCGAGGGTCCGCTCCAGGACGACGTACGAACTCCGGTCCGCGATCTCCTGCTCCGACACGGTGGGAGGACGCAGAAAACCGGTGTTCAGGGCGCGGATCCACTCCGGGATCTCGTCCTTGGTGATCGCTCGTACGTCGATGGAGTCGCGGAGGGTCATGAGGGCCACGCTAGGTGTACGACGGCGGGGGTGTCGCGGGCATTTTCTCGCCCCCTCCACCCCTGCCCGTCCCGTCCCAGGGGGCTGCGCCCCCGGACCCCCGCTTCGGCCTGAACGGCCTCGTCCTCGAACGCCGGACGGGCTGGAAGATCGCCCTCAGAACACCACCCGCACCTCCCCCACCTCTCTCCCTCCTCCCGTCACCGGCACCCGCCCGATCCGCGACACCACCGGCGCGTCCACTCCCAGCAGCTCCAACGCCCGTGCCAGCACCGGCCGCAGCGCCCGTCCCCCGCCGTCCTCGATCTTGAAGGCGACCGCCCGCCCGTCCGGCAGGGCGACCGCCTGGACGGCCTCCGCGCCCATCTTGGAGAGGGCACCCGGCACCTCGCGCATCAGCCAGGTGTCGGGGCGGCGGGTGCCGGCGACGTACTCGGGGTGGGCGCGCATCGCGTCGGCGACGCGGCGCTCCGCCGAGCCGGGGGCCGCGAGGACGAAGGAGCGGAAGGCGCGGGCCAGGCCGGTCAGGGTGATCGCGAGCAGCGGTGCCCCGCAGCCGTCCGTACCCACCGCGGCGACGGGCTCCCCGGCCGCCTCCTCGACCACGGAGCGGATGATCCGCTGGAGGGGGTGCCCGGGGTCCAGGTAGGAGTCGAGGGGCCAGCCCGCCCGTACGCAGGCGGCCAGCATCGCGGTGTGCTTGCCGGAGCAGTTCATGGCGACCCGGTCCCGTACGGCGCCCGCCGCGAGGTAGGTCTCCGCCTCCACGGGGTCCAGCGGCAGGTCCGGCGGGCACTGGAGCCGGGCGGCCGTCAGTCCGTGTTCGTCCAGCATCTTCCGTACGAGGTCACGGTGGAAGATCTCTCCGGAGTGGCTCGCGGCGGCGAGGGCGAGGCGCTCGCCGGTGAGGTCGAGCCCCGCCCCCAGTACGCCCGCCGCCTGCATGGGCTTGTTCGACGAGCGGGGGAACACCGGTACGGCGGGATCACCGAGCGCCGACTCGACCGACCCGTCCGCGGCCAGCAGGACCAGGCTGCCCCGGTGGCGGCTCTCGACGAGGCCGGAGCGTACGACCTCGGCGAGGACGGGGGGTGTCGCGGGCGGTACGGCGGAGTCGGTACGGGCGGCGCCGGACATGGGCGGTGGCCTTCCGTGACGGGACCCGCCCAGGAGGCCGCACCAGAAGGCCGCGCCGGGAGACCTCGCCGGGCCACTGCCGTCGCGACCGCGGCGCGGCACCGGGTCCGTCACACAGGCAGGTCACACGGGCAGGTCACTCCGGCGGCTCACTCCGGCGGGTCACATGAGCAGATCGTCTACTTGCGCTTCGCCCTCACGGTACCTGCGGGCGATCTCCGCGCTGCAGTCGTCGGCCGTGCGCTGGAGCTGCTGGCGCCGCAGGGAGACCTGCCGCTCGTACCGTACGAGCCGTCCCATTCCCGCGCCCAGCTCCTCGTCCGTCCGGGCGCCGAGGTCCGACAGTTCCACCTCGGAGAGCATGTCGGAGGCCAGCCGCCGGTACTCCTCGCCGTACGGGGTGCCCACCGTCACATGGCGGGCCGAGGAACGGTGCCGGGCGGGTGCGTCCGTGAGGATCTCCGAGAGCCGCTCGACGACCGACGGCTCCCCGGCCCCGACGACCCGCGGCTGGCCCGCCCCGGGTGTCCGCAGTCCGCCGCGGCGCGCCAGCTCGGCCCGCAGGATGTCGATGCGCCCCTGGAGGAGCCGCCGCACATAGCTGAGGTCGGCCTCGTCCCGCTGGGCGTCCCGGCGCAGCACACGCAGTTCGGGCAGCCGCAGCACGGCCAGGTCGGCCGCGGCCGGCGGGCGGCTCTCGGTGCGCTGCACCGGAGGCCGGCCCGCCACTGTGGTCACTCCCACCCCTTCCGTCGTCCGTCCCACCCGTGGGCTCGTACGGGTCAGTGAGACGACCCCGGGCGGCTGCCCCGTACTCGGTGTGCTCATGTGCCTCTACCGTCCCCTCGACCGGCGCGGTCCGTCCCACGCGTGCGCCATGAATGCGCCCCTGAACGCACCGCAACACCCGCATGGTGCCACCCCGAGTGGTCGCTATGTGACCGAGTGCCCCCGATCGGCCCCGGATGGGGGTTTGGCGAACCCTGGAAATCACACGAAGGGCCCGCACCGGGCCGCCGTACGCGCGCACGGCATGATGGGCCGTATGCGTGCGGTGGTGCAGAGGGTGGACGGCGCGAGCGTCGTCGTCGAGGGCGAGACGGTCGGCGAGATCAGCGGCGAGGGGCTGTGCGTCCTGGTCGGGGTCACGCACGAGGACACCAAGGAGAAGGCGGCCCAACTCGCCCGAAAACTCTGGTCGGTTCGCATGCTGAGCGAGGAGCGGTCCTGCTCGGACATCGACGCGCCGCTGCTGGTCATCAGCCAGTTCACGCTGTACGGCGACGCCCGCAAGGGCCGCCGCCCCACCTGGAACGCGGCCGCCCCAGGCGATGTCGCCGAGCCTCTCGTCGACGAGGTCGTCGCCCAACTCCGCGCCCTGGGCGCGACGGTGGCGACGGGCCGGTTCGGCGCGCAGATGCGCGTCTCACTGACGAACGACGGCCCGTTCACCGTCCTGCTGGAGATGTAGCCGCTACGGCTCGACCACGACTTCCTGCGCCGCCGCCGTCGTGTCCGCGAGCAGCGGCGCGTCCAGCGGCACGTTCCGCTTGATGACCGCCAGGGCGATCGGGCCCAGCTCGTGGTGGCGTACGGCGGTGGTGATGACGCCGATCTTCCGGCCGTCGGGGCCCTCGTCCGCGCGGCGCAACTCCGTGCCGTGCGGCGGGAGATGGACCTCGCTGCCGTCGAGGTGGAGGAAGACGAGCCGGCGCGGGGGCTTGCCCAGGTTCTGCACGCGGGCGACGGTCTCCTGGCCGCGGTAGCAGCCCTTCGTGAGATGCACCGCGCTGCCGATCCAGCCCAGCTCGTGCGGGATGGTGCGGTGGTCGGTCTCGAACCCGAGCCGCGGCCGGTGGCTCTCGACGCGCAGGGCCTCGTACGCGAGGAGCCCGGCCGCGGGACCGCTCTTGTCCGCGTAAGACTCCAGCTCCGTACGCGGCAGAAAGAGGTCACGTCCGTACGGCGTCTCGCGAACGACGGCGTCCTGCGGGACCTCGGCGATGGAACCGGCCGGCAGGTGCACGACCGCGAACTCCTCGGTCCGGTCGGCGACTTCGACGCGGTAGAAGAACTTCATGGACTCCAGGTACGCGATCAGCGCGTCCTGGCTGCCGGGCTCCACATGGGCCCAGGTGGTGGTGCCGTCGTCGACGAGGTACAGCGCGTGCTCGATGTGGCCGTGCGCGGACAGGATCAGCGCCTCGGTCGCGGTGCCCGCCGGGAGGTCCGTCACATGCTGGGTGAGCAGCAGGTGCAGCCAGGTGAGCCGGTCGTCCCCGGTGACGGTGACGACACCGCGGTGTGAGAGGTCCACGAAGCCGGCGCCGTCGGCGAGGGCACGCTGCTCGCGGAACAGGTCTCCGTAGTGGGCTGCGACACCTTCGTCCACACCCTCGGCCGAGACGGCGCCGGGCAGGGACAGCAGAGGGCTCTTCATACGCCCAGCCTACGACTTGGTGCTTGAGTTCTTGAGCGAGCAGTCCTCACAGAGGCCGAAGATCGCGAAGTGCTTCATGTCCGTCTCGAAACCGAAGGCCGTGCGGAGCTTCGCGGTGAACTCGGCGGCGACCGAGGTGTCGGCCTCGATGACGTTCTTGCACTCCCGGCACACCAGGTGGATGTGGTGGTGCCGGTCGGCCAGGTGGTACGTGGGGGCGCCGTGCCCCAGGTGCGCGTGACTGACCAGGGCGAGCTCCTCGAGGAGCTCCAGGGTCCGGTAGACCGTCGAGATGTTCACCCCCGACGCCGTTTTGCGCACTTCGACCAGGATGTCGTCAGGGGTGGCGTGCTCCAGCGTGTCCACCGCTTCGAGCACGAGTTGCCGCTGCGGAGTCAGCCGGTAACCGCGCTGCCGCAGATCGCTCTTCCAGTCGGTGCTCACCACGCGGCCCAGTGTAGGCCGCCGCCCGCGGGTCGGGATCTGTCGTCCGCGCGGGAGGTGTTCGTGCCGGCCGGGACCGTCCGAAGCCGGTCCCGGGCGGGTGCCTACTTGAAGAACGTGATCCCGTCGTCCGGCATGTCGTCCGGGAGGGCCTTGGCCCAGCGCTCGACGTCCTCCGGGGTGACGACCTTCTTCAGGTGCGCGGACATGTAGGGGCGCAGCTCGACCTCGGGGGTCTGCTTCTCGCCGACCCACATGAGGTCGCTCTTCACGTATCCGTACAGCCGCTTGCCACCGGTGTACGGGCCCGACGCGGCGGTGCGCGCCACGGCGTCCGTGACCAGGTCGACCTGCGGCTGCTTGGCGGCAAGGTCGCCGTACCAGATCTCCACGACACCGTCGTCGCGGGTCATGACGACCTCGACCTTGCGGTTGGCGTCGATCCGCCAGAAGCCGGACTCGGTCTCCAGGGGCCGGACCTTGTTCCCGTCGGCGTCGAGCACCCAGGTGTGCGAGTGGTACTCCAGGAAGTCCCGCCCGTCATGGGTGAAGGTGACCTCCTGCCCGAAGTTGCACTTCTCGGAGCCGGGGAAGTCGTGGACACCCGCGCCTGCCCAGTTGCCGAGCAGGAAGGCAAGCGGGAGCAGGTCCTTGTGCAGGTCGGACGGGATCTCGATCATGAGCAGCTTTTCCTTGTGGCGGTCAGCGCTGGCCCTGGTACAGCTTCTTCACGGTCAGCCCGGCGAAGGCGAGAACGCCGACGCAGACCAGAACCAGCAGGGCTTCGAAGAATGCCTCAAGCACGGGGTGCTCCTCGGGTGACGCGGTGAAGGCGGTACATGGCCGGGCCCCACTCTAGTCGGGTGGGGCCCGGCCTTCTCTGCGAGGTGCGCCCTGGCGGTTCAGCCGAGGAGCTGGCTCTGCAGAGTCACCGTCTGCTGGAAGGGCAGCGCCCTCGCACTGCCCTTGCGGGACTGCAGGACCACGGCGACGGTGTCCCCGGCCGAGAGGTAGGCCTGCCGGACCTGCTCGGGTCCGTAGGGCTTGGTCTCCACGAACGGGTAACGCGTGACGTCGGCGACCTGGACGTCCTCCGCGAACCCCGCGTACGCCTCGACCGCTTCGGCGCCGCGCGCCGCGTGCACCGGGGAGTTGTAGCTGACGAGTTCGCTGGACACCAGTTCGTCGGCCACGGCCGCGGTGCCGAACCGCAGCAGGTAGATCCGCGTGTGCGTACCGTCCGGCGTCGTCCAGCCGCGCGCCGCGATGTGCCGCAGACCGTAGTCCGTCAGCAGCTGCCCGACGGTCTCCCGGTCGTACTTCGTGGCGTACTCCGCCAGGAAGGTCTTCGTCGCCAGCCAGCCGTCCTCGCCGCGCAGCGCCGCGTCCGCCTTCGCGCCCTCCGGGGCGGGGAGCAGGAGCTTTCGCAGGTCGGCGTAGTGGGTGCCGGCCCTGTTCGCCTCGGCGAACGGGCCCGGGCTGCCGGAGGGAAGCGGCGGCCTGCTGATCGTCGGATACTCCCAGCGCCCGTCCGTCTCGGTCGCCAGGCCCGGTACGTCGGTCCGCTCCATCCGGGTGACGCCGTACGCCGCCGACGTACCGACCGCCGCGAACACCACGACGGCCGCGGTCCAGCGCAGGACGGCGCGGAGGACCCGGCGGTCCTTGGTGACGGGCGGGACGGGCGGGACGGGCGGGACCGGCGGTACGGGCTCGGCGGGCACTGCGGCGGGCGCCTCGGGGGGTGCCTCGGGGGGTGCCTCGGGCATGGGCGGCAGGGGAGTCCGCGCCTCAGCCCGCGCCTCAGCCCGCGGCTGATCCCCGACCGGCGTCGGCGGCTCGACCTGTTCGCTCTGCTCGACCCGCCCGCTCTGCTCGGTCGTCATACCGCCTCCCCGGGCTCCGCGATGCGGTCGAGCTGCGCGCTCAGCAGCATCGCGACGCCCTTGGTGTCGAGTGGCTTGGCCCCGTCCGCCGAGGCGGTGACCAGGACGTCTCCCACGTAGGCGGAGCAGTACATCGCGTCGAGGTCCTCGTCGGCGTCCTTGGGCGGCAGGTAGCACTGGGCGTTCTTGTAGCCCTTGATCGCCGGCCCCTTGCGAAAGATGTCCAGGGCGTCGAAGAACTCGTTCTGGAACGTCGATATGTCCCGGACGGCCGTCTTGTTGTCCATCTGGACCAGCGTGACGCTCACCGTGTAGATGCCCTCGTTCTCGCTGAGGGCACTGGCTTCCGCACTGATGTAGCTGCGCATCGCCATGCCCTGTACGCGCTGCTTGTCGATCTCCTTCTCCAACTGCTTGCGCTGCGAGCGGGGCAGGTCGCTCAGCGCCTCCTTGCGCAGGGCCGTGGCCTGGGCACCGCTGAGCTGGGCGTCGTAGCCCTGCTCTCCGATGTCGGGCCCGCGATACCAGCCGTCCTGCCCGTACGGCACGAGCATCGCCGCCAGCCCGGTCGAGCTCGCCGCCTTCTTGTCGTCGGCGGCCTCCTTCGGGAACGTCCAGACGGGAGCGCCGGCGTCCCGGTCGGCCTCGTCCACGGTCACGACGGTGTAGCCGACACCGGCGACGACGGCCCCGGTCAGCAGGACGCATCCGGCCACGGCGGCGATACGGCCGCGGCGGACGGGCTTCTTGACGGGCGGGACCGGCGGCGGCTGTTCGGCGGACTTCACGACGTCCGTCGGCTCGGCCGGCTCCGGCTGCGGCTGCGGCTGCGGCTGCGGCTGCGGCTGCGGCTCGGTGAGCACCACGGTCTCGGCCGGCTCGCTCCGGTTCTCGTTCTCGCTCACAGCCGCCCCATCTGCCGCTCGGCCAGGTCCATGATCTTCGCCTTGGGGATCGGCTTGGTGTCCCACACGTAGATCTCGACGGCGATGTCTCCGCGCCAGGCGGACGCCTCCGCGAAGTACTGCGGCAGATAGCCGGGCTTGGTCTCGGGCTTGTTGTGGACGTACACCATGCCTTCCCCGGTACCCGGGATCGGCCAGCTGTCGGTGTCCTCGTTCTCGGCCCAGTACTGCTCGCTGTTGGTGCGTTCGGCAGCGCCGAGGCCCTCCTCCTGCCGGAATTGGACCAGCCGGATCTGCACGCCGTAGGTGCTGCTGACCTCCCAGCCGGTGGTGGCCAGCCGGCGGAACTCCGCGCCGACGAGGTCGCCGAATATCGCGCCCGGCTCATCGAAGGCGTCGGCGTAACCGGCCAGGTCCACCCAGCCGTCGGCGCCCTCGACCCAGTCGGCCTCTTTCAATCCGGCCGGCTTCTTCAGCAGCAGCTTGCGCAGGTCACCGTCGGTCTTCACCCGGCGGTCCTGCGCGGCCGACAGGGGCTCGGGCTCCTCACCCCTGGCCTGCGCGAGCACCGGCTGCGAGAGCGACGGCAGCTTGGTGGGCTCCCGGTCGGCCTGGACCAGGAACCCGGCGCACGTACCGGCGACGAGCCCGAGCACGGCGGCGGTGCCGATCAACAGAGTCGTACGCCCCCGTCGACGCACGCGCGCTTCAGGCACCTCGGGCTTCTCAAGCACCTCAGGTATTTCAGATACCTCGGGTCTCTCAGATACCTCGGGTCTTTCGGATTCTTCCGAGACTTCCAACACGTCCCCCCACAGAACGGGCAGCGACGGATTCTCTATCCGCGCGCACAGGAGACCCATGGCCAACGCCTTGGGTTGCACGGAAGTTGATCACGATTCGGACCTGCCCCCGACTACCATTCGGGCATGGCGAAGAAGCTCGTGATCAAGGTGACCGCGGGGGCCGACGCCCCCGAGCGATGCTCGCAGGCGTTCACGGTCGCGGCGGTGGCCGTGGCCAGCGGGGTCGAGGTGTCCCTGTGGCTGACCGGCGAATCCGCGTGGTTCGCGCTGCCGGGCCGGGCCGCGGAGTTCGACCTGCCGCACGCGGCGCCGCTGCCCGACCTGATCGACTCGATCCTGGCGGGCGGCCGCGTCACCCTGTGCACGCAGTGCGCGGCCCGGCGCGACATCGCGGAGAAGGACGTCCTGGAGGGCGTACGGATCGCGGGCGCGCAGGTGTTCGTCCAGGAGGCGATGGGGGACGGGACGCAGGCGCTGGTCTACTGAGCGGCGGGCGCCCGGAGCTCTACCGCGCGGCGGGCACCCAGAGACAGAAGGGGTGCCCGGCGGGGTCCAGCAGGACCCGTACGTCGTCCTGCGGCTGGTATTCGGCGAGCGTGGCCCCCTCACGCAGGGCTCGTGCGACCTCGCCCGCCAGGTCGTCGACCTCGATGTCGAGGTGCAGCATCATCTGCTGCTCGCCCGGCCCGCGGCCGGGCCAGACGGGCGGGACGTACTCCGGCTCGGTCTGGAAGGCCAGGCCGGTCCCTCCGCCGGGCGGCCCGGTGAGCACCCAGCCGGGCTCCTCGGCCCGCACCACGTACCCGAGCAGGCGCAGGTAGAAATCGGCCAGCACGTGCGCGTCGTGGGCGTCCAGCACGACGGTCGACAGCCTGGTGGGCGACATGCCCGCCTTCCTACCGTGGCCGCTTCTTCCCGTCCAGCTCGTCCCACCAGTCGTCGGACTTGGGATCGCCCGAGGGGTCGTCCCACCAGCGGTCGTCGGGGCCCCGGCGGTTGGCCATGATCGCGGCCAGCGGCGGGATCACCATCGCCACCACACACATCCCGACGGCCACGGGGACCGACCAGATCCGTACGACTCCCCACGCCAGGATGAACAGCCCGATACACGTCCCCATCATCGCGAAGTAGACGTGCCGCCGTCGTGCGTACATACCTCCAGCGTAGGCCCGCCGCGGCCGCGGTGACCCGGACCGGGGCACGCCGAAGGGCCGCACCCCGATCCGGAAAGCGTCCAACCCCCGGGGGTGCGGCCCTTGGCCACTCAGGTGTGCCGTCAGACGGCGATGGCGACCTCGGCGAGGCCGCCCGTCTGAGCGACGACCGTGCGGTCCGCGGTGCCTCCGGGGACCAGGGCCCGTACGGTCCAGGTGCCCTCGGCCGCGTAGAAGCGGAACTGGCCCGTCGCGGAGGTCGGGACCTCCGCGGTGAACTCACCGGTCGAGTCCAGGAGCCGGACGTAACCGGTGACGGGCTCGCCGTCGCGGGTCACGTGGCCCTGGATCGTGGTCTCACCGGGCTTGATCGTCGAGGCGTCGGGACCGCCGGCCTTCGCTCCACACATATTTCGTTTCCGTCCTTCAGGCCTTGACTTGGCGTTCCAGTCGATTACTTGTTGGCGCCGAGCTCGATCGGCACCCCGACGAGGGAGCCGTACTCGGTCCATGAACCGTCGTAGTTCTTGACGTTCTCGACGCCGAGGAGCTCGTGCAGCACGAACCAGGTGAGCGCGGAACGCTCACCGATGCGGCAGTACGCGATGGTGTCCTTGGCCAGGTCGACCTGCTCGTCGGCGTAGAGCTCCTTGAGCTCGTCGTCCGACTTGAAGGTGCCGTCGTCGTTGGCGTTCTTCGACCACGGGATGTTGCGGGCGGACGGGACGTGGCCCGGACGCTGCGACTGCTCCTGCGGCAGGTGGGCCGGCGCGAGCAGCTTGCCGCTGAACTCGTCGGGCGAGCGCACGTCGACCAGGTTCTGCGAACCGATGGCCGCCACGACGTCGTCACGGAAGGCACGGATCGCGGTGTTCTGGGCCTTGGCCTTGTAGTCGGTCGCGGCGCGCTCGGGCACCTCGACGACCAGGTCGCGGGAGTCGAGCTCCCACTTCTTGCGGCCGCCGTCCAGGAGCTTCACGTTGTCGTGGCCGTACAGCTTGAAGTACCAGTAGGCGTACGACGCGAACCAGTTGTTGTTGCCGCCGTAGAGCACGACGAGGGTGTCGTTGCCGATGCCCTTGGACGACAGGAGCTTCTCGAAGCCCTCCTGGTCGACGAAGTCGCGGCGGACCGGGTCCTGGAGGTCCTTCGTCCAGTCGATCCGGATGGCGTTCCTGATGTGGTTCTTCTCGTACGCGGACGTGTCCTCGTCGACCTCGACGATGGCCACGCTGGGGTCGTCCAGGTGGTCCTGGACCCAGTCGGCGTCTACCAGGACGTCACTGCGGCTCATGCTCGTTCTCCTCCGGGGCAGGTGCGGCGGGGCGTGCGTTGGGAGAGGGGTGCGCGGCCGTGCCGATGACGGCCGGGCGGCGCGGGGGTGGCCCTGACGCGAGAGGTCGAAGGGCCCGGCTCGCGGAAGAAAAGACGCTTCCGCTCAGAAAGTGCGACAGAGCATGGCGGCGACGCGGCACAGGTCCACTGCCCGCCGCTTCGTGAAATCCGCCTGTCCCCGCGACCGGAGGACGCTCAAATTGCACTGCATGTCGTCGATCGTAGGGACGGACAGCCGGGAATGTCACCGACGTGTCGAATGCTGAGACGCGATCGTCCGCAATGTGGGAACAGGAGAGCGGGGAGGCCACTCCCGTACGGCTTCCGGGCACCTGTGCCCGCTCTGTCCCCGTCGGCCCATCTACTGGACGGACGGGGCGTCTCGCCCTTCGGACCGACGCCCGGGCCCCGACGGCGCCGGGCACCTCCACCGGGGAAGCCCGCGGACTCTCCGGCGCCGAAGCCCGCGGGCCCTCTCGCCTCGTAGGCCACCTAGGCCACGTGAACCTCGAAAGCCCCGAACCCCTCCGGCCCGGTGGCGCTCTTACCCGACCAGCCTGATGTCCGAACCCTTCACCGAGATGTCGACGCCGCTCCGGGCCGCCTCGACCTTGTCGAGCTGGATGCCGCCGGGCAGTTCGTCGATCTTCTGCTCGAAGTCGGTGATCGAGCGGACCGCGTTCTCGGCGAGGGCGACGCCCAGGTTCGGCAGCGTGTCGGCGTGCACCTTCACCGTGTCGCCCTCGACGCTGACCGAGCTGAGCACGGAGATCGGCTGGGGCAGCTTGGTGCCCAGGACGGTCGCCTCGACGGTGACCTTGATCTTGCCGTTGCCGCCGTCGGAGAGGCCGGTGACCTGGGCGGTGACGCCGCTCGTGATCTCCGTGGTCTCGGACTTCGCGGCCTTGAGCAGCTCGGCGTACGAGATGTTCGCCGTGCCGGTGGCCGTGGTGGCGGTCGCGGAACTGTAGCCACTGCTGAAGACGACGCCGTGCATCTCGGCGTTGAGGTCCTCGATGCGGATGGTGCTGACAGCGTCGTTCGAGCCGCTCGTCGTCGCCTCGTAGTCCTTGATGCCGATCCTCACGTCGTCCAGCTCGCCGCCAAGGGCCTGTGTGAGGAAGGGGAAGCCCTCGATGGAGACGTCGGGCGTGGTGGCCAGGCCCTCGTTGGTCCTGATCCGGTCCGCCGCCTCGTCCTCCGCGAAACCGACCGCCACCCGGTCCGCGATGACGAACAGACCGCCCAGGATGACGGCGAAGATCAGAAATATTCGCAGTGCGCGCATGCTGGCTGTTTCCCCAACCTCGACCTGGTCACGACGAGCCACGACGACCCCCGTGACGGCCGGAGTGGCCGCCAACCGCCGAGCCTAACCTTGAGCATCGTCCAACCCGGGCGTCATTTCGAACAGTTGTCGATCAGCTGTGACGAACAGCCGGTCACCCGGGCTCCCTCGGATCCATCAGCCGAAGGCGCGCCCCAGCAGGTAGACGGCCGGGGCCGCGGTGGCCAGCGGAAGGGCCACGCCCGCGGTGAAGTGGACGAAGCGGGACGGGTAGTCGTAGCTGGCGACCCGGTGGCCGATCAGCGCGCAGACCGCCGCGCCGAGTCCGATGAAGGCGCCCCGCGTACCGATGTCCGTCATCCCGCCGACCGCGATCCCGGCGCCCGTGGCGGCCAGCAGCGCCACCACCACGGAGGCCGCCGTGGGCAGCGGCAGCGCGCGGGCGAGGACCGCGACGGCGACCGCCGCGGCGCCCACCGTCACCGCGTCCGGCTCGGCGGCCAGGTACCCGGCCGCGACGATCGCGAGGGCCGCCGAGGCGACGGTCGCCATCAGCCCGGACATCCGGGTGTCCGCGTCGGCGTGACTGCGGAGCTGGAGCACCAGGGTGAGCAGCACCCACACCCCGAGGGTGCCGAGGATCGCGGCGGGCGCGTTCTCCCGGCCCGCGACGAGCAGCACCACGTCCGCTGTCAGCGCGCCCGCGAACGCCAGCGCGATGCCCTGCCTGGCCGGCCACATCCCGTTCAGGCGGAACCAGCCGGCCGCGGTGACGGCCTGGAGCAGTACGAGGGGTACGACGAGGGCGTACTCCCCGACCGCCGCCGTGCCGGAGAGCAGCAGCCCGAGCAGCGCGGTGAGCGCGGCGGGCTGGATCCCGGGTTCGATGACGGGCGACCGGCCCTCGGCGCGGGCGCGCTGGGCGTCGGTGACGCGGGCGTTGCCGGTGATGGTCGGGGGCCCGTAGCCGGGACCGCTCTCGGCGGCGGGGGCGTGCCCCTCCGTCTGCGGCGGCTGCGGGGCGCGGGCCCAGCCCTCGGCGCCCGCGGTCTCCTGCGGGAGCGGCTGCGCCGCCGGCGCGGCCGCGTACCCGTACCCCTGCGGCTCCCCATAGCCCTGCCCCTGCGGCTCCCGGTAGACCTGGCCCTGCGATTCCCCGTAGCCCTGGCCCTGCGGCTCGCCGTACGCCTGTTGGTATCCCTGCGGCGGCAGATACGCCGTGTCCGCCGGTGTGACGGGGGCGTGGGTCTGGGTCTCCCAGGTCTGCCCCTCCCACTGCTGGGTGTGCTGCTGCCAGTCGGGCTGCGGCGGGGGCTGCTGATGCTGGGGAGGCTGCTGGTAGGGGTCGTAGCCCTCGTACCGCGGCTCGTACGGCTGGTTGCTCATCGTCTCTCGCTCACCCTCCTGCGAACGGCGGGAGCACCTCGACCGTGCCGCCCTCGGCCAGCCGTACCGTCTCATGCCCGCGGGTACCCACGGGGTCACCGTCGATGAGGAACGAGCATCGCCGCAGGACGCGGACGAGCTCGCCGGGGTGTCGCTCGCGGGCCGTGTCGAGTGCCTCCGCGAGGGTCTCGGCCTCGTACGGCTCCTCCGCGACGCCGGCGGCGGACTTGGCCGCGGCCCAGTAACGCACCGTGCCCTTTGCCATCACGTTCCTCAGTCAGTCGTCGGTCGATGGTCGCTGTGAACACGGCCAGGCTAGCCCGCGTGGGCGGCGGCCCATTCCCCGATGCGGGCCAGCAGCTCGTCGCCGGCCGCGTGCTCGGCGTGGCCCATCCCCCGCTCCAGCCAGAGTTCGGCGTGCCCCTCGGCCGCCTCGGCCAGCATCCGCGGGTGGTCGACGGGGAAGTAGCCGTCGATGTCCCCGTGGACGATCAGCAGCGGGGTGGGCGCGATCATCGGGACCGTTTCGACCGGGGAGGCGGGGACCGGGTTCCAGCCGCGGCCGTGGATCCGGGTGCGCAGATAGCAGCGGGTGACGGCGCGGCCCATCGGCTGGGTTACCAGCCAGTGCACGCGCCGCATAGGGGCCGTGCCCCGGTAGTACCAACGGGCCGGTGCGCTCACCGAGACCACCGCGTCCGTACGCGCTTCCGTACGCCCCCCGTGCTCCTGCCCCCCCGCGCCGTACAGCGCCGCGTGCCGCAGCACCACGGATCCGCCCATCGAGAAGCCGACGGTCACCACCCGGCGGTGGCCCAGCTCCCGCGCCCAGGCCACCGCGGCCGCCAGATCGTGGATCTCGCGGTCGCCGACGGTGGAGCGGCCGCCGGATCTGCCGTGACCTCGGAAGGAGAACGTGACGACCGCCGCTTTCCCGGACAGGGCGGCAGCCGCGCGGCGCACGTGCGGGCGGTCCAGATCGCCCGTGAAACCGTGCGCGACGACGATCGCCAGGTCACCGGACGGCCGCGTTCCAGGGGTGTAATCCGCATCGATCGTGACGTCGTCGACCGTGCGCAGAAACCTCCGCGAAGGGGTGCGCCGGGCCGTCTCAAGGGATGGACGAAGGGAAGATCCCGTGACTTGACCTGCCGGACCTGAGCTCATGTGGGCTATTCTGACGGGCAGAGGACTCGGGCAGAGAAGCCCCCGGGTCCTTTTGTGCATTCTTAACCGTTGTATACGAAGCGGGAAACCGCAGGTGTACGAAGGCTCTGGTTGCATAGCGGCTCCCAGGGGCGCGGGAGACGCGAGTACAAAGCAGTGCCGCAAACGTCCTCGCAGGGACCGAGGAGGAACCGACGTTATGGGCGAGCTAAACGTGCAGGACCGTAGGACGACCCTGGCAGGTGGGGCGCGATGAGCTCTCTGCTGCTCCTGACCAATGCCCTTCAGCCGTCGACGGAGGTGCTTCCCGCTCTCGGCCTGCTGCTGCACAACGTGCGAGTGGCCCCGGCGGAAGGCCCCGCCCTCGTCGACACCCCTGGTGCCGACGTCATCCTGATCGACGGACGCCGTGATCTCCCGCAGGTGCGCAGCCTGTGTCAGTTGCTGCGCTCCACGGGGCCGGGCTGTCCGCTGATCCTGGTCGTGACGGAGGGCGGTCTCGCGGCCGTCACCGCCGACTGGGGCATCGACGACGTACTGCTCGACACCGCCGGTCCGGCGGAGGTCGAGGCCCGGCTGCGACTGGCCATGGGCCGGCAGCAGATCGTCAACGACGACTCCCCCATGGAGATCCGCAACGGCGATCTCTCCGTGGACGAGGCGACGTACAGCGCCAAGCTCAAGGGCCGGGTCCTCGACCTGACCTTCAAGGAGTTCGAGCTCCTCAAGTACCTCGCGCAGCACCCGGGCCGCGTCTTCACCCGCGCCCAGCTGCTCCAGGAGGTCTGGGGCTACGACTACTTCGGCGGTACGCGCACGGTCGACGTCCACGTACGGCGGCTGCGCGCGAAGCTCGGCGTCGAGCACGAGTCGCTGATCGGGACCGTCCGGAACGTCGGTTATCGATTCGTTACGCCGGAGAAGCCGGACCGCGGCGCTGGGGGCACCTCCCGCTCGAGCGAAGCCGAGAGTGGGGGAGAGGCGAAGGCCAGGGCGGCCCAGCCAAAGCCGGAGGATGCGGACGAGACGGCGCACCTGGACGCGACGGCCGACACCGGGACCACAGTGGACCCACAGGAAGTAGCCGTACGGCCTGCCCAGCGGTAGGTCCATCCGCGTAGACTCCGCGCGTGGCCAAGGTAACTCGGGATGATGTGGCGCGGCTGGCGGGTACTTCGACCGCCGTGGTCAGCTATGTCATCAACAACGGACCGAGGCCGGTTGCCCCGGCCACGCGCGAGCGCGTTCTCGCCGCGATCAAGGAGCTGGGGTACCGGCCCGACCGGGTCGCCCAGGCCATGGCGTCGCGGAGGACGGAGCTCATAGGCCTGATCGTGCCGGACGCGCGCCAGCCCTTCTTCGGGGAGATGGCGCACGCGGTCGAACAGGCCGCCGCCGAGCGCGGAAAAATGGTGCTGGTCGGGAACTCCGACTACGTCGCGGAGCGCGAGGTGCACTATCTGCGCGCCTTCCTCGGGATGCGGGTCTCCGGGCTGATCCTTGTCAGCCACGCCCTGAACGACAACGCCGCCGCCGAGATCGAGGCGTGGGACGCCCGCGTCGTGCTGCTGCACGAGCGTCCCGAGGCCATCGACGACGTCGCGGTCGTCACGGACGACATCGGCGGCGCCCAGCTCGCCACCCGCCATCTGCTGGAGCACGGGTACGAGTACGTCGCCTGTCTCGGCGGTATCGCGGAGACCCCGACCGTCGGCGACCCGGTCTCCGACCACGTGGAGGGCTGGCGGCGCGCGATGCACGAGGCCGGTCTCTCCGTGGAGGGCCGGCTCTTCGAGGCGCCGTACAACCGCTATGACGCCTATCAGGTCGGCCTCCAGCTCCTCGCCGGACCCGACCGCCCGCCCGCGATCTTCTGCTCCACCGACGACCAGGCGATCGGCGTGCTGCGGGCAGCGCGCGAGCTGCGCATCGACGTGCCGGGCGAGCTGGCCGTGGTCGGCTTCGACGACGTCAAGGAAGCGGCGCTGACGGACCCGCCGATGACGACGATCGCCACCGACCGGACGGCGATGGCCCGCGCGGCCGTCGACCTGGTGCTCGACGACGGCCTGCGGGTCGCGGGTTCGCGCCGCGAGCGCGTGAAGCTCTTCCCGTCGCATCTGGTCGTACGCCGGTCCTGCGGCTGCGAGTAGCTCCGCCGGGGTGGGTCGTTCTTTGGCTGCGGGTGCGCTGTGGCTGGTCGCGCCCACGCGGCGGAGTCGCATGATGTGAGAGCCCCGCGCCCTTGTACGAGAGCCCCGCGCCCTTGAAGGGGCCACTCGGTCCGAACCCCTGTTTTACGGGCCCCCTGCGGCTTTATATCGGGCATACGAGGTTCTGTCGGGCTTCTCAGCGGGCGCTCAGGGAGCTCTCATGATGGGGCGACAGGCTCTGTTCCATGACCGAGAGCTTCCGCCGCAGCGGCGAGTACGAGCACCCCCAGCAGGGCGACGAGTCCGGGTATGTTCAGGGCAGCGAGCAGTCCGCGTACCCCCGGCAGCAGCACGCCTCCTCCCCCGTGAACCCGGAGTGGCCGCCCCCGCCGGCGCACCAGCCGGCCCAGCCCGTCGCCGTGGAGCCGGGCACCACCGTGTGGCCGGGCTCCGGTCAGGGCGGAAACGGCGGGCACGGCGACGGCGGCCAGGGCGGGGGCGCCTTCGGCGGCTACCCCGAGCCGGCCGCGGCGAGCACCGCCGTCCTCACGGCCGAGCCGGTGCCGGCCCACCACACTCCGAAGAAGCGCGCGAAGGGCCCGCTGGCCCTCCTCGCCGCCGTCGCGATCGTCGCGGCGGCCATCGGCGGCGGCACCGCGTACGGCATCCAGGAACTGACCGGCAACGACACCGTGTCGAGCAGCACCAGCACGACCGTGGTGCCCACCGCCCAGAAGGGCACCGTCGCAGGCGTCGCAGCTGCCGTCAGCCCGAGCATCGTCGAGATCAGCGCCACCTCGAGCGCCGGTGAGGCCACCGGTTCCGGTGTGATCATCACGACCGGCGGCGAGATCATCACCAACAACCACGTCATCTCCGGCGCCACCTCGATCAAGGTGCAGCTCAGCAGCGGCAAGTCGTACACCGCGAGCGTCGTCGGCACCGACAGCGCCAAGGACCTCGCGCTGATCAAGCTGGACAACGCGCCCTCCGGTCTGAAGACCGCGACGCTCGGCGACTCCGCGGGCGTCCAGGTCGGCGACGAGGTCGTCGCGATCGGCTCCCCCGAGGGCCTGACCGGCACCGTCACCAGCGGCATCGTCTCCGCCCTGAACCGTGACGTCACCGTCTCCACCGACGAGAGCCAGGGCCAGCAGCAGGGCGGCGGCAGCGGCGAGTGGCCGTTCGAGTTCGGCGGCCAGCAGTTCAACGGCGACACGGGTTCGTCCACGACCACGTACAAGGCGCTCCAGACGGACGCGTCCCTCAACCCGGGCAACTCAGGCGGCGCCCTCATCGACATGAACGGCAACATCATCGGCATCAACTCCGCGATGTACTCCGCCGCCGACTCCACCAGCTCGTCGAGCGCGGGCAGCGTCGGCCTCGGGTTCGCCATCCCGATCAACACCGTCAAGTCCGACCTGGCCACCCTGCGCGCGGGCGGCTCCGACAGCTGAGAGGCCCCCGCGGGGCCGTGAGTGAGCAAGGAGTTCGACATGACCACCCAGATCAAGCAGGCACCGACCGAGCGGGTCTCGGTCAAGCAGGTCTCGATCAAGCAGGTCTCGCACAGCGCCGTCGGCGGCGACCCGGCCGGTCTCGGCCTGGCCCTGGCAGTGGCCCGTGAGCTGCACGCGCCGGTGAGCCGGGCTCCCGAGGTGTCCACGGTCGCCGCCCGGCGGCCCCGCCGGACCCCGGCCCGCCGCCGTACCGTCGTACGGGGCTGACGTTCCGGTTCGTTCGCGAACCGGTCTGCACGCCCTTTACGACACCCTTTACGACGCAGCCCGGAAACGTGCGAGGCTGAAAGCGACCGGCCCCGTCCCACCGCACCCGAGGAACCCGAGCCCATGAGCCCCGCCGAAGGCGACCGTGAAACCCAGCGCATCCTGATCGTCGACGACGAGCCGGCCGTGCGCGAAGCACTCCAGCGCAGCCTCGCCTTCGAGGGATACGACACCCAGGTCGCGGTCGACGGCGCGGACGCGCTGGAGAAGGCGACCGTGTACCAGCCCGACCTGGTCGTCCTGGACATCCAGATGCCGAGGATGGACGGTCTCACGGCCGCCCGCCGGATGCGCGGAGCGGGCACGACGACCCCGATCCTCATGCTCACCGCGCGCGACACCGTCGGCGACCGCGTCACCGGGCTCGACGCCGGTGCCGACGACTACCTGGTCAAGCCCTTCGAGCTCGACGAACTCTTCGCCCGCGTCCGGGCGTTGCTGCGGCGCAGCTCGTACGCGAGCGCCGCGGCCGGCGTCCTCGACGAGGACGCGCTCACCTTCGGCGACCTGCGGATGGACCTCGCGACCCGTGAGGTCACCCGCGCGGGGCGTGCCGTGGAACTGACCCGCACCGAGTTCACGCTCCTGGAGATGTTCCTGGCCCACCCGCGCCAGGTCCTCACCCGCGAGCAGATCCTCAAGGCGGTCTGGGGCTTCGACTTCGAGCCGTCCTCCAACTCCCTCGACGTGTACGTCATGTACCTCCGCCGCAAGACCGAGGCGGGCGGCGAGCCGCGCCTCGTCCACACGGTGCGGGGTGTGGGGTACGTCCTGCGCTCGGGCGGCGCGGAGTGAGAGGCGTCGTCCGCCGCTTCCGCTCCCTCCCGATCCGCTCCCGCCTGGCCATGCTGGTCGCCGCGGCGGTGGCGTTCGGGGTGGCGGCGGTCTCGGTCACCTGCTGGTTCATCGTGCAGGGGAAGCTGTACGAGCAGGTGGACAGCGACCTCAAGGAAAAGGTGCGCAGGCCCGGCACCATCCAGCTCCTCCAGAACTGCACCACGACGCCGCAGGAGAACCCTGAGGGAATCCGGCCCAACGGCTATGTCCAGTTGATCAAGGAGGAGGGCGAGCCCTGCGTCGACCCGACCTCCCAGGGCACGGTCAGGGTCACCCAGTCCGACCGGGACGTGATCAAGAGCGGCAAGAGCTCCAACGGCGTCGTCCGCAACGGCACGGACGAGAACGGCAACGCGGTACGCGTACTGACCCTGTACCTGGGCGTCGACGCGTCGGACTCGCAGCCCGTCGCCCTGCTCCTCGCGGCCCCCCTCAAGAGCACCCAGGCCACCCTCAACGAGCTGGCCCTGATCCTGCTCCTCGTCTCCGGCATCGGGGTCATCGGCGCCGGGGCCGCGGGCCTGGCGGTGGCCCGCGCCGGCCTCCGCCCGGTCGACAAGCTCACCGAGGCGGTCGAGCGGGTGGCCCGTACCGAGGACCTCACCATCCGCATCCCCGTGGAAGAGGACAGCGAGGACGAGATCGCCCGGCTCTCCCGTTCCTTCAACTCGATGACCGCCTCCCTCGCCAACTCCCGCGAGCTGCAGCAGCAGCTCATCGCGGACGCGGGCCACGAACTGCGCACTCCCCTCACCTCCCTCCGTACCAACGTCGAACTCCTCGCCCGGAGCGAGGAGACGGGCCGGGCGATCCCCCCGGCGGACCGCAAGGCGCTGCTGTCGTCGGTCACCGCGCAGATGACCGAACTGGCCGCCCTGATCGGCGACCTGCAGACGCTGTCGCGTTCGGACGCGGGGACGTCGGCGGACCGCGTGCAGGTGGTGGCGCTCCAGGAGACGGTGGACGCGGCGCTGCGCCGCGCCCGGCTGCGCGGCCCGGAGCTGACGATCAGGGCGGACGTCGAGCCCTGGTACGTACGGGCGGAACCGTCCGCCCTGGAGCGGGCGATCGTGAACATCCTCGACAACGCGGTGAAGTTCAGCCCCGAGGGCGGCACGGTCGACGTCTCCCTCAAGGACGGCGAACTGACCGTCCGCGACCACGGCCCCGGCATCCCCGCCGAGGAACTCCCCCACGTCTTCGACCGCTTCTGGCGCTCCCCGTCCGCCCGCGCCCTCCCGGGCTCGGGCCTGGGCCTGTCGATCGTCGCGCGTACGGTGCAGCAGTCGGGCGGCGAGGTGTCGCTGACGCCCGCCCGGGGCGGCGGCACGGTGGCGACGGTACGACTGCCGGGGGCGCCCACGCCTCCGCCCCACCTGGACTGACCGGTCCGTACCGAGGATCCGCCCTGAACCTGAACCAGGGAGACCTTCGTGAATGTCGAGCAGAAATGACGGCGTTGCCGTGGGGGCGGCGGTAAAAGGGAAGGCGGGAGCCGCTGGGGTGCTGGCAGGATGTCCGCGCTCAGCACCCGAGGAGAAAGGCCCCCACCACCGTGGCTCGTGCCATTACGTTGATCCGCTCCGCCTCTCTGTCCGACGTCGCCGAGTACGCCTACGCGGCCACGGCGCCCGCCGAGTCACGCCTGATCTTCCTCGCCGGGTCATGTCCGCTGAACGATGACGGCTCCACGGCAGCGATCGGGGATTACGCGGGCCAGGCAGCGAAAGCGATCGAGAACATGCAGGTTGCTCTTACCGCCTCAGGTGCGTCGCTCCAGGACGTCATCAGCACACGGGTTCTCGTCGCATCGACCCGACGGGAGGACCTGGTGACCGCCTGGCAGGTGGTCCGGGACTCGTTTGCCGACCATGACGTCCCCAGCACCTTGATGGGCGTCACCGTGCTCGGTTACAACGACCAACTCGTTGAGATCGAGGCCGTCGCCGCCGTGCTCGATTCCTGAGACCTCTTCAGAACTCATCGACATCACCCGACCGTGGTTCTGGGCGCCTCCCAAACTCATCGACAGGTGACGTCACTACCGCTCGACAGAGCCGTCTCCCTCACCCGCAGCCTGCCCACACCCCTCTCCAAGCTCTCCCACAGCACCCCGTCACACGTTTGACGGATGGCGCGGAAGATCCTGCTGGCCGATGACGACGAGGCCGTACGAGAGGGGCTCGGCAGACTGCTCAGGTTCGAGGGGTACGAGACCCTCCTCGCCGGTGACGGCAGGGAGGCCCTCGACCTGGTCGCCGCCCCGGACGGCCTGCCCGACCTGGTGCTGATGGACGTCACCATGCCGGGCCTCGACGGGCTGGCCGCGACCCGGCGGATCAGGGCCTCCGGGTCCACCGTGCCCATCTTGATGATCACCGGCCGGGACGCCGTCGGCGACCGTGTCGTCGCCCTCGACAACGGCGCCGACGACTACCTGATGAAGCCCTTCGCAGCCGAAGAACTCCTCGCCCGCGTAAGGGCGTTGCTGCGCCGCAGCCCCGAGCGGAAGGCGGCTGCCCCGGGCCCCGGCGACCAACTCGCCCTCGCGGACGTCACGATGGACCTGCGTACCCGCACGGTGACCCGCGCCGGCCATCCGCTCGACCTCACCAAGACGGAGTTCGGCCTCCTCGAGTACCTGCTCCGGAACCCGGCCAGGGTTCTCAGCCGCGCCCGGATCCTCAAGGCGGTCTGGGGGTTCGACTTCGAGCCGGCGTCCAACACGCTGGACGTGTACGTGATGTACCTGCGCCGGAAGACGGAGAGCCGGGGCGGACCCCGGCTCATCCACACCGTGCGCGGGCTGGGCTACACGCTCCGGATACCGGAGGCGTCCTCGGACACGTGCGGCGCGCCCGTCACGCCGGACAGGCCGCCGGACAGGCCCGGCGCGTCCGGGATCAGGTAGCCGCCGAACTCCTTTGCCGGGCGGCCGAGTTCGAGGGTCGAGTCGCCCAGTCCCGGTGTCGCCAGGCGTGCGTACGCGCCGCCCCGCTCCATCAGTTCCTCGTGCGTGCCAGTCTCCACCAGCCGCCCGCCGTCCACGACGAGGATGCGGTCCGCGTCGGGGGCCAGGCTCAGATCGTGCGTGATCATGATGGTCGTACGGCCCGCCATCAGCCGGCGCAGCGGGCGTACCACCCGGCGCGCGGCGACCGAGTCGAGTCCGGTGGTGGGTTCGTCCAGGACGAGGACGGGCGCGCCGCGCAGCATGGCGCGGGCGATGGCCAGGCGCTGGAGCTGGCCGCCGGAGAGGGTGGCCGTGCCGGGGGCGAGGGCCGTGTCGTAACCGTCCGGAAGCGCCTGGATGAAGTCGTGCGCGAAGGCGTCGGCCGCGGCCCGCCGGATCTCCGCCTCGCTCGCTCCCGGGCGTCCGCACGCGATGTTCTCGCGGATCGTGCCGTTCAGTACGAGGGTTTCCTGGGGCAGCAGCGCGACGTTCTCGCGCAGGAACTCCAGGGGTACGTCGGTGAGCGGGACCCCGTCCAGGCAGATGACGCCCGAGGTGGGGTCGTAGAAGCGCGTGAGGAGTTTGGAGAGCGTCGATTTCCCGGCGCCGCTGGGGCCGGTGACGATGACGAGTTCGCCGGGCGCCGCGGTGAAGGTCACGTCGTGGAGGGATTCGCGCCCGGCGCCCGGGTAACGGAACGAGGTGCCGTGCAGGCTGACCCAGCCGCGTACGGGCCAGGTCCTTACCGGGTCGGCGGGGTCGGTGACGGCGGGTTCGGTGTCCAGGATCTCCGCCAGCCGCTCGGCGCCCGCCGTCGCGGCGGTGAGTGTCAGGCCGAGCTGTCCGAGGCTGCGGACCGGCGGATACAGGTAGCCGAGGAAGGCGGCGAAGGCGAGCAACTGGCCGAGGGACATGCGCCCTTGGGCGATCTCCCAGACACCCAGGCCGATCACCGCGAGCACGCACAGTGTCTCGACGACCTCGACGAACTGCTCGTACATCTCGCTCGCCCGCGCCCCGCGCACGCTGGCCCGCATCCAGGCCCTGGCCTCCGTGTCGAGCCGCTTCTCCTCGGCGCGGCGGCGGTTGTAGGCCTGGGTCAGCACGATGTTGCCGAGGGACTCCTCGACGACCGAGGTGATCGCGCCGTCGGCGGCGCGTTCCTCCTGCGAGGACGTCTTGACCCGGCCGGCGAAGCGGCGCGCGGCGACCAGGAAGAGGGGGGCGAGGAGGAAGGTGACGAGGGCGAGGTCCCAGCGGAGCCAGAGCGCGGCGGCGGCGTAGAAGAGGGCCGAGAAGGCGGCGGAGACGGTGCCGACGACGCCGGACACCACCATCTGCTCGATGGCCTCGACGTCTCCGGTGAGGCGTTCGACCAGGTCGCCGCGGCGGTGCTGCTGGAAGAAGTCGGGGGGCAGGTCCTGGACGTGGCGGAAGACACTCGCGCGCAGCCGCAGGACGAACCTCTCGGCGGTCCACACGGCGAGCGAGTTGCCCAGATAGCCGACGACCGCGCCGAGTACGGCGACGGTGAGCCAGGTGGCCGCGGGGCCCCAGAACTTGTCCAGCCTGCCGTCCTTGAGGGCGTGGTCGGTGAGCTCCGCGAAGAGCAGGATCGAGGCGGTCTCGGCGAGTGCGGCCACGATCACGCAGCAGATGATCAGCACCAGCCATTTACGGTCACCGCGCGTCAGCGGCCAGAACCGCGTGAACGCCTCCCGTACTTCCCGCATATCAACTCATCTCTCCTTTACGATCCGGAACACGGCCGAGGCGGGGTCACCGGAATTCTCCGGTGACCCCGCCTCGTAGCGGCTGCTAGCGGCCCTGCCGGCCCACCGGGCGCTTGGCGGCGGGCTTCTTCGCGGCCGCCTTCTTCGGCGCGGGCTTCGGGGCGGCCTTGTGGCTGTTCTTCTTGACCGGGGTGATCTTGTGGAAGCTCATGGGGTTCTCCCTTTTCCGCTGCGGGTTCGCAGTGCTGAATTCCTTTTGCCGTAAGCGCTGTTCGCTTTCGACATGGAAAACACTACGGGACGCCAAACCCCGGAATCGCCAATTTGCCTTAGACCTCAGTGAATTGCATCTGAAAAGAGTTCTCAGAACGGAATGGGAACCAACCGACCGCTCACACATAACTTATAAAAAAGTGGGGCCGATACGCATGCGCGTACCGGCCCCACTTTTCTTGATCGGGCAGTGCTACTTCACGATGGTGATCCGGTTCGCGGCCGGCACCGGATACGGCGTGGCGGCCGAGGAGTTGGCCGTCAGGTAGGCCTCCAGGGCGGCGAGGTCGTCGCTGCCGACCAGGACGTTGGTGCCCTGGCCCAGCGCGGCGAAGCCGTCGCCGCCGCCCGCGAGGAAGGAGTTCATCGCGACGCGGTAGGTGGCGGCGGGGTCGATGGCCGCGCCGTTGAGCCTGACCGAGTCCGCGGCCACGCGCGCGGCGCCGGTCTTCGTCAGGTCCAGCGTGTAGGTCAGACCCGCCGAGATCTGGAGGATCTTCGGGGAGGCCTCGTTCAGGCCGCTGACCTGCTGCTGGAGCGCGGTGATCACCTGGGCGCCGGTGAGGTCGACCAGGTTGACGGTGTTGGCGAACGGCTGGACCGTGTACGCCTCGCCGAAGGTCACCACCCCGTCGCCCTCACTGCCGCTCGCCGCATAGGTGAGCCCGGCGCGGATGCCGCCCGGGTTCATCACCGCGAGGTCGGCCCCCGGGTCGAGGGTCCTGGCGTGCGCGAGCTGCGCGTCGGCGATCAGGTCGCCGAGCGGGGACTCGGTGCCGGTGCTGGGGATCTCACCCGCGATGTAGCCGATGGGACGGGAGGCGATCGGGGCGGAGAGCGCCTTCCACCGGTCGATCAGGGCCGTCATGTCGGCGGCCTTCGCCACGTCACGCGTCACCACGTGGTTCGCGGACTTCACCGCCGTACGGGCGATGTCACCGGTCCAGCGGTCGTACGTCAGCGTGGTGTCCGTGTAGAGGCGGCCGAAGGAGGAGGCCGAGGTGACCGTGCGGGGCTTGCCCGCGGGGTCGTCGATCGTGCAGGCGTAGGCCTGGTGGGTGTGGCCGGTGACCAGCGCGTCGACGGCCGGGGTGACGTTCTTCGCGATGTCGACGATCGGCCCGGAGATGCCGTCACCGGCGCCGGGGCTGTCGCAGTCGTAGTTGTACGCCGTCGAGGCGGGCGTGCCGCCCTCGTGGATCAGCGCGACGATCGACTTCACACCCTGCCGCTGGAGTTCCTTGGCGTACTTGTTGATCGTCGCGACCTCGTCGCCGAACTTCAGGCCCTTGACGCCCTCGGCGGAGACGATGTTCGGCGTGCCTTCGAGGGTCACGCCGATGAAGCCGACCTTGACGCCGTTCTTCTTCCACACCCAGTAGGGCTTGAGGACCGGCTTGCCGGTCTTCTCCTTGGTGACGTTCGCCGCGAGGTAGGGGAAGTCGGCCCCCTCGAACTTCTCGCTGTCGTCGTAGCAGCCGTCCGTCGGGTGGCAGCCGCCGTTCTGGAGACGGGCCAGTTCCGTGGCGCCCTCGTCGAACTCGTGGTTGCCGACCGAGCTGACGTCCAGGTCGAGGCCGTTGAGCGCCTCGATGGTGGGCTCGTCGTGGAAAAGTCCCGAGATCAGCGGGGAGGCGCCGACCATGTCGCCGGCGGCGGCCGTGATCGAGTACTTGTTGCCCTTGCGGGCGTCGCGCAGGTGGGTGGCGAGGTACTCCACGCCGCCCGCGTCGATCGTCTTGGTGGTGCCGTCCGCCTGCACCTCGGTGACCCGGCCGGAGGAGCCGGACGGCGCCTCCAGGTTGCCGTGCAGGTCGTTGAAGGACAGCAGCTGTACGTCCTGGTAGCGGCCGCTGCCGGGCTTGTGGCCGTGGCCGCTGTCCCGGTCCTGGCCGGCGCTCGCGGGCAGGGCGGCGGCCAGGGCGCCGACGGTGGCGAGTCCGGCGGCGCCGGCGAGTATGCGGTAGGTACGTCTGTGCCGGGAAGTCGGCGACATGGGTTCCCCCCAGGGAGGTGAGGGCTCCGGGAGCCGGGTGGACTCCGGGAGCTGTGCGACAGCCGATGCTTTGCACGCACTTTAGAATCAACGCGCGTAGCGCAACAGGGGGTTCGTGGTTACGGGCAGGTTGCCGTTGCCTCTCGGTCCATCCGGGCGGCTCGCCGTACCCTCGTATCCATGACCAGCGACGACACCGCGAACCCCGGCCGTTCCCGCGCCATCGAGACCCTTTCCGCGCTCTCCCCGGCCCAGGCCGAGGACGTGCTCCGGCTGCTCGCGGAGGCCGCCGGCACCGACGGCCAGCAGGCGGTGTCCGAGCAGGGGCGCCTGTATCTGAAGGGCGGGGCCCGTCCCGGAGTTCGGCATCTGCTGCTGTCCCTCGGCGACGAGCTGATCGGGTACGCGCAGTTGGAGGACACCGACCCGGTGGAGGCTCCGGCCGCCGAGCTGGTCGTCCATCCGGCGCACCGCGGGCACGGGCACGGGCGGGCGCTGGGTGCTGGGCTGCTCGCCGAGTCCGGGAAGCGGCTGCGGGTCTGGGCGCACGGCGGGCACTCCGCCGCGCGGCATCTCGCGCAGGTCCTCGGGCTCGCCCTCTTCCGCGAACTGCGCCAGCTGCGGCGGCCGTTGACCGATCTCGACCTGCCCGAGCCGAAGCTGCCCGACGGGGTGCACGTGCGCGCGTTCGTGCCGGGGCGGGACGATGCCGCCTGGCTCGCCGTGAACGCCGAGGCCTTCGCACACCATCCCGAGCAGGGCTCCCTCACCCAGCGCGACCTGGACGACCGGATGGCCGAGCCGTGGTTCGACCCGTCCGGTTTCTTCCTCGCCTTCCGCGACGGCGAACTGATCGGCTTCCACTGGACGAAGGTGCACGCGCGGGAACAGCTCGGCGAGGTGTACGTCCTCGGGGTGCGCCCCGGCGCCCAGGGCGGCGGCCTGGGCAAAGCCCTCACCACGATCGGGCTCCGCCACCTGGCCGCCCAGTCCCTCCCGACAGCCATGCTCTACGTCGACGCCGACAACACCCCCGCCGTCACCGTCTACGAACGCCTCGGCTTCCACACCCACGAGACCGACCTGATGTACCGCACGGAGTCATAACGGCTCCGCCGGCGACCGCCGACGCCCCGCGCCGGGCCACCCGACGGGGGGGACGACGGCTCCTCTCCTCCGCCGCCTGACGACCAGGCGGTGGCCCCCCAACCCGTCGGCACCACCGCCCCGCCGTCGCCACCGCCCCGCCGGCCTCACCGCCACCCCGCGACCCGCAGCGCCCGTCGCCGCAAAGGCTCCGCCCAGGCCGCGCTTCCCACCAGCGCGGCCACGAGCAGGATCGCTGACCAGCGTTCATGGGCGGCGGGCCAGCGTGGGTCGTCCGGCGGCACGATCAGGGCCCAGCGGTCGGGGAGCAGGAGGGCGGCGGCCAGGCCACCGCCCAGCAGCCCGGCCGAGACCGCGATGCCGGGCTCGGCCGCGTCCGTGTACCGCACTGCCACGGACGCGCCCGCCAGGGCGAGTACGGCGACGGCGGCGGCCTCCAGGGTGACAGCGCCCAGGGGCGGCCGGGCGTCGCGCGGCACGAGAAGCAGCGCGGCCGTCCACCAGAGCGCGGCGATCGGGACGGCGAGCGCCACCCGCAGCCCGGCCCGCACCGGGCGCCGGGTCGGCACCGCCGAGGTGGTGTGCCGGGCCGGGTCGTCCAGGAGGAAGGCCAGGCCCAGTCCGAAGGCGAGCGCGGCGGCCCGCAGAACGTCGAGGCCGGGCCAGTCGTCCCGGGAGACCGACAGGAACCACGGGGCGCCGGCCGTCACCGGCCCCAGAACCGCACCGGCCGCGAGCGCCCGCCGGGGCAGGCTGCGCCATACAGGGCGGACAAGGGCGCGGACCACGGCGTACGTCCGCCCCCACGAGGGTCCCCCGGTACCGGAAGCCCCGGACGCCGAACCCGTACCGGGCACCCCGGACGCCGAACCCGTACCGGGCACCGAACCAGTACCGGGCACCGAGCCCGTACCGCGCACCCGGGACAGCGCGCCCGCGCCGAGGGCGACTACTCGCACGAGTCGTCCTCCGTCGCGCCGCCCGATCCCCCGGGCGCCGCCGGGACTCCCAGCATGTCGGCCACCTGGGCCGTGGACGTCTCGGGGGAGGTCAGTTCCGTCCAGTGGGACTTGACCCTGGGGATGACGCTGTAGCGGGGCCGCTGGAGCAACTCCCTTACGATTCGGGTCTGTTCGGCGCTCAGCATGACCCCGTTCGTGGGGGCGAGGGAGAGCGAGGCACCCACGACGTCGTCGTCGAGCCGTACGTCGCGGAACGCGGTCATCGGGTCGGACTCGGCGCCGAGCGCCAGCCACATGACGGTGACCGCGCGGGCATCCCCGGTGCACCACTCGCCGGCAGCCGCCTCACTGCCGGCGACCAGCACCGAGGCGACCCCGACGGCGAACTCGGGGACCCGGTTGCCGCCCCAGCGGGTGCCGACGGTCACCGTGCCCGGCGTGGTCGACGGGTCGAGCGCGGCGTCGCCGCTCGGGCCGTAGCGGGCGTCGACCCGCTGCCGTACGGTCAGCCGCTCGCCCCCGGCGGCGCCGCCCGCGAGGGACTGGACACGGTCGACGACCGGGGCCCAGTCAAGGGCGGCGCGGGCGTCCCACTCGGGGTAGGCGCAGTACGTAGACCTGCCGTAGTCGTGGCACGCCTGCACCTTCTCCGGGCTGACGGACGCCTTCGTACGGGCGGCGATCAGGGCGGCCGAGTCACCCGGGGACTGCCCGGCGACACCCGCGACCGTGGCGAGGAGGGTAACGGCGGTGGCCGCCTGGACGATCCGGTGACGACCGCCGCTGACGAGGACCGCGACACACACCAGCACCCCGACGAGCCCCGCCAGATACAGCGCGTGCCAGGCGGCCGGCCGGCCGAGGAGCTCGGAGGGGAACGGGTGGGCGCCCGTCTCGCTGACGACCGGCGACAGCCACTGCAGCCAGTGCGAGCCCTCTGCGCCCGAAGACACGAAGGTGGGGACGGTGACGATGCCGACGACGAAGAGCGGGGCCGCGAACCCGGAGCGGAACAGCCGGGCGAGCAGCACGCCGAGGACACCGGCCAGGAGCACGGCCAGCGGGCCCACGGCCAGTTCGGCGGGCGAGGGGTGACCGATCACGCCCTGCTTCCGCGCGGCCCAGCCGACCTGGAAGGCGACGACCAGCGCGGTGATCACCGCGTACGGCACGACGGACAGCGCGTGCGCCACCGTGCGCCGCCACGGCTCCATCACCAGGACGTCGAAGTGCCGGTCGGTACCGCGCCGTTGGGAGCGCAGCACGGTCCGGTTGACGCAGATGAGCAGGGCGACGCCGAGGAGCAGCGGGGCGGACTGGGTGGCCCGGTCGACGTCCTGGAGGACCGGGAACTCGTCCATGCCCTCACGGCCGTTGAACAGGTTCCAGCCGGTGAAGCCGAGGTAGAGCAGGAGGAAGGCGAACACCGGTATGTGGAGGAGGAGTTGGCGCGCCTCGAAGCGGGCGAGGTCGAGCACGGCCGCGGTCCTGCGCCGCTCGGCCGCCCGCGGAGCCGGCTCCACCCCCGTGGGCGCCGTCTCCCTGACCAGTCCGGTCGTGCCGCTCATGCGGCCGCCTCCGTGTTCTCGCCGCGGTCGCCGCGCTCGCCGTCGAGGGTGAGCAAGTAGCCGTCCTCCAGGGTCGGTTCGAGGAGTTCGGCGCCCTGGGGCGGGTCGCCGACGTTGCGGAAGGAGCCGGTGCCCGTGCGCCAGCCGGCGCGCGCGGCCGGGTCGCGTTCCGTGCTGCTCCACACCCGGCCCGCCGCCCGCGCGGTCAGTTCGGCCGGGGCGCCCTCGAAGCGGACGCGCCCGCGGGCCATGACGATCACGCGGTGGCAGAGCATCGCGACGTCCTCGGTCTGGTGGGTGGACAGCAGCACCGTCCGCCCCTCTCCCGCCTCGGCGATCAGCTCCCGGAAGCGCATGCGCTGTTCGGGGTCGAGCCCGACGGTCGGTTCGTCCAGGACGAGGAAACCGGGGTCGCCGACGAGCGCGGCGGCCAGCGCGACCCGCTGGCGCATACCGCCGGAGAGCTTCTTGATGCGCCGGCTCCGTACGTCGGCCAGGTCGACGGCGTCGAGCACGCGGCGCACTTCGCGGTGCCGGGCGGCGCGGTCGGTGAGTTCCTTCAGGATCGCCACGTAGTCGACGAACTCGAAGGCGGAGAAGTCCTCGTGGAAGCCCGGGGTCTGCGGCAGATAGCCCAGCTCGCGGCGCAGCTCCAGGCGTCCGGCCGCGTCGGCCGGGTCGTGCCCGAGCACCGTGAAGGCCCCCCGGTCGGCGGGCACGGCGGTGGCGAGCACCCTCAACAGGGTGGTCTTTCCGGCCCCGTTGGGCCCGAGCAGCCCGGTGACCCCCTCGCCCAGGCGCAGCGAGACGTCGTCGAGGGCGAAGGTTCCGCCGTAGCGGAGGGTCAGCCCGGAGGCGGAGACGGTGGGCGTCATACGTACGGCGCTCCTGTCGGATCGGAGAGGGAGGAGGAACGGGAAGGGGAGGAGGTCACCGGGCGCCCCCTCCGGGGTGCGGGGCATGCGCGGGCGCCGAGTCGAACCGGTCCCGCAGGAGGTGGAGCAGCCCGATGGCGAGCGCGGCGACCGCACCCGCGGCGGTCTGGCCGGCCGCCGTGAACGGCGCGAGCGCCGCCTGTCCGGCGGTCGTGGCCTGCGCCGCCAGCAGCAGCGCGATCCACGCGCCGCCGACCAGGGAGGGCGCGAGGACGGGACCGAGGCGGGGTGTCAGGGCGAGCCCGGTCCCGGTGAGGGCGAGCGCGGGCAGCAGCCAGGCCAGCGCGCGCAGCCCGTAGGAGGGCAGTGCGAGGGTGGCGAGCCCGTTCAGGCCGAGGCCGACGGTGAGCACGGCGAAGGTACGGATCTGGAGCAGCCGGAAGCCGTGCGTCGGTGAGACGACGGCCATCTCGTACGTCGGGTCGAGCGCGGGCCCGTACGACAGGGCGACCCCGGCGAGCGGGAGCAGCGGAGCGAGGGCCAGGAACAGTTTGGGGGTGGCCCCGGCCTCCACCGAGTGGGTGGCGGCCACGGTCATCAGGAGCACGGCGGTGACCGCGAACAGCCAGGAGCGGCGCAGCACCGGGGTGGCCGCGAGCAGCCGCGCGGTGTGGTCGGCGACGCCGGCCCGTACGAGCAGCGACTCGGCCAACCCCGGGCGCGGCGCGTCCAGTTCGGCGTCGAGGCGCTCCCAGCCGGCGTCCAGCGCGACCGGGTCGCTCACGGCCGCCAGCGCCTGTCGGCACCGCGCGCAGGCGGCGAGGTGGGTGTCGGCGGACCAGAGCCGGGGCGCCGTCAGCTCGCCCTGTGTGTAGGCACGGAGGTCGTCCTCCGGCACGTGCCAGGTCATCTCGCTACGGCTCATGCCAGTGCCTCCCGCAACTGCTTGCGCGCACGCAGTGCCCGCGTCTTGACCGTGCCCGCCGGAATGCCGAGCAGGACGGCCGCTTCCCGGGTGGTGAGCCCGTCGATCACCGTGGCCTGGAGCACCGCGCGCAGTTCGGGCGAGAGCCGGGTCAGGGCTCCCGCCAGGTCGCCGTGCTCGACGCCGGCCAGGACGCGTTCCTCGGCGGAGTCCTCGTCCCGGTGCCGCAGGCGGGACAGCGCCTGCCGCAGCCGCCCGCGCGCGCCGTCGCCGCGCAGGGTGTCGATGAGCCGCCGGGAGCCGATGCGCCACAGCCAGCCGGCCGCGTCTCCGGGGGAGCCCTCCTCGCGGTAGCGGGCGGTGCCGCGCCACACGGCGAGGAACGTCTCCTGGACGACGTCGTCGACGACCCCGGCGTCGGCGCACCGGCCGCGCAGCCGCGCGGTCAGCCACGGCGCGTACCGCCGGTACAGCTCCTCGAAGGCGCGCCGGTCACCGTCCGCCGCGATGGCCCGCAGCAGTTCCCCGTCGCTTCTCGTTTCCCTCACGCTCCCTCATCGGACGAGCCCCCTCGATCGGTTCACGCCCGCCGGAAGATCTCGCACTTGACTTCGCACACCCTCATGGACCACCCTTTCACTAGTTAACTAGTGAAAGGGTGGTCCCCGCGGTGGTGGAGTACCGCATCGACCGGCGCAACGGCGTCGCCACGTACGTCCAGATCGTCCAGCAGACGAAGCAGGCGCTGCGCCTGGGCCTGCTCGAGCCGGGCGACAAACTCCCCACGGCCCGCGAGGTCGTGGAGGCCACCGCGATCAATCCGAACACCGTCCTCAAGGCCTACCGCGAACTGGAGCGCGAGGGCCTGGTCGAGGCCAGACGCGGCGTCGGAACCTTCGTACGCAAGTCACTGGGCAGCGCCCCGGCCGACTCGCCCCTGAGCGCCGAACTGGACGCGTGGGCAGCACGTGCCCGCGAGGCCGGGCTCCAGCGCGACGACGTGGCAGCGCTCTTCACCGCCGTACTCGACGAACAGTTCACCAAGGGAGACCAGGAATGACGGACACCGCCTTGGAGGCGGCCGGACTCGGCAAGAGGTTCGGGCGGCGGGGGAACTGGGCGCTGCGCGAGTGCGCCTTCCGGCTCCCCGTGGGGCGCGTCTGTGCCGTCGTGGGACCGAACGGCGCGGGCAAGTCGACCCTGCTGGCCCACGCCGCCGGACTGCTCGCGCCCACCGAGGGCTCGCTGACCGTGCTCGGCACGCATCCGGCCGCCGCCCGCGAGCGCGTCGCCTACGTCGCGCAGAGCAAGCCGCTCTACCCGCAGCTCACCGTCGCCGAGACGCTCCGCCTGGGCCAGGAGCTCAACCCGGCCCGCTGGGACGCCTCGGTCGCCGAACGGGCCGTGGCCAGGGGCGACCTCGACCCGAGGAGCCGCATCCGCTCCCTCTCCGGCGGCCAGCGCACCCGCGTCGCACTCGCCCTCGCGCTCGGCAAGCGGCCCGAACTGCTGCTCCTGGACGAGCCGATGGCCGACCTGGACCCGCTGGCCCGCCACGAGCTGATGGGCACCCTGATGGCCGAGGCCGCGCAGCACGGCACCACCGTCGTGATGTCCTCGCACGTGGTCGCCGACCTGGAGGGCTCCTGCGACCACCTGCTCCTGATAGGCGGCGGCCGGGTCCGGCTGGCGGGCGACCTGGACGACCTGCTCGACGCGCACACCCTGCTGACCGGCGCGGCGCTCTCCCCGGACACCGGCGCCGCCCGGGACCTCGCCCCGCACACGGTCGTCGAGTCCCGCACCACCGGACGGCAGCTCACCGCGCTCGTACGCCCGAGCGGCCCGCTCGCGGAGGATCTGCGGGGCACCCGGCCGTCCCTGGAGGAGCTGGTCCTCGCGCATCTGCGCAGCCCCGAGGTGCCCGCGCTGTCCCTGAACGCCACCCGCACCCCCGCTCAGGAGCACGCCGTATGAGCACCGTCCCCGCCTTCCCCATGACCCGGGTGATGCTGCGGCTGCACCGCCCCGCCCTGTACGTCTGGGCCGGCCTGCTCGTCGTCGCCGGAGGCCTGCTGCTGTGGCTCTACGGCCCGCTCACGGACGCGGCGGCCTCCGCGTGGCGGCAGTGGAACGGCTGCGGCATGAACGCCTGCGTCTACGACCAGGACGCGATCCTCACCTACAAGTCGCTCGCGCAGTACATGAGCATCGCGGTGAGCCTCGTCCCCTTCCTCGTCGCCGCCTGGGCCGGTGCCTCACTGACGGGCCGGGAGATGGAGACCGGCACGGCGCAGCTCGCCTGGACCCAGTCGATCTCCCCGGCCCGCTGGCTGACCGCCAAGCTCGCCGTCCCGGCCGCGCTCGTCACCGCAGGGACGAGCGTGCTGGTCCTGCTGCACAACCTGGTGTGGTCCAAGGGGCGCGGAAAGATCGACACCGCCAAGCCTTGGACCGACCTCCTCACCTTCCACGCCAACGGCCCGACCACGGTCGCCCTCGCCCTGTTCGGCCTGGTCGCCGGCGCCCTCGCCGGACTGGTGCTGCGCCGCTCCCTGGCCGCGCTCGTCGTCTCGCTCGTGGCGACGGGAGCCGTCTGGGCAGCCATCGGCCTGGCGCGCCCCCGTCTCTGGCCCACGGTGACGACCGTCACCGGCCTCACCCACGACGGCCCCAGGAGCCTGGGCCTCACCGTCGACGAAGGCCTCCTCACCTCCACCGGCGCCCGTATCGCCGACCCGTTCTGCGGCAGCAGCCGTGTCCCCGAGTGCCGCGACCTGTACGACCGCCTCGGCGCCGTCGGCTACTACACCGACTCCCACCCCTTCTCCCACTTCTGGCCCCTCCAGCTCACCTCGACCGCCATCGTGCTGGCCCTCACCGCCCTCGCGGCCCTGTCCGCCTTCCGCCTGCTGAAGCGCCACACCGGCGCCCTCACCACACCCAAGGAGCGCGGATGACCTCGGCCACCGCCACGCGCCCACCCGCCCCGCGGCGCTCCCCGCTCGCCCCGCGCGGCACGGTCTGGACGGCACTGCGGGTGCACGGCACCGCGCTGTGGATCTGGGCGGCACTGGTCACGGTGACCGCGGCGGGCCTGCTGTGGGCGTACGGCCTCGGCGCGGACGGCGTACGGGAGTGGAACCGCGCGGCGGCCGCGTGTCTCCTGGAACCGACGTGCGTGGACTCGGCGCTCGACGGACCGGCGTACGGCCTCTACGACGTGGTCGCCTCGCTCACCGCCTCCGCCATCGTCTACCTGCCCTGCCTCGTCGCCGCCTGGGCGGGCGCCACCCTCGTCGCCCGCGACCTGGAGAACGGCACGGCCGCCCTCGCCTGGACACAGTCCGTCACCCCCGTGCGCTGGCTGGCCGCGCAGCTCGCGGTCCCGGCCGCGCTGGTCACCGCGGGCACGACCCTGCTGGTGCTCCTGCACCGCCTGATGTGGACCGACGGCCGGGAGCTCCTCGGCCAGGAGTGGCACGAGTCGGACGTCTACCGCTCCAACGGCACGGTCACGATCGCCGCCGCCCTGTGCGCCCTCGCGGTGGGCGCGCTGGCGGGCATGCTGCTGCGCCGCGCGCTGCCCGCGCTGGGCCTGGCCGTCGCCGTCACCCTGGCCCTGCTGGTCCTCGAAGACCTCTGCCGGGACAGCATGTGGCCGGCGGTGACCGTCACCGGCACCGCGGCCTCCCGCCTCCCGGACAGCGCGGAACTGCTGGAGCGGGGCGTGGTCCTCACCTCGGGCGAGCGGGTCGCCGACAGCCCGGCCTGCGTCGACGGCACCGGCGCCGGCCTCAGGAGGTGCATGAGCGAGCACGGCATCTCCGACCTCTACGCCGCCTACCACCCCTCCTCACACTTCTGGCCCCTCCAGCTCACGGAAACCGCCGTCCTCCTCGCCATCGCCGCCCTCGCCGTCTTCCTGACCTTCCGGACCCTGAAGCGGCGTACCGCCTGACAAGCGGCGTACGGCCTGACAAGCACCGAATGGACGTGTTCTCCCGGGCCCGCGGACGTCCGGGAGACGCCCCTCCATATCCCGCACGTCATGTCCTCGTAACCATCGATTCAGACGACCTTGCGACGCTCGACCAATGAACCCCGCCGTGCCAGAGCCTTCGCCTCCCGAGGGGAGCGAGCCGCTGCCTCCGACGGCGGACGAGCCCGGCCCGGCCCCGCTGAACGGGAACATCCGCCTCGCTTCGCTGTCGCCCGCGCTCTCCGACGCGCCGGTATCGCCCCCGGCGCGGAAGAATGGGTCCATGAACCACCCCAGCGCCCAGGCCCCGGTCCAGCACGCTCAGCCCTCTGTCGGCTCCATAGCCGCGCACCGCCCGCACACGGTGGCGGCGAACGTCTCCGACCTCGAACCCGACCTCGACGCCGACCTCGACGAGTACGAGGACATGGTCGAGGACGGCATCCAGCTGCCCCAGGGCCGGTTCCTGGACCGGGAGCGGAGCTGGCTGGCGTTCAACGAACGGGTCCTGGAGCTCGCCGAGGATCCGAACACGCCCCTCCTGGAGCGCGCCAACTTCCTGGCGATCTTCGCCAGCAACCTGGACGAGTTCTTCATGGTCCGGGTGGCGGGACTGAAGCGCCGTATCGCGACCGGAGTGGCCACCAAGTCCGCCTCGGGCCTCCAGCCCCGCGAGGTCCTGGAGATGATCTGGGCCCGCTCGCGCGAGCTCATGGCCCGGCACGCGGCCTGCTACCAGGAGGACGTGGCCCCCGCGCTCGCCGAGCAGGGCGTCCACCTGGTCCGCTGGAGCGAGCTGACGGAGAAGGAACAGGCCCGCCTGTTCACCCTGTTCCGGCACCAGATCTTCCCGGTCCTCACCCCCCTCGCGGTCGACCCCGCGCACCCCTTCCCGTACATCTCGGGCCTGTCCCTGAACCTGGCCGTCGTCGTACGGAACCCGGTCAGCGGGCACCGCCACTTCGCGCGCGTCAAGGTCCCGCCGCTGCTCTCCCGCTTCCTGGAGGCCGCCCCGAACCGCTACGTCCCCATCGAGGACGTCATAGCGGCCCACCTGGAAGAGCTGTTCCCGGGCATGGAGGTCCTGGAGCACCACACGTTCCGCCTCACCCGGAACGAGGACCTGGAGGTCGAGGAGGACGACGCCGAGAACCTGCTCCAGGCCCTGGAGAAGGAGCTCATGCGGCGCCGCTTCGGACCGCCGGTGCGCCTGGAGGTCGAGGAGTCCATCGACCGGTACGTCCTGGACCTGCTGGTCCGGGAGCTGAAGATCTCCGAGGCCGAGGTGTACCCGCTGCCGGGTCCGCTGGACCTCACGGGCCTCTTCGGCATCGGCGGCCTCGACCGGCCCGAGCTGAAGTACCCGAAGTTCATCGCGGGCACCCACCGTGACCTCGCCGAGGTCGAGTCGGCGTCCGCGCCCGACATCTTCGCGGCGCTCCGGGAACGGGACGTACTGCTCCACCACCCGTACGACTCCTTCTCCACCTCCGTCCAGGCCTTCCTGGAGCAGGCGGCGAGCGACCCGGACGTGCTGGCCATCAAGCAGACGCTGTACCGGACCTCGGGCGACTCGCCGATCGTCGACGCGCTGATAGACGCGGCCGAGTCCGGCAAGCAGGTCCTCGTCCTGGTCGAGATCAAGGCCCGCTTCGACGAGCAGGCCAACATCAAGTGGGCCAGGAAGCTCGAGGAGGCCGGCTGCCATGTCGTGTACGGGCTCGTCGGCCTGAAGACCCACTGCAAGCTGTCGCTGGTGGTACGCCAGGAGGGCGACACCCTCCGCCGCTACTGCCACGTCGGCACGGGCAACTACCACCCCAAGACCGCCCGCCTGTACGAGGACCTGGGCCTGCTCACCGCCGACCCGCAGGTCGGCGCGGACCTCTCCGACCTCTTCAACCGGCTCTCCGGCTACTCGCGCCGCGAGACCTACCGCCGACTGCTCGTCGCCCCCAAGTCCCTGCGCGACGGCCTGATCGCGCGGATCAACAAGGAAGTCCAGCACCACGAGGCCGGACGCCCCGCGTTCGTCCGCATCAAGGTCAACTCGATGGTGGACGAGGCGGTCATCGACTCGCTGTACCGCGCCTCGCAGGCCGGTGTACCGGTCGACATCTGGGTACGCGGCATCTGTGCGGTCCGGCCCGGCGTCACGGGCCTGTCCGAGAACATACGGGTCCGCTCGATCCTCGGCCGCTTCCTGGAACACTCCCGGGTCTTCGCCTTCGGCAACGGCGGCGAACCCGAGATCTGGCTCGGCAGCGCCGACATGATGCACCGCAACCTCGACCGCCGCATCGAGGCCCTGGTGAGGATCACCGACCCGGCCCACCGGGCAGCCCTCAACCGGCTGTTCGAGACCGGTATGTCCGACACCACCGCTTCCTGGCACCTGGGCCCGGACGGCGAATGGACCCGGCACGCGACCGATGCCGAGGGCCAGCCCCTGCGGAACGTCCAGGAGATGCTCATAGACGCCCGGAGGCGCCGGCGTGGCACAGCAACACCTTGACCCCACCGACCCCTCGGCCCGGACCATGTCCGTAGCCGGGGACGCTCTCGCGGACTACCTGCGGGCCCAGGCGACGGAGTTCCTCCGCTCACTGCGCCAGCACCGCGAGACCGGCGGCGCGTCGAACGGCTCGGACGAGTCGGTCGACGCGGCCCGCGCCCTGCGCCGCTCGGCCCGCCGGATCAGCGGCTCGCTGCACACCTTCCGGCCGCTGCTCGACGCCGACTGGTCGGAGCGCATGCGCCCCGAACTGGCCTGGCTGTCGGGCACCCTGGCGCGCGAGCACGCCTACTCGGCCCGCCTCGAGCGGCTGCTCGGCGCCCTGAACCGGCTGTCGGGACCGAGCTCAACGGCCGGCCTCCCCGCACAGGCGGGACCGCAGGCAAGCGCGGCTCCCAAGGGCACGCTAACCATCGGCGCGGCGAAAGCCGGCGCCCTGCTCGACCGCCAGCTCACCCTGGCCCGCACCCGCGCGCACTCGGCCGCCCTCCAGGCACTGGGCTCCTCCCGTTTCCACGCCGTCGCGGACAGCGTCGCCGTCCTGGCCAGCGAGGTCCCGCTGACCGCGACGGCCACCACCACCGACCTGCGCCCCCCGGCCGCCGCCGCGGAGGGCCGGCTGCACGACGCCGTCGGCACCCTGCCGCTGCTCACCGCGAGCCACCCCTACAACGCGGAGGCCCTCGTGCACGGCCTCTCCGCCGACACCGCGCCGCAGCCGCAGGACGCCCCCTGGCACCAGGTCCGTCTGCTGCTGCGCCTGCACCGCTACGCCCGCGAGGTCCTGCACGGCCCGGAGTGCCCGGTCGACGTACGCCTGCTCGGTGCCGGCCAGGCCCTCAACCAGCACCGGGACGCCGCGGAGGCCGCCTCGGCCGCCGCGTCCGCGGCCCGCACCCCGCGCATCGCCCCGGCGACGGCGTACGCGCTCGGCGTGCTGCACGCCGACCAGCGGCACGAGGTGGAGGCGGCACGGTTCGCCTTCCAGCAGAGCTGGCAGAAGGAGCCCGTGCGCACCCCGTAAATCCGTACGCGCCGCATCCGTAAGGCCCGTACACACGCCACACACCCCGCGAGGGGACCCGCACGGACGAACCGGAGGTCCGCATGACAACGACCGACGACGACACCATCCAGGCGGCCGGCTGCGTCCTGTGGCGCCACTCCCCCGCCCGCGTCTCCGGCGAACTGGAGATCTGCCTGGTCCACCGGCCGAAATACGACGACTGGTCGCACCCCAAGGGCAAGCTCAAGCGCGGCGAGGAACACCTCGCGGCCGCGCTGCGCGAGGTGGAGGAGGAGAGCGGCTTCCGCTGTGTGCCCGGCACCCGCCTGCCCTCCGTCCTCTATTACGCGAACGGCCGCCGCAAGGAGGTCAGCTACTGGGCCGCGAAGGCGGCGGACGGCCGGTTCACCCCCAACCGCGAGGTCGACCGCATCGCCTGGCTGTCCCCGGACGCGGCACGCACCCGCCTCACCCAGCCCCGGGACCGTGATCTGGTGGACGCTCTGCTGAGCGCGCTGCACCTCGCCCGGCACTGACGGATTCTCACGCTGCGTCGACCACCTTCCACGCGGCGCGCGGGTGACCCGAGGCGGCGGCGCAACATGTGCGCCCCCGTTTGGTTACGTAGGGTTTCCCCAGAGGTTCCCAGAACCGGGGTCTCTCCGTGTCCTCGACGTAAGCGTTCCGTGACCTCACCGCACCGACCGCAGGGGTTCACCCTCCGTTCACTTTTGGCCATCGGCGCCTTCACCTGATCTGCCTAATTTCGGCCTTACACGGTGCGAGGCGACCTGACGGATGTCTCCTCCGCACCACACAGACTTCGCACGCCGCCACCAGACGGCGGCTCCTGGAAGGAACTCCCGACTGTGAAGCTTCAGCAGCGCATGAACCGGCGGGCCCTCACCCTCGGTGCTCTCGCCGTCTCCGGCGCACTGGCCCTCACGGCGTGCGGCTCCGACGACACCGGCACCACCGGCAGCGCATCGAGCTCGACGTCCTCCGACAGCGCCATCAAGTGTGACGACGCCAAGGGCCAGCTGCTCGCCGACGGCTCGTCCGCGCAGAAGAACGCGATCGACGCCTGGGTCAAGCAGTTCAGCTCCGCCTGTGGCGTTCAGATCAACTACAAGGGCGGCGGCTCCGGCGCCGGCGTCACCGCGTTCACGCAGGGCACGGTCGCCTTCGCCGGCTCCGACTCCGCGCTGAAGCCCGAGGAGATCACCGCCTCCAAGGCCGTCTGCACCGGCGGCCAGGCCGTCGACCTCCCGATGGTCGGTGGCCCGATCGCGGTCGGTTACAACGTCCCGGGTGTCGACAAGCTGGTCCTGGACGCCGAGACCATCGCGAAGATCTTCGACAGCAAGATCACCAACTGGAACGACGCCGCGATCAAGGCGCTGAACCCCGACGCCACGCTGCCCGACCTCAAGATCCAGGCGTTCCACCGCTCGGACGAGTCCGGCACCACGGACAACTTCACCAAGTACCTGATCGCCGCGACGCCCGACAACTGGAAGTACGAGGGCGGCAAGGCCTGGCAGGCCAAGGGCGGCCAGTCCGCGAGCGGCTCCAGCGGTGTCGCCGCCCAGGTCAAGCAGACCTCGGGCGCCATCAGCTACATGGAGCTGTCGTACGCCAAGGACGGCATCGCCGCCGCCTCCCTGGACACGGGTGCCGCGGCTCCGGTCGAGGCCACCGTCGACAACGCCACCAAGGCCATCGCCGACGCCAAGGTCGTCGGCACGGGCTCGGACCTCGCGCTCCAGCTGAACTACACCACCAAGGCCGACGGCGCCTACCCGATCACCCTCGTCACCTACGAGATCGTCTGCGACAAGGGCAACAAGGCCGAGACGCTGCCCGCCACGAAGGCGTTCCTGACCTACATCGCCAGCGAGGACGGCCAGGCGCTCCTCGCCGACGCCGGCTACGCGCCGATCCCGGCCGACATCATCTCCAAGGTCCGCACCACCATCGCGGCCCTCAGCTAAACCCCGACGGTCCGGTCCGGCCCCGCCACCCGGGGCCGGACCGCGCCGCGTCCGGTGCACCGCCGCCAGGAGCCCCACATCTCGTGCGACTCCGCAGACCGGAGAACCTGATGGATATATCGACTAAGAACACCGAAGCCCCTCCCCCAATCCCCGAGCCCTCCGAGACCGAGCAGAAGCGCGCGAGCCGCGGCGCCACCCGACCGGGTGACCGGATCTTCCTCGGCCTCTCCCGCGGCTCGGGCATCCTGCTGCTGGTGATCATGGCCGCCATCGCGGTCTTCCTCACCTGGCGCGCCGTCCTTGCGATCAGCAAGGACGAGAGCAACTTCCTCACCACGTTCGAGTGGAACCCCACCGCGATCCCGCCGGACTTCGGCATCGCCGTCCTGGCCTTCGGCACGGTGGTCTCCTCGATCATCGCCATGGTCATCGCGGTACCGATCGCGGTCGCCATCGCGCTGTTCCTCACGCACTACGCCCCGCGCAGGCTCGGCGGCCCCATCTCGTACGTCATCGACCTGCTCGCCGCCGTGCCGTCCATCGTGTACGGCCTGTGGGGCGCCCTCGTCCTCGTCCCGCACATGAACGGCCTCTTCGGCTGGCTCGACAGCTACTTCGGCTGGACCGGCATCTTCGAGTGGCAGGGCGGCGCCCCGCGCTCGATGCTCACCGTCGGCATCCTGCTCGCGATCATGATCCTGCCGGTCGTCACGAACGTGAGCCGCGAGGTCTTCCGGCAGTCCCCGCAGATGATCGAGGAGGCGGCTCTCGCCCTCGGCGCCACCCGCTGGGAGGTCATCCGCATGTCGGTGATCCCCTTCGGCCGCTCCGGCGTGATCTCCGCCTCGATGCTGGGCCTCGGCCGCGCGCTGGGCGAGACGATGGCCGTCGCCACGGTCCTCTCGCCGACCTTCGAGATCCAGGCCAGCCTGCTCGACCCGGGCGGCGGCACCTTCGCCCAGAACATCGCCAGCAAGTTCGGCGAGGCCTCCGAGCAGGGCCGTGACGCGCTCATCGCCTCCGGTCTGGTCCTCTTCGTCATCACCCTGCTGGTCAACGGCGCGGCCCGCGCGATCATCGCCCGGCGCAAGGAGTACTCGGGGGCCAACGCATGAGCCACACCCTGAACACGAAGCGTCCCAGCACCCTCCAGGGCGCGACGCTCCCGAAGTGGACCCCGTACGCGATCGCCGCGAGCTCGGTCCTCCTCGGCATCGGCATCAGCTTCGCCGCCGGCCTGGACAGCAGTGTCCAGTGGGGCCTGATGGCCGCGATCTTCTTCATCGTCGGGACGTACGGCATCGCCGCGCGCGTCGAGGGCCGCCGGCAGGCCAAGGACCGGGTGGCCACCAGCCTGGTCTGGGTCGCGTTCATCATCGCCGTCGTGCCGCTGGTCTCCCTGGTCTGGACGACCATCTCGCGGGGCGTCAAGGTCCTCGACGTCTACTTCCTCAGCCACTCGATGGGAGTCGTCGCCGACACCGAGCCGGGCGGCGGTATCTACGCCGCCATCATCGGCAGCCTGGAGCAGGTCGGCCTCGCCACGCTGATGGCCGTGCCGATCGGTGTCCTCACCGCGGTCTACCTCGTGGAGTACGGGCGCGGCAACCTCTCCCGGGCCATCACGTTCTTCGTCGACGTCATGACCGGCATCCCGTCGATCGTCGCCGGTCTGTTCATCCTGAGCATCATGCTGATCTTCGACATGCAGCCCTTCGGCTTCGCCGGCTCGCTCGCCCTGGCGATCCTGATGATGCCGGTCGTCGTCCGCTCCACCGAGGAGATGCTCAAGCTCGTACCGAACGAGCTGCGCGAGGCGTCCCTCGCGCTGGGTATCCCGAAGTGGCGCACCATCCTCAAGGTGGTCCTGCCGACCTCTCTCGGCGGCATCATCACCGGCATCATGCTGTCGGTCGCCCGCATCGCCGGCGAGACCGCACCGGTGCTGCTGCTGGTGTTCGGCAACCCCTTCATCAACAACAACCCGTTCGAGGGCGCGCAGGCGTCGCTGCCGCTGTACATCTACCAGCAGTACGCGAACAGCGCGGGTTCGGGCGCGGCGTACGACCGTGCCTGGGCGGCGTCGCTCACCCTGATCGCCTTCATCATGATCCTCAACCTGGCGGCTCGCGGCATCGCCCGCTGGAAGGCCCCCAAGACAGGTCGCTGACGCGGCCATCTCAGCGACCGGCGTCTCCCCCTCGAAAGAAGCAGTGATTGAAATGGCCAAGCGAATCGACGTAAGCGGACTGACCGCTTACTACAGCGCCCACAAGGCGATCGAAGACATCTCCATGACGGTCGAACCCCGCTCCGTGACGGCCTTCATCGGCCCCTCCGGCTGCGGCAAGTCGACCTTCCTGCGCACCCTCAACCGCATGCACGAGGTCACCCCCGGCGGCCGCGTCGAGGGCAAGGTGCTCCTGGACGAGGAGGACTTGTACGGGCAGGGCATCGACCCCGTCGCCGTGCGCCGCACGATCGGCATGGTCTTCCAGCGCCCCAACCCCTTCCCCACCATGTCGATCTTCGACAACGTGGCGGCGGGTCTGAAGCTCAACGGCTCCTACAAGAAGTCCGAGCTGAACGACGTCGTGGAGAAGTCCCTCAAGGGCGCCAACCTCTGGAACGAGGTCAAGGACCGCCTGAACAAGCCCGGTTCGGGCCTGTCCGGCGGTCAGCAGCAGCGGCTGTGCATCGCGCGGGCGATCGCGGTGGAGCCGCAGGTGCTCCTCATGGACGAGCCGTGCTCGGCCCTCGACCCGATCTCCACCCTCGCGATCGAGGACCTGATCGGCGAGCTGAAGGAGCGCTTCACGATCGTCATCGTGACGCACAACATGCAGCAGGCCGCCCGCGTCTCCGACCGCACCGCGTTCTTCAACCTCTCGGCGGTCGGTCAGCCCGGCAGGCTCATCGAGATCGACGACACGGAGCGCATCTTCTCCAACCCGTCGGTCCAGGCCACCGAGGACTACATCTCGGGCCGTTTCGGCTGAGCCGACGCCTCCGAAACCCCTCGCGGTGCTGCATGGCGGTGCCACCGTGAGGACGAGAAGGGCCCGCCCCCGGCTCCCGGGGGCGGGCCCGCTCGTCTTCTCACCGTGTTCCTGCCGCGGTCCCTACCCCTGGCCGTGTTCCTGCGCGTCCGTGCGGGCCATGCTCCGGGCTCTTCGCGCCGGGCCGCGCCAGCCGCAGGTGCAGCGGGCCATACAGAATCGGCCCTGTTCGACCGTTGTCGTCTGATGTCCCTGGGTCTGGGCCGTCTCGTCCTGCTGTGCCACGTTGACAACGTTACCCAAGGCAAGTGAACGGTGCGCGTACGCGTGACAAGCACCACGACACGTCGTTAAGCGGAGCGACGGGGAGGGCCGAGGGCCCCGGTTCCGGAGCGGCTGGGGGTCGGCGGGCGATGGTGGCACAGGTGGTGTCGCGGGTGGCGGACGACGGACGGGCCGGCCGACTGGCCGCCGCGGCCGCGACGACCGGACTCCTGGTCTGTGTATGCGTCACCGGATGCTCGGGCGGCGCCGGTCTCACCGAGGACGCCCGCGCCGCCGCCGGCGAGGAGAGCGTCGAGGTGCTTCACCAGGCCGCCGCCACCCTGCGCCGGGCGGGCAGCGCGAAAGCCCGTACGTCCATGGAGATGGCCACCGGCGGGACCAGGGTCACCATCCGGGGCGAGGGCGTGTACGACTTCGAGCTGCGCCGGGGCCGCCTGAAGGTGATGCTGCCGCAGGACCCCGCGGGCGCCGACGAGCACCGGCCCATCACCGAACTCCTCGCTCCGGGCGCCCTGTTCATGAAGAACCGCGGCGCCGGTGTCCCCGCCGACAAGTGGGTCCGCGTCGACACGGCCGCCCTCTCCGACGGGAACCTGGTGACGGGCGGCGCCACCGACCCGTCCGCGGCGGCCGAGCTGTTGCGCGGGGCGCGGACGGCGTCGTACGTCGGCAGGACCGAGCTCGCCGGCACTCCGGTGCGGCACTACCGCGGTACGGCCGACCTCCACGTCGCCGCGAGGAGCGCGTCGAAGGACAACAGGGACGCGCTGAGGGCCGCGGCGAAGGGGTTCGCCACCGCGCGGGTGCCGTTCGACGCCTACCTGGACGAGGAGGGACGGCTGCGCAAGGTCCGGCACAGCTTCAGCTTCGTCAACGACCGGCGGAAGGGCACGGTCGCCGTCGCCTCGACGACCTTGCTGTACGACTTCGGGGTCGCCGTCGACGTACGGCTGCCGGAGTCCGCGGACATTTTCGCCGGAAAGATCGCCGAATAGGCACGGGCGGCAGGGGCAGGGGCGGGCGTAGGAGGAGTTGGGGGCCGGAAATGGCCCTTCCGTGCCATGCGCGGTGTGTAGGCCGCTACCTACTCTAGGAAGTCGGTGACGGCAGGAAGAGGTGATGTACGTGGCTCCGGTCGGCGGTACGGCAGTTCAGGACCACGTGGCCCTCGCCGAGATCGAGCTGTGCGGAGACCTGATCATCGCGGCCTCGGCCGCCCACGAGGACCGGCTCAGTCTCGAGAGCATCGACGAGGTGCTGAAGGTGGCGGACGCGCGCACCCATGAGCGCGAGCGTCAGCAGGCGCGGGCCATGAATCTGTAGTCAGTTCCGGCCAGTCGGGTATAGCCCGGCCCCCCGGGCCACACCGACACTTTCCCGCCACCGCGGCCCGGTCCGAGCCGCACGGCCGCGGGATTCACGTACGCAGCAGTCGCCCGATCGCCTTCGTCGCTTCCTCGACCTTCGCGTCGATCTCGTCGCCGCCCTTGACGGCCGCGTCCGCGACGCAGTGGCGCAGGTGCTCCTCCAGGAGCTGGAGGGCGAAGGACTGGAGGGCCTTCGTGGAGGCGGAGACCTGGGTGAGTATGTCGATGCAGTAGACGTCCTCGTCGACCATCCGCTGCAGACCACGGATCTGGCCCTCGATCCGGCGCAGGCGTTTGAGGTGCTCGTCCTTCTGATGGTGGTAGCCGTGGATACCCCGGTCGTGGTCGGTCACGACCTGCTGCGGGGATCCGCCGGAGGGCGCCGTCGCGCCGGCCTCGGTGGTCGTCATCGCGTCCTCCTGATGGTCCTGTCGGCACTCCCGGAGGGCCCCGGGGACACCTCGGGGGATATTCCGGAGGATCTTGTCGAGATCCCGTCCGGTTCGCCGCTTACATATACCCCTGGTAGGTATATGGTATCGAACTTTGCTGGGTATAGCCCTCTTGCCCGATGCCGGGACCGGACCCTGTGCTGATCACTGTGCCCGATGGGCGACACTGGGAGACGGCCCATTAGCCGTGGCCGGATGATGCGCCTAGCATCAGCCTGACCGAAACCGAAGCACCCCGAGGACCCCACGTGCGCTTTCGTCTGACCCCCAGGGAGACGAGCTTCTACGACATGTTCTCCGCATCCGCGGACAACATCGTCACGGGCTCGAAACTCCTCATGGAACTGCTCGGGGCCGACGCCTCCGGCCGGACCGAGATCGCAGAGCGTATGCGGGCCGCGGAACATGCCGGTGACGACGCCACGCACGCGATCTTCCACCAGTTGAACTCCTCGTTCATCACACCGTTCGACCGTGAGGACATCTACAACCTGGCCTCGTCCCTCGACGACATCATGGACTTCATGGAGGAGGCCGTCGACCTGGTCGTGCTGTATCAGGTCGAGGAGCTCCCCAAGGGTGTGGAGCAGCAGATCGAGGTGCTGGCCAGGGCGGCCGAGCTGACGGCCGAGGCCATGCCGAACCTGCGCACCATGGACAACCTCACCGAGTACTGGATCGAGGTCAACCGCCTGGAGAACCAGGCCGACCAGATCCACCGCAAGCTGCTCGCCCAGCTCTTCAACGGCAAGTACGACGCCATGGACGTGCTCAAGCTCAAGCAGATCGTGGACGTGCTGGAGGAAGCGGCCGACGCGTTCGAACATGTGGCGAACACGGTGGAGACCATCGCGGTCAAGGAGTCCTGACCTCTTCATGGACACCTTCGCGCTGATCGTGACCATCGGGGTCGCGCTCGGATTCACCTACACGAACGGCTTCCACGATTCGGCGAACGCGATCGCGACGTCCGTATCGACGCGGGCGCTGACGCCGCGGGCGGCACTCGCGATGGCCGCGGTCATGAACCTGGCGGGCGCGTTCCTCGGCAGCGGGGTCGCCAAGACGGTCAGCGAGGGGGTGATCGAGACGCCCCAGGACTCGAAGGGGATGGGCATCCTCTTCGCGGCGCTGATCGGCGCGATCACCTGGAACCTGGTCACCTGGTACTTCGGTCTGCCGTCCTCCTCCTCCCACGCGCTGTTCGGCGGCATGGTGGGCGCGGCCCTTGCCGGCGGCACGACGGTCTACTGGCACGGCGTGCTGGACAAGATCGTGATCCCGATGTTCGCCTCGCCGCTGGTCGGCCTGGTCGTCGGCTATCTGGTGATGACCGCCATCATGTGGCTGTTCCGCCGCTCCAACCCGCACAAGGCCAAGCGCGGATTCCGCATCGCCCAGACCGTCTCGGCGGCCGGCATGGCTCTCGGCCACGGCCTCCAGGATGCCCAGAAGACCATGGGAATCGTGGTGATGGCCCTGGTCATCGCCGACGTACAGGGTCCGGGCGACCCGATCCCGGTCTGGGTGAAGATCGTCTGCGCGATGATGCTGTCCCTGGGCACGTACGCCGGCGGATGGCGCATCATGCGCACGCTCGGCCGGAAGATCATCGAACTCGACCCGCCCCAGGGCTTCGCCGCGGAGACCACCGGCGCGTCGATCATGTTCGTCACGGCCTACATCTTCAAGGCCCCGATCTCCACGACCCACGTGATCACCTCCGCCATCATGGGCGTCGGCGCCACCAAGCGCGTGAACGCCGTCCGCTGGGGCGTCGCCAAGAACATCATCCTCGGCTGGTTCATCACGATGCCGGCGGCGGCACTGGTAGCAGCCGTGAGCTTCTGGATCGTGAACCTGGCGGTCCTCTGACGTCGCGTTCCAGCCCGTCCGGGGTGTTCCTTCCAGCCCGTCCGGCGTTTGAGGACGAGCGCGCAGCGCGAAGGGGGGCCTGGGGGCGCAGCCCCCAGAAACGGGACGGGAAGGGGCGGAGGGGGCGAAAACACCCTTCCCGCAGCCGAACCCACCACGCCACGCCACCCCCCATGGAACCCGCTGCCCCGGGCACCCGTCTCGTTCAGAGGAACCAACGGGAGGCGCACATGCAACGGCGTACGTTCATAGGCGGAGCCGCCGCCACATTCACGGCGGCGGCAGCCACCGCATGCAACGCCGGCGGCAAGCCCACCGGCACCAGGAAGAGCACGCCCCCCGGCGCGACCGACCCCACCGCCTCCGCCCTCCGCACGGCCAACACCAGCGCAGCGACCGCCGCGAACTGGACGGCCCTGTCCAAGGACCTCGACGGCACACTCGTCCGCCCGGGCGACCAGACCTGGACAGCCGCCCACCAGCTCTACAACACCCGCTTCGACACCCTGAAGCCCGCGGCCGTCGCCTACGTCGCCAACACGTCCGACATCACCACCGCGATGGCATACGCCCGCGCCCACGCCATCAAGATCTCGATCCGCAACGGCGGCCACTCCTACGCCGGCTGGTCATCCGGCAACGACCGTCTGGTCATCGACATATCGAAGCTGAACCAGATCCGCGCGAGCGCCAACGAGGCGGTCGTCGGCGCCGGCTCCAAACTGATCGACGTCTACCGCGCCCTCGCCGCGAAGGGCGTCACGATCCCCGCCGGCTCCTGCCCCACCGTCGGCGTCTCCGGCCTGACCCTGGGCGGCGGCCACGGCGTCGTCTCCCGCGCGTACGGCCTGACCTGCGACAGCCTCACGCAGGCAACGCTGATCACCGCCGACGGCAAGCAGCTCACCGCGAGCGCCACCGAGAACAAGGACCTCTTCTGGGCCCTGCGCGGCGCGGGCAACGGCAACTTCGGCATCGTCACCGAGCTCCGCTACAAGACCCACCCGGCCCCCCAGGCCGTAACGGCGTACATGAGCTGGCCGTGGTCCAGGGCCGCCGCCGTGCTCAAGGCCTGGCAGGAGTGGGGCCCGACGCAGCCGGACGAGATCTGGTCCTCCTGCCACCTCGCGAACGCGTCCGGCGGCACTCCCACGATCTCCGTCGCGGCGTTCTCCCTGGGCACGTACGGCGAACTCCAGAACGCCGTGGACCGGCTGGCCGACACGATCGGCGCCCCCGCGAGCAGCGTCTCGCTGAAGCGCAGGTCGTACGAGGACTCGATGGAGGTGTACGCGGGCTGCTCGTCCTTCTCCACCGACGCCCAGTGTCACCTGCCCGGCTCGACCCCGGGCCGCTCCGCGCAGGGCGCGCTGGGCCGCGAGACGTACGCGGCCCGCTCGGACTTCTTCGACCGCTCCCTCTCCTCGGCGGGCGTCCAGGCCCTGCTGAACCAGCTCTCGACGGTCCGGGGCGGCGCGGGCAGCATCGCCCTGACGGCACTCGGCGGCGCGGTCAACCGCGTCTCCCCCACCGCTACGGCGTTCGTGCACCGCCGCTCGCGGATGCTCGCCCAGTACATCGCCTCCTGGCAGGCCGGCACCTCCGGCACGACCGCCCAGTCCTGGCTGGCCGGCGCCCACAAGGCCATGTCACCCCACGCGTCGGGGGCCGCCTACCAGAACTACACGGACTCTACGCTCACCAACTGGCGCAAGGCGTACTACGGCGACGCGGCTCCCCGCCTGACGACTCTGAAGAGGGTGTACGACCCGAAGCGCGTCTTCACCTTCCCGCAGGCGCTGTAGCGGGGTTACGCCGCCAGGTCCCGGTCCTCGGGCCGCACCACCTGAGCCCCCGTGAGCACCGCGTCCTCGCCCTCACCCGAGCCGGGGAGTGCCGTCCCGCGCGCCCGGATCAGCCCGCCGACCCGGGCGGAACCCTCCACCGCCTTGGTCAACGGCGTCAGCAGCAGCATGGCGAGCGGGGAAAGCAGCAGGGCGACGGCGGTACCGAGGGCGAAGCCGCCGATCACGTCCGTCGGGTAGTGCACGCCCATGTAGATCCGGCAGAAGCCCTCGACCAGCGCGAGGCCTATGCCGATCAGCCCGAACTTCCGGTGGGTGATGAAGAGTCCGACGGCCACCGCCATGGTGAGTGTCGCGTGGTCGCTGACGAAGGAGTAGTCGGTCTTGCCGGACACCAGGACGTCCAGGCCCTGGTGGTCGACGAAGGGGCGGGGGCGCGCCACGAAGTCCCGTATCGGCACGTTCACCAGGACCGCGATGCCGGCGGCGAGCGGCGCCCAGATGACCGCGGCCACGGACGACGCGGCCTCTTCGCCGCCTCGCCGCCGCACGGACCACCAGCAGGCGGCGGCCAGCAGGCCCATCGCGATCAGCAGCCCGTACTCACCGACGAACCCGACGCCCCGGTCGAACCAGTGCGGAGCGTCCTGGGCCAGGCGGTTGATGTCGTAGAGCAGGTCGACGTCGGGATTGGAACCGGATTCGGCGAGTCCAGCCATGGTGCTGTGGCCCCTTCGTCGTCTTTCCCGCGCGCGCAGCCTTTCGTGCGGCGCTCTGTCCCACCCCCGTGGTCGTAGATCCGCTCTACGAGAAAAGGAACGCACACTCCCCTGATATACGTTCCACCCTCCACCGAATGATCACTCAGACGTTACCGAAGAGAGATGCATCTTCCCAGCTCAGAGGGTGGGTTCAGACCGATGTGGGCAATGCTTTCGCGCCATCTTCGGTCACTCGGGTGGCTCCGAAGTAGTCAGGGGTGTCGACCGGGTCGAAGCGGATGACGGCCCCTGTCCGGGGTGCGTCGATCATGTATCCGCCACCCACGTAGATGCCCACGTGCCGGATGGTCCGCGAGTTGGTGAGGTCGTCCGAGAAGAACACCAGATCGCCCGGCATCAGCTCTTCCCGCGCGGGGTGCGGCCCGGCGTTGTACTGGTCGTTGGCGACGCGCGGGAGCGTGATCCCCACACTCTCGTACGCGGCCTTCGTCAGCCCCGAGCAGTCGAAGCGTCCGCCCTGGTCAGCGGTGCCGTTCCCGCCCCACAGGTAGGGCGTGCCGAGCTTCTCCTGCGCGTACGAGATGGCCGCCGCGGCCTGCTTGGAGGGGTCGACCCGGGTCACCGGCGCGGCGAAACTCGCCTGCAGCGTGGTGATCGTCTTCACGTAGTTCTGGGTCTCCTTGTACGGCGGTACGCCCCCGTACTTGATGACCGCGTACGCCCCCGCGTTGTAGGCGGCGAGCATGTTGTGCGTAGGGTCCCCCGGCGCGTCCTTCACGTACGAGGCGAGCTCGCAGTCGTAGGAGGCGGCCGACGGAATCGCGTCATTCGGGTCCCATACGTCGCGATCGCCGTCCCCGTCGCCGTCGATTCCGTGGGTTGCCCACGTTCCGGGGATGAATTGCGCTATTCCCTGCGCCGCCGCCGGGCTCTGGGCGGTCGGATTGAACCCGCTCTCCTGGTACAACTGCGCGGCCAGCAGCGCCGGGTTGATGGCGGTGCAGAGATTGCCCCACTTCTGGACGAGCGTCTGGTACGCGGCCGGCACGGCGCCCTTCGCCAGGGTGACCGCTCCGCCGCCGACCCCGCCCGCGAGGTTCCCCGCGACCAGGTAGACGCCGACGACGAGCACCATCACGAAGCTGAGCCCGCCCCCGACGGCGGCGATCGCCACGACCCATGCCTTACGCACCGTCAACCGCCCCTCGCCGCCCAGGAGTCCGCCGAGGTCAGTGTAGAGGCGCCCACTGTGCGACGGGATGATCACACACAAGCTGATGCGGACCGATATCCGACGACCGGCCACCACACCCGGCATTCCTCTGTCACCCCGCCCCCACGCACTCCGCCCACAGCAGCTTCCCGCCCTTCGAGGCCCCCAGCTCCCGCAGCACCGACACGCCCCACGCGTCCGCGCAGGCCCGTACGAGGTGCAGGCCCCGGCCGTGTTCGGCGCCGTCCGGGGGTACGAGGACGGGCCCGCCGGAGAAGCCCGGCGGGACCGTCGGGTCGGTGTCCCAGACCGCGATACGGAGCCGGTCGGGTTCGGCGGCGTAGAGGCGCAGGGCGTACGGGCCCCGGGTGTGCAGGTGCGCGTTGGTGAGCAGCTCCGAGGCCAACAGTTCGGCGGTGGGGCTGAGTTCGGCGAGGTCGTGCGCGGCGAGGACGGTACGGAGGGTGGCCCGTGCGATGCCGGGGGCACGGGGATCGTGGGGGAGCTGAAGGGTGTAGGCCCAGGACGGGGATACGGTTGCCATCGGAAGTCTCCCGGTTCGGTGGGTAGTTGGGTGGTTTGGTTACGTTGCCCAGTGACCGCGGCCGCTCCGTCGAGCGGGGTGCTTCTGGGCGGGCGCCTTGAGGAGAAGGTAGCGCGGAGCTGTAAGTTATTAGACCTAGATGCACGAAGTGCTTCAGTGTTCATGCGTGTGGGTGACACGGCAGTGCCAAGGGAGTCGAACGTTGGCCATGAGAAGCACCCCCACCGGGCGTCAAATGCGACTGGGGGCCGAACTGCGCAAGCTGCGCGAGCGAGCGGGTCTGACGTCGACCGAAGCCGCACAGCTCCTCGGCATCAAGCAGAACCAGGTCAGCAACATGGAGGCCGGCCGCCACGGTGTGAGCCCCGACCGACTCCGCACCATCGCCTGTCACTACGACTGTTCCGACAAGCCCCTCGTCGAGGCGCTCACCGCCCTGGCCCCCGATCGCAGGCGAGGCTGGTGGGAGGAGTACCGGGAGATCCTGCCGACCGGCTTGCTGGACCTCGCCGAGCTCGAACACCACGCCACCCGGCTGCGAACCGCCGTGACCGTACACATCCCCGGCCTCTTCCAGACCACGGAATACGCTCGCGAGATCTTCCGCCAGGCCGTGCCGGAGCTACCGCCCCCGGACGTCGAGCACCGGGTGTCCTTCCGGGTCAAACGGCAGGCCATTCTCTTCCGGGATCCACCGACTCCGCAGCAGGTCATCGTCCACGAGGCCGCCCTGCGCATGAAGTTCGGCGGTCCCCGCGTGACCCGCGACCAGCTCAAGTACCTGCTGGAGCTGAACGAGCGGGAGCACGTCGCGGTTCACGTCATCCCGTTCGACGCCAGCGTCTTCCCCGGCTCGGGTCAGTCGATCTACTACGCCGAGGGTCCCGTACCGCAACTCGACACCGTGAACCTCGACCAGTCCCACGGCCCGGTGTTCCTCGACGCCGAGGCGCAGCTGGACAAGTACCGCGTACTGCTCGATCGCATGGAGGCGGCGGCCCTCACCCCCGAGGAGTCGCGGGACTTCATCCACAACATCGCCAAGGACCTGTGAAGGAGCCGAGGATGCCCACCCTCACCTGGCAGAAGTCGTCCTACTGCCCGGAAGGCAACTCCTGCGTACACGTCGCCGCAGGCACCGCCGAAACGATCCATCTCACCGAAAGCAGCGACCCCACCGCGGCGATACTCACCGCCGCCCCCGCCACTTTCCGCACCCTCCTCCGCACCCTCAAGCAGGGCTCACCCCGTGGCTGACATCCCCCCCGATCTGGAGTGGACCCGCGCCGCGCCCGACGACGCGACCGGCCCCGGGCCCTGGATCGAGCTCGCCTTCGGGGACAACGACCTGGTCCACATCCGTGAAACCAGTGACCCCACGAACATCGTCACTACAACTCAGAAGAAGTGGGACGCGTTCGTACTGGGCGTACAGGCGGGCGAGTTCGACCACTTCGTACAGGGACTGGAGGACGAAAAATCCTGAACACGACGACAACGCGCCGCACCCTGCTCACCACGGCCACCGCGACCGCCGCACTCGCGCTCACCGCGGGGCAGGCGCACGCGAACCCCCGTACACGGAACGAAACGCACGCCCGGCTGCGGGCACTCGAGGAAGAACACGGCGCCAGGGTCGGCGCGTTCGCCCACAACCTGGGGACGAGGGCGACCGCGCGGTACCGGGCGTCGGAGCTCTTCCCGATGTGCTCGGTGTTCAAGACGCTGGCGGTCGCGGCCGTACTGAGGGACCTGGACCGGCACGGCGAGACGCTCGCCAGGCGCATCCACTACACGGCGGAGTACGTGACGGCGTCCGGCGGCGGAGCGGTCACCGTCAAGCCGGAGAACGTGGCGGCGGGCCTGACCATCGAGGAACTCTGCGACGCGGCGATCCGCTTCAGCGACAACGCCGCCGCCAACCTGCTGCTCACCGAACTGGGCGGCCCCACGGCGGTCACCCGCTTCAGCCGCTCGATCGGGGACCCGAAGACCCGCCTGGACCGCTGGGAGCCGGACCTGAACTCGGCCGAGCCGGGACGGCTTGAGGACACCACCACCCCCGGCGCGATCGCCCGGACGTACGCCCGACTCGCCCTGGGCAGCGCCCTCAACGACGAGGACCGCACCCGCCTGACCACCTGGCTGCTCGGCAACACGACCGGCGGTGAACGCCTGCGCAAGGGCCTGCCCCAGGACTGGAGGGTCGCCGACAAGACGGGCACGGGTCTGTACGGGACGGCCAACGACGTCGGCATCGCCTGGACCCCGGACGGCACTCCGGTCGTCGTCGCCGTACTGACGACCAAGCCCGACCCGGCCGCCGCCGCGGACAGCCCGCTGGTCGCGAAGACGGCCACGGTCCTGGCGGACGCGGTGGGCTGACCCCCGGCAGGGGCAGAGCGAGGGCGGCGGCTCAACAGGACGCGGTGATCAGCGGGACGTTTAATGGACGTGATCGGACGTCTCCGCTTGGTGGACGTGCTCGAACGTCTCCGCTGGGAGCGACCCATGCGACTGCGCCGGCTAGGTGAATGGTGCGCACGGCACTTCGTGACCGTCATCGTCCTGTGGCTGGCCGCCCTCGTCGCCCTGAGCCTGCTCAACCGCGCGTTCGGCGGGGAGTACGAGGACAACTTCTCCCTGCCGGGCGTCCAGTCGCAACAGGGCCTGGACATCCTGAAGGAGCACGATCCGGCGGCCGGCGGCTACAGCAGCCAGATCGTGCTCCAGGACAAGGCGAAACCCCTGACCGACCTGTCCTCGCAGATGTCGCAGACGGTCGGCGACCTCCAGAAACTGCCGCACGTGCTGGCCGTACAGAACCCGTTGGAGTCCACCTCCGGACAGTCGACGCAGTCGGGGCAGACGTCACAACAGAACGTCGGCCCTCTCTCCTCCGACGCCAAGACCGCGTACATCACCGTCCGCTTCGACGTACAGCCCTCGACCCTCGGCGACGACTATCTCCACGGCGTGGACGACTCGGTGCAGCCGCTGCGCGCGGCCGGTGCCGACGTCGAGTACGGCGGACCGCTGGGCGAGCTGGCCAGGCCCGCGGCCGACGACCGGGTGAGCGAGCTGATCGGCTTCGCGGTGGCGATCGTCGTGCTGCTGATCGGGTTCGGGAGCGTGATCGCCGCGGGCATCCCCCTCCTCACGGCGCTGATCAGCGTGATCGGCGGTCTGGCCTGCCTGGGACTGCTCGCGTCGGCGTTCACGTTCGCCACGGTGTCACCGACCCTGGCGACGATGATCGGGCTCGGCGTCGGCATCGACTACGCCCTCTTCCTGATCACCCGCCACCGCCAGAACCTCATGGACGGCGCCGATCCGGTGCGGGCGGCGGGACGCGCGAACGCCACCAGCGGACGGGCCGTCCTCGTCTCCGGCTGCACCGTGATCATCGCGCTGGCCGGACTGTCGGTCTCCGGAGTCTCGTTCATCGGCAAACTCGGCGTGGCCGCGGCCGTCACGGTGGTCTCCGCGGTCGCGGGCGCCCTCACCCTCGTACCCGCGCTCCTCGGCCTCATCGGCAGACGCATCGACCGCTACCGCGTGCGCCGCCCGGTCGCCGAGACGGACGCGGAGCCCGGGGCCTCCGCGCACGGCACCTGGCACCGGTACGCGCAGCGCGTGGAGCGGCGGCCGTGGTGGTTCCTGGCCGGCGGACTGCTCACCGTGCTCGTGCTGGCGATCCCGCTGCTCTCCATCCAGCTCGGCCACATCGGGGACGGCGCGGACCCGAAGTCGTTCACCGACCGCCGGGCCTACGACATCATGGCGCGGTCCTTCGGCCCCGGCTCCAACGGTCCGCTCACCGTCGTCATCGACCAGACCGACGTGCCCTCCGACCAGCGCTCCGACCTCGCCTCCCAGGCGCAGAAGGAACTCACGGACGTGGCCGGCGCGTCCACCGTCACCCCGCTCACTCCGACCCAGGACGGCGACGTACTGGTCGGCACGGTGTACTCGAAGGCGGCCCCGCAGAGCGCCACGACCACCGACCTCACCAACCGCCTCGTCGACGAGACACTGCCGCAGGCCGTCTCCGGGACCCCTGCCAACGGCTATGTGACCGGCACGACCGCCGCCCAGGTCGACTTCCGCGACATCGTCGCGAGCCGCCTCCCGCTGATCATCGGGGTCGTCGTCGCCCTCGCCTTCCTGATCATCCTCATCGTCTTCCGAGGACTGCTGGTCGCCCTGAAGGCGGCCGTCCTCAACGTGCTCTCGATCGGCGCGTCCTACGGCGTCGTCGTCGCCGTCTTCCAATGGGGCTGGGGCGGGCCCGCGTTGGGCGTCGAGGGCAAGGTGCCCATCGAGAGCTATGTGCCGATGATGATGTTCGCGATCATCTTCGGACTGAGCATGGACTACGAGATCTTCCTGCTCTCCCGGGTCCACGAGGCCTGGCTGCGCACCGGCGACGCGAAGGCGAGCGTCGCGCACGCCCTGGAGATCACCGCCCGCGTGATCACCTGCGCCGCCCTGATCATGGTCAGCGTCTTCGCCGCGTTCGTGGTCAGCGACAACGTCGTGGTCAAGATGCTCGGACTGGGCCTCGCGGTGAGCGTGCTGATCGACGCGACGGTCGTACGGCTGCTGCTGGTGCCCGCGGTCATGACCCTGCTGGGCCGGCACGCCTGGTGGACACCCCGCCTGCTCGACCGCCTCCTGCCGCACGTCGACCCGAAGGGCGAGCAGGCCACCGGGCCCAGGAGCTAGGCGGACTCCGGGCCGTTTCCCTCTCTCCCAACAACGCGGGATAGCCTTGATGCTGACGGTTCCTCGGCCACACCCCGCGGACGCGCGACCGTCCGCGGTTTCATGAAGAGGGGTTAACGACGGAACCACACGACAGGTTCCGCACCGACTTCATTGCTCGGCGTAACCTACCGTGATACACAGAGTGACCAGACGACCCTTTGCCTACCAAACCCGCCAACCAATGACGTCAAGTCGACATCCGACGGCGTCATCTTCGGCGAGAATGGGCTCGACCTCTGCGCACAGGGCAGAGGGTGCAGAACTACCCACTAGGGGCGGTGACTTACATGCTTTTCGCAGCCGAAAAGGGCGACATCACCACAATTATCGGCGGGATCGCTCCGGACTGGGGTCCCTTCGGCAGCCTGGGGACCGAGGCCAAGACGATGGTCCAGGTGGTGATGGCGGTCGCCATCATGCTCTGCCTCGGGATCGCGATCTGGGGCGCGGCCAAGCAGCGCATCGGCGCGACGGCCCTCCGGGACACCTTCAGCGCCGAACAGGGCAAGGGCCTCATCATCGCGGGCCTCACCGGAGTCTTCATCATCGGGTCCCTCGGCACGCTGTTCACCATCGTGTACGGCATGGCCGTCTAGGCCGGGCCGGGCTCGCCCGGATCCTCTCCTCCCTCCGACCCACCCGTCCGTCGTGCCCACCGGCTGAGGTTGCCTTTCCCTGATGTCGACTCACCACACCGCGCCCGCGCGGGAACCAGCACGGCTACCGTCGTACTACGCGGTTCAGCGAGAGGTTGAGGGGGCGTACGCGGCATGAGTCTCGGTGACGAACCCGGCTACGGCGACGGCTCGCGCGGCGAGGACAGAGGGTACGGCGGTTCCGGCCAGACCAGGACGCGGCTGCCGGGCGGCGCCGGCGACGTGTACGGGGGTGCCCGGCGTGGCCGGTCCTCCTCCCGCAGCCTGGTCACGGTCGTCGGCGTGGTCGTTCTCCTGATCGCCGCGATCGCCTTCGCGAACCGCGGCGACGACTCCTCCTCCGGAGACACCGCCACCGACAAGCCGGAGACCTCCCCCACGGCGGCTTCGGGGGAACGCCCTGTGGGGTCGAAGGTGGCGGGGATCCCGGCGGGGTTCGCACACAGCACGGTGGGAGCGGAGAGCGCGGCCGCGAACTACGCCGTGGTGTTGGGCTCGACCGGCATGTTCAACAAGGACAGCCGACACGACATCGTCAACACCATCTACACGTCCGCCGCGGCCGCCCAACTCCAGAGCCCGATGGACGCGGCCTACTCGACGGACTTCCTCAGCAAGCTGGGGCTCGACGCCAACGGCAATGCGCCGGACGGCAACACGTTCGTCTCGCGAACGGTCCCAGTGGGCACCAAGGCCGGGCAGTACAGCGACAGCGCTGCCAAGGTCTCGGTCTGGTACATGGGACTTATCGGAATGTCCGGAGAGACCTCCACAGATCCCGTCACCTCCACATGGAAGACGTGGACCTTTGACCTCCAGTGGGACAACGGCGACTGGAAGATCGTGACGGACTCCCAGACGGACGGACCCGCCCCGGTCCCCGGCGACGACAGGGCCGCCGGCTCGGACGAAATCAGCAAGGCCATCGAGGAGTACGGAGGGTTCACGTATGCCCGGTAGCCGCAGCCGCGTTCTCAGGCGCACCACCGTCGTAGCCGTCGTACAGACCTCGGCCATCCTGCTCGCTACTCGTGCCTTCGCAGCGCCGACCCCGACGCCGACCGCCTCGAAAGACGCTTGCAGCCTGCTGATTGGCCCCGCAAAGCAGTACTGCGAAGACGACAGTGGCTCCACCGGTACCCCCAGCAACCCCGTAACCGACACCCTCGACCCGCTCTCCTCCCTCTCCCAGGGCTGCGCCGACGCCGCGTCCTGGACGATCGACAAGCTCAGTGAGGCCGTCAAGGACACCGCGAACGTCGACTTCACGAACCCGAAGTTCCTCCAGCAGTACGCGGTGGTCTTCGCGGCGTCGACGATCCTGACGCTGGTCCTGTGGCTGCTGGCCGTGGCGAAGAGGGCGGTGCGAGGCGTCCCCCTCACCACCGCGATCGGGGAAGCGGTCGGGTTCCTGTGGCTGACGGTGCTGGCGTCGGCGTTCACCCCGCTGATCCTCTACACGGTCGTCTCGGCGACGGACGGCGTCACGGAGGTCCTGTCGGCCACGACGGGCAACCAGACCGACACCTTCTTCGGCAACTTCTCCGGCGCCCTGGCCAAGGGCGAGAACATCGGCGGCGGCCCGATCATGCTGATCGTCGTGTCGATGGTGTCGATCCTCGCGGCCGGCGTGCTGTGGCTGGAGCTGGTCATCAGAGCCGCTCTCCTCTACGTGGGCGCCCTGCTCGGCACCGTCGTGTACGCGGGCCTGGTCGACAAGAACCTGTGGGGCCACGTCCGCCGCTGGGCGGGCATCATGATCGCGGTCATCCTGGTCAAACCGGTGATCGTGATCGTGCTGGGCCTGGCCGGCGCCCTGTCGTCCGCGGACGGCCCCGACGCGTTCTCCGCCGTCGTCTCGGGCCTCGCCATCATCCTGCTCGCCATCTTCGCGAGCGCGATGATCTACCGCTTCGTACCGGGCTTCGGCGACGAGATCGCCGGCTCCCGCAACAACCGCATCATGCAGGGCGCCGAGGGCAAGGCCGCCGCCGTCATGAGCTCCCCTGCCACCCTGGTCGCCCAGGGCATCAAGACCCACAGCACCCGTGCCGACAACGGCGGAGGAGGCGGTGGCGGCAACAGCCAGGCCCGCCCCTCCAACCCCGCCTCCGGCGGCGTGGCCGCACACAGCACCCGTACGCCGGGCGGAGGTGGCGGATCTGTCCCCTCCGCCACACCCCCACCGCGTACCAGCCCGGTCAACACCCCGCACGCCAGCAACGCCCGCAACAACCGCACGGGAGGTGAAGGGCGTTGACGACCGAGTCCCACGTGTCCCACGTGATCACGCCCCGCCGTACATATCTGATCGGCCGCGCCCGGCCGAACGCGATCGTCGGCCGGAACCGCGAGTCCGGTGAGATCGCGCTGATCATCGCGGGCGCGTTCCTGGGCATGATGTGCGGTCTGATCGTCCCGGTGCTGTCCCTGCGGATCGTGCTGCTGATGGGCTTCCCACTGGTCGCCCTCGCGGCGGTGTACGTCCCGTACAAGCGCCGCACGTTCTACAAGTGGTTCGAGATCAACCGCAGTTACCGGCGCAGCCTGCGCCGCGGAACGGCGTACCGCAGCAGTGTCATGGAGGCCGGCATCAGCGCCGACGGGCGTGAGGTCGAGATCGGGCCGCCACCCGGCATCGGCCGGATCAACTGGCTCGCGGCGCCCTTCGGCCCCGACGAGATCGCCGTACTCCTGCACGCCGACCGCCGCACGGTCACCGCCGCGATCGAGATCGAGGGCCCGGGCGTCGGCCTGCGCGACTCCGAGGACCAGGAAGCCCTCGTCGACCGTTTCGGCACCCTCCTCAAGCACGTGGCGAACGGCGACGGCTTCGTCACCCGCATCCAGATGCTCGCCCGCACCCTCCCCGCCGACCCCGACGCGCACGCCAAGGACGTCTCCGTACGCGGCGACGAGCGCTCCCCCGGCTGGCTCCAGCAGTCGTACGACCAGCTCCAGTCCATGGTGTCCACGAGCAGTGAGCAGCACCGGGCGTACCTCGTCGCCTGCATGCACTTCACCCGCGAACTGGCCGCCGAGGCACAGGCGATGGCACGCGCGGCACGCCCGCAGGGCGGCCGGAAGCTGGACCGCGACGCGGGCCTGGCCGTCGTCATGGCGCGTGAGCTGACCGACATCTGCTCGCGGCTCCAGGAAGCCGACATCCGCGTACGGCAGCCGCTGGGCCAGGGCCGGCTCTCCTCCCTCGTCCACTCCATGTACGACCCGGACCACGCCATCGACCACATCCAGGCGATGACCAAGCGCAATGCCTGGCCGGCCGAACTCGACGCCATGGAGCCCACCTACCTCCAGGCGAAGACCCGTGAGTCCTCCACCCGCGCGCCCTGGTGCCACTCCACGGCCTGGGTGAAGGAGTGGCCGATGACCCCGGTCGGCGTCAACTTCCTTGCCCCGCTGCTCGTCCACACCCCGGACGTCATCCGGACCGTGGCCGTCACGATGGACCTCGAGCCCACCGAGATCGCCATCGAGCGGATGCTGACCGAGAAGACGAACGACGCCGCCGAGGCCAGCCGCGCCGCCAAGATGAACCGCACCGTGGACCCGCGTGACGTCGCCGCCCACGGACGCATGGACCAGCGCGGCGAGGACCTCGCCAGCGGCGCGGCGGGAGTGAACCTCGTCGGCTACATCACGGTCAGCTCCCGCTCCCCCGAGGCCCTCGCCCGCGACAAGCGGACCATCCGCGCCTCGGCCGGCAAGTCGTATCTGAAGCTGGAGTGGTGCGACCGCGAGCATCACCGCGCCTTCGTCAACACCTTGCCGTTCGCCACCGGAATCCGCAGGTAGGAGCTGATGTTCTGATGCGGGATCCGCTGTCCACGGCGACCGACGCCTTCACGTCCTTCCTCTTCGGCAAGATCGAGACGACCCGGCTCCCGGTCCGCACGTCCACGGGCCAGGCCCAGGCGGTCTACCTGCCGACCGCCGCGCCCGGCCTCGGCGACTCGGGCGTCATCATCGGCCGCGAGGTGTACTCCGGGAAGGGGTACATCTACGACCCCTTCCAGCTGTACGGGCAGCAGCTCCCGGCGCCGCACTGGCTGGTGCTGGGAGAGTCCGGCAACGGCAAGTCGGCGCTGGAGAAGACCTACGTCCTACGGCAGTTGCGGTTCCGCGACCGGCAGGTCGTCGTGCTCGACGCACAGGGTGAGGACGGCGCGGGTGAGTGGAACCTCATCGCGCAGGAGCTGGGAATAACCCCCATCCGGCTGGACCCGACCGCCGCCCTGGACATGGGCATCCGGCTCAACCCGCTCGACCCGGCGATCACGACGACCGGGCAGCTCGCGCTGCTCCGGACCATCATCGAGGTCGCGCTGGGCCACGGACTCGACGAACGCTCCGGCTTCGCGCTCAAGGTCGCGCACGCCTTCGTGAACGAGACGATCGTCGAACGCCAGCCGGTCCTGACCGACATCGTGGAGCAACTGCGCCACCCCGAACCGGAGTCGGCCGAGGCGATGAACGTCGCCATAGACGACGTACGGGCATGGGGCCTGGACGTCGCCCTGGTCATCGACCGACTGGTCGACGGCGACCTGCGCGGCATGTTCGACGGCCCGACGACGGTCGGCATCGACCTCGACGCCCCGCTGATCGTCTTCGACCTCTCCCACATCGACCGGAACTCCATCGCCATGCCGATCCTGATGGCGATCGTGGGTGTGTGGCTGGAGCACACCTGGATCCGCCCCGACCGGAAGAAGCGCATCTTCCTGGTCGAGGAGGCCTGGCACATCATCAACAGCCCGTTCGTGGCGCAGCTCTTCCAGCGCCTGCTGAAGTTCGGGCGCCGCCTGGGCCTGTCCTTCGTCGCGGTCGTCCACCACCTGTCCGACGTCGTGGACGGGGCCGCGGCGAAAGAGGCCGCCGCGATCCTCAAGATGGCCTCGACCCGCACGATCTACGCCCAGAAGGCCGACGAGGCGAGAGCGACGGGCCGGGTCCTCGGCCTGCCCAGGTGGGCGGTCGAGATCATCCCCACCCTCACCCCGGGCATCGCGGTCTGGGACGTCAACGGCAACGTCCAGGTGGTCAAACACCTGATCACGGAAACCGAACGCCCCCTCGTCTTCACCGACCGCGCCATGACCCAGACCTCCGCCGAACTCATCGCCGACGACGCGCTCCACGCCGCGGAACTGGAGGCCGAGGAACGCGCGGCGGCCTTCATGGAACAGCACCTCAACGATCTCGACGGTTCCTCCGAGTCCACGGTCGCGTAAGGACGGTGACGTGAGATGAGACGGGAAGAGCGGGGCGAGGAAGGGGGCATCCCCGACGGCCTGCTGGTCGGAGTGCTGGCCTTCCTGCTCGGCATGACGGTGATGGTGTGGACGGCCACGGGGATCGCCGGCTGGTTCTCCCGGGACGCCTGGCCGGACGCCGTCACCTTCGCCCGTACGCCGATGGCCATACGCCACCTCGCCGGAGAGCCGCACGACCTGGCGGGGGCCTGGCCGGACACCCCCGCGGACCAGTTGTCGGGCTGGGGCCTGTTCTGGGGCCTGCTCATCGGGCAGTTGATGCTGCTGCTGGTGCTCACGGTTTTCGTGATAGGGACGGTGGCGCGGTGGCGGGCGGGGAGGGTCAGGCGGCGGATCGAGGCACACGTGCCGAAGCCGACGGCTCCCTTGGAGGCGGACGGCGACCGGGTGGGTGGGTGGGTGAACATCCCGACACCAGCCACGACGCACCCGCAGCAGCCGGTACAAGAGCAACCACTGACGGCGACGGCTCCCCTGGCAGCAGAGGGCGAACGGGTTGGCGGGCGGGAGCCCTTCCCGACACCAGCCACCACGCCCCCGGCGCCGCACGAGCACCCACTGCCGGTGGCGGCACAGCCGCTGGAACAGGTCGCGCTCGCCGGCAGATGGGAAACCCCCACGGCGGCACCCCACCGCGCGCCCGTCCTCCTGGGCTCCGCCCAGACCCGCCACCCCCAGGCGGTCCAGGCGATCCAGGACGCGGAGGGCCCCGTCCTGGTGGTCACCTCGAACCCGAGAACCTGGTCGGACACCAAGGACGCCAGAGCCAAGCTCGGTCCCGTCCTCCTCTACGACCCCGCGCACCTGTGCGACACCCCGGCCCGCCTCCACTGGTCCCCGTCCGCCGGCTGCGAGGACAAGGCCACCGCGGCGGCGAGAGCGGCGGCCCTGCTCGCCCCCGTACGCCCCACCGCCAAGGTGGACCAGCCCATGGCGGACGCGGCGGAAACACTCCTGCGCAGCTATCTGCACGCCGCCGCCGTGGAGGGCAAACCCTTCCGCCATGTCCACCGCTGGTCGCAGGGCGCACAGGTACAGGACGCCGTACGAGCCCTCCGTACGAACCCCAAGGCCGCGTCCGGAGCCGCCGGCGAGCTCGAGGCGGCCCTCACCTCGCACCCCGAACGCCGCGACATCGCGCAGGAGTTGACGGCCCGCGCGCTTTCGTCCTTCTCCACGGTCAACGTCCGCGAATCCTGCACTCCGAACCGAAGTGACACCCTCACTCTGGATTCCTTCGTCAACGAAGGGGGCACGCTTTATGTGGTCGGTGAACCCATCGAGGACCCCAGGGCGAATCCCGGCGCGATGCCGCTCCTGACGGCCCTCGCCTCAAGCGTGGTCGAGCGCGGCCGGCGCATGGCCGAACGGTCATCCTCTGGTCGCCTCGACCCACCACTCACCCTCGTCCTGGACGACGTGGCGGCCGTGGCCCCGCTCCCCCAGCTTCCGGACCTCCTGTCCGCCGGGGCGACCCGGGGCCTCCCGACCCTGGCCCTCCTCCGCTCGCACGAGCAGGCCCGGTCCCGCTGGCCGCAGTACGAACTCCCGGTCTGACACCGGGCATCCGGCCGCCCAGCCCTACGCCCGAGTGGTCACGAACTCCAGATCGCGCTCCCCCGTGTCGCCTGTCACGCTCACGCCCGTCGGCACGAACCCGGCCTTCCGGTAGAACGCCTCGGCGCGGGAGTTCTTCTCGTGCACGAAGAGCCGCAGGCGCTCGAGCCCACTCCCCCAGGCCCACGCCAGCGCGGCGTCGAAGAGCGCCCCGGTCACCCCGATCCCGCTCCCCCGGTGCTCGGGCCGTACATACACCCCCACCAGATGCCCCTGCCGCCGCTCGATGACGCCCCCGAAGAAGTCCCGCGACCCGGCCTCCTCGACCAGCACGGTCACGGACCCGCCCCAGACCCCGTTCTCCCCCTCGGCCACGAACTGCCGCCGCCCGGCCGTCCCCTCGGCCGCCCCGGCCGCCCGCTCGCGCCAGAACGCCTCGGGCCTGGCCGCAGCCTCCTCATACGTCTCCAGGAACGCGAGATGGGCTACCGGGTCCCGCAGCGCCGCGAGCCGCAGCTCCCGCACCTCGGCCCACTCGTCGGAACGTATGGACCGGATCACGTGGTTCATGGAATCCACGGTATTACCCGCATCCGACAACGCCCACCGGATATCCACCCTGCCGACACCTCCCGTCAGGGTCCCCGTCATGATCTTCCCTGTACGACATCGAACCGACGCCCTTACCCCCTCACCCCCAACCCTCCATGGAGAAGCGCCGCATGCCCAAGGTCCCACTCGACGAACTCCGCAATGTGATTCACCCTCCGGGCAAGCTGGACAGCAGGGCCGAACACTGGGCCGGCCGCCTCTACATGCGCGCTCTGTCCCTCCGGATCACCCGCCTGGTGCTCGGCACCCGCGTCTCGCCGAACCAGATCACGGTGGTGATGGTGTTCGCGGGCGTCCTCTCCGGGGTGGCCCTGCTCCTGCCGGGCCTGGCCGGCGCCGTACTGGCCGTCCTCTTCATGCAGCTCTACCTGTTGCTCGACTGCGTGGACGGAGAAGTAGCCCGCTGGCGCAGACAGTTCAGCCCGCTCGGCGTCTACCTGGACCGCCTCGGCGCCTATCTCGCCGACGCCGCGGTCATGGCCGGTATGGGCCTGCGCGCCGCCGAACTCGGCCTGGATCCCTACCTGGTGACCGGCCTGGTGGCAGCCATCGGCGTGCTGCTCCTCAAGTCGTCCTCCGACCTCGTCCACGTGGCCCGCTCGGACAGCGGCCTGCAGAAGGCCACCGACCAGTCCGTGGTCCCCCGCTCCACCGGCCTGGCCCGGGTACGCCGGCTCGCCTCAGCCGTCCAGCTGCACCGCCTGTGCAACGGCATCGAAGCCACGCTGCTCCTCCTCGTGACCGCGATCGTGGACACGGCACTCGGCGACCTGACGGCAACGAAGGTCGCCACCGTCGCCATCACGGCGATCGTGTGGCTCCTGGTCCCGGCCCACATCGTCTCGATCGTCTCTTCGTCCCGCCTGAAGTAACGCGCCTCAAGTCACGCGCCTTAAGCAGCGACGATCCGGCGGTCGACGGTCCGACGGGAATGAGTACCGGGGTATGACGGCATACCCCGGTACCAACAATTCAGAGACCCCTTAAACGCAGAAAACCCCCGTACCGTTTCCCGGTACAGGGGTTTTCTCCAAAAATAGTTCGGCGGCGTCCTACTCTCCCACAGGGTCCCCCCTGCAGTACCATCGGCGCTGTGAGGCTTAGCTTCCGGGTTCGGAATGTAACCGGGCGT